>CAYTLW010000077.1:0-4966 GCA_964438735.1 uncultured Enterobacteriaceae bacterium | reverse complement strand
TCGACGAGGGCATGGAGATCAGCGCCGGCTGCACACCCATGGCCGCCACGGGCAGCGAGCAACGGGCCGCCGAGCTGGGCGTGGACTGGCTGCTCTGGCCGGCCCTGACCCTGGATCATGCCGACGTCCGCCTCGCTCGGGCCGCCGGCCGCAAGGTCGGCACCTGGAGCAGCGGCGAGGCGCCGGCCCATGTACATCGGGCGCTGGCGCTGGGCGTGGATGCCATCTATACCGACACGCCGACGCTGCTCCGCAGGCTCGTTGACGCCCGCTGAAGCGCCACACAATTGCCGGCTTCGGCCAACCTCGCTAGCCTCCGGCCCCCGACGTGTTCCAACTCCTGCTATGAGGCCCGACAGACCCATGAGCGAGACCAGCAACGGCCCCTGGGGCCATGACGACATCCCCGACCAGACCGGTCGTATCGCCATCGTCACCGGCGCCAACACGGGCATCGGCTGGCAGACCGCGCGTTCTCTGGCCGCCAGAGGCGCCACGGTGGTGCTGGCTTGTCGCAACCTGGACAAGGGGCGCGGGGCGGTCGAGAAGATCCTGGAAGAACACGCCGACGCGAAGCTCGAATTGATGCAACTGGACCTGTCCGACCTGGATACCGTAGCCGAATTCGCCGACAAGGCGCTGGCGGAGCTGCCCCGACTCGACCTGCTGATCAACAACGCCGGCGTCATGTTCCCGCCCCGGGGCACCACCAGCCAGGGCCTGGAACTGCAGATCGGCACCAACCACTTCGGCCACTTTGCGCTGACCGGTCGCCTGTTGCCCGCCCTGCGCGGGGTCTCTGGCTCGCGCGTGGTCACCGTCTCCAGCGGCATGCATCGCATCGGCAAGATGGACTTCGACGACCTGCACTACGAGCGCCGCAGCTACGGCAACTGGGGGGCCTACGGCCAGAGCAAGCTGGCCAACCTGCTCTTCGCTTTCGAGCTGCAGCGCCGCCTGGCCAACGCCGGCGCCTCCACCATGTCGGTCGCCGCGCATCCCGGCTACACCTCCACCGACCTGCAGCGCACCTGGGGGCCGGGCGCGGTGTTCAATCCGCTCCTGGCCATGCGGCCCGAAAAGGGCTGTCTGCCGACCCTGCGCGCGGCCACGGCACCGGATGTCGCCGGTGGCGAGTACTATGGCGCCAAGGGGCTGTTCGAGTTCAACGGCCCGCCGGTTCGGGTCAAAGGTTCGGCCCGGGCCACCAACGTCGAGGACGCCGCCCGACTGTGGGAGATCAGCGAGGAGACCACCGGCGTGCGCTTCGACTTCGGCTGAGCGCCGCCCGCTGGCAGGCTGAAGATGAGATCATGATCGACGACCTGCCCATCAACGAGCGCGTCACCATCCCCGCCGAGGCCCTGTCCTGGACGGCCAGCCACGCCTCGGGCCCCGGCGGCCAGAACGTCAACAAGGTGGCCACCCGGGTCGAGCTGGTGCTGGACCTGGCCCTGAGCGGCCTGTCCCGCGATGTGATCGCCCGCCTGCGACCCCTGGCCGGCCGGCGCCTGGACAGCAGCGGTCGAATTCGTATCGGCAGCACCCGCACCCGCAGCCAGCAGCGCAACCTGGCCGACGCCCGGCAACGCCTGGCCGAGCTGGTCGCCCAGGCCCTGGTGGTGCCCAAGAAGCGCAAGGCCACGCGGCCCACCATGGGCTCCAAGCGACGACGCCTGGCGGCCAAGCGAAAGCGGGGCGAGGTCAAGAAGCTGCGCGGCAAGGTCGATGGGGACTGAGCGCGCCCTTCGGCGCCCGATTCCGCCGCTGGCGGCGCTCGAGGGCGTGGTCGAGGCGCTGGCCGAGGCCGGGCCAGGCGTCGTCGAAGGGGACCGACGCGACCTGCAAATGGCCGCGACCGTGATCGCCTGCCGCAGGGTCGTCGCCCACCAGGTCGAGCGGGCGGGCCTGTCGGTGGCTGGCCTGTCGCTCGACCGGTCCGCACATGGCGTGGAACTGCGCCTGTTCGGAGACCACCTGCTGGCCGACCTTGGCGCCGGCGTCGCCCCGTGGCTGGAACTCGCAACGCGGCTGGAACTCGCAACGCGGCTGGACGGCTCGGGGTCGCCATCGTGGACGGCGGCGTGCGCCGACCTGGAGGCCGCGCTGGGCATCGAGGGACTGGAATCCAGCGCGACGCCGAACCCGGAGACCGCGCCGGCAGCGCTGGAACAAATCATCGAAGACGCGCGCCGCCCAGGCGACCTGCACCAGCAACTGACCGGCGGTGCGGCGCGACGCCACGCGGGCGTGCACTACACGCCGCCGGCGTTGGTCGATGAGGTGGTCGGCCCGGCCCTGGGCGTGCTCTTTGAGGCAATCTGGAAGGCGTGCGGCACCGACCTGGCGGCGGCGCGGGAGCGAATCACCTCGCTGCGCGTCCTCGATCCGGCCATGGGCGGCGGTCACTTCCTGCTTGGCGCCGCCCTGGAGCTGGCCCGCGAGCTCGCCTGGCTGGACGTCTTCGGCCGTCGTCGGCCGCCGGCGACCTACGAGCGGCTGCAGCAGTCCGATCCCGAGGCTGGCCTGGCGCCGGGCGAGCGAGCGGAGCTGCGGGCAGCCATGGCGGCCGTGCTGCCGGACGTGGTCGGCCACTGCTTGTTTGGCGTGGACGTCGATCCCCTCGCCGCGGCGGTGGGCGAGGCAGCGTTGTGGCTGCTGGCCGCCCGCGCCCGGCCCCAGGCGCTGGCCAAGGTGGGCGACCTGGCCGGGCACATCCGCTGCGGTGACGCCCTGGTCGGCCTGGGTGCCGCCAGCGCAGCGCCGGTGCTGGTGCGGGGCCTGGACCTGGATGCCACCGCTGCAGCCACCGTTCTGGCCCCCGCCGATGCCGCGGCCCCGGCCCGCTGGCCGCTGGACCTGGCGGTGCTGGTGGGGCTGGGCAAGGTGCGGCCGGGCAACGACGCCGACCATGATCTGTGGCGGCGCGTGTGGGCGGTGGCCCAGCAGGACGTGCTCGCCGCCGAGTCCCAGCTGACCGACGAGCCGGACAACGAGCCGACCGACCAGCCGAATCAGACGCCGAATTGGCAGGCGCTCTTGCCAACGCGAGGACGGTCAGCTCGTCGTGTCGGGGCCCTGCAACGCGCAGTGGTGCAAATCGCTCGCCAGGATCCCCTGGTGGCCGGCCGGGCGCCGCGACCGCTGCATCCGGAGCTGGCCTTTCCGGCTGTGTTTGGCGGCCCGCGCGGCGGTTTCGACGCCATCGTCGCCAACCCACCCTTCATCGGCGATCGCGACCTGGGCGCGCGCGTCGGACCGGCCATGGTCGACTGGCTGCGGGCGCGCTACACGGGCCGCGGCGATCGGCCCGGCGGCACCCCCGATCTGGCCGGCTTCTTTGTGCTCCGCTACGCCGACCTGCTGGCGCCCACGGCGGCGGTGGCGGCGACCCTGGCGCCCAACACCCTGGCCCAGGGGCGCAGCCGGCGCGCGACCCTGGTGCCCTTGGTGGTTCGGGAAGGCGCGTTCACCATCTTTCGGGCGGTGCCCGATCGACCCTGGCCGGGTGCCGCCGCGGTGCGCATCTGCGTGCTGCACCTGGCCCGACCCGACCTGGAGGCGCCGGCGCGGCTGGTCGTCGCCACCCCCGATGGTCCCGTCCTGGCGCCACCGGCGGCCATCTCCACCTACCTGGACCACGGCCCTGAGGTGAGCGCGACGCAGCAGGCACCGCGCATCGGCGCGCCACGGGTCCTGCCGTCGGCCCGTATTCCGCTCTTCTACCAGGGCATGATCCTGCGCGGCGCCCATGGCCATGAGCGGGATTTCGTGCAGCCGCGTACCTTCCTCGACGATTGTCCGCTGGCCGAACGAGTTGTGCTGCGCGCCTACTTGAACAACGAGACGGTGCAGCACCAACCAAGACCCGATGCCCGGCGCCTGTGCATCGACTTCTACGACGTGCTGCAAGACGCCGACCTGCTGGCCGCGCCGGCGGCAGAGCAGCGCGCATGGCTGGCGCGCCACTACCCGAGCACCCTGGCCGCCATCGACGACGTGCGCCGGGTGCGCCTGGCCCTGCCGGAGCGGCCTTCGAACGCCGACCATCGGCGCCTGTGGTGGCTCTATGGCAGCCCACGGCAGGCCCTGCGCGCGGCCTGGCAGGGTTGTGACGAGGTGCTGGCCGTCGGCGCGGTGGGTAAGGTCTGGGCGCCTCTGCGCCTGTCCAGGATCGATGAGAAGACCACCCTGCCGATCCTGCCCATGCACAAGCTCTTCCTGGCCCCGGCGGCCTCGGCGGCGGTGCAGGCATGCCTGAGCTCCTTCCTCTTCGAACAGCATGCCCGGCGCGAATGCTCGACCCTGGGGACCGGGCTGAACTTCGCGCCCACCGCGGCCATGCCGGGCTGGCCCTGGCCCTGGCCGTCGACCTGGGATGCCGCTGCCGGTCAGCCCACGTGGACGGTGCAGGGCGCCGCGATCGCCACACCGCTGGCCGCTGCCCTGACCCGATTGCTCGACGTGCGCGGGCGGCTGCTGCGCGACCCCGGAGGGCGCCTGGCCGCAGCCGCCGAAGCACGGACGACCAGCGGCGCCCGGCTGCCCTGGGGGCCCACGGCGCTCTACAACCTGGCCGACTGCTCGCAGGTCCAACTGGCGCCCGTCGTCGCTTTGCGGCAGGCCCATCGCGACCTGCTGCGGGCCCACATCCAGGCCTTCGGCTGGCACGACCTGGCCGACGCCATGGCCGCGGCCCCACAAGGCGGCTGGGCGTTCGATCGACCGTGGATCGACGGCAGCGAACGTCACGTGCCGGCCCTGCGGTGGCGCGTCGAGCTGCGAGCGAGGCTGCTGGCCGCCAACGAGGCGCGCTACTGGCAGGAGTTGTCGCTCTATCGTCCGGCCATCGAGAAG
The DNA here is from genome assembly GCA_964438735.1 of uncultured Enterobacteriaceae bacterium. GTDB lineage: Bacteria > Myxococcota_A > UBA9042 > UBA9042 > UBA9042 > CAYTLW01. Next base: position 109 of record CAYTLW010000077.1, on the reverse strand, counting down.
CTGGCCGCGGCCGGGCAGAGCACTCCTGGGCTGGCGTCCCGGCTGGCGGCGGCTGGCGTGCGGCTCCGCCCGGTCGACCTTGAGGCGTTGCAGGCCCATGGCCGGCGCC
>CAYTLW010000076.1:0-36554 GCA_964438735.1 uncultured Enterobacteriaceae bacterium | reverse complement strand
TGAGGCCCGAAAACGACGTTTTTCGGGCCGAGGGGGCTTCCGGAAGCCCCCTTGTTTCTGGTGAGGATTCATGCGCGCCTTCGTATTCACAGGCAGTCCTTCGAGGCGACCTTCGCCGGGCCTGTGCCTGGCGCTGGAAGGTCCAGCGGCTCCGGCCGCTGACGATGCCGCCATTCGAAAAACCATCGAGCGGGCACATGCCGCAGGCGCAAGCGCATTGACCTTTACCGGCGGCGAGGTGCTCGCACGGCCGGAAGCGCTGGACTGGTTGCACGCTGCCCGATCGGCGGGCTTCCGGGCGGTCGAGGTTCGCAGCGATGGTTGGCTGTTGGCCGGCGCAGGCGCCGCCGAGCGCGTGGTCGCGGCCGGCGCCAGCCATATCGGCATCGAATTGCTGGCCGGGGACGCTGTCGCGCACGACCACCTGGCCGCCGAACCCGGTTCGTTCGCCCGAGCGCTGCGGGCGCTACGGGCCAGCCGCGAGGCGGGCGCCGCGACCCGAGTCGTTGTGCCGTTGTTGCGCGGCACCTTTCGCAGCCTGCCCTCGCTGGTCCGCAGGGCGCTGGCGCTGGGCATCAGCGGCTTCGACTTTGTGGCCATCGACGGACCGGATCGACCGGCCCAACCCCTGCTCGCACATCCGGCCATCGCGGCGCCACACCTGCGGGCGGCGATCGACCTGGCCCGGACGGCGCGCCGCCGCGTTTCTACCTGGTCGGTCGCGGAGTGCCTGCTCGCTGAACACGCCGATTGTGCTGTCGAGCGCGGTCGCCCGCTGCTCTTCGACGCCCGACGCGTGGACGCGGGGCCGATCCCCAATTATTTCAGACGACAGCACGGTACTCCGTGTGCAGGCTGCACGCTGACCGCATCATGTGATGGCCCGATGGCGGCAGAAGTAGGCCGCCATGGCTGGGGCGGCTACATTGGCCGCAACGATCCCCCGCCGACCAAGGGCGACCCGGACACCCCGGGGTCGCCATGACTGTGCTAGTCTCGCCCACCCCGAGTGCGCGAGATCAGCGCCCGGTGTGAGGGTTGTCCATGCAGGCCGCGGGCGAATTGCAAATCGATATCGAACGGCTGGTGCGCGAGGGCGTGTTGACCCGCGACGAGGCGCGAGCGCTGGAACACAGCCAACAAAGCGACGCCGGCGGGGCAGCTCGCATGGAGGCGTTGCCCTCCTCGGTGGGCGCTGACGCCGCCGACCCGGACAAGGACGCGGTCAAAGAGGCCGCGGTCAAACACAAGCGTCATTGGGTCCGGGTCACGCGCGTATGCAACCAACGCTGCACCTTCTGCCTGGACTCCATGAACCAGGACGGCAGCCAGATCGACGCCGAATCCCTGAAAGCCTACATCGCCCTGGGTCGCAAGATGGGACGAGAGCGCCTCATCCTCAGCGGCGGCGAGGCCAGTGTACACCCGGACTTCGTCGAGTTGATTCGATATGGCCGCGAGGTCGGCTACGAGTGGATCCAGACCGTCACCAACGGGATGATGTTCGCATACAAGGGCTTCGCACGCGCATGCGCGAAAGCCGGCCTGGACGAGGCGACCGTGTCCATGCACGGCCATACGGCGCGGCTGCAGGACAAGCTCACCGGCACCCCGGGCGCCTTCGTCACCGCCGTCAAAGGGATGCAGAACCTGATGGCTTCAGGTCGCGTCGTGGTCAACGTGGACGTGGTGATCAACAAGCAGAATTATCGAAGCCTGCCCGAGATCATCGAGTTCTATTACAACATGGGGATCCGCGAGTTCGACCTGCTGCATATCATCCCCTTCGGCCGCGGATTCGATGAGCATCGGCACAGCCTCTTCTTCGACCTGAACGATGCGGTGCCCTATTTCCGCCGGGCATTTGCCTGGGCCGACAAGCCCGACATCTACCTGTGGACGAATCGACTGCCGGTGCCCTACCTCGAGGACTTCGAGCGGTTGATCCAGGACCCGCACAAGCTGCAGTACGAGTTCGATGGCGGGCGCCACAACTTCGAGGGCTTCCTCAAGCGCGGGCTGAAGCCGGACTGCTACGGCGAACGCTGCGACTACTGCTTCCTGGACGGGGCCTGCCGCAGCACGATGCTGCCGTATCGTCAGCACCTTGTGGAACACAACTTCCCGGTGGTTCGGCTGGATACGCGGCACGTCTGGCCGGGCAGCGAAGCACGACGGGTCTTCGCCGAGCAGCGTCCCGAACGCCTGTGGTTGGTGGCGCGCGATCCGGCGGACGCTGAGAATGCGCTGACCGAGCTGCCTTTCGATGGCGCGCAGGTCACCGTTCAGCTGGCCAGCGGCGCCGATCCGACGCCCCTGTTTGAGCACCAACGAATCAGTCGGCTGGTGATCGACGACGTGGCCGACGCATCGAAGTACCTGGTCGGCAAAGGCCGGGTGCCCGCACCGACCGAGGTGGAGGTGTTGATCGATCGGCCGCTGGCGACATGGCTGCTGGCGCGACCGGCGACGCTGCGCGCCTGGGGGCCGCGGTTGATCATCACGCTGCCGGATCACGAGTACCTGAGCGGCTCCCAGCAGTCGGATCCCGCGCCAGAGACGCTGGCTCGCCTTGCCGCCGGTGGCGCGCGGTTGAAGAACGTGCCCCGTTGCGTGGCCGGGGCGGAGGTCATGGCCCACGATCACGCGCTGCTGGACGCGGCGATGCTGGATCGCGGGGGCGATCTGGACCTTGATCGCTATGTGCACCACTTCATCACCAGCGAGTACTACGCCAAGTCTCTGCGCTGCCATCGCTGCGCCGAATTCGACCGCTGCAAGGGCTTGCACGTGAACTACCTGCGCAACCACGGCTTCCGCATCCTGACGCCGCTGGATGCCACGGGAAGGCCCGTGGCCGAAGGTCACTCCTTCGAGCGCGTGGTCGAGACGTTGAAGCAGGCCACCGAGGCCAGCGACGGCCGTGAACGACGTCGGTTGGTGGGAATGCACCGGCCCGCGCCGTCGGTCGCGGTGGCATTGGACTCCGTCGGCTTGCATCGAAACGCCCGTCGGGGCGACGATGCGGCGCCAACGGGGGGATGACCCGAATCACCATGCCCGCCAGCGGGCCTCCGGCAACCAAGACGAGGAACAGTCAGCGCATGTCCAGACACGATATCGAGAACCTGGATCCCGACACCAACACCGCCACCCTGGCGCTCGACGCGGGCCTGTACCCCGTCGATGTGATCTACGGTGCCGCCTACGCCCTCATCGACAAGGCCTGGGTGCTGCTGGATCGGACAACGCCGGAGGGCGGAAAGGGACATCGCTTCCTGGTCCACCTGCGCGGCAAGATGCCGCTGGGCGAGGTCGGCCTGCAGGCCCTGTCCGGCGCCTTTGGTAACGAGCTGCTGAGCCAGGCCTTGCGGCGCAAGGTCGTCAAGCAGAACAACAAGATCATCGAAGAGATCGTCACCCAGGCGATCGCTGGCGCAGCCGGCGCGACCCTGCCCCAGGACTTCATGGAAGAGGACGACGACCTGGATTTCCTGGACGATCCGCTGGGCATCGCCGTGCCGTGGGAAGAGAAGTTCAAGAAGGACAAGGGCGGCAAGCAGGCTTGAGCCCGTCTGCGGGCAGGGATGGCAGCGATGACGATCGGAACCGTGCGATTGCACAAGTCGATGTACATGCAGCAGGCAATCCGCGACGCGGTGCGCACCTTCGAGGACTTCGCCACCTTCGAGTTGAAGCGGGATGGCGATCACTACACCGTGGCGATACGGGATGTGGACCCGGACGTGGATGGCGACATTGTGGGCGAGTTCTGCAACTTCGCCCTGGTCAATACGATTGAACGAAAGCGCAAGACGCCGCGTTGATCTCTTCGTCGCCGCTCTGGCGGGCCAGAGTGGCCGCGTCGGCCTTGCACGCGGCCGGTTTGCAGGCGCGGCGAAGGTGTTGATAGCATCGCCTCGTCGTCGGAGTCGTCCGTCGTCACAAGGGAGAACTGAGATGCTGCGGATCCGCTGCGCCACGATCGCCGTGCTCCTATCGCTGCCTTCATGGGCCATGGCTGCCGATCCACCCCCGCCGGCGAAGGCGCCGGCCGCGGACAAGGACTCGGCGGCGAAGGCGCCCGCCGACAGGAAGAAGGCAGAGGAAAAGGCCGCTCCAGCCACGCCGCCGGCGGTCAAGAAGGCGCCCACCGCGCAGCCGCAGCCGGCCCCGACCGCGCAACCCGCGCCGCCGGCCAAGCCTGCACCACCGGCCACTCCGGCACCCGTCGCCCAACCCGCGCCCGTCGCCCAACCGGCGCCCGTCGCCCAGCCAGCACCACCGGCACCACCTGCAAAGCCGGCGCCACCGGCCACACCTGCACCAGCGGCCACACCCGCGCCACCGGCCACTCCCGCGCCGCCGGCCACGCCAGCGCCACCGGCCACACCTGCACCACCCGCCGCCGCAGCGCCACCCGGCGCCGGAGCACCGCCCGCCACAGCGCCCGTGGATCCCGCGACCGCCGATGGCAGCCACGCATTGAAGCGGCAGAACAACCGTCATGCCCTCGGCTTTTCGGGCGGAATCGGGCCCGGCAGCGGCTTCTCCTACCGACACTACCTGGGCGACACGATGCTGCAGGGCACCCTGTTCACGATGATCACCGAAAAGGGCGACAGCGCGACGGTCTGGGGCGGCCTCTCCTTCGCTCACTACCTGTTGGTCTGGCACGACGCCAAGTCGGGCGGCTGGATGCCTTCGACCTCCGGACTGCGCGTCGTCGGCGGTGGCTCCTACCTCTTCAACAAGTCGATCAGCGGCGAAAAAGAGACTCCGATCGATCCCAACTGCATCCCGGATCCGAAGGTGGGCAAGGTCTGCCAGATCAAGGAAGAGCCGCAGACGAGCACCTACCACCTGGCCGCGGGCGGCCTGGGCATCGGCTTTGAGTTCGGCGCCATCATGCGGCCTGGGTTCTCGTTCACCGTCGACCTGATGCTGACCGCCATCATGCTCAAGGATGGCAACGCCAAGTGGAAGCTGGACCGTGTCTGGCCGCTGCCTTCGGTGGCGCTGATGTACAGCTGGTAGACGACCTCGTCACGCCGCGGAGGGACGATCATGCAGCGACAGAAGCCGGTGAGATGGCTGCTCGCCCTCGGGGTCGCGGTGCTGGTGATCGCGTTGGCCGGGCCAGCCCTGGCGCGCACCCAGGTGATCCCAGGCCACCGGCAGAAGATTCAGAACAACAGCCATGCGCTCGGAGTCAGCTTCGGCGCCGCCGGTGCCACGGGGTTCGCCTACCGATACTACTTCGGCAACAACTTCGTGCAGGCCAGCCTGCTGCCATTGGTCGCCGACCAGGGCGACTACCTGGCGCTCCTGGGCGGCCTCCAGATCGCGCACTACCTGCTGGTTTGGAACAACACGACATCGCGCAAGCTGATGCCGACTACGACCGCGCTGCGTGCCACTGGCGGCGTGTCGACCTTCCTCCTGAGCCAGAAGGAGGAGCTGGGTACGAACCAGGGGGTGGTCACCCGCAAGGAGAACACCCTGTCGGCCCACGCCGGGGTGGGCTTCGAGATGGGCGCCGTGATGAAGCACGGCTTCTCGATCTCCTTCGACGTGATGCTGACGTCGATCTGGGAGGACTACGAGTTCGACTCGTTGATCCCCATGCCCTACGGCGCGCTCATGTACAGCTGGTAGCGTCCGCGGCGAGCAACTCCATCGCAGTCTGGCAGTCTCGACCGATCTGCGCACGCAGGGCGTCGACGCCCTCGAACCGGCGCTCGTCGCGAATGCGGGCGACCAGGTGCAGCGACACCTGTTGGCCGTAGAGATCGCCTGTCCAGCCGGGCACATGGGTCTCCACGCGCCACTGGTCGCCGGCCATGGTGGGGCGTGTGCCCACATTGGTGACCGCATCGAGCAGCTGCTCTCCGACTTCGAGGCGGGTGGCGTAGACGCCGGCGCCCGGTCGTACCTGCTGCGGCGCCTCCAGGTTGGCTGTGGGAAAACCGATCTTGCCACCGATGGCGTCGCCACGAACGATCTCGCCGCGCAGACAGAACGGGCGGCCGAGCAACCGGGTGCTGCCTCGGGCGTCGCCGCCAGCGATGAGCCGGCGGATCCTCGAGCTGGAGATCGGGGCCGCACCGCCCACGATCTGTTCGAATATCTGCACCCTCGCGTCAAATTCGCCGGCGCAATGGCGCAGCAGATTCAGATCTCCCTGGCCGCGGCGCCCGAATCGGGCATCCTCGCCAGCGACCACGACAGCTCCGCCCAGCGCCCCGAAGAGCACGTCGCGGGCAAACCACTCCGCCGGACGGGCCGCCAGCTGCCGGTCGAATTGCAGCACCAGCACGCGGTCGACACCACAGCGTTCGAGCCAATGCAGGCGTCCATGCAGCGTATCCACCATGGGCGGCGCGTCGGCGGGACGCAGCACGGTCAGCGGGTGCGGCCAGAAAGTGACCAACGTCACCCCACCGGGCAGATCGCCAGCCAGCCGACGCAATTCGTCGATCAGGGCTCGATGGCCGAGATGAACACCATCGAAATTGCCAAACCCCACGGCTGAACGCGTTGCTGGCCCAGTTGGCAATTCGTAGAGCGTCTGCAAAGCCCGCCTCCCCGGATCGGGCCGATGTCATCGCCGACCACAAAAGTCAAACCAGACCATCGCTCATAACCAGTCAGCTACACGCGCGCGCGCTTGCAATCGAAGCCAGCGATCGGTATCAATTGGGGTCCACAGTTCCCCGGTTACAACGGAGAAAGACAAGATGAATCTGCCTTGCCTGGCCCGCGGTATGACGCCGTGGCATGTCGGTATGTCATTTCTTTCCATCGTGTTGGTGCTGGGGTTGACGCCGGCGTGCGGTTCGACCGAAGGCGATGACGGCGCGGTAGGCTCCGCTGTCGAGGACACCGACACCGGAGGAGGCGATCTCGGAAACGTGACCGAGGACGTGGTCGAAGACGTCGCCGAGGACACCGGACCGGAGCCAGAGGATGTGCCGACGCTGGACGACATCGGCCCGGCCTGCCCAGGTGGCGCCGGCTGTGACTGCACCGAAAACAAGGACTGCGATTCGGCTTGGTGCATCGACACCGACGCCGGCTTGAAGTGCGCCCAGGAATGCATCGAGACCTGCGACGAGGGCTTCAAATGCGCGCCCGCAGGCAGCGGCGACAGCATCAGCATCTGCGTGCCCAAGTGGGGCAAGCTGTGCAATCCATGTCTGACCAACGGCGAGTGTGTCGGGCCGGGCAATGGCAACGCGATCTGCATCGATCAGGAAGATGCCGGCTCCTTCTGCGGCACCGCCTGCGCGGACTCCGATGGGTGCCCCAGCAGCCACGAATGCAAGACGGTCAGTGACGTCAACGGCAAAGAGAGCAAGGCCTGCGTGGCCAAGAATGGCAGCGCCTGCACCTGCTCGCCCAAGGCCATCAAGGCCGAGTTGTCGACCTCATGCTGGGTCACGGCAGGGGGCGCCAAGTGCCCCGGCGAGCGGAAGTGCCTGCCCGAGGGAGCGCCGGGTGCGCCCACAGGCGGCGGTCTGAGCAATTGCCTGGCGCCGGATCCGGAAGCCGAGAAATGCGACGCCAAAGACAACGACTGCGACGGCGACACCGACGAATCCACCTGCGATGACGACAACCCCTGCACGGATGACAACTGCGGTGGCGCCAAGGGTTGTGGCTACACAAATAACGAGGCCGACTGCGACGCGGACAGCTCGATCTGCACGGTCAAGGACCTCTGCAAGAACGGCAACTGCGTCAAGGGCGACAAGCTCGATTGCGACGACAAGAATCCATGCACCAGTGACACCTGCGACCCCACCAAGGGTTGCGAATACGGCAACGTGGACAACGCTCCCTGCAACGCCGACGACAACCCCTGCACGCCGACCGACTCCTGCAAGGATGGCGCCTGCGAGGCCAGCAAGCCGAAGTCATGCGATTCGGGCGATCTCTGCACGGTGGGCAAGTGCAACCTGGCAGACGGTACCTGCAAGTACACCTCGAAGAAGGGCAATCCATGCAATGACGGAGACCCGTGCACGTTGGACGAGACCTGCGACGCAAACGATCTCTGCCAGGCCAAATCGGTCAACAAGTGCGACGACAGCAAGCCGTGCACCACCGATTCATGCAAGTCGGGCGTAGGCTGCGCCCACGTCAACAACACCTCGCCCTGCGACGACGGCGACAAGTGCACCGCAGATGACACGTGCAAGGACGGCTCGTGCGCGGGCGCCGCCATCAACGTCAAGGAGACCTGCGACGACGGCAAGGTGTGCACCAAGGACAGCTGCTCCAAGACCGAAGGTTGCAAGAACGACCCGCTCACGGCGACGCCTTGCGATGACGGCAACCCCTGCACCGAAGGCGACACCTGCGCCGCCGGCAAGTGCGAGAAGGGCAGCAACAAGTGCGACTGCAAGAACGACGCGGACTGCAGCGCGAAGGAAGACGGCAACAAGTGCAATGGCACCCTGATCTGCGACACGTCCAAGCCGCCCTTCCAGTGCGTGGTCGATCCCAACACGGTGGTCAAATGCGACACCTCGTTGAGCAACCAGTGTCAGACCATGGCCTGCAATCCCAAGGCCGGTAAATGCGAGCTGGACTACAAGCAGGGCGGCACATCCTGTGATGCGGACAAGGATGTATGCACCGCCAAGGACGCCTGCGACGGCAAGGGCAAGTGCCTCAAGGGCGCGAACGTCGATTGCAACGACAAGAACTCCTGCACGAGCGACAGCTGCGACCCGAAAGAAGGTTGCAAGCACGCCGCCAATACCAACGCCTGCGACGCTGACAACAACGCCTGCACGGTCAACGACACCTGCAAGAGCAAGGTCTGCGTGCCCGGCCCGGCCAAGCTGTGCAACGACAACGAGCCCTGCACGGCCGACTCCTGCAACAAGGCCACCGGTCAGTGCGTCAACAAGCCGAGCGTCAACAAGCTCTGCAATGACGACAACGCCTGCACCGTGGACGACAAGTGCGGCAAGGACGAGGGCACCGGCCTGTTCACCTGCCTGGCGGGCAGCCCGAAGGTGTGCAACGACGGCAATCCGTGCACCAACGACGCCTGCGACAGCAAGACCGGCTGCACCGTCAAGGCCAAGGGCGATGGCGCCCTGTGCAACGACAACAACGAGTGCACCGCCAGCGACGTGTGCAAGAGCGCGCTCTGCAAGGGCACGCCCATCGACGTGGCCAAGTCCTGCGATGATGGCAACGTCTGCACCATCGACAAGTGCGATCCGAAGACCGGCTGCACGTCGACGGCGAAGAACAGCGGCCCCTGCGACGACGGCAACGCCTGCACCAATGGCGATTCCTGCAGCAAGGGCAAGTGCGCCCCCGGCACCAACATCTGCGGCTGCAACAGCGACAACGACTGCGCCAAGCAGGAAGACGGCAACCTGTGCAATGGCACGCTGTTCTGCGACAAGGTGAAGGTGCCCTTCCAGTGCAAGATCAAGCCCATCTCGGTGGTCAAGTGCGACGTGTCACTGGACGGCTTCTGCCAGAAGAACCTCTGCGACCCCAAAACCGGCAAGTGCGCGCTGGACAAGAAGGCCGACAACACGCCGTGCAACTCGGACAACTCGGTCTGCACGACCTCGGACGCCTGCAAGAACGGCATCTGCAAGGCGGGCGCTCCCTTGAAGTGCGACGACGGCAATCCCTGCACGGCCGACAGCTGTGACGCCAAGGCGGGCTGCAAGACGGTCAAGCAGGGTGGCCCCTGCAACGCCGACGACAACGCCTGCACGGTCAATGATTTCTGCACCGATGGCTTGTGCAAAGTCGGCAAGAAGAAGACCTGCGACGACGGCGAGGATTGCACCGCAGATAGCTGCGGCAAGTTGGACGGCAAGTGCCTGAACAAGAACCTCGTCAAGTCGTGCTCGGACAACAACCAGTGCACCAAGGGAGATGTCTGCGGCACCGACAAGAAGAGCGGCAAGTACACCTGCCTGTCCGGCGCGGCGGTCAGTTGCGATGACGGCAACATCTGCACCAACGACAGCTGCGATCCCCAGGCCGGCTGCAAGTTCGCTATCGACGTCAAGACGCTGCACAACTGCTACACCGGGCCCAAGGGCACCGAGGGTGTCGGCGAGTGCAAGGCCGGCAAGGCTGCATGCAAGTCCGATGGCACGTTGGGCGCCTGCGTAGGCGACGTCAAGCCGGCCAAGGAAGAGCTTTGCGACGGCAAGGATAACAACTGCAACAAGACCACCGACGAGGGCTGCGCGCCGACCGGATTCGTCGCTCGATTCGGCTCCGCCGTGGTCGACGGCAAGGGCAGCAAGTACACCGCTCGAGCGCTTGCAGGTGGCAGTTCGGCCGCCGGAAGCCCCAAACCGGCAGCGGGCGCGAAGTATGCCCCTGACCTCGGCTTCTATCGTTGGCTTCAGGCAGTGCTCGGTAAGTAAATGCCCTCACGGGTTTGATTCGTTCGCCGGGACCGGTACAATCGCCGGGACCGGGATCAAGCGACGAGCGCTGTCAACGGCTCGGCGCCATCCTGGATGGCTATTGGGTCCGTTCTACGGCCCGCGCTACGGCGTCCATGGCGCCACATGGGGAGTGGGCCCGCGCGACCGAATCAATCGACTGCGACATTCGGTGTGCGCGATGCCTCTATCCGATGGAGAGGGAGATGCTGGCAAACTGGAATCTGCTGGAAGGTGCGAGGCTACATCAGGGCGGCGGGCGACTGATCGCTATCGTCGCAGCCATCCTGCTGGTCACGACGATCGGTTGCGGCGACGAGGGTGAGGGTTCCGACCCGGCCACGCCGGTCGCAGACTCAGGCTCCAACGAGGACACTGGCGGCATCGACGATGTCGAGGACGCCGGCAGCACTGACGAAGAGGACTCGGGCCCCCAGATCGAGGACGCCGAAGAGGACGTGCCAGAGGATACCGGTTCGACGGACGAAGACTCGACTGAGCCCGATATCGAGCCGCCAGATGACTGCCCCTCCGGCCCCTATTGCACCTGCTCCAAGGCGGCTGATTGCACGTCCAACTTCTGCATGGACAGCCCCGAGGGCAAATACTGCGCGCCGACCTGCATCGAAGGATGCGAGAAGGATGGCTTCACCTGCCTGACGGTCAACGGCATCGGGCCGGACGGCACGGCAACCATCTGCGTGCCCAAGGGCGGCGCCAAGTTGTGCAGCCCCTGCAAGGAAAACGCCGACTGCAAGGCGGCGGGATACGGCGCAGCGGCCTGCATGAAGTACGGCGGCGGCGAGCTCGGCGCGTTCTGCGGTATCGGTTGCACGGCCGACTCCGACTGCCCGCTGGACTACACCTGCAAGGACGGTGAAGACGTCACCGGCAAGACGACCAAGCAGTGCGTCGTGGCCGATGGCAAGGGCATCTGCAAGTGCTCGCAGTGGGCGATCGAACAGGAACTGTCGACGACCTGCTACAAGACTTCCGGCGAGACCAAGTGCCCAGGCACGCGAACCTGCCTGGCGGCGGGCAAGCAGGGCGCGCCGGACGGCGGTGGTCTGTCGGCCTGCAGTGCCGAGGAGAAGTCCAAGGAGATCTGCGACGGCACCGACAACGACTGCGATGGCGACATCGACGAGACGTCTTGCGATGACGACAACCCTTGCACCGACGATGAGTGCAGCAAGGATTCGCTGCAGTGCAAGTACGCCAACAAGTCAGGCTTGTGCGATGCCGACGGCACGGAGTGCACCAAAGACGACCAGTGCGAGGACGGCAAGTGCAAGGCCGGCGAGCTCCTGGAGTGCGACGACAAGAACCCCTGCACGACCGACAAGTGCGACAAGGACAAGGGCTGCACGCACGAGAACAACACCGCGCCCTGCAACGCCGACGACAACGGCTGCACGGTCGCGGACGCCTGCAAAGAGGGCAAGTGCCAGCCGGGTGAGAAGAAGGCGTGCGCGGCGGACGATCCCTGTGTCAAGGGCACCTGCAAGATCCTCGACGGCAAGTGCCAGTACAAGTTCCAGACCGGCGAGCCCTGCGACGATGGCAAGATCTGCTTCGTCAAGGATAAGTGCGTCAGCGAAGTGGACGGCTGCAAGGGCGTGGCGTTGAACTGCGACGACGGCAGCGTGTGCACCGCCGATGAATGCGACGCCGCCAAGGGTTGCACCGGCACGCCACAGGCGGGCAAGTGCGACGACGGCGACCTGTGCACCAAGGACGACAAGTGCGACGGCGGCAAGTGCGTCGGCGGCGGCGGCGTCAACTGCGACGACAAGGACGTCTGCACCAAGGACTCTTGCGACCCGAAGGCGGCTTGCAAGCACGAGCCGTTGACCAATACCAGTTGCGATGACGGCAACGATTGCACCGTGGGCGACACCTGCCAGAAGGGCAAGTGCGAACCCGGCAACAATCAGTGTGCCTGCGTGACCAAGGTCGACTGCGAGAAGAAGGAAGACGGCAACCTCTGCAACGGCACCCTGTTCTGCGACAAGTCAGCTCAGCCCTGGTCCTGCAAGGTGGATCCGAAGACGGTCAAGTCCTGCGATACCAGCAAGGATACCTTCTGCGCCGAGACCAAATGCGACCCGGCCGACGGCAAGTGCAAGGTGGTCAAGAAGAGCAAGGGCACGCCCTGCAACGCCGACAAGAGCGTCTGCACCAAGGACGACTTCTGCGACACCGACGGCGTCTGCAAGCCAGGCGACAAGCTGGCCTGCGATGACTCCAACGGCTGCACGGATGACAGCTGCGACCCGGTCGCGGGCTGCAAGTCAGTCTTCAACACCGCGCCCTGCGACGCCGATGGCAACGCCTGCACCGAGAACGACAAGTGCACCTCCGGCAAGTGCGCCGCCGGCCCGGCCAAGAAGTGCGACGATGGCGAGGCCTGCACCAAGAACTCGTGCGACACCAAGAACGGGGCCTGCCTGACCCAGAACATCCCTGGCGCATGTGACGACAACAACGTCTGCACCAAGAGCGACCAGTGCGGCAAGGATCCGAAGTCGGGCAAGTACACCTGCATCGGCGGCGCGGCGGATAAGTGCAACGACAACAACCTCTGCACCAAGGACACCTGCGTGGCCGGCAAGGGTTGCGTCAACACGGCTGACAACTCGCTCTTCGAGACCTGCTACAGCGGCGACCCGAAGACCAAGGACGTGGGCATCTGCAAGGCCGGCAAGAAGCTCTGCAAGGACGGCAAGCTGGGCTCCGCTTGCACCGGTGAGGTCAAGCCGCAGGCCAAGGAGAACTGCGACGACAAGCTCGACAACAACTGCAACAAGCAGACGAACGAAGGCTGCGCGCCGACCGGCTACACCGCGCGCTTCGGCACCGCGGTGCTGGATGCCAAGGGCGGCAAGTACGGCGCTCGCGTGCTCGTCGGCGGCAGCACGGCCGCTGGCCAGAGCAAGGGCAGCAAGCACACCGTGGACTTCGGCTTCTACGCGTGGCTGAAGGCCCTGTTGGGCAAGTAGTCCAGCCCGGATCGAAACGACCCCCGGTCATCTCGCGATGGCCGGGGGTCGGTCGTTTTGCACGACTCGGATCGAGAGAGCCTTTGGGCTACTCCGATCGGGCGACGCTGCGTGTCAGGGTGCCGGCGCGGCCGGCCTGAATCTTGTCCAGGAGCAGCTGCACTGCGTCCATCACCTGCTCGGGGCGCGGCGGGCAACCGGGGATGTAGACATCCACCGGCACGATGTGGTCGATGCCGGGCACGGTGGCGTAGTTGTCGTAGAAGCCACCGGTCGAGGCGCAGGCGCCAAAGGCCACCACCCAGCGAGGCTCCGCCATCTGGTCATAGATGCGACGCAGGATCGGGGCGTTCTTGTGGGTCACCGTGCCGACGACCATCAACATGTCGCTCTGGCGCGGCGTGAAGCGGGGCACCTCGGCGCCCCAACGGGCCAGATCATGCTGCGCGGCGTTGACGGACATGTACTCCATGCCGCAGCACGCGGTGATGAAGGGGTACTGGAACAACGAGTACTTGCGCACCCAGTTGGCGAAGCCCTCTATCTTTGTGGTCCACACCGAGTCGGCCATCGCCAATTGGTCGGCGGTGGCGTCGGTTGGCATTCCTTCCTGACTCTCGCGGAACATCAAACCCATGGCTCACCTCTTCGGACGGGTCCCGGCTCGCCTTATAGCGCAACCGCATGGCACCGCCAAGACGACATGGGACAAGCGCCCGGCAAGGTGGCGGTGTGCGGGTCGGCCGAAATGCGCAGATCGGGGCTCAAGCGGCGTCGACAACCCAGGCGCCGGGCATCAGGTCGAACAGGATCCTGGGTGGCGGAGCGTTGAAGGACATGGGCGCGTTGGTGATCGGATGCGGCAACTCGATGTGCATCGAGTGCAGCCCAATCTGCCACGCGGGCAGCTTCTTGGCGTCGCGATAGCGCTCGGGCATGTCGACCAGCGCTGACAAGGGCACCTCGCCGAGTCGCTCGGTGTAGACCTTGTCGTTGACGACGGGGTGACCGATGGCGGCCAGATGGATGCGAATCTGGTGACAGCGGCCGGTGTCCAACTTGATCTGGACCCGTGACATGCCGCGACCACGGGCGATCAACTTCCAGCGCGTGGTCGCCGGCCGCCCCCCTTCTTCGAGCGACATGACCCTGCGGCGGCGGCTGCCGGGGCCTTTGCCCTTGGAGCCGATGGGGTAGGTGATGCGGCCGCGTGCGCCGGTGATGTCGCCCTGCACCACCGCCATGTACTGACGTTTGCACAGGTTCGAGCGCCAGTTCCAACGCAGCGCCTTGGCGGCTGGCTTGGAGCGCGAAAACAGCACCAGGCCACTGGCCTCGCGATCGAGGAGGTTGACCGGGAAGAGCTCGCCAAAGCCGAGTTCGGCCAGGGCCATGAGCACCGAGCGCCGATGGAACGCCCCAGAGGGCGAGACCGGGTATCCGGCGGCCTTGTTGGCAGCGATCAGATCGTTGTCGCAGTACACGACCGAACAGATGTCGGCCGGCGCGACGACTGGTTCCGAGCGTGCCTTGCGGCTCCCGGGTGTCTTGCGCACGTGTTCTCTTCCCCTTGCATCCACCACAACGTAAGCGCCGCTTGGACGGCGCTCAGTGCGGCTGGCTCGCCGCCCTTTTGCCATGGTGAGACCTCCCTCTCCCCATGTTCACACTAGCCGATGGGTTCACCCATTGTCGACCTCGCTGTTCGCGATCGACTGCGTGCTCTGCGATCGAAGAGTGCCTTTCGGGGTGCGTTGGAGGAGGCCGGCGGCGTGCCTACTTGCAGGCGGTCTTGGTGGCCAGTTCGGGCAGACCGGGAGCGCCCGGTCCGTCGCAGTAGCAGGTGGTCGGCGGGTCGCCACATTTGACGCCCTTGTTCTTCTTGGTGAAGTAGTTGCCACAACCTTGTGCGCCCGAATCCCAGGCGTTGCCGTTGCAGTTGCGATCGGTCTTGTCGCACTTGTCCTTGGACACGTAGCCACTGATCTTGGTGTAGTCCGGCTCGACCCAGCCCGACTTGCCCTGGCAGACCTTCTTGGCGCCCGAGCAGACGCCGTCCTGCTTGTCGGCGAATGCGGCCACCAGGCCATTGTCGACCTTGCCATCGCAGTTGTCGTCGGCGCCGTTGCAGGTCTCCGCCTTCAACTTGTGCGCGGTGTTGCAGGTGGCCGCGTTGCTCTTGCAGACCACCTTGCCGCCGGCGCAGACCCCGGCGCCGCAGTTCGCGTTCAGCTGCAGATCGCCGAGCTTGGGGTCGGTGTAGGTGTGGCTCGCCTTGGCCTTGCTGCCGTCGTTGCAATCGACCGCGTTCTTGGCCGTCAGCCCCAGTCCGCTGTTGGGTTTGCACATGCAGAACGCCTGCGAACCGGCCTCGCCGAAGCCATCCTTGTCGTCGTCGACGTAGTACTTCTTGCAGCCGTTGGCGTTCTTCTCGTCCACATCGCCGTTGCAGTTCTCGTCGACCTTGCCGTCACAGACTTCCTTGGCGCCGGGGTTGATCGCCTTCTTTCCGTCGTTGCAGTCGTCGCCGTAGATGGCCCCCTTGGGCGGCTTCTTCGACTTGGTGCACTTGGCGTTGGCGGTGATCAGTTTCTTCTTGTCGCAGTAGCCATCCTTGTCATCGTCGCAGCCGTTGTCCTTGATGCCATCGCAGTTGCGGTCGGCGCCATCGCAGAGCTCGTTGGCTTTGGGGTGGAAAGAGGGATGCTTGTCGTTGCAGTCGTCGCCCATGCCGCCCTTGATGGTGGTCTTGGGGCAACTCTTGGTATTGGTGGCGGCCATGTTCTTGTCGCAGTAGCCGTCCTTGTCGTCGTCACAGCCCTCGTCGGCGCCACCGGCGCAGTTATCGTCGAGGAAGTTGCACACTTCATTGGCGCCCGGGTGAACTGACTTCTTGCTGTCATCGCAGTCGCCAGCGCCCTTCTTGCAGGTGGGCGGCTTGCCGATGACGGTCTTACCCTTGGCGCACCAGTCGTCGTTGTCGGCATCGCAGCTGGTATCGACCACGCCGTTGCAGTCGTTGTCTTTGCCATCGCAGAGGGGTTCGATGGCGTTGGCGTTGTACTGGGCACCCTTGAGCTGCTTGTAGGTCGCCTGCGTGCACTGATCCCACTTGCCGTTGACGCACAGGGCGATCGGTTTGAGCGTGCCGGCGCAGACGCCCTTCTGCTTCTCGCACTTCGGTCGCACGGCGATGTTGTCCTTGGCGTCCGTCTTGCCGTCGCAATCGTCGTCGACCAGGTTGCAGACCTCCGTGGCCCCCGGGTTCACCTTGGCGCCATTCTTGGCCGGGTTGTCGTTGCAGTCGCCCTTGCCCTTGCCGCAGATGGCGGGTTTGCCGACGACGAGATAGTTCTTGTCGCACCAGCCGTCGTTGTCGTCATCGCAGCCCTCGTCCTTGGCGCCGTTGCAGTTCTGGTCGATGTTGTCGCAGTGCTCGGCCGAGCCCGGATGCACGTTATCTCCCGGGCCCTTGACGTCGTTGCAGTCGTCGCCCTTGCCGGACTTGATGGTGGTCTTGCTGCACGCCTTGGTATTGGTCACCACCATCTTGGCGTCGCAGAAACCGTCGCCATCATCGTCGCAGCCCTCGTCGACCTTGGCGTTGCACTGGTTGTCGACGCCGTCGCAGATCTCGTCCGCGTTGGGGTTGATCTTGGTCTGCTTGTCGTCGCAATCGTCGCCCTTGCCGTTGATGGGTTTGGTCAGAACGCAAGCCTCGGTGCTGGTGACCGTCATCTTGGCGTCGCAGAAGTTGTCGCCATCGTCGTCGCAGCCCTCGTCCTTGGCGCCGTTGCAGTTGTTGTCGATGGCGTCGCAGATCTCGGTCGCGCCGGGATTGACCTTGGCGCCGGTGGACTTGTCGTCGTTGCAGTCGTCACCCTTGCCGCCCTTGATCTTCGTCTTGGCGCAGGCCTTGGTATTCTTGACGACCATCTTGATGTCGCAGTAACCGTCGCCGTCGTCATCGCAGCCTTCGTCGACCCTGCCGTCGCAGTTGTTGTCGATGCCATCGCAGACCTCCGTGGAGAGCTTGCCGAGGCTGTCGCAGGTCGCCTTGGTCATGCCGTCGCACTTGACCTTGCCGCCGCTGCAGGCGCCGAGGCCGCATGACGCGCCGATGGACAGGGTCGCGGTCTTGCCGGTGGCGGCGTTCTTCTGGCTGTACTTGAAGGGCTCGTCGGCGATGCCGCTACAGTTGTCATCCTTGCCGTTGCACAGCTCCTTGACGCCGGGGTTGAAGTCCTTGCCTTTGACCGGATCGTCGTTGCAGTCGCCGCCGCCCTTGGGGCAGACCTTGGTCTTGAGGTTCGGCTTGGACTTGGGCATCAGGCCCGTCTCGCAGTACTCGTCGTTGTCGTCGTCACAGGCCTCGTCGGTCTTGCCGTCGCAGTCGTTGTCGCTGTCATCGCAGACCTCGCCAGCGTTCTGCTTGGCGGTGCCGTTGGGATTGGTCGAGCAGGTGGCCGTGTCGGTCTTGCCCTTGACGCACTCGACCTTGCCGTTGCCGCAGGCGCCGATGCCGTCACATGGCTGGCCGATCTTGAGCCCCAGCCAGCTGTAGTCTTCGTCGCTCTTGCCGTCGCAGTCGTTGTCGAGGTAGTCGCAGATGTCGGTCTTGGACTTGATGAGGGTCGAGCACGTCATCTCGGCGCCCTTCTTCTGCGCGCCCTTGGCCTTGCAGACGACGTTGCCTCCCTTGCACTCACCGGTCCCGCAGGTGACGCCAACGTTCAGCTTCTTGCCGTTGAAATCGGTGAACTTGAAGTCTTCGTCCACCTTGCCGTCGCAGTCATTATCCTTGTCGTCGCAGGTCTTCTCGATGACGCCCTCGTAGCCGCTGCCGACGCCCTTGTAGTCGCAGACCCAGCCACCCTGGATGCACTGGCCGACCACGTTGTTGGTATTGCACAGGCCCTTGAGTTTGCAGGTGACGCCCTTGGACTTGATGTTCAGGCCGTCGTCGATCTTGCCGTTGCAGTCGTTGTCCTTTTTGTCGCAGACCTCGACGGTGATCTTGGGCAGCGTGCTGCAGGTGGCGGCCTTGCCGGCCTTGTTGCAGATCACCTTGCCGCCGGTGCAATCGCCGGTGCCGCAGCCGTTGCCGATGGGCTTGAGCGCGCCGAGGTCGTCGTACTTGAACTCCTCGTCGGTCTGACCGGAGCAGTCGTTGTCGAGCCCGTCGCACGTCTTTTCGACCATCTTGAAGCAGACCTTGCCCTTGTCGGCCAGGTTCGGGCAGTGGCAGAAGGCGCTCCCGGGGGTGCAGGTCTTGGTGGTGTCGTACTGGAAGCCGGTGACGCTGGCGTAGTTGCAGACCCACTTGCCGGCGACGCAGACGGTCTTGATCTTCTGCACCGCGCTGCCGGCGCAGACGCCGACCTTGCTGCACTTGGAGGCGGTCACTGCGGTCAGGTCCTCGTCGGTGACGCCATCGCAGTCGTTGTCCTTGTTGTCGCAGCCCTCTGGATTGTTCTGCTTCTTGCTACCATCGGGATCGGTGGAGCAGGTCGCCTTGTTCTGGGTGGGCGTGCACTCGACCTTGCCCTTGCCGCAGGAGCCGATGCCGTCGCACGCCTTGCCGATACCGAGCAGGTTGCCCGTGCCCTCTTCCTTGTACTTCCAGTCCTCGTCGCTCTTGCCGTCGCAGTCGTTGTCCAGGTAGTCGCAGACGTCGACGCCCTTGCCGGCTGAGTCCTCGACCGGCCGCTTGTCGCCTTCGCAACCGACGCAGGTGCCGCCGGCTTTGTCGAACTTCTTGTCCAGGCAGTCGTACTTGCCCGGGTCCTGCCCCTTGGGCCAGTGCTTGCACACCCTGATACCGCGCTGCTTGCCGCACTCGCCATCCGGATCGCCGCAGGTCAGCTCCTTGTCCAGGGCAGCGCTGCCAGCGGCGCTCTTGCCACCGGCTTCGGGATTGCCCTCGTCGAAGAGGCCGTCGCAGTCGTTGTCGATGCCGTCGCAGACTTCCTTGGCCTCCGGGTTGATGTCCTTGTTGTCGTCGTCACAGTCGCCGGCGCCGCCGTACCAGCCGTCGCCATCCTTGTCCTTGGCCGGATCGCAGGGCGTGTCCGCGCCGGTGCAGCTCTGCGGCACGCCATCGCCACACTTCTCGAAGACCGGCTTGGGGTGGATCAGCGGATTGTTGTCATCGCAGTCCGCGCCGGCCTTGAATCCGTCGCCATCGGCGTCCTTGGGGTGGCACGGGTCCACCTTGCCGTCGCAGTTGAAGTCGCACTGTGCCAGCAGCGCGTCGGTGATCTTGGCGCCTGCGGGGATGTTCTTGGGATCTTCCCACTTGGGGTTCTTGCTGACGATGTACTCCGAGTAGGCCACGCAGCAGCCCTCGGGCGCGCCGGGATGGTAGTCAGCGTAGAAGTGCGCGTACTTGAAGGCGCAGACCTTCTCCTTGTCGTTGTTGACGCCATCGCCGTCGATGTCGGCCAGGGCGCAGCCGTCGTTGATCTTGCCGTTGCAGTCGTCGTCGCCCTTGTCGTCCTTGCCCTCACAGATCTCCTTGGGCTTCTTCTTGGACGCGCTGTCGCAGATCATCTGCTTGTTGTTCTTCGGATCGCAGATCACCTTGCCGCCGTCGCACACACCCTTGCCGCAGTCATCGCCCTTGGCCTTGGTGCCCCCAACGCCGTCGATACCGATGTAGGTCAGCCCTTTGTCGGCTTCGTCCACCTTGCCGTCGCAGTCGTTGTCCTTGTTGTCGCAGACTTCCGGCGCGCCGGGGTAGACGTCAGGATCCTTCTCGGCGCCGGGCCCGCACTGGGTCTCCAGGCAATCGGGCACGCCATCCTTGTCGGTGTCGACGCAGGCCAGGTCCTTGCCGTCGCAGTCCTCGTCGATCTTGTTGCCGCACTGGGTGCAGGGATCTTCGAAGGCGAATGGGCTGGCGTCCTTGCCGGTGGCCTTGTCGTCGTTGCAGTCATTGGCCTCGCCGGCCGGGCAGTTGCACGCCTCGTTGCTGCAGTTGCGCACGCCGTCGCCGTCGGCATCGCACTCTGGCTTGGGGGCCAGCAACTTGACGTCGCGTTGGTTGATGAAGCCGGTGTCGATTTCGCCGCTCCACGCGGTCAGGGTCTTCAGGTCGTCATCCTGGCCGAGGATGCGAATCATCAGCTTCTGGGATATGGCCTGCTTGAAGCGCACGGTGTAAGGGCTGTTGACCAGGTCGACGCTGCCAGGCAGCGGGAAGCTGAACTGGTCGGCGTTCTCGGCCGTGGCCGAGGTGAGCTTGATGGGCTCCCCTTCGGCGTCTTTGGCGCTGATCAGGGCGATGTCCAGGCGGGTGATCTTGCCATCCGCCGGGGCTTCGCTGGTGATCCGCAGGTAGAAGGCGTCGTATTTGACGACCTCTGTGCCACATGAAGACGCCAGCGCCGCCGTAGCCAGCATGGCTGCCAGGGCCGGTGCCCACGTCTTCCACTTGATTGTCGCGCTGCTCGCCATGGAGTGCGCCCCCCTTTGTCCGATACGCGAACGCCCCTTGCACGACAGACAATGCCGGTTCGGGGCGACCGGACGGCAGTATAGCGGTCACGCGCGCGTGGGGAAACCTGGCGGGACTCAGCGGCACCAATTCGCGATGCTCGGGGCCCCACTCAAGGCGCTTGCCAGGGTGCGGCACCAGGCCTGACGTCCGCCATCATGGGAGCGGTCGCCATGTGCCGCCCGCAGGCGCTGCAACAGGGGGACTTCAACCCGCCCCAGGGCCAGCGCCAGGCTGGTCTCATCCTGCGCCAGCCAGGGCAGCAGCAGGCGACGCAGCAGGTCTTTGCCGAAGCGGCGTTTGCGCTGCCAATCCAACTCGAAATCCCACAGCCCCGGCTTGAGGCGGGGTGGTTCGCGAGCCGCAGCGAGTCGAATGGCCATGACGCGCAGGATGCCGTTATCCAGATCAACCGCGCGGTCCAGGAGCACGGTTCGTCCGCCGGCGCTGGCCGTCGCCGCCAGCCCCCACAGCGCCGCCATCGCCGACAAGCGCGCTTGCTCCGTGCGTCTGCGACCTTCACCCGAAGCCTGCTGACTCAGCAGACTCAGGGCCCGATCGGCGCCATCGGCATCGGGAAAGCGGCCGACCAGTTCGCCCGCGGCGATCAGGTAGGCCGCCTTGCGCAAGGGAGTCCGCGAGCTCAGCTTGCTGACGATCGGGCCCAAGGCAGAGGGTTCGCCGACGCGTCCGAGAGCCAGGGCGGCCAGGTCGGAACGATGGTTCCGATGGCGCTTGAGATGCCCGACCAGGAAGGGCTCGCCACCGTTGACCTTGGGCAGTCTGCCGAAGGCGATCAACTGAGCGATGGTGACCTCCTCGGAGTCGCTGTCGTCCATCTCGACCAGCAGCGACGCGCCCTGGACGCCGCCGGATGCGGCCAGGGCGATGGCGGTGTCGCGGCGCACCACTGCGCTTTGATCCTTCATCAAACGACGGGCGACCGCGGGCGCCAGGGTCTGGCCGCGGCGCGCGATCTGACGCAGGGCACGCACCCGTACCGCCAGGTCGTCGCTGGCCAGCGCCTCGGACAGCATGGTCGGTCCCGGCTCGGGGCCGGTCTGGCGGCCGAGCTTGCGCTCCAACACATTGCTGCGCAGCCAGGCGTCATAAGCCTGCATCCGAAAGCGTTCCAGAATGGCTCGCCGAGGATGCTGGGGGGCGATGCCGTCCAACCACCGCAGCAGCTGCGCGCTCTGACCACCGGCCATGGCGAGCGTCAGCAGGCGCTGTCCGGCCGACTCCAATTCGTCCGCGTCGACGGTCCGCAGGACAATGTCGCGCAACACCTGGGCCTCTTCGGTAGCGGCGCCCGACTGTCTGAGCAGCTGGGCCAGCCGATAGGTCGCGCGGGTGTCGGATGGATTGGCCGCGGCAGCGCGGCGAAACAGCCGTGAAGCGCCACCGTTGTCGCCGTAGCGCAGATGCAATTCGCCCAGACGAAGCAGCAGGGAGGGGGAGGTGGGGCCACCGCCCAGCAACCGCTTCTCCACGCGAGCGACCTGTGCCGCGTCACCAGCGGCCAGGGCAGCCTCGGCCAGCGAGATCAAAAGGTATCGCGCGGCGTCCGGCACGGTCTTGTGCATCCGCTCGAGTACCGCCAGGGCGCGCGCCCGCTCGCCACGCCGGATCCAGGCGGCCGCCTGGTAGGCCTGCACGTCGCGATCATCCGCCCACCGCTTCAGCGCCAAATGGCTGCCATCACGCCACGTCTTGACCTTGCCCGCAGCCAGGTTCCCACCGCTCGACAACGCCTCCAGGGCGAGCAGGGTCTTGCCCAGAGACGGCGTGTCACCGCCTGCCCTGTCGACCAGCGTTTGCAGCTTGCGATCGGTGCCATCACCTCGACGATACAAGGAGATCAGGTTGCGCCTGGCCTCGGCGGCGCGGATGCGTTCAGCGGGCGATGGTGCGTCGGGTAGCAGGGCCAGGGCATGCCAGCGTCGCTCCGCCTCACTGCGCCGCCCGACCTGGGCGTAGTGGATGGCCAGCAGCCGCGCCGTATCCTTCTGGTCGGGAAACTCGCGCAGCATCTGCTTGAGCAACTTCTCTGCCGCGGCGCCATGGCCGTGGGTCTGCAGGATCGCCGACATGCGACGCAGGCCGTCATAGCGGCCTCCGGGCAACTTGAGCAGGCGCTTCAGAATCTTCTTGGCGCGGCCGAGTCCGCCGCGGCCGGGGCGTTCGGTCAGCAGCCACTCGCCATAGGCCTCGACGTGCTGCGGATCGTTGGGCGCGGCGGCCAGAAGGGCGTCAAAAAGGCGGCTGAGTCGAGCCCTGTCTCCCGGCAAGCGCTGCTGCCTGTCGATCAGGGACTCGATCAGATTCGCATCCCGCCGGTAGCGGCTGGCGAGCTTGTCGATCAGGTGGCGGGCCGCGTTGTGGTCCCGAGCGACGATATGCGCGTCGACCACCTGGAGCCAGGGCGTCGGATCGGCGGGCGACAGCTTGACCACGCGCTCGACGGCGCGGGCGAGCTCGCGACGTTTACCCAGCCGGGCCAGCGCCTTGATGTACTCCGTCTGCAGACGCCGATGGGCGGGGAAGCGGCGCCAGGCATCGCGGAGAATCGCTGCCCCAGCACCGGCGCCATCGTGTTCATCGGCCAGCCGGGCGGCGAGCACAGCGGCATCGGGGTCACGCCAGCCGATCAACTCGTTCAGGGCGGCTTCTGTGTCTCCTTGCAGCCTGGCCCAGGCCACCAGGCGCTCGAAGAGACCTCGCCGTTGGCCCGTTGGCGTGCGCCGCAGGCCCCGATCCAGGGCCTTGCGCGCGGCCTCGATCTGCTGCGCAGCGACAAGCGCGTCGAAATAGGCCTCAACGATGCGAGGCTGCAACCAGCTGGGCACGCGACGAGCTCGATAGGCGCGCTCCAGCAGCCGGCGTTGAACCGGGATCTTCTGTCCGCGACCGAGGATGAGGGCCGCTTCCAACAGATCGCTTGGGCTCATGCGACGCGAACGCACGACGGCCTCGGCCAGCCGATGCGCATGGGCCATCTCGCGCCGGGCAACGGCGCGACGCAGCGCTTTGAGCGCTTCGGGGCCGCGCAGGGAGCGGCCTCGCGCGAGCAGCGCGTCGACCTCACCGGCCACGCTCTCATTGCCCGCTGGTGTGGCAGGGCCAGGCTTCGCTTTGATCTTCGACTTCCGACTGGTGGTGCCACGCGCGCCGCGCTTGTCCTTGGACTTCTCAGGGCGCTTTTTGAAGCTCTTCTTGCGCTTGACCTTCTTCTTTGGCACGTCCGGCGCGGCGTCCCGGCGTGCGCTCCATCCCTGCCCGAGCGCGGCCGATGCCCACGGACCGACAGCCATGAGGACGGCGAGCGCGGCGGCCGAGGTGGCGACCCTGGTGATGAGGACTGGCAAAAGGCAGGCTCCCGGACGCCGCGGCGTCGCCGGCAGCATCGCATGCGCAACGCGCCGAGGTCCCGATCTATTGCATGCTCCAGCGCGCGCGGCCCGCTGGCAACCGGCGCAGGTCCATTTGGGGCGGTCGGGGGAGCCACTTCCACCGATGGCCAAAGCCGCCTATACTCCGGCCCTGTCGCTACGGGATCTGCATGATCGACACCATGAAACGCCAACATACGCTGCCGATGGTGCTCATCGCATTCGTCTGTGCTGCGGCGCTCAGCATCCCGTCCGCCGCCAGTGGCCAGGCGGGGGTTGCCGCGGGGACCAGCCCGGATCTGGCCAGGGCGCGCGCCATGGTGGCGGACGAGCGTTATTACGAGGCCTTCAGCAAGCTCGCGCTGTTGATCCCGCAGTTGTCACCGGAAGATGCCAATCGCAAGCCGGCGCAGTTCGAGCTGGCCAAGGTGCTCCTCAAGCTCGAACTCTATCAATCGGCCCTGCGTGCCCTCGATGCCGTCAACGCCAAGCGCACCGAGCCGATGTACGCCGAGAAGATGCGCCTGTACCTGGCGATCCAGCGCGCCCTGCCCGGCGACCTGGCCACCATCGAGCGCCTCAGTGAAGCACCGGAGGCCGTACACCGGGCCGAGGACCTGGCCGAGATTCGTTTCCTGCTGGGCCGCTATCACTTCAGCGCCGGCGAACACAAGAAGGCGCTCGAGCGGCTGACCCGGATCCTGCCCGCCGACGGGGTGCACTACCTGCGCGCCCGCTACCTGATGGGCGTGACCTACGTGATCCTGAACCAGGCTCAGCCAGCGCTCGACGCGTTCAAGGACGTGCTGCGATTCGCCGACCAGGTGGGCCGACCGGATTATTACGAGCGCAACGAGCAGATGGCGCTGATGGCCCTCGGCCGACTGTTCTACTCGACCGGCAAGTTCGCCACCGCGGGCCGCTACTACGACAAGGTGAAAGAAGGCACGGATGCGTGGCTGGACTCGCTCTTCGAGCTGGGGTGGACGTACTTCCATCTGCGCCGTTTCGACCGCGTGCTGGGCCAGCTGCACACGCTGAATTCGCCCTATTTCGAAGATCGCTACTACCCCGAAGCGCACGTGCTCAAGGCGTTGATCCTGTTCCGCACCTGTCGATTCAACGAGACATTGGTGGTGGTGCAGCGCTTCCTGCGCGACTACAAGCCGCTGCGCAAGGAGCTGGATACGCAGCTATCCGGTTCGCGCACGGACGCCGAGTTCTATTGGTACCTGGCCGCCCTGGCCGCGGACACCGAGGGGCTGAGCGTTCAGCTGCGGCGGATCTTTCACGCCGCCCTCAATGATCGCACCCTGCAGCGCACCTTCGCGCTGGTCGCCAAGCTCGGCCTCGAGCAGCAACGACTGGAGAAGTTGGAGCGCAACACCACGGCGAGCGCGGCAGCGAAGGCCTTGCTGGCCGACCTGGGCCGGGTGCGCAACGTGATGATCTCCGAAGCCGGCGCCATGGCTCGGGGGCGTCTTGCCCGAGTGCGCGAAGAGCTCACCGAGATCATCCGGCAGGGATTGCGCATCAAGTACGAGACCTTGAAGGCGCGCCGAAACAGCATCAACGACGCGGTCCGCGAGGCCATGGCGCGCACCGCGGCGACTGTGAACGAGCCCCGCAAGCGCGACGTGGAGCACGTGGTCTGGCCCTTCGACGGCTCGTTCTGGCGCGATGAACTCGGCGGTTACACCTACGACATCAAGTCCCGCTGCGAGAAGAAACACTTCCCGCGCGGCTGGAAGTCCACATCTGGCGCGGTCGGAGGCATGGCGCGACCGCCCGGAAAGGCGGACGCTCCGCCCAAGAGCAAAGCGGGCGCAAAGCGCAAGCGCAAGTGAGGAACCCTGGCAGTGCGACGGCAGCAATCCCAAGCGATGGCCCCCTCTGAGGCAAACGTGCACAGCGACGGTCTGCGGGCACGTGCCCCGGGACGCATCGCCATGGGGCTGGCCCTGTTCGCCGGCCTGCTTCTGATCTGTGGCCCGACCTCCGCCGCCAAGAAGCGGGGCAAGAAGGGCAAGGGCAAGGCGTCCGGCGAGGTGAAGCAGTTCGCCCGCGACAAGAAGGACGACAAGTCCGCCAAGAAGAGCAAGGGCAGCAAGGGACCCAAGGAGGTCCAGGGCAAGCGCCTGCGACAACGCTCCAGCCTCGAAGACATCGACGACGAGGTGGACATCCTGCGCGAGCTGCTCGACATCGAGCGCGGCTCGCCCACCGAGGCGGACACCCTGCTCGAGCTGAGCTACGTGCTCTGGGATCGCGCCGAGGCTTATGAACTCGAGGCCTACGACGACTCGTACACGGTCGGCATCGAGGAGGCCAAGGCCAAGGGCGACAAGGCCACGGCCCGCCGATTGCGCATCGAGCAGCAGAAGGAAGTCCACATCTGGCGCGGTCGGAGGCATGGCGCGACCGCCCGGAAAGGCGGACGCTCCGCCCAAGAGCAAAGCGGGCGCAAAGCGCAAGCGCAAGTGAGGAACCCTGGCAGTGCGACGGCAGCAATCCCAAGCGATGGCCCCCTCTGAGGCAAACGTGCACAGCGACGGTCTGCGGGCACGTGCCCCGGGACGCATCGCCATGGGGCTGGCCCTGTTCGCCGGCCTGCTTCTGATCTGTGGCCCGACCTCCGCCGCCAAGAAGCGGGGCAAGAAGGGCAAGGGCAAGGCGTCCGGCGAGGTGAAGCAGTTCGCCCGCGACAAGAAGGACGACAAGTCCGCCAAGAAGAGCAAGGGCAGCAAGGGACCCAAGGAGGTCCAGGGCAAGCGCCTGCGACAACGCTCCAGCCTCGAAGACATCGACGACGAGGTGGACATCCTGCGCGAGCTGCTCGACATCGAGCGCGGCTCGCCCACCGAGGCGGACACCCTGCTCGAGCTGAGCTACGTGCTCTGGGATCGCGCCGAGGCTTATGAACTCGAGGCCTACGACGACTCGTACACGGTCGGCATCGAGGAGGCCAAGGCCAAGGGCGACAAGGCCACGGCCCGCCGATTGCGCATCGAGCAGCAGAATCTGCTCGAAGAGGCGCGCGGCACCAAGCTGGAGGTGATCGACAACCTCAAGCGCATCGAGCGGCGATTCCGATTCTTCGCCAAGCTCGACGAGGTGCTCTACACCATGGGCTGGCACCTCAACGACCTGAAGCGACATGGCGAGGCGGTCGACGCCTTCATGCGTCTGGTTCGCAAGACGCCGCGCAGCGCGTACCTGCCGGACGCCTACCTGGGCATCGGCAACTACTACTTCGGCAAGAATCAGGGCGGCGAAGCCCTGAAGTGGTACACCAAAGTCCTGAAATTCAAGCAGTCCGACGTCTACGGTTGGGGCCTGTATTACATCGGCTGGGTGCACTACAACCGGCAGGACTACGAGCAGGCCGTGGACGCCTTCGTCAAGGTGCTCGACTACTCCGCCAACGAGGCCAGGGGGCGGGTCACCTTCTTCGAGGATGGCACCAAGTACCTGGTCAAGAGCTGGGCCGAGATCGGCACGCCCACGCGGGCGCTCTCCTTCTTCAAGAAGACCGTACCCGGCCAGGAGCTTGCGCTGCTGGACGCGCTGGCGCGGCATTACACCGAGACGTCGCAATACCAGAAGAGCAGCATCATCCTCAACGAGCTGATCCGGCTGACCTACGAGAAGCCGAAGTCGGTCGAATACCTCTACCTGACGGTCGACAACTACTACAAAGCGGCGGACCTCGAGGGCACCATCGGCGCCATCGAGCGGCTCTCCCTGGGCCTGCTCAAGCACGGCACGGAGCTGGTTCCGGCCGAGGATATCTCGCTGTTGCTGGCGGAGATCGCGACCACCTTCCACGCCGAGTCCGAGCGCACCCTGGACGAAAAGGTGCTCCGCTATTCAGAGAAGATCTACAGCGCCTACATGGAGCACTTCGCCGACACCCGGCACGCCTACGACATGCTGCATAACCAGTCGCTGGCGCTCTTCCAGCTGGGCCGCTGGCGGGACTCGGCGACGCGGTACGAGCGGGTCATCAAGATGGAGCCGGAGGGCAAGTACGCCGAACCGTCCGCACACCGGGCGCTGATCTGCTACCTGAACCTGCAGAAGGACCTGTCGAGCGACGTGAGCAAGCAGGTGGATGACCTGCTCAACCCGATCCCGCTCAAGGAAGAGGAGAAGCTCATCGCCGGAGCGTGCGACCGCTACGTGCGAATCGCCCAGAAGAAGGGCAGCAAACAGGACGTGCCCGAGGCGGTCTTCGTCGAGGCGCGCATCTACTACCAGCACAACTACTTCGACAAATCCGGCGAGTTGTTCACCAACTTCATCACCAACTACAAGGACCATAAACACGCCTACATCGCCGCCAGGCTGATGTTGTCCAGCTTCAACCTGGCCCAGGACGGCACCAACCTGATCAAGTGGACGAACACGCTCATCGAGGATGACCGCTTCAACCACGGCAAGCTGGGCGAGATCCTCATCGCCATCAAGGAGAACGAGGACTACAACCGCTGCCTGGAGCTCAAGAAGGAGCCGATGAAGGCGGCCAAATGCCTGCTGGACTACGCCCGCGAGTACCCCACCAGCAAGCAGGCCATCCGTGCCTATGCCGGTGCCGCACGCTTCTATCGTGAGGCGCGCGAGCGCGACCTGGTGATCAAGACCTACAAGAAGCTGGCCGAGAATTATCCCAAGGATGACCGGGCGCCGAAGGCCATGTTCGCCATCGCCCAGGTGCACCAGGAGACGGCGAACTTCACCGCGGCGGCGGCAGCGTACGAGCAATTCGTCGAGACCTACCCCAAGTACAAAGGCAAGATCGGCGATGAGCTGATGGTTCCCAAGGCGCTGGCCACCGCGACCATGATTCGCGAAGGCCTGGGCCAGTTCAACAAGGTGGTCGCCAACGCCGAGCGCTACCTGAAGTACTTCAGCAAGAAGAAGGACGCCATCGACGTCGCCTACAAGCTGACCGTGCAGTATCGCAAGAAGAAGGACTGGCGCGGCGTGATCCGGGCCAGCGGCACCTTCCTCAAACGCCGAAAAGACATCCCGCTGCACCTGCGCATGGCGGCCATGTCCAACACCGCGCTCGCGTGGAGCAAGATCCGGCGCGGCGACAAGAAGGCCAAGCCGCTGGTCGATAACGTGCTGAAGATCGCCAAGAAGATGGCCGAGGAAGGTCGCTTCAAGAAGCTGAACCAGGTAGGCAAGGATGCGGTCGCCCAAGCGCTCTTCGTCAAGGGTGAGCTGGTCTTCAACGAGATGCAGCGGGTCAAGGTGCGCACCCGCAAGTTGAAGGATGCGGTCGTGTTGGCGGCCAAGAAGGGCAAGCTCGCCGGCGAGGCTGGGCAGTTCTACGAGCAAGTCGAAGACAGCAAGAACGCCGAGTGGGTGGCCGCGGCCGCGTCTCGTCGTGGTCGCGCATTCCACGAGATCGCCATCACGCTGGAGAATCTGCCGCCGCCACCTGAATTCCGACGCCTGGACGAGCTCAAGGATCAGTGGATCGAGAAGATGTCCGACAAGGCCGCGCCCTACAAAACCAAGGCCAAGGAGCGCTACGAAGAGGCGCTGAAGAAGTCCGCCGAGCTCTTCGCCTTCGACAAGTACTGGGAGCATGCGCGTGACTACCTCAAGGAGTTGGACCCGGACTTCGCGACCCGAGCGACCATCCGCGAGAAGACTGTCGGCATGAGCAAGGTGCGCTGGAACCTGAAGAAGCGCCCCAGGAAGGTCATCGACGACAATCGCCTGGCTCTGTTCGGTCGGCCGAGCGCCGACATCCAGGTGCAGATGTCAGACGCCGATCGCGCCGCGCAGCAGGCCGAGGTCGGCCGCACCTTCCACGACATGGCGCTGGCCCATCACACCCAGGGCGAGCACCGTGCGGCGCTGATGGTCGCGTCGGTGGGCATGAGCCCGATCAACGCACCGGGCCTGGCCAAGGACGCCAAGTTCCTGGGCATGTTGGGCCTGAGTCACCTGGCGTTGGGCAACATCCGACCCGCGCTGTTGCTCTTCAAGCGAGCCTCCGAGGTGGACGAAAAGGCCGTCACGGCGCTGCTGAACAGCGCCTCCATTCAGATCAAGTACCTCGACCTCGAGGGCGCCGCCAAGGTCCTGCAGGAGGCGATTAATCGCGATCCCAAGCACTACTGGGCGCGCACGACCCTGCCCGTGGCGCTGCGCCGGCTCGGCCAGTCCGATGCGGCCATGGCGATGCTGGATGAAGTGGTCGAGCAGTATCCGGCCATGGCGGACGCGCATTACAACCGCTGCGTCATCGCCCAGGGCGTGCTCACCGGTACGCGTGAGAAGGTCGAGCGGGCCCTGAAGGCCTGCGAAGAGGCCGTCGGCGCCGCCAAGAAGCGTTCGCCAGAGTGGAAGGAGCTGCGCAAGCGCGCCCAGGGCCTCAAGGATACGCTCGAGTTCATGGACCCGGCCGGCATGGGCGAGGTCCCGCCGCCCGGTGGCGTGACGCCAACCGCAGCCGAAGCTCCCGCCCCGACGCCGTAGCGCAGCCGCGAACCTGGCCGGCGATGCCCGGCGCCCCCTACTTGCAGATGTTCGGCGTACCCGGCGTGCCGCGATCGCGCACCGCGCAGTTCAGCGTGCCCAGGACCTTGTCGATCTTGTAGATGAAGCCGTCCTCGTACTCCATCTTGACCTCCTGGCAGGTCATGGGCGGGGTGCAATCTTTGTTGCCCTTGCAGGTGCCCTTGGGGTTGAAGCCCGTCTGGCCGACCAGCAGGCCGTAGCCGCAGGTGGGCGTGGACGTCTGCCAGCACTTCTTGTCGTCGTTCTTGGTCGTGTCCAGGCAGTCGGCCTTGAGCATGGCCGAGGCGCCCTTCTGGAAGGGGATGCTGAAGGTCACCTTGTCGATGGGCTGACCCAGGGGATTGACCAGGGTGAGGGTGGTGGCCGGCAATTCCTCGAGCTCGATGATGCCCTGGGCGAAGTTCTCCTTCCACGCATAGAGGCAGGGCACGCCATTGTTGGCCGACTTGGAGGCGTCGCTGCAGATGGCGGCGTACCCCTTGGCCGGCACGGTCACATTCGGGAACTTGATCGTCTTGGCGATCTTGTGGAATGCGTTGCCCTTGGAGCCGCTGACCATGATCGTCCAGCCCTCCAGGTTGATGGGTTTGGCGGTCGGGTTGACCACCTCGAACCACTCTCCCTTGGCATCTTTGACGGCGTCTGGGGCGGGCATGACCTCGGTGATGATGAGCGTGCCTTCGGGCGGCGGCAGCGCCTCCTTCTTGCACAGGGCGCTGCAGCCGTCGAAGCCGCTCTTGTTGCCGTCGTCGCACTCCTCGCCCAGGTCCTTCTGCACCACACCATCACCGCACTGCGGCTGCATGACGCAGACACCGCTCATACACCAGGTCTTGTCTTCCTGGGGGCCGCATGGCGTCTTGTCGGGCTTGTTCTTCTTCTGGTCGGCTTCCTTGCAGGGGTTGATGCAGCTGGGATTGGGCTGGCCGGGTGAACCGAGGTTGACCACGATAGCCGGGCCGTAGTTGACCTTACCCTCGCACCAGTTCTGGTACTTGTCGTTGTCGACGTGGTTGAGCTTGGTCTTGTCCAGGGACATGGACTTGCCCTGCACCAGGGGGTAGCCCACGTCCTTGGTCTTCGGCACGTAGGAGACCTTGTCGATGATCAGGCTATTCCATTCCAGGATCACGTCGTCGGCGAAGGAATTGGACAGTTCGAACAACGCCTTGGCGCCCGCCTTATGCCAGGCGTACGTGGCCACGATGCCGCCGTTGGACCCCGGATCGGCGCTGCCGGCGAGCACGATGTAGCCTTTGGGCGGCACCAGCAGGGTCGTCTTGGCCTCGATCTTGTGCACATTGACGCCAGAGTCCTTGAGGATCCAGCCGTTGATGTCGATGGCCGCGTTGCCCGGGTTGTAGATCTCAATCCACTCGCCATCGTTATCTGAGACGAATTTCGGGTAGGCCATGATCTCGGTGATGACCACATCGCCCGGCTTGAAGGACTCGTTGAGACAGGTGACCGAGCAGCCGTCGCCGCCCTTCTTGTTGCCGTCGTCGCAGTCCTCGCCGGGGTCCACCTTGCCGTCGCCACAGGTCAACGAATCGCAGGCGTCGCCGAGGCCGTTCTTGTTGGTGTCCAGCTGGTCCTTGTTGGCCTTGGTGGGGCAGTTGTCGCAGGCGTCGCCGTGCAGGTCGCCGTCGGCGTCGGCCTGGCTGGTATTGGGGTCCTTTGCGCAGTTGTCGCAGACGTCGCCGACGCCGTCCTTGTCCAGGTCCTCCTGCAAGGGATTGGGCGTGTAGATGCAGTTATCATCCTTGTTGAGGATGCTGTCCTTGTCCTTGTCGCCACCAGGCGGCGTGCAGGTGACGTTGGGCTTGCCGGGGGTGCCATAGAGGCTGCCGCCGCCGATGGGTGTGCTGGACTCGCACCAGTAGAGCGGATTGTCGTTGTCGGTGGTGTTGAGGTTCTTCGGATCCAGCTGCAGCGCCTTGCCGCTCATGTTGGCGTTGTATTTGAACGACACGAAGTCGTGCACGTAGGCGTTGCCCGGTACGTAGCCGCCCTTGGGGTCGGTGAGCGTGAGGGTCTCGCCGCTGAGGTTGAAGAAGATGATGTCCAGGCCCTTGTTGAAGACGTAGTCGACCTTGACCCCGCCGGTCTTGCCGACGTCCTTGCTGCCGCCGAGGACCAGGTAGCCGCCTGAGGCGATGGAGGTGGTGCCCTGGGCTTTTTCGAGGGTGTGGGTGATGCCCTTTTCGTTGATGCCCTTGCCTACCTTCAGTTGCCAACCCTCCATATCGATGGTCTTGCCGGTGGGGTTATGGATCTCGATCCACTGTTTGCTGAGGGCATCGGAGTAGATCATGATCTCGGTGAAGACCACGTCGCCCGGCTTGGCGGGCAGCTTCTTGCACCCTTCGCAGCCGTCGTTCTCGGTGGTGTTGCCGTCGTCGCATTGCTCGCCCTGGTCGAGCTCGCCATCGGGGCAGATGGCCATGTCGCAGGCGTCGCCGGCGCCGTCGCCATCGGTGTCCGACTGCAGCGGATTGGACAGCGTAGGGCAGTTGTCGCAGACATCGCCGGCCTTGTCGCCGTCGCCATCCTTCTGGTCCTTGTTGGGATGTTTGGGGCAGTTGTCTTCGGTGTCGATCACGCCATCCTGGTCGCTATCAGGCGGCACCGCGCAGACCGGATTGAGCACGCCAGGGGTACCGAAGCCGCCACCGGACAGGGGCTTGTCGCCGAAACACCAGGAGCCGGGCAGGTCGTTGC
The DNA here is from genome assembly GCA_964438735.1 of uncultured Enterobacteriaceae bacterium. Lineage (GTDB taxonomy): Bacteria > Myxococcota_A > UBA9042 > UBA9042 > UBA9042 > CAYTLW01. Next base: position 2,959 of record CAYTLW010000076.1, on the reverse strand, counting down.
CGTCGGCGTTGGTCTGGGTCACGTCCAGGGCGATGGCGTGGCCATCCTGCTCGTGGATGCCCCACTCCTTGGTCCAGGCCACCTTGTCGACGGTCAGCTTGTTGACGCCCCCGTCATCGGCGGGATGGTGGGCCTCGATGACCAGGCTGTCGGTGAACTTGCCCAGGGTGACGCTGTCGTAGACGTAGTCGGCGGTGTAGCCGCCGTTCTTGGACTTGTCGCTCGAGCGACCGAGAACCAGGACCGACTTCGGCTGGATCAGCAACGGATTGCAGTGGTTGATGGTGTGGGTCTGGGTGCCCTCGTGTTCAGTGATGGTCAGCCCGTTCAGATCGAAGGCGTTTTCGGTGGTGTTATAGACCTCGAACCACTCGGCGTACTTGTCTTCCAGCGGCGCCTTCGGCACGACCATCATCTCGACGATGATCAACTCGCCACCGGTGAGCAGCGGCGGCGCGGGAGCTTTGTCCGGCTTGACGCAGGTGACCTGTTTGCACTTGCCGTCCTGGCCCTTCTCCCAGCCGTCCTGGCACTGACAGACGTGCCCTTCGCCATCGATGAGGCACAGGGTCATGCCCGTATCTTTGCCGGATTCGAGGCAGGGGTTGGGATTGCAGGGTCCCGATGGGGTGGTGTCGACCTTGGCGGTGTCGGCCTTGGTATCCAGCACCTTGGGGATATCCGCTTTGGTATCCGTACCCCTGCCGGCATCCCATGGGGCGATGTCCCAGCCGCTGAAGCCGCCGCTATCTGGCGGGGTGGCGGTCGTCGTACAGCCGGCAACGCCGAGCGACAACGCGACGAGTGTGCCCAACGCACAAAAGACGACCGCTGTGGGTGTTGTTCTGGCCATCGACGGCCTCCTTTCCAATGTACCCGGATGTCCGAGTGGGCCTCCGGCTCCCCTTCCGAGGCCATTCGGGGCGTAAGGATAGCCTATCTCGTCGTCTTTTTCTTTATCTTCCGGGCGCGCTGCTTGGGCCGTGGGGGTCGGCGCACCTTGCGAGCGCGCGTCGACTTGCGGGCGCGTGCCTTGCTCGGGCGCCTCGTCGATGCTTTGCGGACTGCCTTCCGGGCTCCCTTGCGGGCTCCCTTGCGGGCCCCCTTCTTGGCCTTGGCGGCCGCGGTGACCTTGCCGTCTGGATCGAGCAGCTTGACCAGGAGGCGATCGTGGGTCCAGCGGAGGGGTCCGGGTTTGCCCTTGACCCGGTTGTAGAAGAAGGCAAAGGCATAGCGTCGACGTTCGCCCATGGCGTAGCCGGCCAGGGCGGTCGCATCGTCCAGGGTGCCGGTCTTGGCGAAGATGCGCTTGCGGGTCGCGGCGCCGCCCATGCGGCCGCGCAGGGTGCCGTCGGCGCCGCCGATAGCCAGGGAGTGTCGCCAGGCTCGGCCGCTTCGTTTGTCGGCGAACATGCCGCGCAGCAGCCCAACCAGGGCGCGAGGCGTGACGCTGTTGGCGTGGTAGAGACCCGAGCCGTTGCCCTGGCGGACTTCGGTCCAGCGGATGTCGAAGCCTGCCAGCGCCTGCTGCATGGCGGCCTCGGCTTTGACCGCTGTTCCCGGACGGCCGACGCGCTCGGCACCCAGGAGCTTGAAGAGGCTCTCCGCGTAGGTGTTGTTGGACGTCTTGGCGCACTTGCTGGCCAGCTCGAGCAGCGGCTTGCTGCGGTGCAGATGCAGGGTCTTCAGGCCCTTGGCCGGTGCAGGGCCAAAGGCGATCTTGTCGACGGTGATGCCGCGGGCTTCCAGGCGTGCGCGGAACGTCCAGCCAGCATAGAAGGCCGCGTCGTGCACCCGACGACGAACCGCCACCGACCGGCGGCGCTTGCCGATGGTGCCGGTGACCGTGACCAGGGTATGGCGCCCCTTGCCGCTGCTGCGCACCTGCAGGCGGTCGGACCGTCCCTTGGCGGTGGTGGCTCGATTGTTGATCACGATCGCGCCACTGCTCGGGCGCGTGGTCACCTGCGCTGGCTTGCCGATGGCTCCCGGTTTGACCACGACGGTCAGGGCCGAACCCCCCACCTGGAAGGCCGCGATGGGGGCGCGATACGAGGCGTCGGTCTTCTTTTCGTCGTAGCCCCTGGGCAGGGCGTTGTCGAACAGGCTGCTGTCCACCAGCAGACGGTCGATGTGCACGATGCCCTTCCTGGCGATCTGCTGCGCGAAGCGGTCGAAGCGGGACAGGGTCAGCGACGGGTCGCCGCCGCCGACGATGGCCAGGGTGGCGACCGACTTGGGGGGCTTGGCTTTGGCGCCTTTCGGTACCGGTTGGGGCCCCTTTTTACCTGCGGGCCGCAATCGGGAGATGGCGAGGCGGGTGACCAGCCTGCGATCGTGGGGCAGCGTGCGCAGGATGGCGGCGGTGGTGAACATCTTGGCCGCCGACGCGGGCGTCGCCATCTCGTCGCCGCGCACATCGAGTATCGTCTTGCCGCTGTCCAGGTCGACGATGAGGGCGAAGGTCAACGGCTTGCCCGGCGCGTTGGTGACGATCGCCTTCAGCGCGGCGGTGTCGGGCGCCACCATGCCCGGCGCCGGCGGGTTCGCGGCCAGGAGTTGCGGCGCCGCCAGGCAGAGAAGAGGGCAGAGCGCAGCCGCCCACCTGGGGCGGATTCGGCGGGGCAGTGGGGCGGTAAGTCGGGGCATGGCAGGGGACGCGTGGTGGGGCGCTGCAGGATTCAACGCCGGGCCGCCGAGCGCTATTCTAGCGCGCTGTTGGCGGATGTTGAGAAAGCCGCATCTGGGCTTGTGCGGGGCACCGGGGGACCGGATTCGACGGCTTCGCCGGGCCACGTCTTGCGCCGCGATCCACGGGGCGGTACACCGAGGTCAGCGAGCACATGCTGTTGCTTGGGAGGGAGTTCATGGTCCAGGAGCGCAATCCTATCGTCGTCATCATTCTCAGTATGGTCACCTGTGGCATCTATGCCCTGTACTGGTACTTCGCCACCGCCAA
>CAYTLW010000075.1:0-36838 GCA_964438735.1 uncultured Enterobacteriaceae bacterium | reverse complement strand
CCCCCCCCCCCCCCCCCCCCCCCCCCCCCCCCCCCCCCCCCCCCCCCCAGATTAGCCGGGCCAGATGACCGCGTCGTAGCTCACTTCGATGGTCTCGTCGGGAACCCGGCCGCCGATGACGTGGAGGGCGCCGCGCCAGACCTTGCAGTTGCCGTCCATGCACCAGGTGTTTTTGGCGCAGTCTTTGTTGGTTTTGCAGCCGGGGCTGTTTGGCGGTTGCGTCTCTTCGGGGCCTCCGCAGTGGGGGGCGTCGCGGATGCAGTAATTCATCTTGCTGCCACCGGAGGCGCAGGGAGCTGGGGTCAGGGTTTCGGTCTTCTTGCCTGCGGCGCGCTTGACGATGATCTCGCCCTCGGGGGTGGGCGGGGCGGGCAGGCAGAGGTCGGCTGCCTGGGAGTAGAGCCGGTCGGCGATGCCGGGCATGACCTGCTTCCACGGTTGGTCGCGGCAGTAGTTGCGCACGATGCCCTTGTCGCCGAATGCCTTGGCCATCTTGATCAGGCGCCCGCTCCAACGCCCGGGGGAGATCGTGCCCAGGCAGATGCTTGGTGCCTCCCCTGGGCCTGCGTCGAAGAGCTCGGAATACAGGTAGGCGACGCGGTCGCGGTGGCGCTGGGCCTGTTGGGATTTGGTGTAGAGCGGCTTGCCGGCGGCCTCGAGCTCGGCGAGTTTTGAGTCGTTGTGCTCGCCGTGACGCGAGTCCCCGCCGAAGGCCACGACCATGACCTGGCCGGGCCGCTTCTTGAGCGACTTGAAGCGTTTGGCGTAGTCGGAGACCGCGGCGAATTGCCAGCCAGCCAGATGCTCCTTGGCGCTGCGGTAGGCGTGGAATTGACGATACTCGGCTTCCAACGCCGAGATTCGAGCAGCGGCTTTCGCCAGGCAGTCGGTGCGTTCGGCGGAGTCTGACTTGCAGCCGTTGGCGCACTTGGCCTTTCCCTCGGCGGTCGTGGCGGTCGAGCCTGGCCGACAGTCCACCGGGCAGTACAGCGTCTGGCCCATGCCGGCGACTTTATCCCGCTTGAACTCACAACGCGCTTCGAGCAGCTCGCGATTGCCGAGTTCCACGTCATTGTGGACCTGGCACTTCTCCCAGATCTCCTTGGTCATGTAGCGCTTGTCGTGGGGATGCAGGTTGATGGCGCCCGAGCCCTTGGGGTCGGCGACCTGCATGCGCATGGAGCATTCGTCGTTGTCGCTGACGAAGATCAAGACCAGGTAGCCATCCGGCCGCAGCAGACGCGTATTCTGGCACGCCTGTGGCACCTGCTCGCTCGCCCCCGTTCGCTTGCCGCACTTGTTGCTCACCTCCGCCTCACACGCGGCCTTGTCCTTGTGGCTCAGACACGCCAGGTCATGGGGCCCCTGACAGCAGGATGGGATGGTGCGCTTGCAGCGACCGTAGGGCGTCAGAAATTCGCAAAGTTCGACCTTCTCTTTTTCGCAACGGGCGATGTTCTGCTTGACGACCTCCGGCTTGGTCTCCGTACACCACTTCTCGTTCTTGGTGCAGCAGCTGCGCAAGGAGTCCACGCAGGCGGGGTAGCTGCAGTTGGGGCCGGCCGGATCCAGCGCCAGCCACGCGGAGCGGAATGCGCCCTCGAAGTGGCTCTCCTGGGTGAAGGACACGCCCATGGTCGTCAGGCAATGCAGGCTGTCGAACTGACCCTGGCCGAGTACAGCGGGCAGGTCGACGCTCTTGGGGCAGTTCTGGGTGGCTGGCTGCCGGATGCAACCGCCCACGCCGGCGCCTCCGCCGGCCACCTCGCATGTTCGACCCGCCCCGAACAGGTCCTTGCAGAACGCGTCGCCCTCGGGCCCCTTGGTGCACGTAGCCGAACAGCGGGTGTTGATGGAGCAGTTGTAGTTGCTGACCGCGCTGGATTTGATCTTGCCGTTCTCAGTCTTCGGCCCCTGGCACTTCCATTTGCCAGCTTGCTGCAAGGCCGGCTGCGCGGGTGCTGGCTCGCTGCAAAGGCTGCTGTCGCTGGGGGACTGGAAGCTGTAGGAAGTCGGCGCCGCGCATTGAGCGTGGTTCAAGCAAGGCGTTCGAACGGACTCGAACAGGCTGGGCGGATAGGCCGTGCCCGCGGCGTGCCGAAAGCGACCGATCACGCGCTCGACTTGTTTATCCGGCGCCTGCTGGATGCTGACCACAGCCGCCTGGGCGTCGATCCTGCCGCTATCGAGCGTGGCCAGGCGCGCCATCAGGGCGGGCGCGGCCTCTTCGAGTTGCGTCTGGGCGCGGCCCGACGAGGCCGAATGGTCGATGACCCACAGGAAGTCCATGGCCACCGGCGGCGCGGTGGCCGAGCTCACGACCCGGCGCTCGACGGTGGGTGGTGATGCAGACTTGCCCTCGTCGACCTGCTGCGAACAGCCGGCCAATATCGCGCCTGTGACACAGGCTCGGAGCCACAGCGCCAATGCTCGGGGCACGCTCGGTGGCACGAGACGCGGTGGTGTGCGGCGAGGCCTTTGCATGGCGCTTCCCCGGTCGATTCTCTGCCGTCCCCGACCCAGTCTACCATGAGCATTGCTCGCGGGCGGGAGCGGTTGAAGGCGCCTTGCCGCCCGTGTACCTTGACGTCAACAAAGCACTGTCTGGCGCCGACCGCAGCCATGGAGGTGCGAATGGACCGTTGGGTCGTCCTGCTTGCGCTCCCCGTCCTGCTCCTGTTCTGCAGTGACAAGACCGATACGCAGGCCGAGGCATCAGCCGACGGCGGCGAACAGCCGGGCGATGTCTCGACTCGAAAAGTCCCCGGCCCCATCAAGATCGACTTCCTCTGGGTCTTGGACCACTCGCCGTCCATGTGCCAGGAGCAACGGGAGCTCGCCCGCGGATTCAAGGATTTGGCCAAGGCGCTGCACACCTTCGGTGAAGGCGCCATCGACACCCAGATGGCTGTCATCACAGCCCAGCAGGCTCCCGGCGGGGCCGACGACAAGATCGTGGGTCGATTCAAGCACAGGCCGGCGACAGTCTTTCCGCCCAACTGCTTCGAACGAATCAAAACCAACTGTCTGGGCGATGCCCAATGCCACAAGCCCGTGCCCATGTCGTTCGCCCAGGATCTCGACAGCAGCCTCTGCACGGCCAAGACAGGGCAGGCGCAGTTGAAGACGCTGCAGAGCGGCAAGTGGACGTGTCGGGGCCCCAAGGGGGAAACGGGAGCCATCAAAGCCGGCAAGATGAGCAACTTCAATTGCTCGCTCAACTGCAGCTACCAGGCGTGCGTCGACTCCTTGCGAAGCTGCTGCACCACGGGGGAGTCGTGGTGCAAGGAGACAAAGCCGGACCTCGTCGCGTTGAACAAGACCATGTGCGCCAAAGAGACCGTCGAAATGTGCGAATACCTGACACCGTACGGCGCCTGCAAGCGCAAGATCGCCGCCTGCTGCCAGGGGCCCCACGACGAGGCGTGCACACAACCCAAGGACGCCGCTGAATGCGAGGCCAGACTCAAATCCGAATGTGACGCCCTCGAGGGCAAGGCGGGCCTGGTGCCCGAAACCTGCCAGGCCACCCGCCTGGTGCGGCCAGATGCGTGGCTGGTACTGGTCTTTATCAGCGATGACGACGACTGCTCCCTGCGCCTGGACGTGCACCCCCATGACAAGACCAAACTCGGCAAGGACGTGTGGTCGAGGTGCCAACTCTTCGCCAATCCTGCCGGCGAGAACACAGCGCTGGCGGAGGCCCGCTGCGAGGTGCGAAAGGCCAAGTTCGAGGGCCTCGGTCAGGCCGTGTTCTGCCCAAGCGACTGCCTCGAAGGCTCCACCAGGCGGACGCCGGGCGGCGCGCCGAAATGCCCCTTTGGCTGCAAGAAGGGTTCAGCGCAGCGGTTGGACTGCTCGAAGAAGGCTGACCAGGAGATGAAGCTCGTCATTGCCAAACACTTCGGCCCCGACAGCCCGGCCGCGAAGTACGCTTCGGTCGCCGACTTCGTCAAGCGTTTCAAGTCGCTCAAAGCGGATCCGAGCAAGATCATGGTCGCGGTGGTGGCCGGCGACACCAAATATGCAGATCCCAAGGCGGTCGCCGGCACGCCCGCCGCGGCGAAAGAGGCGACTCAGCGGCATCGGGACCGGGTTCACTTCTACCGCTCGATGCTCGAGGACGTGGGGCCGGGCCAGGCACCGTACATCTGCCTGGGGCACCGCGGTGAAGCCGGCTTCGGCGCGCGCTACATCGCCCTGGCTGAAGCCTTCGGCGAGCGCGGGGCCGCGTTCAATCTCTGCAAGGGAAGCGACTTGGGGCCCGCGCTCAGGGGCATGGTCGAGAAGATTCTTGCGTCGACTCGATGACGGGTGTGGCGTGGGTGCATCCTTCGAGGGTCAGGTATCGACACTCGAATTCAGAGAACAAATGGTCGCACTTGTTCGATCAGGCAGGTCGGCCGGCGACCTGGCACGGGAGTTCCCGCCGTGCGCCAGGACAATCCGTGAGTGGGCACGCCAGGCCGACCGCGATGAGGACAAGCGCGCCGGACTTGTCGATGAGCCAGGTGCGTAGATTCGGGCCGCTGGACAACTGACCACCCACGGACCGGCGTGTTCGAGTTGTAGACGATGCCAGCGTCCAGGTGGCGCGGCGGCAGCCCGCCAGCAAAGTGCGCCTACTCCCCCTGCGCGCCATGCCCGGGCAGCTCCCGGCGAATCGCGGCCACCAGCGTCGCGACGTCAAACGGCTTCTGCACAAATCCAGCCAGCCCCTTGCCGGCGAAGCGGCTGATGGCGTCCTGTTCGTTGTAACCGCTGATCAGGATGACCCTGGCGTCGGGGACCATGCGCCGAAGCTCGGTGAACACCTGCGAGCCGGACAGCCTCGGCATGGTCATGTCGAGCAGAACCAGGTCGATGCGATGCATGTGTTCCCGATACATCTCGACGGCTTCTTTGCCGTCCGCGGCCAGGAGGACGTCGAGGCCACGGCGGGTGAGAATCCGCTTGGTGACGCCGCGCACGGTCTCCTCATCGTCGGCGACCAGGACCGTGCCGCTGAGCTTCGTGCCGCCCTCGGTGGCGCGCGACTCGGCCTCCACCGCCGCCGCTGACTCCTCGGCGGGAAAGAGGATCTTGAAGGTCGTGCCCTTGCCGACCTCAGAGTAGACCCGGATCGCGCCGTCGTGGCCGTGCACGATGCCCTGCAACGCCGCAAGGCCCAGCCCGCGGCCGGTGAACTTGGTGGTGAAGAAGGGGTCGAAGATCCTGGCCATCGTCTCGCGATCCATGCCGCTTCCGGTATCCGAGACCTCCAGGAAGACGTACGTGCCCGGCGGTCTGTCCACCGGCGAGAAGCTGTCGCGAAGGTAGGCGCGGTCGGCGTCCACGACGCCCGTGGCCAGCGTGATCACGCCGCTGCGCTCGCCAATGGCTTCGCCGGCGTTGGTGATCAGGTTCATCACCACCTGGCGTATCTGGGTCGCGTCGGCCTCGATGGCAAACAACGGCTCGCCCAGGTCGAGGCGCAGTACCGTGCTCTTGGCGACAGAGACCTGCAGCAGGTGGTCCATGTCCCGAATGAGGTGGTTCATGTCCACCGCTTCGACGACGAACCTGCCCTTGCCGGAGTACGCCAGCATCTGGTTGGTCAGCTCCGCCGCCCGGGTCGCCGCCTTCTTGATCTCCTCGATATCGTCGCGCGCGGGTGCGTACTCGGGCAGCTCCATCAAGGTCAGGTCAGCCAGCCCGAGAATGCCGACGAGGATGTTGTTGAAGTCGTGCGCGATTCCCCCGGCCAGCACCCCCAGGGACTCCAGCTTCTGCGCATGCTCCATGCGCCGGGTCATCTCCAGACGAGCCTTGAACTCGCGCTCGCGCCCCAGGCGGGCCTTCAGCACGGGACCGACGACCTCGGCGATCCTGCCCAGGCGTAGGACGTCGCGTTCGGTGTAGTCGTGGTCCTTGTTGGCGACCTGGAACACCCCGATCACCTCCTCGCCTGACATGATCGGCAGGGAGATGTGTCGGTCGATAGGAACGTGACCGTCCGGGGTCAGCGTGGATGGCTCGTTGCTGAAGTTGGCCTTCTTCTCCCGAATGGCTCGGGGCCACGCGCTGTCGCCCCAGGTCTCGCGCGGGAAGACAGAAGCGCTTGTCGGGCACCCGGCACTTCTCCCAGATGTGTCGGGTCATGGAAGGCACCACGAAGTCGCCGCGCTCATCGAGGTAGCCAAACACGCCAAAGCGGCTCTGCATCTCTTCGAGCACGATACCCAGAACCGAGTGGTACATCTCCTCGTCATCGGCGACGGTCGAGAAAAGCAGCCGGACGCGGCTCTCCAGCTCCAGCAGGCGCCGGGTCTCCAGACGATGGACGGCGGTCCCGACGAGCAGGGCGATGCCGTCGAGCAGTTCCCTCTCCTCGCGAAGAAAGGGCCCCTCGGCCGCTGGGGGGCACTCCTGCAGGTAGGCGACCCAGATCTCGCCGCGGGCGGCGCCGTTGACCGTGATGGCCGCGGTCTGAACCCAGTCGGTCGCCGCAAAACCCGCCGTGGTGAACGAGTGGTTGTCGACCGTGACGCGCGCCGCGGTGATGTCGGGGTACTGCCACCCAACGACGATCACCTCCGCGGTCCGCCGTAGCAGGTCTTCGATGCCACGGGCCTGCGCGCTCAGACGAGCGATGTCGTAGATCGCGCGCAGCTCCTTGATGCGCTCGCCCATCGCGTGCCGGTCGTCCCGGCGCTCGTCCTCTTGTCGTTGCTCCTCGATCTCGACGCGCATCGGCGGCGACATGAAACGGGCGACAGCCTCTATGAGTTCGAGGTCGGCGTCCGTGTAGTCTGACTCCCGGCCAGCCAGCAGCACGCTGGCGATGACCTTGCCTCGAGACAGAATCGGGGCGGTGATCGCGCGCAGCGTGCCGCCAACGCCATCGGAAGAGTCAACCGGCTCGTTGATGTGCGCGCTGCGCCGGGTCGCCACCGCAGCCGCCTGCAATCGGACGCAGCTCTGGTGGGCCAGCAGGACGGGCGTGACCACGCCGCCGGGATCGCCGCCGGTCGCCGCGGACGTCGCCCGGCTGACGATGGCGCCGTCTTCGTCGACGTGGCCGAACATGCCATGGTCGCTGCCGAAGGCTTCGACAACAACAGCCAGCGTCCGGTCATAGCGTTCGGCCCTGGGGGTGCCGAGGAATACGTCTGTCAGCCGGGCCTTCAGTCGCGACGGCAGTTCGCGGGCCGTTGTCGGTGTTGGTGTGCTCATCGGCACCTCCAATTGCGCTGGGATTCACCCCGTTTCACGTAATATTAGGAGCCGTGCGAGTCGGCATGGAGACATTCCGCGCCGGGGTAGCGGTCCACGACGCCCCCCTTTACCCTCACTTGCGCTGGTCTACGCTGCGCCGTCGCCACTGCCCGCGGCGCTGAACTGCTCGGCGGGTTCGGGGATTGGCTCGGGTAGTTCGCGGCCGCGCGCCGATTCCGGTTGGTCCGCAGGGGTATGGTAGAAGGCGGGCCCCGCGCCCCGGAGGCCCATGACCTGGCCGCACATCCCGTTTGCGCAGCCGATCGTCCAAGGCCGACTGATTCGGCGTTACAAGCGCTTCTTCGCCGACGCCGAGCTCGCCGATGGCAGCGTGGTCACGGCCCACTGCGCCAACACCGGCTCCATGTCTGGATTGCTGACGCCGGGCGCGCCCGTGCTGCTCTGGCGCCACGACATCGCCACGCGCAAGCTGCCTTACGCGTGGCAGGCCGTACAAGCGGATGGGGTGTGGGTCGGCATCGACACCCAGCTGCCCAACCGCCTGGTCGCAGAGGCCCTGGCCGCAGGCGCGGTGCCGGGGTTCGAGCAGACCACGACGGTGCATCGTGAACGCAAGATGGGCAGCAGGAGCCGGGTCGACGCCGTCGCGGAAGGGCCTTGGGGCGAGGCCTGGATCGAGGTCAAGAACGTCACCCTGGTCACCAGCGGCGTGGCCCTGTTCCCCGACGCCATCACCGCGCGTGGGCGCAAGCACCTGGGCGAGCTGGTCGAGCGCGTGCGAGAGGGCCATCGCGCGGCGATGGTGTACGTGATCCAGCGGTCGGACGGGCTGGGCTTCTCGCCGGCGGATGAGATCGATCCCGAGTACGGCCGGGCGTTGCGCGAGGCGATGGCCGCCGGTGTCGAGGCGATCGCGCTGCGCTGCGAGGTGGCCGCGGACGGCGTGCGGGTGCTGGGCGAGGTGCCGGTGAGGCTGCCCTGAGTGGCGCGCCGACAAGGGATCTGAAGACCACGATGCCGGCCACACCACGGCGCTGGACCCGTCCGTCCGCTGGCGCAATGGCGCGGCTACGGCGGTCCCGTTTCCGCCATGGCATGATGGCGCGATGAAGACCGCTCGCTGGCCCGGGCGACGCTTGTATATGCGCAGCTGGCCAAAGCGCTGTACGCCGCCAAAGCTGAACTCGCCGCCCGCGACGAGGACAGCTTCCCCCTGGTCTACGAGGTGTGGGCCGGCAAGCCGGCGCCCTGGGGTTGGTACGATAACGGCGCCGAACACCTGGCGCTGGCCGCCTTCTGGCTGGGTATGGGCCACACCGCCAAGGGGTTCTCCGACAAGGCCTTCGTCTTTTACGAGCTCAGCCGCGCCGAGGTGCAGGACACCTGGCCAGTCTGGTGGGGCTGGACCTTCGTGCACTTCAAGCGCGGCCGCCACGTGCAGGCCGGGCAATCCCAGGGCCAGCTGGCCGAGAGCCCCTACCTGGACCCGCAGACCCGGGACGAGCTTCGGCAGAGCGCCAAGGCCCTGCGTGAAGGCGGCGATCCCGAGGGGCTGTTCGGCGTGTTGGGCAAGGGCAAGGCGGCGTGGCTCATCGGCAAGGCGTTGTTGGCCCGGGCTGGCGGGATTGAGGGCATCGCCAGTTTCCTGCTGACCGAGCAGGATGCAGCGAAGGTCAACGCGCGGCTGCAGTGGATGGCCCGTGTGAGTAACGGCGTCTCGCAACATATGAGCGTTCGGGGCGGCGTGAGGGCGGCGAAAGGGCTCGGCGACCGGATGATGGACTGGTTTGGGGATCTGCTGGCGGATGACGAAGCCGAGCCGGCGCCTTGAAACTACGTCTTCAAAAACACGCATGCGTGTTTTTGCAGCAATGCGGCACCGCTCAGGCTCCCCCCTTCTGGACGACCGGGCTGCAATCATGCTCTGCTGGGCACGATCGCCGGTCCGGCGATCGCCTGGCCACCAAAGCGGGATTCCATGCCCGCGCCCCTCGCCCAAGATCCCGCTGAGCGTTATCAGCAGGCTGAAGAGATCGTGCTCGATCTGGAACAATTCATGTACGGCGAGGGCTACGGACCGACCAACCAGAAGCTCGCCGCCTACCTGCACGAGCTCTTCCCTGAAGTGGACAAGGATCGCCTGCTGCCCGAAGAGGTGCTCTCCGGCGCCTATGCGCCCGTGGAGGTGACCGAGGTGGCGGGTTCTGGAAAGCTCTGAGCGGGTTCACTTCAAGCAGAAAGGACCGACGCCGCGGCCGGTAGGGTGGACAGAGGAGCTTGCCACCCGACACCAACCGCGGCGCCAGCCGCCGGCCCTGGGGCCGATTCAGTTCCGAGTGAACACGTACGCCTGCTTGAATGAGGTCGGCGCAGACAACAGCGGCAGCCCCCGGATGGCTCGGAATTTCCGCTCGATACACGACCGGAAATCGCCGCTCGCGCCGGTGATGGTCACCGACGTGATGGTGCCGGCCGTGCCGATGACGAAACGCACCGTGACCTTGGACTGCAGCGTTGCGTTCTTGCGCAACGCGCTCTCGTAGCAACGCCGCACTGCGTTCTGCTTGCGTGCAATGACGCGACGAATGGCGTTCTTCTTCTCCCCCGGAGCGTCGCCGACGAACAGGCCTGGACTCAGCACGGGCGGCTTGGGACCACGTGGGGTCTTCTTGTGCGCCAGCTTGTTGCTGGCGGAGCTACGCTTGAAGCGGCTGTGCTTCACCTTGGTCTTCTCATAGGTGCCGCCGCCATTGGCGTCAGCGAGCTTCAAACCCGTGGCTGGACCTGGCTCGTTGGCGTCGACTGAGCCGCCACCGAAGGCCTTCTGCACATCCCCGCCCGGGCCCTCATGGTCGGCGAACATCTTGCTGCTGGCGCCGGGGCCGGTGATCGCGCCGGCGATGGTGCGTGTAGCGATGACGTCGCGGGGGTTGCGTCGCGCTTTGTCGGGCTCCGCGGTCTTGCCGATGGACTGCGGACGTCGTTTGGGCTCCTTTGCCGCCGGTTTCGGGGGCTTCTTTTCGCGCAGCTTTTCGGGTTGGGGCGCTGGCTCCAAAGGCGGCGCCTCGGGTTTTTCGATCTCGGGCGTGAGCACCTCGATCTCTACCAGGTGCTGCCGCTGCACCAGGTCGTCATCCTCGGGTGGCTGGATGTCCTGCAGGTAGCGGCCCACGGTCTGGTGCACTGCATACGCCTGTACCGAGACCACGCCGGCCAGGGCGAACCAGAGCGCCAGGCAGGCGGTCCAGACCGGGTCGCGGAACAGGGCCCCGCCGATGCGCTCGGACCAGCCGCGCTTGGGCAGGACCGGCACCTCGACGCGCTGCCGCAGGACCTGGAAGAGGATGGTGTACGGACCCATGCGCACCCGGCCGCGCGTACCCAGGGGCAGGTGACCACGTAGTTGCTCGCCCTTGAGCTGGGCGCGGCCCAACCGCAACAGCTCGTCCGCGTCGACGGGGTTGTCACCCGGCAGGGCCATGCGCAAGGAGATGCCCTTGTGGCCGCTGAGGGTCGCGGTGCCGTCGCCATGCCGTCGGAAGGCCAACGACGGGCCGGTGTAGTCGTGATCCAGGACGATGTCGTCGCCCTTGTGATTGCCGACGCTGATCCGGTCGCCCTCGTGGAAGAGGCGGTCGGAGATGAGGCGCTCGTCGTGCACCAGGCCCAGACGCAGGACCGTGCGCTCGCGCACCGCCATGGGCTGGCTGTAGCCGGCCACGAACTGGAACATTACGCACAGGTCGCCAGCCACCAGCGAACCGCCCGCGGCCGCCTCGACGGGCAGGCAACGCTGACCATCGATGTCGACGGTGACGTTGTTGACCGGCGTGCCGCGAAGCGTGACCCGCGCGTTGGGATCGCGGGGCAGTACGAGGTGATAACGACCGCCGGACAGACGCAGCAGGTCCATGTAGGCGGGGAATTCCGGGTGTTCGCTGGCGGCAATCTGGATGGTGGCGTCGGGGCGCAGGCCGATGCTGACGGCGGTTCGGCGGCAGAGCACCCGCTCGCCGACAATCTGGCCGCGCCAGACGATGCCGATTCGGACGTGACGTGGTTGCTGACTCATGACTCCCTCCTGTGGCTGGCGTCCCGGCCTCGCGCTCCGACCTCGTCGGGCGTCCCGCTGGGCTCCCAAGGATCGACGCGCCGATTTCGGATTCGGTCTGGAGCCAGGCCTGTGAAGGAGTTTGTGCATCCGCCAGATCGCCAGCGGATCTCGCGCGTCGGAGCGGAGGTGCCGGGGTTGTGCACAAGCGCCCTGCCCCGCTTCCCCCAGACCGGCCGCAGCCAGCGGCAACCAGAGGAGACAGACATGAGAGCAAGAACGCTGATGTGGCTGCCGATGATCGCCCTGATGGGCGCCTGCGGCGGATTAGATACCTATGTACGTGCCGACGACGCCGCACTTGGCCGAGTGGTCGTGTACCGCAACGGCATCGCGTACTTCGAGCGCCGCGCCCGGACCCAGGGCGACAAGCTCGAACTCACGGTGCCCGACAACAAGCTCAACGACTTCCTCAAGTCGCTGACCGTGGTGGACGCCGCCGACGGGCGCAACCTGCCCGTGTCCTTCCCGACGCGGCGGGCGGCCGGCAATGGCAAGGTGGTGATGACCATCCAGCTACCCGATGACAAGCCCCGCGACGTGGTACTGACCTACATCTCGGACGCGCCCGCCTGGAAGCCCGCCTACCGGGTGATGGTGGATCCCAAAGGCAAGGTCTCCCTGCTGGGTTGGGCCATCGTGGACAACACCAGCGGCGAGGATTGGAACAACGTGCGGGTCGGGGTCGGGTCCAGTTCGGCCCTCTCCTTCCGCTATGACCTGCGCACGGTGCGCCGGGTGCATCGCCAGACCCTGCGCGTCGCCCAGCATTTCGCGCCGCCGCCGCCTCGTGGCGGGGGTGTACATCGCGGCCCGCCCGCGACCTCTCGCCGGGTCTTGATGCAGCTGCGCGACAAGGACATCTGGCGTCCCGCCGGCCACCCTGACCGCGCCGTGGCCGAGGCTGCGCCCATCAGCAAATCAAGTGGCGGATGGTTCAGCTTTGGCAAGGCGGCCAAGGCGCCCGTCATGAGCGCGGACGCGCGCCGCGAACTGGCGGCTCGGAAGAAGCGCCGCAGCGCCTATCAGCGCCAGCAGAAGATGGCCGAAGCGCGGGTTCGGTCGCTGGCCGGCCAGCTCAAGCGTGATGACGATACGGACATCGTGATCGAGGGCCAGGCGGGCGCCGGCGAACTGGACGGCCGCGAGCAGGCGCTCGATCGGGCCAACGTGCTGCGCAACCGCCTGATCCGTGAAGGCGTCGCCCCCGCACGCCTCCGTGTAGCCATCAAGGACTCCACTCCGGGCCAGGGCGCCAGCGTCAAGGTCGTGGCGCAGCCGCCGAAGGTCAGCGGCAAGCACGGCCGCAAGGGCGGCCGGGTGATCGCCGGCAGCGACGAGCCCATCGGCGAAAGCCACTTCGAGTCCGCCCTGCCCATGACCGTCAAGCGCGGCACCAGCGCCATGGTCTCGGTCTTCCAGAAGGGCGCCAAGGGCCACATCGTCTATCTCTTCGATCCGGACAGCCCGCGCGGCGACCAACGCTACGCATTCAAGGCCGTGCGCTTCGTCAACCCGACCGGATCGACGCTCGAGGCCGGTCCCGTGACCGTCTATGGCCGCAATCGCTTCATCGGCGAGGGCCTGACCGACCCGATCCCGCCCAAGTCCTCCGCGCTGGTGCCCTTTGCCATGGACCGTCAGGTGCGCCTGGAGCGCCATCACAAGTACGACGACAACATCGACAAGCTGGTCCGCCTGCGCCGCGGCGTGTTGACCGCCAAGGTGCGCCATACGCGACGCACGGTGCTGCAGATCGTCAATCGCTCCAAGTCGGCGGCGGCGCTCTTCGTGCGCCACAAGGTGGGCAAGGGCTGGCGCCTGGATGACAGCCCCGAGGTGGCCGAGCACGTGGGCGACGCGTACCTGTTCAAGGTCGCGCTGAAGGCTGGCGAGTCCAAGCGCGTGGTGCTCGCCGAATCGACGCCCTTGCGTCGCACGGTGGACCTGCGCACACCCGTTGGCATCGAGCTGGTGGGCACCTACCTGGCGGGCAAGCAGCATAACCAGCCGCTGGCCGGTCAACTGCGCGGCCTGCTGGCCACCCACAAGCAGATCGAGCACCTGCACGCCGGCATCGGACACCTGCGCCAGCGCGGCGAGGAGTACCGGGTGCGCATGGACGAGCTGCACGGGCAGATCATCAGCCTGGAGGGCATGCGTTCAGCGTCCAAGTTGATGCGACACCTGCAATCCAAGATGAAGCAGATGAGCGCCGCGGTGCAGAAGGTGACGTTGCGGATCGTCGACCACCAGGAGCAGTTGATGCTCAACCGCATCCGCTTCCAGGACGGCGTCAGCGAGCTGTCCCTGGACCGCCGGGTCACCGCGATCCCGAGCAAGAAGACGGCCGCGATGTAAGCGGCTGGCGGCCGAGGCCGAGTCTATCCGGCCTCGGTCGCCGCTTCCTTGCGGCCGACCAGCAGCCGCTCGCCCCAGAACAACAGCGTCATCGCGGCGGAGCGGTCGTGCACACGGGCCCAGTCGCGGCCGTTGCCGTCAGCCACCACATGCAGCCCCGCATCGCTCACCACCGCCGCCGCGGTCGCCGCGTCCATGCCGCCGATGAGCGGCTCCTCGATGGCGCCGAAGAGGCGGTGGATGAAGTGCTGCGGCATCAAGGGCAGGTCCAGCACCCCCGGCAACATGTAGGTCATGGCCAGGCCGCTGCCCGGCGCCGACAGGGTCGAGATGGCGGCCAGCGTGGCATGGGTGGCTTCGGCCGGCAGGTACATGGTCACGCCTTCCCAGATCCAGAACGTGGGCGCGCCGCGGTCGAAGCCGCAGCCATCCAGCACGTCGGCGAGGGCGTCGGTTTCGAAGTCGATGGGCGCGTAGCGGACCTCGGCGGCCACGGGCGGCTTGTCGCCGATGCGCTTGCGCTTGAAGGCCTGGCTGGCGGGATGATCCACTTCCCAGACCGTGACGTCGGCCAACTCGGCCAGGCGCCAGGCGCGCACATCCAGTCCAGCGCCGAGCACGACCACCTGTCGTGCCCCGTCGCCCACCACGTCCAGCAGCGCGCGATCGATGGCCGCTGTGCGCAACGCCATGTGGTCGACCAGGCCCAGGGTCCAGGTGCGGATCATGGTCTTGGAGGCGAGGCCGACCACGCCGGGCGCAGCCGCGCGCTCCAGCCAGCGGCGATAGCGCCTGCCGATCAGCTGACGTGTGACGGGATCGGCATCACCAGCAGCCGCGCCGCGCGCAAAGGCGACGATGGCGGCGGTGAGGCTGGCGCGGTCTTGCCGCATGGTCTGCTGGCTCCAGGCTGCTCAGGAGCCGACGCAATGGAGGCCCAGGCCGCCCAGGGTCGGATGACAGCTGCTCTTTTCGAAGCCGCCCTCGCGGAACAGCCGCTGCACCAGGCGTGGGTGCATTCGCCCCGCGGCGCCGCTCACCACCCGCCAGAGCACCATCGAGGTGGTGAATCGCAGCCGCTCGCTGGCCCCCAGGCTGGCGACTTCCGGGTGATCGAAGGAGCGCTTCGCGGCGGCCAGCAACGAGCCGTCGCGGTTGGGCTCCATCAGGACCAGCACGCCGCCGGGAGCCAGGACTCGGCGCACTTCGCGAAGCACCGCCACGCGGTCGGGCACCAGGTAGAGAAAGCTGTGACCGACCGCCACATCGAAGCTGTGATCGGCAAATGGCAGCTCGGTCGCGTCCGCGACCTCGAAGCGCAGGTTCTTCAGGCGCGAGAAGTGACTGCGATGGTGGGCAAGGGCGCGTTTGATCATCTGTGGCGCCAGGTCGATTCCGACGATCTCTGCGTCCTCACCAATCCGCTCGGCCAGGGCAAAGGTGCTGACGCCCGGGCCACAACCGAGATCGAGCACCCGCGGGCTCTCTGGGCGGTCGCCAAAGTGATCGACCAGGGTCGTGATCTGTGCCTTCCAGATGCCCTGATCGGTGATCCAGTCATAGACGTACGCACCCACGTTGAAGATGGGCATTCGGGTGCCGAGTTTCACGTCTGCCTCCGCGTTTGCAGTCCGCGACCAGGCCGCGACGACCTGACGCTGCCCCTGGTGGCCTGTGGTGCGTTCGCCTCGCCCGCCGGCTCTATCGCGGAATGCCGCGAGCGGTCAAGGGGTTGTTCGGGCGCGCGCAGATCTGTCGTGGCGTGGCGCCGTGCCGTCCACTATGATCGCGTTCGGGTTCGCATCCGACCACCGATGGAGGAATGCCATGCGTCGACTCGCCGTCTTTGCCACCGCCCTTGTGCTCGCCACCTGTCAACCCGGCGACCAGATGACACCCGAGTCCGCGGACAGCCAGGCGACGACCGGCCTGCTTGTCATCGACCTCGACCCCGTGGTGGCGACCGTCACGAGCGTGAAGAAGGTGCGCCTGCTGGTGGACGAGCAGGCCGTCGCGGACCTGGCGCTGCCCCGGTCCGGCGCGTTGGAGGGACACCCCACCTGGCCCATCGCCGGCGATCGACAGGTGACCGTCTCCCTGGAGCTGGTCATGGGCGAATACGTCTGGCCCGGGCCGACTCTTGCCGTGGACGTGGCGGCCGGCGAGAGCGTGCGTCTGCGCGCCGAGCGCGACCCACGTGGCCGAGCTGCGCTGCGCCTGGACGGCCGGGTTGATCTGCAGCCCGACGACGGCGCCACTGTGGATTATGCCGACGTCAACCGCGGCCAGGCCTGGCTGCAACGCCTGGGCGATGTCCCCGCCATCACCCTGGCCGGCATCCTGGCCGATCCGCAGATCGCTGTGATCACCCCGACCGCGACCGAAAACTCGAACGCGGCCAGTCTTGGACCGCTGGTCGCCTGGCGCGCCATCGGCGACGCAAAAGTCGCCAGCGCCGCGGCCGGAACAGACAGCAAAATAGACGGTACCCGAATGCTGAAACCGGCAGACCAGGAGGCTGTGAGCGCAGAATCAGCGGCGGTGGCCGGCGCGCACTGCGACGCAGCAAAGCAGGCGGAGGAGGTCGCAAAAGAAGACGTATCGGCGCCACCGATGGACCGGCCGATTCCGGCCTACCTGCGTTACTACTCCTTCTGCACCTGCGGCAGCGCCGTGGTCGACCGGGCCTATCAGCTCAGTACAACCGACGGCCGACGACATACCGGCCACACCGATCGCTTCGGCATGGTGATGATTCGCGACGTCGAGCATGCGCGGGTGGACTACGGCCCGTCACAGCGTGAGCGCAAGCGGGCCTATCCCTTCATCGCCGGCGATCCGGAGACGCGGACCGCCATCCTGCGGGCCCTGGAGACCGACGAGCCCAATGACGTGCTGACCGCCTTGTTGGACCTGCAGGCGCAGCCGCTGCCTTCGGCGCGGGCGCGCTTGCTGGCGCTGCTCGAGCACGACAACCCGGTGATCTGGCGCAACGCAGCCATGACGCTGTCGCGACTGCCGGGCGGCGCACTGGCCGGACTGGAACAACTGGGCCCGCCGCCGCGCGATGCGGCCGGTCTGCAGCGCCACCTGACCATCCACGGCGCGCTTCGGCATCCCGAGGCCATCGGCTGGCTCGCTCGCCAGCTCTCCGACGGCCTGCCGGCCGCTCGCGTCGTCTCGGCCTGGGGCATCGGCTTCATCGGTCATCCGCGCGGGCTCAACGCGTTGGAGAAAGCCGCCAGCGATACGGACCCGGCCGTTCGCGCCGAGGTCGCCCTGGCGCTGGGTCGCATCGGCCACCAGGGCGCCATGGAGACCCTGGAGACACTGCTCGGTGACGCCGACTCGGCCGTCGCCCGCCGCGCCGCCGAGGCGGTGCAACTGCTGCAGATGTAGGGTACAAGGGGCGCTGTGGAGACCAGCGCCGCGCCACAGCGGCCGCCAACACCCTCCGCGGCCGCCCGGCGCAATGCCATGAAGAAGTTCTTCGCCCCCGCCCTGCTGATCTGCCTCGTCGGCATCGTGACCCTGATCCTGCAAGCGTGGGTCGGGCGCCCGCTCATCTACAGCAAGCCAGACAAGGTCCGGACGATGCACCAGGCGCTGCTGGCCGATGTGCCGCCGCCGGGCAAGACCTGGAGCGAGCTGGGCATCAACGGTGGCAGCGCCAGGCGTGGCGCGTTGGAGCTGGCCGAACTTGGCCACCAGGCCACGGGTGTGGACATCCCGCATGTCTATTTTGGCCTCGACACCCTCTTCCTCTTCGTCGCCATCGCCCTGCTGTGGCTCTGGCTGCGCCGCTGGGTGCCGCCGATCTACGCGCTGATCGGGGTGCTCTACTTCGCCGCCGTGGCGCCGCTGACCTATCTCTTCTTTTACTTTCACCCCTGGGATCGCATCTCGACCTGCTGCTGGCTCGTCGCGCTGCTGGCGCTGGAGCGTCGCCAACTGCCCCTGCTCCTGGCCGCCGTTGCGGCGGGAATGTACGTGAAGTTCGACATGATCTTCCTGCCTTTCTTCTACGCCGCGATCACCTGGAAGGATGGCGGCTGGCAGGGACGGCTGTTGCGCACGGCGGGGGTTGGGGCGCTCATCTGGGGCATCTGGGTGTGGCTGATGTGGCAACACCCCATCGAGAAGCCACCCGGTGAGCCGACAGACCTGGTCATCCGGCGCCTGGGCGACATCGCCGGCGACCTGCGCACATTCGCCGTCGCCTGGCCGCCGCTGCTCTTCCTGAGCTTGCCGTTGGCCCTGCTGGTGAGTTCATGGCGACGCCAGGCCCGCTTCCACCGCTGGGCGCTCGCCTTCGTCCTGTGCACATTGGCGTTCTACGCGGTGACGGTGAACCTGCGCGAAGTGCGCGCTCATGTTCCGCTGCTTTGCCTGTTGCTGCCCGGCGCACTGGTCGGCCTCCGGGCCCTGTTGGAAGCCGCGGAGGCCGGCGAGCCGGACACGTCAACGCCGGCCGCTTGATCCAAAGGCGTCCGTCGCCTCGCCCACTCGATTGCCAAGATCCTGCCCCTACCTTAGGATCGCCCCCTTCCGTCGCGCCGCTCTCGTTGCATTTGGCGGCGCCGGAGACCGTCCAAGGAGGCCTGATGAGCAAGATCAGCGATACCCGCGCAGAGACCGTCTTCGAGGACTTCAAACCGCCGTATAGCGACGGCCAGGCCTTCATCGAGGCCAACCGCTGTCTGTTCTGCGTCGACGCGCCCTGTATTGAGGTGTGTCCGACCAGCATCGACATCCCGCAGTTCATCCGCAAGATCGCCACGGGCAACGTGCGCGGTTCGGCGCGGACCATCCTGTCGTCCAACATCCTCGGCCGCGCCTGCGCCCGTGTATGTCCGGTCGAGGTGCTCTGCGTGGGCGACTGCGTGCTCAACGAAGCGGGCATCCCGCCGATCCAGATCGGCAAGCTGCAGCGTTACGCGACAGACATGGCGCTGAAGGCCGACTGGCGCTTCTTCGAGGCGGGCGACGACACCGGCAAGAGCGTCGGTCTGGTTGGCGGCGGACCGGCGTCCATCGCCGCGGCGCACGAGCTCCGGCGACAGGGACATGCCTGCACCATCTACGAGAAACGCGACGTGCTGGGTGGCCTGAACACCTGGGGCGTGGCGCCCTACAAGCTCACGGCGGACGCGTCGGTCGAGGAGATCGACCACGTACTCGCCATCGGCGGGGTCGACGTGCGGTACGGAGTCGACGTGGGCGTCGGCACATCTTGGGATGACCTGCTGGCGCGCCACGACGCGCTCTTCATTGGCTTCGGACTCGGCGAGGATCGACATCTGGGCGTTCCCGGAGAGGATCTCAAAGGCGTCTACGGCGCGGTCGAAAACATCGAGCTGCTCAAGTTGCGGCCGCTGGAGATCAGCGACGCCAAGAAGGTGGCCATCGTCGGCGGCGGCAACACGGCCATCGACTGCGTGCGCGAGGCGCTGGTCTTCGGCGGTGAAGAAGTCACCATGATCTATCGCCGGGACGAAGCCGCCATGAGCGGCTACACCCACGAGTGGAACGCCGCCAAAATGCTCGGTGCGCAGGCACAATGGCGCGCCCTGCCGATCGCCTACGAAGGTGGCGAGCAGGTCGAGCAGGTGCGCTGCGTGCGCCTGGACGAAGATCGAAAACCCATCGAGGGCAGCGAGTTCGTCGTGCCGGCCGAGATCGTCCTGGTGGCGGTCGGACAGGGCAAGCTGGGCGACCTGGTGGCGCCCCTGGGCATCACCACCGAGTGGGGGCGAATCGTCGTAGATGACGAAGGCGCCACCTCGCGGGCAGGCGTCTGGGCCGGTGGTGACTGCGTCAACGGCGGCAAGGAAGTCGTCAACGCGGTGGCCGACGGAAAGGTCGCCGCGCAGGCCATCGATCGCTACCTGCAGGGAGGCTCCAATGGCTGATCTGAGTACGAACTTCGCCGGCATTCGTTCGCCCAACCCCTTCTGGCTGGCTTCGGCTCCGCCGACCAACTCTGGCGAGCAGATCATGCGCGCCTTCGACGCGGGTTGGGGTGGCGCGGTGTGGAAGACGTTGGGTCAGCCGATCCAGAACGTGTCCAGCCGCTTCGGCGGGCTGCACTACCAGGGCACGCGGGCCATCGGCTTCAACAACATCGAGTTGATCACCGACCGCCCCCTGGACGTGAACTTCCGTGAGATCGAAGAGGTCAAGAAGCGCTACCCGAACCACGCGGTGATCGTCTCGTTGATGGTCGAGACCTACGACGAGTGGAAGGACATCGTGCGCCGCTCCATCGACGCCGGCGCCGACGGGCTGGAGCTGAACTTTGGCTGCCCGCACGGCATGTGCGAGCGCGGCATGGGCTCGGCGGTGGGCCAGGAGCCCAAGGTCAATGAGCGGATCACCTCTTGGGTGGCCGACATGTCGACCGTGCCACTGATCATCAAGCTGACGCCCAATGTGTCGGACATCCTGCCCCATGGCCTCGCCGCGCAGCGTGGTGGTTCCGACGCAGTGTCGTTGATCAACACCATCAAGAGCATCATCGGGGTCGACATCGACACCTTCGTGCCGCATCCGGTGGTCGGCAACAAGTCCACCAACGGTGGCTACTGCGGCCCGGCGGTCAAACCCATCGCCATGCACATGGTGGCCAGCCTGGCGCGCGACGCCGAGTTCAACCTGCCCATCAGCGGCATCGGTGGCATCAGCAACTGGCGCGACGCGGTCGAGTTCATGCTGCTCGGCGCGGGCTCGGTGCAGGTGTGCACCGAGGTGATGCTGCGCGGCTACCGCGTGGTCGAGGACATGATCGAGGGCCTCGACAACTACATGGACAGCCACGGCTTCCAGACGTTGGACCAGATGGTCGGCAAGGCCATCCCGGCGTACTCGGAGTGGGGCAACCTGGATCTGAACTTCGAGACCGTGGCGCGCATCGACTCCGACACCTGCATCGGCTGCTACGACTGCGTGGCCGCCTGCCAGGACGGCGCCCACCAGTGCATCTTCCCGGCCGACAACGGCGCGCGGGTGCCGAAGGTCGACGAAGATGAGTGCGTGGGCTGCAACCTCTGCCAGATCGTCTGCCCCGTGCCCGGCTGCATCAGCATGGAAGAGGTCGACAACGGCTTCGCGCCGGCGACCTGGAATGAGCACCTGACATCCGGCGCCCAGTTGCGACCCAAGAAGGGCGTGCACTGACCTGTCGGGCAGCGCCCGATCCGCATCAACAAGCCACATCGACGTGCGCAACCGGCCGGTTCGGCTTTGAC
This sequence comes from uncultured Enterobacteriaceae bacterium, assembly GCA_964438735.1. Lineage (GTDB taxonomy): Bacteria > Myxococcota_A > UBA9042 > UBA9042 > UBA9042 > CAYTLW01. Next base: position 15,901 of record CAYTLW010000075.1, on the reverse strand, counting down.
CGCCCAGGGCCCCACGTCTAGACTCGCCCTCGTTCATCACAACGGGGCGGGAACGTGGATCTGACCGACAAAGATGCTTTGGCCGACGAGCTGTCTGGTCTCGCAGACGAGCTCCAGCACCTGCGCAGTCACGCCAAGCGGATGCAGTCGCTCTTCGACGTGGCCAAGCACCTGGGTGCGGAACACACCGTTGATGGCATCCTCGACCATGTCCTGCGGGAGGCCAACGACGTCACGGGCGCCGATCGCTGCTCGCTCTTCCTGGTCGACGTGGAACGCGGCGTGCTCTGGACCAAGATCGCCCATGGCACCGATGACACGATTCGGGTGCCGCTGGGCCAGGGCATCGTTGGCGAGTGCGCCGATACCTGCCAACCGATCCACATCCCAGACGCCTACGCCGACAGCCGATTCAACCAGGAGGTGGACCGCAAGAGCGGATACACCACGCGCAACATCCTCTGCGTGCCCATGCTCGATGACGAGGAGCAGTGCATCGGCGTCATCCAGGCGCTCAACAAGTCCCATGATCGCGCCTTCATGCCCCATGACGAGGAGATGTTGTTGGCGTTGGGCGGCATCGCCGCGGTGGCGCTGCAGAACGCGGTCCTGCACGAGGAGATCCAGGCCCTCTTCGAGGGTTTCATCAAGGCCAGCGTCTACGCCATCGAGGCGCGAGATCCGACCACCTCAGGCCACAGCGAACGCGTCGCAACGCTGACCGTCACCGTGGCCGAAGCGCTCAATCGCGCGCCGCCACCGCGCTTCCGTTCGGTGACTTTCGACGACCGACAGCTGCGCGAGTTGCGTTTCGCCGCGCTCCTGCACGACTTCGGCAAGGTGGGCGTGCACGAGCATGTGCTGGTCAAGGCCAACAAGCTCTATCCCGATCAGCTGACCATGCTGCACCACCGCTTCGAGTACGCGCGTAAGGCGTGCGAGGCGCACTATCTCGGTGAGAAGGTGCGCCTGCTGGAGCCGGCGGGGCTGGTCGAGCAGATTCAACAACGCATCGGCGCGCTCGACGATGACATGCGTGTCGCCCTGGAACAGCTGGACGAGTTCTGGGACTTCATCCAGAAGTGCAATCGTCCGACTGTGCTGGCAGAAGGCAGCTTCGAACGGCTCGCGGATATCGCACGCATGTCCATCACCGATACCCGCGGCGGCGAGCTGCCGCTGCTGACCCAGGACGAACTGACGAGCCTGTCGATCCGGCGCGGCACGCTGACTGCGGCCGAACGGACCGAGATCGAGCAGCATGTCACCCACACCTACCGCTTCCTGAAGCAGATCCCGTGGACGCCGGACCTGGCGGGCGTGCCGGACATCGCCTACCGGCATCACGAAAAGCTCAACGGGCGCGGCTATCCGGACAGCCTGCCAGCCGAGCGCATCCCGGTGCAGGCTCGCATCATGACCATCACGGACATATATGACGCGTTGACCGCCCGTGACCGCCCGTACAAGGCCGCCATACCGCATCAGCGGGCGCTGCAGATCCTCGGCTACGAAGCCAAGGACGGCGCCATCGACGACCAGTTGTTGCAACTCTTTATCGAGTGCAAGGCGCACGAGTCTGTGAGTGTCGACGACGACCCGACCTGACGCGCCGACAGGACGCGTACAAGCGTCGATACCCTGCCATAAATGTCGTGTTCGAGGTGTGCGCACCCCGGCTGTTCGGTCCCGCCGACCGCCGCGTGCGTGCCTGCAGAACGGCGATTCTTCGAACCCGAAAAGCGTTCGCCGCACGATGCTCGCCGGGCAGTCAAATTGCTGCAATCAAACGTGGTTTCCGGCATGACTGGGGGCTCTCCGAGGGGCGCTGGTAGAATGTCCGGGCGGTCTCGGGCGTTGATCATGTGCGGGCTGTGCGCCAACCAACGGCACGGGGCTTGCAACACAAGGGAGCAGGTCGCCAAGTCCACCCGGCGGCCGGACCCGAGGAGGCAGCGACCATGAACGACGACGCCACATCACAGAACGGAACGTTGCTCGACCTGATCGCCAGTAATCAAAATGTTCAGCGCTTTCAGGATCTTCTCTGGGAGGGCACCTTCGGCGACTACCTGGCTATGGTTCAGGACGATCCGGGCATCGCGCGCAACGCCTACCAGCGGTTGCATGACCTGATCGACTCCTATGGCAGCGAGACCTACACCGAGTACAAGAAGCAGATTACCCGCCACAACTTCTTCGATGATCCCTTCGGCGGCGGCGTCGACGGCGTCTTCGGCATCGATGTGCAGCTGATGAAGCTGGTGCGCATCCTGCGCGCGGCGGCATTGAGCTTCGGCCCCGAAAAGCGGGTCATCCTGCTCCACGGTCCGGTCGGTTCGGCCAAATCCACCATCGCCCGCCTGTTCAAGAAGGGTCTGGAGGAGTACTCGCGCACCGACGCCGGGCGGCTGTACACCTTCTCCTGGAAGACCGCCGACGGCGAAGTGCCCTGCCCCATGCATGAGGAGCCGCTGCGGCTACTGCCCGACGAGGCACGCGGCGCCGTGCTCGACAAGATCAACGCCAGCAAGAAGAGCCGCTACCGCTTGGAGCTCGAAGGCGATCTCTGCCCGGTCTGTCGCTTCATGTACAAGGAGGTGATGCGCGAGGTGAACGGCGACTTCCTGGGCCTGCAGGAACGCATCGTCGTGCGCCGCATGGTGCTCAGCGAGAAGGATCGCGTGGGTATCGGCACCTTCCAGCCCAAGGATGAGAAGAACCAGGACTCCACCGAGCTCACCGGCGACATCAACTACCGATTGATCGCCGAGTACGGTTCGGATTCGGATCCGCGCGCCTTCAACTTCGACGGCGAGTTCAACGTGGCCAACCGCGGGCTCATCGAGTTCATCGAGGTGCTCAAGCTGGACGTGGCCTTCCTCTACGACCTGCTGGGCGCCTCGCAGGAGCATCGGGTCAAACCCAAGAAGTTCGCTCAGACCCACATCGACGAGGTGATCCTGGGCCATACCAACGAGCCCGAGTTCCGTCGCCTGCAGAACAACGAGTACATGGAGGCCTTGCGCGATCGGACCATCAAGGTGGACGTGCCCTACATCACCAAACCAACGCAGGAGTCGCGCATCTACCGCAAGGACTTCACTGAAGAGCGGGTCGCCGCGCATATCGCGCCGCATACGCTCGAGATGGCCTCGTTGTGGGCCGTGCTCACCCGCCTGGAGGATCCCACGCACCAGAAGCTGAGCCTCACCCAGAAGGCCAAGCTCTATGATGGGCGGCCGATTCCCGGCTTCACCGAGGACCACGTCAAGGAGCTGAGGAAGACGGCAAAACGTGAAGGGTTGGAGGGCATTTCACCACGATACGTGCAGGATAAGATCAGCAATTCCCTGGTCCGCGATCCGGACCTGACCTGCCTCAACCCCTTCATGGTGCTCAACGAGCTCGAGAGCGGCCTGAACCACCACAGCCTGATCAGCAGCGAAGAGCAGCGGGAGCGCTTCCGCGAGCAACTCTCCGCCGTCAAACTCGAGTACGATGACATCGTCAAGAACGAGGTGCAGAAGGCCATCAGCGCCGACGCCGGGGCCATGAATCGGCTGGCGGAGAACTACATCGAAAACCTGCGCGCCTACGTGCTGCGCGAGAAGGTGAAGAACCCCTTCACCGGCGCCTACGAGGAGGCCAATGAGCGCTTGATGCGCTCGGTGGAGCAGAAGATCGACATCGACGAGGGCCGCAAGGATGACTTCCGGCGCGAGCTGATGAGCTACATCGCCGGCCTGTCGCTGGATGGCAAGAGCTTCGACTACACCTTGAACGAGCGCCTGCACCGGGCGCTGGAGTTGAAGCTCTTCGAGGACAGCAAGGACTCCATCAAGCTGACGTCCCTGGTGACCAACACCGTGGACGCGGAGACCCAGGCCAAGATCGACGTGGTCAAACAGCGCCTGATCGACGTGCACGGCTACTGCCAGGTCTGCGCGAGCGACGTGTTGCAGTACGTGGCCTCGATCTTCGCCCGAGGCGACGCGACGGAGAACAAAGAGAAGTGAGCAAGGAGAAGTAGCCCGAACGTTTCCCGAGGTGCCCGAGCATGTTGAACATCGATCGCGACCTGGGCCGATTCAAAGACATCGTCAAGGGGCGTGTTCGCAAGGATCTCCGCAAGTTCATGTCGTCGAGCGAGATGTTCGGCAAGAAGGGAAAGGACCTCGTCTCCATCCCCATCCACCAGGTCGGCATCCCGCGGCTGCGCTACGGCGACAACAAGAAGGGCATGGGCCAGGGCGAAGGCGAAGAAGGCGACGGCGTCGGTCAGCCCGGCGAGGGTCAGAAGGCGGGCGAGCAGCCCGGCGAACACATGCTCGAGGTGGACTTCACGGTCGATGAGCTGGCCCATATCCTCGGCGAGGAGCTGGAGTTGCCGCGTATCGAGCCGCGCGGCTCTCAGGAGTCCCAATCCGAGCGCGCCCGCTACAAGGGCATCTCGCGCCAGGGCCCCGAGTCCCTGCGCCACGGCCGCCGGACGTTCAAGGAGGCCCTCAAGCGCTCCATCGCCTCTTCGCAATTCGATCCGAAGCGACCCATCATCATCCCCATCCGCGACGACCGCCGCTATCGCCAATTCGTGGTCGAGAACGAACCCCGCTCGGCCGCCGTGGTCATCTACATGATGGACGTCAGCGGCAGCATGGGTCGCGAGCAGAAGGAGATCGTGCGCAGCGAGGTGTTCTGGATCGACACCTGGCTGCGCCATCACTACGAGGGCTTCGAGGCGCGCTTCATCATCCACGACGCAGCGGCCCGCGAGGTGGATCGAGACACCTTCTTCCGCACCCGCGAGAGCGGCGGCACGCTCATCTCCACCGCCTACAAGCTCTGCTGGGAGATGATCGACAACGACTACCCGGTCAGCGACTGGAACATCTACCCCTTCCACTTCTCCGACGGCGACAACGCCACGCGCGCCGATACCCGCGCATGCCTGGACCTGCTGGCGGACCACATCATCCCGGCCAGCAACCAGTACAGCTACGCGCAGGTGGAGTCGGTCTACGGCTCGGGCCAGTTCATCAAGGACCTGCGCGAACGCTTCGCCGACCACGAGGCGGTGGCCCTGTCACGCATCCCCGAGCGCGACGCCATCATGGACAGCATCAAAGAGCTGCTCGGCAAGGGGAGGTAGGGCGATGACGATCCCGAAGCGCCGATTCATCCGCGAAGGGCGCGCCCTGCCCGCCGAGCTGGACGAGGCGCGCTGGGAGATCGCCGCGTTGTGCCGGTCCAAGGGCTTGGATTTCTTCGAGACCATCTTCGAGATGTGCACCTGGGAAGAGATCAACATGCTGGCGTCCTACGAGGGATTCCCCGTGCGCTACCCGCATTGGCGGTGGGGCATGGAGTACCTGCGGATGCAGAAGAGCTACGAGTATGGGCTGCACAAGATCTACGAGATGGTCATCAACACCGACCCCTCGTACGCCTACCTGCTCGACAACAACCTGATCGTGGACCAGAAGCTGGTCATGGCGCACGTCTATGGCCATGTGGACTTCTTCAAGAACAACGCCTGGTTTGCACAGACGAACCGGAAGATGCTCGACAACATGGCCAACCACGCCACACGCGTCCGCCGACACATGGATCGGCAGGGCCAGGCGGAGGTGGAGAAGTTCATGGATCTCTGCCTGTCCATGGACAACCTGGTCGATCCCCATAGCGGCCACATCACGCACCGGGCGGATGAGCCCGACCCGCCGCCGCCGGACGACGAATCGGATGGCGAAGTGCCACGTATGCCAGCGAAATCCTATATGGATCGGCACATCAACCCGCCCGAATACATGAAGGAGCAGCGGCGCAAGCAGGTCGTGGAGAGCGAACGTCGACGCAACCGGTCAGAAGGTCCGCAACGAGATGTGCTGGGCTTCCTGTTGCGCAATGCGCCGCTCAAGCGCTGGCAGCGCGACGTGATGAGTATCGTGCGCGACGAAGCCCGCTACTTCGCCCCCCAGGGCCAGACCAAGATCATGAACGAGGGCTGGGCCACCTACTGGCATACCCACATCATGACCCGGCACGTACTCACGGACGCCGAGGTGGTCGACTACGCCGACCATCACTCGGGCACCGTGCAGCAGCAGCCTGGCCGGTTGAACCCCTACAAGATGGGCGTGGAGCTCTTCCGCCACATCGAGGAGCGCTGGGATAAGGGTCGCTTTGGCATGGACTGGTACGACTGCCAGAGCATCGACGAGAGGCGCCGATGGGATACGGGCGCGGGCAAGGGTCGGGAGAAGATCTTCGAGGTCCGCAAGACCCACAACGACGTGACCTTCCTGGACACCTTCCTGACCGAAGATTTCTGCCGCGAGCAGGGCTTCTTCACCACCAAGTATGACCCGCGGGCGCGCATGTGGGTCATCGATTCACGCGAATTCGAGGCCATCAAGAAACAGATGCTCTCGTCCATCGCCTCGCGGGGCACACCGCGCGTGTACGTGGTCGAAGACAACCTGGGCAACCGCGGCGAGATGCGCCTGGAGCACCTGCACGACGGTCTGGATGTGAAGCTGGAGTGGGCCGACCTGGTGCTGGGCAATATGGCCAGGTTATGGACGCGGCCGGTTCAGCTGGACACCCAGGTGGAAGGGCGACCGGTCCTGCTGCGCCACGATGGCGCCGAGATGAAGGTGCAGGCCGCCGAGGGCGAAGGCGGCGCAGGGGAGGGCAAACAATGACCTCCCTGGCCGACGGTGTGGACGAGGCGCTGGCCGCGCGACAGCGCGATGGCGGGGAGCGCATCGGACTGGCCGCAGGCGGCGCCGAAGCCGAGGCCCGGGTCGTAGACAGCGACCGGCTGGGTGTTCGAGTCGGACGACTTCGGGTGCGCAAGGCCGAGCGATTTGATGTGGCCGGCGAGGTCGCCGCCCTGCCCGACCGCCTGCGCAGCCTGCCCGAGAAGCTGCGCGCCATCGAGGTAGACAACCGGGACGGACGCGCGGTGCTGCGGACGCGGGCCGAAGAGATGCGCAAGCGGGAGTTCTTCGAGGTGCAGATCGACGGCGGTCGCGACCTCGACGTGCGCCGCTTTCGAGTAGACGACCAGGGCGATCGGCGGGCGATCGACTGGACGATGAGCCGCGAGCAGTTCGGCAGGATGCTGGACGAGCTGGCGGCGACGACGGGGGACGAGCCAGAACCCTGAAACGCACCCTGTGTGACGTGATCTGGCCCGGTCTCCAAGCAGAGGAGGTACGCCATGTCGCGCGCACCACAAGAGATGTGGCCCGAGTGGGCCCACACCACCACAGTGGAGCTCCAACGACCGGAGCTGGCCGATCCGATGATGCAGTGGGCCTACAAGGTCCTCGGCGTGGCCGTGATCGTCGCCGTCTCCATGGTCGCCAGCGCGGTGCTACACTGACTGGATGGCCAAGACCTCTGCCTCCATCACCCTTGTCGGCACGGGCGAGGCGACCGACACCGAGTTGCCCAATTGCTCCGTCCTCTACCGCGGAGACCACACCCTGCTCCTGGACTGCGGCACGGGCGTACCCGCAGGATTCTGGCGGCTGAGCCGCGACACGAACCTGCTCGACGGCATCTGGATCAGCCACCGCCACGCCGACCACAGCTTCGGACTGCCCGCGCTGCTGCTGTGGATGCGATTTGGCGGCCGCTCGCGCCCGCTGAAGATCCTGGGCGGTCCGGGAACGGGTGACTGGCTGCGCGGTCTGCTGGAGCTGGCCTATCCAGGCGCCTGGTCACCCGAGAAGTGCTTTCAAATGCAGATCCACGAACTGGCGCCCGGGGCACCGCTGGAGCTCGACGAGTTGAAACTCAGCGTGGCCCGCAGCCATCACGGCGTGGTCAATCACTCGCTCCGTATCGAGGAACATGGCGTCGCCACCTGCTACAGCGGCGACGGCTCGCCGACCGACGCCACGCGAGCGCTCTTCAGCCACGCCGACTTGCTGGTCCACGAGTGCTACACCGCCGATGGCGGCTATGCCGGACACGCAGCGGCGTCAGAGCTGCTGGCCATGGCCGACGAACTGGCCATCAAGCAGCTCTGCCTGGTCCACCTGGGCGTGGATCACAAGCAAGCGATTCACGCCCGCGCGGCCGAGTACAACGGTCGTAGTCGCATCCATCTGCCAGCGCCAGGCGACATGATTTCCGCTTGATTCCAAGTTATTGAGACGATGTCCCGCGAGCGCCTCGCGCCGCCATGTCACATTGGCTGACATGCGAAATCCAGCCCTGCGCCCCTCCGTAGCCTCGCCCCGGTCACCGACCCTGCTCCCACTGCAAACCCTGCTCTGCGCTCTGCTCTGCTGGCCCGCGCTGGTCACAGCCGAGGAAGAGTCGAAACGGCTGCGCCTGGATGCCGGCCTGACGTTCAGCCGCATCGAGCAGCAGGCCAAGGTGGAGGTGGGCGAAGTGCGCGGAGAACGGCTCGTGGAGCAGAGCGAGCTGGGCAGCCTGCTGGCAGGCGCGTGGCGGCTGTGGGGGCCACTGTCGGCGGGCTGGTATGCGCAGTTCGACATGGGCACGCGACACGCCGGAAAGTTCGCTGGCTTCGACGCGGAGGGAAAGACGACGTTGAGCGATGTGACCGGCGGCGATTACTGGGAGTTCTGGACCGGGCCGCTGCTGCGCGGCGAGTTCGGGCCGCTGTTCCTGGAGTTGGGTTATGGGTTGTTCGGCATTCGCGGTGACGACGCGCGTGCCGACCTGGCGAGCAGCAGCGGCGATACGACGAGCGCTTTGCGCACCATGCCGACGGTGGCCTGGATCATGAGCGTGGGTGGGGCGTTTCGGGTGGCGAAGACCTTGGATGTGGTGGCGCGGTTGTCGTGGCGAATCCGGTACTACGATCGGCGCGGTGGCGAGGCGCTGGCCAACGATATGGTGCATGGGACCATGTCTTTTCAGCCGTTTTTTGGGGTGGCGTGGCGGCCGTAGTGAAGTGGCCCCTCACGCTCGGCATGCCCGGCCAAAGACACCACCCCAATCCCCACCAGAGGCCGCATCACCATTTCGCCCATGGGGACTTCAAAGGCGGTCTCCACCTCGATCGCCTCCAGTCCAGCGGCCTGCAATGCTGCAGCGATGCCCTCGCGGGTCAGGCCGTAGGGTTCCTCTTCGGACGGGTCCAGCTCCCAATCCCACTGGATGAACATGCCGCCGGGTGCAAGCGTGTCGACGAGAGCAGCCACGGTCGCCGGGTAGTCGTCCACGAATGCGCAGACCGACGAACACACCACCAGGTCGAAGGCCGAGCCAGACAAGGACCCTTCCGACCGCCTCCACTGCTCGATTCCTTCGGTCGTGACCCGCACATTGGGCAGGCCCAGACGCGCGATCTTCTCCTGCAGACGGGCAATCATCTGGACGGATGTATCGACCGCAACCACCTCCGAACAGATGGGCGCCAGCTTCTCGGTCATGAGCCCCGTGCCGCAGCCGAAGTCGCACACGCGGGCGCCATCGAGCCGGATGCCGCGCGTGGTGCAGATTCGACGCAGGCTGTCGAACGCCGCCCGTGAATAGGCTTGTACCGCCTCGTCGTCGTCCCAACCATCGGCGTAGGCATCCCAGGTCATGGCTCTGGATACGACGGGACGGGTGCAAGGGGCAAATCTGTGGTTTGGCCCCCTGCCTCCTCAACGCGTAGCCGGTCCAAGTACGCCTTGTAGGCATAGACGCGATCGCGCTTCTTGCCGGTGGTCTCCACCAAAACGCCCGCGGCTTCGATGGCCCCGATGGCGCGACCAGCCGTTGGCTTGGTCGTCGACAGGGCGTCAACGACCCAAGGTGCCGAGACGATCGGGTGCCCCGGCAGGCGCTCGAAGAGCTGTACCGCGAGCAGGTTCACGCCTGCGCTTTGCATGACGCGCTGGCGGTCGACAGCGACCAGCGCAAAGAGGTCGCGTGCAGTGCCCACTGCTTCGTCGGCGATGGTCGCCACCCCGTCGAGGAAGAAGTCGAGCCAGCCCTCCCAGTCTCCATCGACTCGCACGGCGTTCAGCCGACGGTAGTACTCCTGACGATGTCGCTTGAAGAAGAGGCTCAGGTACAAGATCGGCCTGGTGAGCAATCGCCAGCGTTCGAGCAGGAGTGTGACCAGCAAGCGTCCAATGCGGCCGTTGCCATCGAGGTATGGATGGATGGTCTCGAACTGTACATGCAAAAGCCCCGCCCGGACCACTGCCGGCAGGTCGTCGTCTGCGTGTATGTAGCGCTCGAAGTCCGACAGCACCTCGGGCAACAGGTTGGGAGGCGGCGGGACGTAGACAGCGTTGCCGGGCCGGCTGCCGCCGATCCAGTTTTGGCTGCGGCGCACTTCGCCGGGCTGCTTGTTCTCTCCTCTCACCCCTCGGAGCAGGACTCGGTGGGTCTCGCTCAACAAACGCATCGAGAGCGGCAGGCCTGCGGGGTCGGCGAGTTGCCCTCGCGCGAAGGTCAGCGCGTCGAGGTAGTTGCAGACCTCCTCTATGTCGGCATCTGGCGTCGGCCGGTGGTGCTTGGCCTCGTAGCTCAGCAGGTCCATCAGCGTGGCCTGCGTGCCCTCGATCTGTGAAGAGAGCACAGCCTCCTTGCGGACGAAGGCGTAGATGAACCAGTCGAGCGAGGGGACCATCTCGCTGGCAAGCTCCAGCCGAGCCAGCGCCTGCTCAGCCGCTCCCACCCGATCGCCCCACAGCCCGTCGGCAACAAGCGGCGGCCTGGACGGCGGCAGTGGGTGCGGCACGAAGGCGCGCACTTTCTCGCCGCCTGCGGCGGTGATTTCGTATCGGCCAACCTCGCGCCTGGGCATCTTTCGCTCCCTGGTAATGGCCAGCTGCCCAGCCAAATCCAGTAGGAAAGAATCGTTTACCAGTGACTGGCGCAAGTCAAGTTTGCGTTACTTGAGCCGTGCCAGAACAACCGCAGTGCACGAAATCTCGTGAGAAGCCAGGCACCGACCCCCACCCGTCGCGTTCGCGAGACCAACGCTGCGGTCGTGACCGTGTCCGTGACCGTACCCGCGTCCGACCCAACCCTTCCGGGATTTGTTACCCTGGAGGTCCGAGACACCTCAACCGTCGCCAGACCCGATCGCCCATGGCGCTCTGGTCGGCGCAACCTCTGAAACGCGGCGACCCCCAACATGTCCATCAAACCACAGCATGCCCGCGTCCTGCGTGCGTTGTCGGTGGCCATGGCGTCGGCCTTCTTCTGGCTGCCCTACCCCAACCACTTGGCTACTTCTTTGCGGCGCCACTTTGGGAACCCGTGGTGCGCAGGTGTTCGGTCCACGCACAGAGTCCGCTGCGAATCGGTTCACCGCAGCTGCTGGCCATTGGGGGCGATACCGCGGCGGTCCAGGCTCGGTACATGGTGCACAGCGATGCCGATTATGAAGCCGGCTGCCAGTTGGTGGCCACAGCCGCAGGTCTCGGTCCGTTCGAACTCCACGCCCAAAGCGGCGGACGCTGCGACTTCGACGTGGTGGCCGCACCCGCTGCCGAAGCGACGCCCGCCGCCGCCGAGGTGTTGTTTGCGGTCGCCTCAGCCGCCCCCCAGGCGCCAGCCCTGGCCCCGCCTCCGCCTGCGGCGATTGCGCATGTTGCGCTTCCTGTGCATTCCACCGACTGCCAGGTGGGCGCGATCGACGTGGCACCCGCCGGCGCCGAACTCTGGGTGCATGGCACGGTGAATGCGCCTGGACACGCCACGGTGACCATCGGGAATGTGGGCTGCGCACCCATACGCCTGCAGAACATCTGTCTGGTCAAATCAACCACTCCTTTCAATCCCTACGAGAACTGCATCAACACCGGGCCGATGATGCACTTCGGGTTCAGCGCCGGGGGCGGCCCGGGCATGCTCGCACCTGGTCAGACACGAGATATCGCCATCGCCTACGCTCCCGCCGACACGGTGACAACCAAGCCCACCGCGATCTTGCGCATACGCTACTGCCCTGGCGTCTGGTCCAAGTACGGTTGCCACGACATGGCCGGCAAGGAGGCGTTCATCAAGAACCGCCATCTCACGGTCCGTGGACGCTATCTCGGCGCCAAGCATAGCGACGGCCTGCACGTACCGCCGCTGGCCAGCCTGGCGCTCGTTGGAGGGAAGGCCGTGGCGGGTCATTCGGTGGCCATCGTCGCCAATCCCCCGCAAACACCGCCGCCGCCGATGCCATGGGCGAAGCTGCGCTGGCAACTTCTGGAGCGCCCCGTCCAGTCGCGCCTGTGGCTGCGAGGACAGGCCCGACAGGAGACCACCTCGGCGGTTCTTCGCTTCGTACCCGACGTGCCGGGCAAGTACACATTTGCAGCGTCTCTTGGCCTGGGCATTCCCGCCGCCATGCCGCATGGGGCTTGGAGCGCCGCGATTCAAAAGACGATCGTAGTCTCGCCGCCCTGATCAACAGAAAGGGCCCGTCCGTACTACTTGCCGTCCGTCTTGTCAGACAGCACCAGGCCTTCGGCCGTCAGCTTGCCAAAGCCGAGCGGGCTGCCGGAGGAGGTGGCGCTCCAGCCCACGGTGACGCTGAGCTGGTTGAGGTTGTCGGTGCCATCGGGGTCGCAACCCGTGGCTTCGGCCGGGGCCAGGATGGCGTTGAGTCGATCGCCCGGGAGCAGCTTCAGCAGTTCGCCGTTGCCGTCGCACGTGGTCAAACCGGCTCCCTCTTCGCTGCAGGCAGCGAATTGCATCTTCACCGCGCCCACGCCGACGCTCAGCCAGGTGGCCTTGCCGGGTTGCTTGGCGGCCGGTCCTTCGAGCGCGGACCCGTCGTATTGAGCACCGGCGACAGTACATTCCTGGGCGGGCATGTAGGCGGCGCTGCCGGGACGGACGACGCCGGCGAGATGCCACGGGCCCTCGACGCCATCTTTTCGGTACAAGGCCATGCCCTCCAGGGCCGGCAGGTGGCAGGCGCTCTTGGGGCATGACATGGCAGTGGTCGAGAGGTTGTACAGGCTCACCTCGTCGAAGCCTGTGAATTTGGCCTTGCCGGTGGCCACGCCCGTGGCGGTGACAGCGAACTCCAACCGTTCAAAGGTCGACGCCGTCTTGTCGTGAAAGGCGACAAAGGCCGGCTGGTCGGTGGCCCCCATCACCAACGTATCCGCCTTGGCGCGCATGGCCAGGTTGCCCATGGATTCGGGCAGCCATATGGACTTCGCCGTCAGGCTGCCGGCGTCCAGCTGGAACAGCTTGCCCTGACTGGTCAGGTACAGGCGCTTGCCATCGGCGGTCCAGAGGAAGCGATCGATGGAATTGGCGCCGCCGCTGATGGGCAGCGCGGTCAGCGTCTTGAGGTCCATCCGCACCAGGCCCTTGGGGATCCCGGGGCCCACCTTGCCCTCGTTGTTGTGCAGGAATGCGTGGGCGCCGTCGGGCGACAGACTGTACGCCGGTTCGGCTTCGCCATACTCGATGACCTTCCAGGACAGATCGTCGAGATCGACCACGATGAGTCCAATATCCGTCTTCTGTGCGTGGTAGTCCCAGTCGGCGATCATGGAGGCCCTGCGTGTGAAGCCCAGCGCCCTGCTGCCATCCGACGCCACCGCAACGGGGCCGAAACCCGGGAGGTTCTTGATGAACTTCCGCTTCTCCAGGTCGATGACCGAGATCGGATCGTATTGCAGCTCATCGGGCGGCGTTTGAGGCTTGGGCGGTTCGATGCAGGTATTCGGGCTCAACAAGGCGCGCTTGCCGCCGGGTTCGATGACGAGCTCGTCCGCACAATTGGGCACCTCGATCAGGTCCATGGCGCCGTTGGCTGTGCCCTTTGCCGCCTGCTTGGGAGAGTAGAAGCGCAGGGATGTCTTGGGTTCGCCATCGAGCCACAACGACGACGTCAGCAGCACTTCGTCGCCACCGGGCAGGAAGTCGAGGTCACGCAGGCCGGCATCCAGGGTGATGTTCCAGACGGAGCCCGAGGCGATGTGCACAAAGGCGACTCGACAGGGATCGGCGACGGCCCAACCCGTCATGCATTCGCCCTGGTATGCGGCTTTGGCGAGGTTGCTTACCGGGATGTTGCTGAATACGAGAAACTTGCTGTCGGGCGTCACGTCAACGACGCCGTATCGGCCGGGCAGCTTCCACTTGTGGGTCTGCTTCCAGGTATTCATGTCGATGGCCACCGCGACGCTGCCCGGTTCGAGCAAGGCGAACAGCAACGTGCCGTCTGGCGAGTAGTTCAGACGCATGACGTCCTGCGCCCCATCGACGCGCCGAGTGATGCCCATCTTCAGGTCGTGCGCCACCAGCGCGAGCCCCGGGTCGTCAAAGCCAAGATCGGGTCCAGGCTTGGCCACAGCAGCCAGCAGCGTGCCGCCGTCCGGCGTGAGCAGCACCTGGGTGTAGTTCAACTTGTAGTTCCAAGACTTGCTGGCCGGCCCAGGATCGTTGCCGCCCACGCCGCTGCTGGCGTCGGAGGTCGACCATGGATCCCTGCTGCCCGCATCCGCCCCGTCACCGACCTCGTACGTGCCCGGGTTGCGGCCGCGGTCCTGGCGGCCACGGTACTGCCGGTCGTCGCTGGCACCGCTCTCGAAATCCGGCGAACCCACCGAGCCCGCGCAGCCGCACGGCACCATGGCCAACATCGCCAACAGTCCCGCCGCAGCCATGAGCTTGGGGTCGATCTTCATCGCGTTCGCCTCCCGGTCCTGAGTTGACCTGCGCCTGTCAGCCCCGCCGACCGTGTGCCGGCTGCGTTTCAGTCCGTTGTTGTCCGAAATCCTACCGAATCCCTGGCAGGGGTCGCCAATGCGGCTACTCCTCCAGGCAGAAGTAGAGCAGGAGTCCGGAGGGTGTCTCGTACGCCTCGCAGACCAGTCCATCCGGACAGCTTTCGATACATTGCTGGGCGCAGGCCTTGCCGCTCTTGAATGTCAGGCAGAAGGCGCTGTCACAGTCCCAGTTGGCATCACATGCGCAACCGGCGCCCCCCGGGCAGTTCAGATTGTCATCGACGCCGCATGTGCAGTCGGCGCCATCGCCGCACGGCGTGCCGTTGGGCAACTTCTTGTGAACGCAGCCCTCGGCCTCGCAGACGTCCTTGGTGCATGGATTGTCGTCGTCACAGAGCCACTCCGTCGGGGCACATTTGCCGCCTTGGCAGACCCCCTCTTTGTAACAGGGGTTGCCGGCATCGCACTTGACCCAGTCCACACCGGCCAGCACGCCACAGCCGGCGGGCGTACACACCGCCGTCAAGCACGGGGAGTCGGGTGATGGGCAGTCATGTACCCAGTATTCGCAGCCCTTTGCCGGATCGCAGTGGTCTGGTGTGCACGGCAGGTCGTCGGCGCAGAGCTCCTTTTCTGGCACCTCTGTGCCCACGCAGACCCCGTCTGCCGTGCATTGATCGTCTTTCGTGCAGGCGTTGTTGTCATCGCAAGCCTTCTCGGCCAGCGGCAGGAACTGGCAATCGCCGGTCTCGGCGCAGGCGTCCTGAGTGCACGAGATTCCGTCATCGCAGAGTCCCGTCTTCACCACCTCGACGGCACAGCCGACGCCTGTGACGCAATAGTTGTGGGTGCAGGGCTTGTCGTCGGTGCAGATCGCCGACACGCCGGCGGTGCAAGCGCCGTTGGCGCAGGTGTCGCCCACGCTGCAGGGGTCTCCATCGTCGCAGGCGGGTGTCGCATCGAAGGGCTGCAGCAGGCAGGCACCCTTCTGGCAATGGCTGAACACGCAGGGCGACTCCGCGGCGTCACAATCGGCGTCGACGACGCACTCGGCACAGCCTCCGAGGGGCATGGCCAGCGCGCATGCGACGAGCGCCGCCGCCATCCGACACCACAGCGACGTTGGCGTCACCAAATGCGCGACCATCGCTCCCTCCACAATGAAGAACAGGCTAGTTCGACGGTCCCGAAGCACTTCCCCAGTTTGGCGTCCAAGCCATGTGCCG
>CAYTLW010000074.1:28682-36905 GCA_964438735.1 uncultured Enterobacteriaceae bacterium | reverse complement strand
ACCTCTTCCCGAGTCCAGGAAACTGGGGAAGTACCTACGGTCCGTCGAACTAGCGGCCACCCGCCGTCGCTGGGGCACGGCGACACTTCCGCATCCGCAACGTGCCCGCCGCCACCATCTGGCCAAGTCGCCGCAACATGGTGCGACGCTCGCGGGCCACGAAGCGCCGCTTGTGCAGGGGCGGCCGCTCGGCGCCGCCCGCCTTGTTCATCAGGCTCGCCGGCTCCTTGCCATGATGCAGGCCGAAGAAGTGGCCCAGCTCGTGACCGAGCACCAGCGGCAGCGGCCTGGGGCTGGGGTGCTGGCGGGCCAGGATGACCCAGCGCCGCCGTTGATCCTCGCCGCGCCTGTCCTTGCGATCCCGCCAGTGCACACCGTGTCGTCTGTCGCGGCCATTGGTGTCGACGAGACGCTCAGGCACCAGGACCAGCGCCTCGCCGCGCCGCCACCAGGCACGACCGAGGCGATCCCGATCCAGGGGTCGGTCCACGTGATGGCCGGCGACGGGCAGGGTCTCGGGGGCTGGTACATCGAGGCCGATTCCAACCGCGGCGAAGGCCTTGCGCGCGAAGGCGACCTGATCCCGCCACCAGGCGACGGTTCCCGGCGAGTTCGGCAGCGCCATCACGACCCGCAGACGCACGCTTTGCTTGACGTGAGCCGTGCATCCGTCCTCGACCGGCCAATCAGGCGCTGCGAGCGTTCCGACGGACCACAACGTCGCGGCCAGCCACGCGGCGAGCGGCGCGCTCCGCCTCACCGGACGTAGATGGCGAAGCGGCGATTGGCGCTGCAGGTGGTGGCGCTGTAGCTCTGGTTGGACAGCGCGCAGAAGTCGCCGGCGGAGTGGGCGAAGCCGGAGTAGAAGGGCGCCTTGGTGCCGATGATGCACAGCCGCCCCCAGGTGCCGGTCCAGCCATGGCTGCACAAGGAGCTGAAGCTGCCGGTGCCATAACGCAACGTGGCCGACACCGCTTTGGCGCCGCCCACCGATACGCTGACCTTCTCGTCGGTCGCCGGCCAGGCCATGGGGATCTTGGTCCGCCACTTCGCCGGGATGGGGAACAAGGCCCAGTCCTTGATGCCGGCGCCGTTGATGTCGGTGTAGCCGATCATCACCTCGCTGGCCTGGTTGCGCAGGGTGTTGTCGGCCAGGGGGTACTTCAGGCCGGTGGTGTTGTAGTCGGTGCTCTTGGCCACCCACTGCAGCGTCCAGCCACCGCCGGAGGTGGTCATATCGCAGCGAGTGGCGAACTGCGCGGCGGGTCCGTTGCCGTCGGGGTCGATCCAGTAGGCACCGCTCTTGCTGGCCGGCGCGTCGGCCAGCAGCTGCTTGCAGCTCTTGGCGGGGTTGGACTGGGTGCCCAGGTTGGCCAGGAAGAACGCGGTCCATTGTTTGCCATTGCAGATGCGCAGCGCCTTGAGCTTCGGGTCCACGTAGGCAAAGCCCATGTTGGCCGCATCGCACGCCTTGGGCGCCTTCGCGGAGACGGTGAACTGCAAGCCGCCCCCCACAGACAACGTGCCGGCCACGTGCAGGTCATTGGTCGCCTCGACCTTCTTGTTGGACAGGGTGCCCACCGAGATGGACCAGGCCGTGACGGCGCCGTCGGTCTGGTTGTTGGTGAAGCCGGTGTCGATGACCTTCAGGCTCCACTTGCCCTTGGGGTTCTTGCCGACCCAGGCGCCCAAGTCGCCGCTGACCGTTTTGTCGGGCGCGGGCCAGGTCATGTCGAGCGCCTTGCCGGTCTTGGACTTGCTGTAGAGGATGACCTTGGCGTTATCCGGGCCGAAGAGCTGAATCTCCACCGTCTTCAGGTCGCTGTTGGTCATCTTGACCGACACGGAGAGCTTCTGGGCGATGCCCACGTCGGGCACCATGATCACATCCGGCGTGCCGGTGGGGTCGTTATCCTTGATGGCCACCGGCGTCTTGTCGCTGGCAAATGTGTCCAGGAACTGGTTGGTCAGCAACTTGTTGGAGACCTCGTCCAGGGCATCCGGCGGCAGATTGGACGGGTCGAGCGCCGGCGTGCAGATGAGCGAGCCATCGGCGGCCACGCCCTTGACCACCTCGCCGGCCTTCTTGCAGCTGCCGCTGATGGTCTTGATGCCGGTGAGACCTGAGCCGTCGCCGACAAAGGAGCCCGCGACGACCTTCTGGGCGTTGACCGTGGGCGCCACCACGGCCTTGGCCTTGAGCGCGTTGCCGCCGAGATCCAGGTCACCGTCCAGGGCCAGCTGCTTGTTGGTCACGCAGCCGGTACAGGCCAGCGAAGTCGCGGCCGTCGCCGGCCCGCCCTTGGTCTTGGAGCCGGCGAAAGCGAAGCCGAGCTTGTCGGCGCTGATGGTGCCAGGCGCCAGCTGCGCGCCCTTGATGCAGCCAGTGCAGGCCAGCGCCGTGGCGCGCTCGGCGAGCATGGCGCTGGCCACCGAGCGGATGGGCACCCGCGGCAGCTCGGGCTCCAGGCCCAGCTTCACCCCGAGCCAGATCTCCTTCATCAACGCCAACTGCGCCGCCGACAGCGGCTTGTCGATACCCAGGGCGTGGCCGAATCGGCCCGCCTTGACCTGCAGCTTCGTGGGACCTTCGAGCCAGACCGCCTTGCCGCCCGTCTTGCTCTCGTAGAGGGCGAACATGGCCACATACTCGCCATCGGCAGCAGGGCCACCGGCAGCGTTGCTGAGGGCGCCGGCGACGGAGAGGGTGTTGGGTATGGCAGCCGTGGCCGGTGTGGGGCCGAGCATGAACGCGAATATTGCGA
The DNA here is from genome assembly GCA_964438735.1 of uncultured Enterobacteriaceae bacterium. Taxonomy (GTDB): domain Bacteria; phylum Myxococcota_A; class UBA9042; order UBA9042; family UBA9042; genus CAYTLW01. Next base: position 34,140 of record CAYTLW010000074.1, on the reverse strand, counting down.
CAGCACACCAGCGCGTGGCGCTGATGAAGAAGCGTCTGGGCGAGGTGGCGGGGCGATGTGACATGGCGGGCTCCACGGTGGCAGGACGACGTTGCGTCGCTGAACTATGGCGCTTTCGGTCGTGGCTGCGCAAGGGCGGCAGGGGGTGGGGCCGGAGTGGCGGTGCGTTGGGTGGAAGGGTTGGAGCGGAGGGGGCGTCGGTGGTGCGTCGTTGGCTGTGAAGCTTCGTGCGCCGGGTTTGGGGAGGCAGGGGATATGTGTTGGAATAACAGGTTGTTATGCAAAAGGGATCTAGATCACTTTTGCACTCATGGAGGCGAATCTGGGCCTGCGATTTGAGTTTTTGAGCGAGTGTATCCAGGCCAGCGTGTGCTGTTTCCGTGACCGTGACCGTGTCTGTGTCCGTGTCCGTGCCTGGAACCCAGGTCGTCCTGACCGAAAACCAAAAGGGCACTACTGCCCTTTTGCGTTCATGGAGACGATTCCAAGCCTACGAATCCCGCTTCAGAACAAACGCATCCAACCCCGCCCGCGCCTTGCGACGGAAGGCCGACTGCACCGGCGGCAGCCAGCCCAGCAACGTGCCAACCGGTCCCAGGCCCATGCGCATCCAGCGATAGAGCGAGAACGTGTCGCGATGTTCCACGATGAGGCCATCCTTGAATCGGAACCTGGCCTCGATGTGGTTGTGCACCTTGCGGCCGGTCAGGCTGAAGGTGTAGTCGGCATCCCAGACCGCGCTGCCGGAGTCGCCTTCGACCTGCACATCGCTGTGCCGGATCTGCAGGTCCTTGCCGCGAACACAGAGCATCTGCCACATATCCGACGCTTGGGCGCCGCGCAGGTCGCGGAAGACCGGGTCATCGAAGACGACGTCCGGGTGATAGCACGCGGCCATGGCTTCGTGGTCGCGGGCGGCGAAGGCGGTGTAGAAGCGGTCGATGAGCTCGGCGTGTGTGGACATGCGGCCTCCCGTGCGGGCGGAGGTTCGCAGTCGGGTTGACTTCCGACCAGGGGATGGGCTGTAAGTGCTGGGAATCGCGGGCAAGGGGTGGATCACAATTCCGCGTGTGCGATCCAGGCGCCCACTTCCGCGCAGTGATTGTAAGTTCGATTGACAATGTCTGCCAACATCGCCACCATACCGACATGATTGAACGTAACCTGGCATCGGAGTTGAAGAAGGTTGCGCAGTGGTATCCCGTGACGACTGTGGTTGGGCCCCGGCAGTCGGGCAAGACCACGCTGTGCAAGCAGGTCTTCCCCGACAAGGCCTATGTCTCACTGGAAGCCCTGGATGTGCGGCGACAAGCCCTCGAGGACCCTCGAGGATTGTTGGCCGAGTACCCAGATGGCGCCGTTATCGATGAAGTGCAACATGCCCCGGATCTGCTGAGCTACCTGCAAGTCGAGGTCGACGCTCGGCCTGACAAGGGGCGATTCATCCTCACCGGGTCGCAGCATCTCGCCATCAGTGGCAAGGTCAGCCAGTCGCTGGCCGGTCGCACTGCGGTCCTGCAACTACTGCCCCTGTCCCTCGATGAAATCCAGCGCTTCGAGAGTGCCCCCTCCACGTTGTTGGACGTGCTCTGGAGAGGGTCCTGGCCCGCCATCCACGATCGACAGATGCCTGCGGATCGCTGGCTGGCTGACTATGTGGCCACCTATGTGCAGAGGGACGCGCGGGACCTGCTCCGCATTGGAGACTTGCACGCGTTCACCACCTTCATCCGTCTGTGCGCGGGCCGGACCGCCTCGGTGCTCAACCTGTCCAGCCTTGGTGCGGACCTGGGCGTCAGCCACAACACGGCCCGAAGTTGGCTCAGCGTGCTGGAGGCGAGCTTCCTCGCCTTCCGCCTGCCGCCGTGGCATCGCAACCTGAAGAAGCAGCTCGTCAAGGCCCCCAAAATCCATATGTGTGACAGCGGACTGGCCTGCCATTTGTTGGCGATTCGCTCCCCGGAGGAGTTGCGACACCACCCCCTGCGAGGCGCCATCTTCGAGAGTTGGGTGGTCGCCGAGCGTGCGAAGGCCCTGAGTCACGCCGGGCAGCCCGTCGATCTGCACTACTTTCGCGACCACAAGGGACTGGAGGTCGACCTGGTGCACGCCACCGGTGGCGGCATCGAATTGTTGGAGGCCAAGGCGGGAGCGACCGTGCCTGGAGACGCGTTCGCCAGCCTCAATCGGGTGGCCGGGCTCCTCGATCGCGTGGGGGAAGCGCGCGCCGTACAGCGCACCCTGGTGTTCGGCGGTGAGCGTGGCCAGCGACGCAGCGATGGGGCGCGTGTGTTGCCCTGGTGCGATCCGACCGGGAGAGTGGGCTCCGGCGACCTCGGCGGGTCCGAGCGAAGGCGATGATCATCCACAGCCAACGTGGACCCCCTCAGATCATCGCCAACCCCATGAAGGTCGCGTGCAACGACGCCACCAGGACCAGGAACAACGCCCGCGCGCGTTCGGGTCCGAGCCCGGGGAAGGTGTAGTGGATGTCGTCGTTGACCGTACACGCCGCCAGGCAGTCGCCGCAGAGTGTACAGGAGGGGCCCGGGCGGCCACGCTCCAGGTCCTCCAGCTTCATGGCGTCGAATCTGCAGGCGTAGGTGCAGGCCAGGCAGCGGCTGCAGGTGCTGCCGACCCGCAATCGGAACGGTGAGACCTTGCCCAGTCGAGTCGACATCCAGCCGATGGGGCAGAAGAGGGTACAGTGGGCGAGCACGCCGCTGCGTCGCGACCAGAAGAGCATCACCCCGACGCCGGCCAGGCCGAAAGCGCCGCCCAACCCGGCGGCGATGGCGCCCGGCACGCCCAGCAGGCGCAATGATGCCGCCACCGCCAGCACGATGCCCAGGATCGCCAGCCGGGCGTGGCGTCGCCAGGTTGGCATGGCGCCCGGTCGCTTCTTCTTGAGTGCCGCCCAGTTGTCGACGCCGCCCAGGTAGCACAGCCAGCTGCACCAGGCCGGCCCGACCACGAGCAGCGAGGCCGCGAAGAGCGTGGCCATGAACCAGCCGCCGCCGCGGAAAACCGGTCCCGCCGCGATGATGGCGGGCACGGGCAGGTGCAGCTTGCCGCTCATCAGGAATTGCTCCATTCCCAGCAGGCCGATGGTCAACTGGCCGTAGAAGACCAGCGAGAACAGCAGCCAGACCCGTGGCCGGAGCTTACGAGCCGTCTTGCGATTGGTGATGGCATCGGCCAGCCAGGCGGCGTAGATGCTGAACCAGAACGCCTGCAGCCAGCCGCCGCCGGTCAGGAATCGCTCGAGCAGGATCATGGAGGGTTCGACCTTCAACTGGACAATGGTCAAGAGCGTCGCGGTCAGCAGGAAGGCGCTCAACGACATGGCAAAGGGGCGTTCACCCAGCCCGTACTCCTTGCGGACCGGTGCGCGCAGGTGCAGGACGCCCGCCAGGGCGGTGACTCCGGCGACACCGCCCAGGATGAACCACATCCGTAGGGCGGGCTTGCCGGCGGCGGCCCGTAGATCGGCGATAGACGCTGCAGTGAGCAGCCATTCCGCGGCGCCCGCTGCCATGGCGCCGGCGACCAGAAGCGGCACGACGGGGCGGCGCAAGCGCAGGACCAGGGGCAGGGTCAGCCAAAACAGCAGCAAGCCTGGCTCGCCGGCGCGCAGGTGATGTGCGGCCAGGGCCAGGCATGCGAGGAAGAGGAGAATTCGACGGGCCAACTCGGGCTCCCGGGGCGGTCGGCTGCGGCGCCCCCGTGCAATCTATGATATGCGGGGGCCAGCGCCGCGAAATCAGCGCTGCGCAACCGCGCCGTAGCAAACCGCGCCGTAGCAAAAGGAGCACCACATGAAGATTCTCATCGCCGACAAGTTCTCGCTGGAAGAGGTCGCGAGCCTGCGCGAATCGGGTCACGAGGTGGTCATCGAGCCGACCCTCAAGGGCGACAGCCTGGTCGCATCGCTGACCGAGTTCCTGCCCCAGGTATTGATCGTACGTTCCACGAAGGTGCCTGCGGAGGCGATGGACGCCGACTCCACCCTGGAGCTGATCGTTCGTGCCGGCGCCGGCTACGACACCATCGACGTGGCGGGCGCCTCCAAGCGTGGCGTCTTCGTGGCCAACTGCCCGGGCAAGAACTCAGTCGCCGTGGCGGAGCTCTCGTTTGGCCTGATCCTGGCCCTGGATCGGCAGATCCCAGACAACGTCTCGGCGGCCCGTGCCGGCAAGTGGGACAAAGCCCGCTTCTCCAAGTCCGCTGGCTTGAAGGGTCGCACCCTGGGGCTGCTGGGCACGGGCAATATCGGCCGTGAGATGATCCAGCGCGCGCTGGCCTTCGGCATGACTGTGGTCGGCTGGGACAAGGTTCTCGACACCAAGATGGCCGAAGAGCTGGGCATCACCCACTGCGCGACGGCCCTGGACGTGGCCCGGCAGGCCGATGTAATCAGCGTGCACGTGGCCTCGACGCCACAGACAGCGGGCCTGGTGGGCGTCGAGTTCCTGGCCGCCATGAAACCCGGCGCCATGCTGGTCAACGCCTCGCGCAGCGCGGTGGTGGACGACGAGGCACTGCTCGCGGCCATGGACGACAAGGGCATCCGCGTGGCGACGGACGTGCCGCCCGGTGAACCGGCGGTCAAGCAGGGCGAATTCAGTCATCGGATCGCAGCCCATCCCGGTGCCTACATCACCCACCACATTGGCGCTTCGACCGCCCAGGCGACAGCAGAGATCGGCGCCGAGGCAGCACGCGTGGTGCGCACCTACGCCGAGACCGGCGAGGTGGCCAACTGCGTCAACATCGAGACCCACTCGCCCGCGACCCACCTGCTGACCGTGCGACATCTTGACCGAGTCGGCGTGCTCGCGCGCGTCCTGGACGCCATGCGGCAGGCCAACTGGAACGTGCAGGAGATGGAGAACCTGGTCTTTGCCGGCGCCGAAGCCGCCTGCGCCAGGATTCGCTTCGACGGCTACAAGACCGACTCCGCGCTGGCTGCAATCATGGCCCAGGACGAGGTGATCGCGGCTTCGCTGATCGAGCTGTAGGCCTCACGGGCGCGCACGCGCCGCCTTGTACTTGCACCGAGGCATCCGGCAACATGCCGGCGTCGAAGACGGGTGACCCGACCCGCTCGCTCCCAACCACCGCTAAGGCCCGCCCGAGGGCCTGCGGAACCCACAGGTCCAGACATGCATCGCAACCGCTCCTTGCGCGCCCTGCCCTTCGTCCTCGCCCTCGCCTGCTGTGTGGCGACTGGCTGCGGCGACAATGCCATCACCGATCCATCCGGCACGGACGTCGCCCAGGACGCCGGCGCGAACGACGTGACTGGCCTGCCGGACGGCGAGGCGACCGTGGATGGCCAGCCGACCGATAGCGCGACCGGCGTGGACGCGACCGCTGCGGACGCGGTCGTGGAAGATGTGGCGGCCGTGGACGGCGGCTCCGAGGACGACGCGCTCGCCGATGGCGGGGCAGACGA
>CAYTLW010000074.1:0-28582 GCA_964438735.1 uncultured Enterobacteriaceae bacterium | reverse complement strand
CGATGGCGGGGCAGACGACGGCGGCCCGGACGATGGCGGTGCGGATGATGGCGGCGGAGATGCGGCCGTCGACGCTGGACCGGTCTGCCCCGGCGGCCCCGGTTGCGACTGCACCGAAGACGCCGACTGCGACGCCGGCAGCTGCATGATGGGCAGCGATGGCGGCAAGTACTGCGCCGCGCCGTGCACCAAAGATGACGACTGCGCGGCCGAACATGTCTGCGATTCGGTCGCCGGAACCAGCCTGTGCGTGCCGGCGGGCATCGCCGCCTGCGCCCCCTGCATGGCGAACAAGGACTGCGCCCTGGGCGGCGGCGGCGCCTGCGTCGATATGGGCGCAGCGGGCGCCTATTGCGGCACGGATTGCGACAAGGACGACGACTGCGCCACCGGCGAGGCGTGCGCCGCCGCCAAGGATGTGGACGGCAAGGACGTCAAGCAATGCCTGCCCAAGGATGGCGGGGCCTGCGCCTGCTCGGCCTGGGCCATCGCTTCGGCCGCCAAGACCACCTGCTACGCCGAAGGCAAGCCCGGCTGTACCGCCGAGCGCGCCTGCCTGAAGAAGGCCGAGCCTGGCGCGCCTGCAGACGGCGGACTGGCCGACTGCGCGCCGCCCGCCGGCAGCGACGAGGTCTGCGATGACAAGGATAACGACTGCGACGGAGACGTGGACGAGGGCGGCGACGCGCTCTGCGATGACAACAACGTCTGCACCGACGACAGCTGCGACAAGGCCAAGGGCTGCGCCAATGTCAACAACAGCGCCTCTTGTGACGATGAAGACAAGTGCACCAAGGACGATGCCTGCGCGGTGGGAATGTGCACCGGCGCGACCGTGGCCTGCGATGATGGCGACGTCTGCACCGACGACAGCTGCGACAAGGCCAGCGGCTGCAAGACGGCCCACAACACCGCCGCCTGCGACGATGGCGACGCGTGCACCAAGGACGACGCCTGCGCGGTGGGCCTCTGTGCCGGCGCGTCGGTGACCTGCGATGACAACAACCCGTGCACCGATGACAGCTGCGACAAGACCAAGGGCTGCGTGACCGCCGACAACAACAACAAGTGCGACGACGGCAACGCATGCACCAAGGACGACGCCTGCACCAAGGGCACCTGCAGCGGCGCTGCGCTGACATGCGATGACGGCAAGGTGTGCACCGACGACAGCTGCGACAAAGCGCTCGGATGTGTCGCCAAGAACAACAGCGCCAAATGCGACGACAAGAACGCCTGTACGAAAGATGACGTCTGCGCCGTGGGGCTCTGTGCCGGCGCCACGCTGACCTGCGATGACGGCAACGCCTGCACCGACGACGCCTGCGATATGGCCACCGGCTGCACGACCACGAACAACAACAGCAAGTGCGACGACAATAACAAGTGCACCAAGGACGACATCTGCGCGACCGGAAAATGCGGCGGCGCGTCGGTGAAATGCGATGACAACAACCCCTGCACCGACGACAAGTGCGACACGGCCGTCGGCTGCGTGGCGTCGAATAACAGCGGCAAATGCGACGATGGCGACCCCTGCACCGACGCCGACGCCTGCAACGCCGGCAAGTGCGCCGGCTCGGCCAAGAAGTGCGATGACAGCAACGTCTGCACCGCGGACAGTTGCAGCAAGGCCATCGGCGGCTGCGTATTCAAGAAGCTGGACGGCGGCAAGTGCGAAGATGGCAGCGCCTGCAGCGAAAAGGACCACTGCAAGGCCGGCAAGTGCGCAGCCGGGGCCAAAAAGGTGTGCACCGACGGCAACACCTGCACGAAAGATGGCTGCGATCCGAAGACCGGTTGCATCTACCCGCCGGCCAAGGACGGCAGCGCGTGCGACGATGGCGATAAATGCACCGGCTCGGGCGGCTGCAAGGCGAGCAAGTGCCAGCCCGGCAAGAAGATCGACTGCGATGATGGCGACATGTGCACGGCCGATTCGTGCGATTCCAAGACTGGTTGCAAGCACAGCGGCATCAAGGGCTGTGGCAGCAAACCCTTCCCGTTGCCCTTCGTCGAGCCGTTCAACTGCGGTTCGGGCAGCAGCAAGATCTGGCAGCTTGGCGGCTACTCCAACGGCCCGTCCTGGGCCGTGGATGGCACCCCGGCGGTCCCCGGCTACAAATCGCCCAAGTGCTCGCTCAACTTCAACAACGGCAAGAACTACAACTGCCCGACGGGTCTCAAGAACATCAACAAGTCGGCTGTCTCCCCGGCCATCGACCTGGGCAAGGCCCTGCTGCCCGTGGTCAGCTTCCAGCTGGGCGGCGACTGGGAGTTCGGCTCGTGGGATGACGTGAACCTGGCGGTGAGCATCGACGGCGCCAAGACCTGGAAGCAGCTGGCCACCTACAACGACGTCTCGAACAATGGCTGGGCGCTTCGCACGTGGGATCTTGCGGCTTACAAGGGCAAGGTCATTCATCTCGCCTGGCAGATGTTCACCAAGGATTGCCAGTTCAACGCCACGTCCGGCGCTTTCGTAGACGACATCTCAATCTTGGACATGGCGTGCAAAGGCGCGCCCGACTGCGACGACGGCAACGCCTGTACCACCGACGCATGCACCCTCGCCACCGGCAAGTGCAGCCAGGTGGCGGTCAAGGATGGCGCCCCCTGCGACGATGGCGACCTCTGCACCGACAACGGCTGCAAGACCGGCAAGTGCATCATCGCCTCGACCAAGAAATGCGATGACGGCAACGCCTGCACGCACCAGGAGAGCTGCAACGCCAAGGACGGCAAGTGCCTGGTCGGATTCACCGAGACCTGCAACGACGGCGACGCGTGCACGTCCGACGCCTGTGACACCAAGACCGGCGGTTGCAGCAACAAACCCATCGCTGGCTGCCTGGCCAAGTGCAAAGTGGATGCGGACTGCGACGACAACAACGTCTGCACGGCAGATTCGTGCGACACCAAGGCTGGCACGTGCGCCGTCAAGCCCGGCAAGCCGGGCGTCGTCTGTGGCGGCGGAACCGTCTGCGACAAGTCGGGCACCTGCAAGGCCATCAACGTTGGCTGGGCGCGGCAGCTGAGCGGCCATGCCTACGGCTACCACTTCTGCGCGGTGACCTGGGATCGACGGGTCGCCTGTTGGGGATACAACGCCTACTACCAGACCGGTTATGGCGCCTCGAAGAGCAGTGTCAGCAAACCGACCCTGGTCAAGGGATCGCCCACGGGCGTCAAGAAGGTCTCGGCGGGCCGCTATCACAGCTGCGCCCTGACCGAAAAGGGCGAGGTCTGGTGCTGGGGCCGCAACAACCACGGCCAGACCGCGCCGGGCGTCAAGGCGTCGGCGCTGGCGACGCCCTACAAGATCCCGAACCTGGGCGCCGCCGTGGACGTGGGCACTGGCTACGACACCACTTGCGCTGTACATGCCGACCGCACCATGTCCTGCTGGGGCTACAACGGGTTCGGCAACCAGGGTCACGGCGATACCAAGTCCCAACAGCTGCCCAAGAAGGTGGCTGGCCTCTCCGGTGTGCGCGGTATCGACATGGCCTACAACCACGCCTGCGTGCTGCGCCTGGACGGATCGCTGTGGTGTGCCGGCTCCAATACCAACTTCGAGACCAGCGAGACGGCCGGCAGCAAATGGACCTACACGCGGCGCAAGGGCGTGCCGGCCATGATGGCCGTGGTGACAGGCCGCTCAAACACCTGCGGCGGCAAGTCCGGTGCCTGGGCGTGCGTCGGCGACAACGGCTACGGCCAGCTGGGCAACGGTGGCACGACGGACAGCAAGTTGCCGGTGCCAGTCAAGGGGCCGAAGAGCCCGGTGGCCATGGACGGCGGCTATCTCAACCACCTGGCGCTGACACCCGGTGGCGAGGTCTGGGGAGTGGGCTACGACAGCTACGGTCAGCTGGGCCTGGGCAGCGCTGCCACCTCGCGCAAGTCGTGGGTCAAGACTGGCTTCGGCCCCTCCGTGGACGCCGCTGCGGGCTATCGCACCACCTGCACGCTCGCCCATTCGGGCCAGGTGTGGTGCGCCGGTTACAACTACTACCGCGCGCTGGGCAATGGCAGCGGCATCAGCAGCAATAAGCCGGTGCTGGCCATCGGTCTATGCGCCGACAACAAGATGTGCGACGACGGCAACGGCTGCACCGTAGACACCTGCGACACCAAGACCGGCGCCTGCGGCCACAAGGCCACCGACGGCAATCCCTGCGATGACGGCGTGGCTTGCACCGACAAGGACGTCTGCAGCAAGGGCAAGTGTGGCGGCAAGCCCATCGTCTGCGACGACAAGAATCCCTGCACGCTCGGCGAGAAGTGTGTCGCCGACAAGGATGGCAAGCCCTCCTGCAGCAAGGGCACGCCGAAGGTCTGCGACGACAAGAACAGCTGCACAGACGACAGCTGCGACATCGCCACCGGCAAGTGCGTCTTCAAGACCAAACCGGGCTGCGTGCCCGCCTGCAAATCCGACGCGGAGTGCGCCGACGGCAATGTGTGCACAACCAATACCTGCATCCTGGGCAAGTGCATCAACAAGAATGGCAACGAGGGCGGCTTCTGCGCCATCGGCCAGGTCTGCGGCGCCGGCAAGTGCGCCGCCAGCGGCAAGGGTTGGGCGTCCAAGATCTCCGGCAGCACCAACGGGCGTCACTTCTGTGCCGTGGGCACCGACAAGAAGGCCTGGTGTTGGGGCGAAGGCAGCGACTACCGACTGGGCATCAAGAGCACCAGCGACCGCAGCCGGCCGGTCCAGGTGCCGGGGTTGAGCAACGTGACCGACGTGGTCGCCTGCTACAGCCACAGCTGCGCGCAAGCCGGCGGCAAGTGGTACTGCTGGGGCGACAACACCTATGGCGCGGTGGGCAAGGGCATATCGGGCTTCTCGGATATCAACACGCCGACATTGGTCACCGTCGCCAGCGGCATCGTCAAGATGACCTGCGGCTATCGCTACACTTGCGGTCTGCTCAAGACTGGCAAGGTGCGCTGCTGGGGCTATCAGTCGGCCGGCCGACTGGGCAGCGGCAGCACGTCGCCCTCGGCGCTGCCCAAGGGCGCCGAAGTCAAGGGGTTGAGCAACGCCGTCGACCTGTGGAGCGCCTACGGCCACAGTTGCGCCCGCAAGAACGACGGCACGGTCTGGTGCTGGGGCTTCAACTACGACAGGCAGCTCTCGGGCGCGCCTTTGTCGACGTTCACTTCTCCGGTACAGAAGATCGACGCCAAGGGCGCCTCCTTCGCCACCGGCTCCTACTCCACCGTGTGCTGGGGCAAGGGCGGCAAAGGCTGGTGTGCAGGTGACAACGACAACGGCCAACTGGGCAAGACCGCGGGCAGCGACACGCCTGGTGGCGTCGCGGTGAGCGGACCTCCAGGCGTGGCCTGGATCGAAGGCGGCTACGATCACAACGCGCTGCTGGCCACGGACGGCTCCGTCTGGGTCACCGGCGACAACGACAACGGTCAGTTGGGTATCGGCAGCACCCAGGATCAGGGCAAGTGGACGAAGTCGAAGCTGCCCGCCGGCCAGGTCGCCGTGCAGGTCGAGGCGGCAGGCGACACCACCTGTGCGCTCACCGGGCAGGGCCACGTCTTCTGCACCGGCGACAGCGTCTCGGGGCAGCTGGGTAGCGGCGGCACCACCGACATCGCCCTCTATGCGCCTGTCAGCGTTCATTGCACACCCGGACAGAAATGCACCGACGGCAACGCCTGCACCCACAGCGACGCCTGCGTCCTGGGCTACTGCAGCGGCAAGGCGGTGGTCTGCAATGACAACAACAAGTGCACCACAGGCGACCACTGCATCGACAAGAGCGGCGCGCCATCCTGCGTGCCGGGGGTCATGAAGGCGTGCGACGACCTGAAGCCCTGCACGGCCGACAGCTGTGACGCCAAGACGGGCGCCTGCAAGTACACGCCCATCAAGGGGTGCCTGGTCAAGTGCAAGTCGGCCGCCGACTGCAACGACCACAACATCTGCACCAAGGACGTCTGCAATACCAAGACCGGGGCCTGCGATTTCCCGTTCACCAACCAGGGCACGGTCTGCGGCCAGGGCAAGGTCTGCGGCGCCGGCAAGTGCTCGTCCATCTCCGCTGGCTGGGCGAAACAGATCGCTGCTGACGCTTATGGCCGGTTCTTCTGTGCCCTGCGCCACAGCGGCACCGTCGCTTGTTGGGGCGACAACTCCGACGGCCAGATCGGCAACGGCAACAAGACCGACCAGACCAAGCCGGTGGTGGTCGCCGGTCTCTCCGGTGTCACCAAGGTCACTACCGGCTCGGCCCATACCTGCGCCCTGCTGGCCAACGGCAAAACCGGATGCTGGGGCTTCAACTATTACGGACAGCTGGGCAACGGCGTGGCCAGCTTCACAGACCAGACCAAGCCGGTCCTGGCGACCAAGGTGCCGCCGCTGGCGGACATCTGGGCGGCCCACCACACAACTTGCGGGCGTGCACAGGACGGCGCGTTCTACTGCTGGGGCTACGGCGCCTGGGGCGAACGCGGCGACGGGACCACCACCAGCGCCGGCAAGACGGCGGTCAAGGTGGTCGGCCTGCCCACAGGCGTGGTCGACCTGGACATGAACTATCGTCGGCGCTGCGCGCTCACCGCCAAGGGAGATGTGTGGTGCTGGGGCTATAACAGCTACCGCGACGTCGCGGTGGTCTCGGCCACCAAGATCCTCGTGCCCACCAAGCGCACCAATGTGGCTGGACTGACCGTCGTCGGCGGCGGTCGCTATTTCACCTGCGGCACGTCGCCGAGCAAAAACCAGACCCTGTGCTGGGGCGACAACAGCGACGGACAGCTGGGCTACGGCGCCAAGGGGTCGCCGTCGACCATCGCCAGGGTGGTCAAGGGCCTGCCGGGCCTGCCCGCGCTCATGCGCGGTGGCGATGACCACCAACTGATGCTCATGGGCAACGGTACGCTCTACGCCGCCGGCGACGCCAACTACTACCAGTTGGGCAACAAGTCGAAGTCGGACAGCACCACTGCGGTGAAGTCGACCGAGTTCAGCATGCCGCTGGTGGGCGTCACGGCCGCCTACAACAGCACCTGCGGCCTGGGCAAGGATGGCCAGGTCTACTGCCTGGGCACCGGCACCGACGGCCAATTGGGCTACGGCAGCAAGAGCAGCAGCAGCACGCTCAAGAAGGTGCTCGCGCCATAGCGGCACCGACCCGTGCCAACAGCTTGCGACCCCCTCCCCCATGCGATAGCGTCCCGCCCCGCACGCCCGCCATCCGAACGAGGGAGACCATGAAGACGCATACCCGTATCGCTATCGCCATCGCAGCCGCCGCGCTGCTGACCGCCTGCGGCAAAAAGGCCGAGGCCCCCAAGCCTGCGCCCGAGCCCGTCGCCGCGCCCGCCGCCGCCACCGGCACGGAGGCCCCTGCTGCCGCCACGCCGACCAAGGGCGAAGGCACCGCGTTGAAGACCGACAAGGGCGTCGACCTGGACAAGAAGGTCATCAAGATCGGCACGCTCAACGACGAGAGCGGGCCCGCCGCCGCCATCGGCAAGCCCTTCGCCATCGGCAAGCGCCTGGTCGCCAAGGTGGCCGACGAGATGCTGCCCGAGGGCTGGACGGTCGAACTGGTCGAGCGCGACCACGGTTACAACCCGCAGAAGTCGGTGCAGGCCTACAACGAGCTCAAGGACGAAGTGCTCTTCATCGCCACCAGCTTTGGCACGCCCAATACGCTGCCGCTGCGGCCCATGCTGGCGCGCGACAAGGTGATGGCCTTCCCCGCCTCCTTGTCTTCGAAGATGGCCGAGTTCAAGCAGACGCCGCCCCTGGGGCCGTCGTATACCATCGAGGCGAAGCGGGCCATGGACTGGGTCGTGGCCAGCGCCGGGGACGCCAAGAAGGTCAAGGCGGCCATCGTCTATCAGCAGGATGACTACGGTAAGGATGGCCTGGCCGGCTGGAAGGCGGGCGCGGCCAGACATGGCGTGGAGATCGTCAGCGAGCAGACCGTCTCGCCCGGCCAGAAGGACATGGCCGCGGTGGTCACCGCGCTCAAGGATAAGGGCGCCACCCACGTGCTCCTGTCGGTGCTGCCCAGCGCCACCGGGCCCATCCTGGGTACCGCCGCGCAGCTCAAGTACATGCCCATCTGGGTCGGCAATACGCCGGCGTGGATCGACGCCTTCTTCATCCCCAAGGTCATCCCGCCGGTGGTGTTCACCAACTACCACCAGATGAGCGGCCTGCCCTATTGGGGCGAGGATGTGCAGGGCATGAGCGACTTCCAGGCCACCTGGGCCAAGCATGGCAAGGACCTGGGCAACCCCGACTTCTACATCCTGGTCAGCTTCATCCAGGGCATGATTCAGCTCGGCGCCGTCGCGTCGGCCATCGAGTCCGGTGACCTGACCCGCGCCGGCTTCGCCAAAGCCCTGGCCGGCATGAAGGATTGGAATGCCGGTGGCATGATCCAGCCGGTGGACCTGAGCACCTTCCCCTACGTCACCGGCACCCGCACGCGCGTGCTCAAGCCGGTGATGGACAAGAAGACCTGGTCCGAGGTGGCGCCCTACGCCGAACCCGCTTCGTAGGGTCGGCCGCTTCATGCTGGAAGTCAGCAATCTAGAGGTCGTCTATCACTCTGTGGTGCTGGTGCTCAAAGGCGTCAGCCTGAAGGTGCCGGACGGCAGCATCGTGGCGCTGTTGGGGCCCAACGGCGCCGGCAAGACGACGACGCTGCGCGCGTTGACGGGCCTGCTGGATATCCACGAGGGGCGAATCACCAAGGGCAGCGTGCGCTGGCAGGGCGACGATACCGCCGGGCTGGGCGCCGAGGAGATCGTGCGTCGGGGCGTCGCCCAGGTCATGGAGGGGCGGCGCATCTTCCCCGACCTGACGGTGGAGGAGAACCTGCTCGCCGGCGGCTGGACGCGCCCCAAAGCCGAGATTCGTGCCGATATCGAGCGCTTCTACGACCGTTTCGCGGTGCTGGGCGAGCGCCGGCGGCGGCAGGCGGGGTACCTCTCGGGCGGCGAGCAACAGATGCTGGCCATCGCCCGAGCGCTGATCAGCCGGCCCAAGCTCCTGTTGCTGGACGAGCCCTCCCTGGGCCTGGCGCCGCGCATCGTGGCCGAGGTGGGCGCCATGATCCGGGATATCAACGCCGAGGGCGTGTCGATCCTGCTGGTCGAGCAGAACGCGGCTTTGGCGCTGGAGCTGGCCGACCACGGCTACGTTCTCGAGAGCGGTCGCGTGGTGGTCGATGGCAGCGCCGCCGAGCTTCGTGCCGACCGCGACGTGCAGGAGTTCTATCTCGGCCTGGGCGGCCACGCCGAGCGCTCTTTCCGCGACGCCAAGCTCTATCGCAGGAGGCGGCGATGGCTGGGCTGAGCGCCGCCGCCGGCCCTACGGCGACCGAGCAGCCCGTGGTGCTGGACATCCAGGGGGTGTCGCTCTCCTTCCGCGGCATCGTCGCCCTGGACGATGTGTCGCTGCAGATCCACGCCGGCGAGCGCCTGGCCATCATCGGCCCCAACGGCGCCGGCAAGACCTCGCTCTTCAACTGCATCAGCGGCGTCTATCGACCGCAGCGGGGCCGCATCCTGCTGCAGGGACGCGACCTGACCGCCCTGCCCCCCCATCGCATCACCGCGCTGGGCGTCGGCCGCATGTTCCAGAATCCGGCCCTCTTCGAGCACCTGACCACGCTCGAGAACCTGCTCCTGGGCCGGCACCACCTGGTGCGTAGCACCTGGCTGCATGACCTGGTCTGGCTGGGAAAGACGCGCAACGAGGAGATCCGCCATCGCGGCGCCGTCGAGAACGTCATCGACCTGCTGGACCTGGAGCGCTACCGCAAGACGCCGGTGGGCATCCTGCCTTACGGGGTGCTCAAGCGCATCGAGCTGGGTCGCGCCCTCTGCATGGAGCCCGACGTGCTGCTGCTGGACGAACCCGCCGCGGGTCTGAACCAGGAGGAGACGGAAGACCTGGCCCGTTACCTGCTCGACATCGAGGAGGAGCTGGGCATCACCCAGGTACTCATCGAGCACGAGCTGCGCTTTGTGCTGGACCTGGCCGACCGCGTCGCGGTGCTGGACTTCGGCCGCAAGATCGCTGAAGGCCCGCCGGCGGCCATCGGCCAGGACCCGGCGGTCATCGAGGCCTACCTGGGCGGGGCGGGCGCGCAAGCCGAGGACCCCAATCAACCAACGGAGGCGGAGTGATGGCCCGCCCCGCAGCCATTCGACCCTGGGACGGCGCGTCCGGCGACGCGGCCAGTGACGCGATCCTGGGCGCCACCCTGCCCGGCCGCCTGCTGGCCCACGCCGACGCGCGCCCCGACGTGGTGGCCTTGCGCGACAAGCGACATGGCGTCTGGCAGGGCATCACCTGGGCCGACTACCGCGACCAGGCCGCCGCGGTGGGCCACGCTTTGGCCGACCTTGGCGTGCAGTCGGGCGACCACGTGGCCATCCTCAGCGACAACCGGCCGGAGTGGCTCTTCGCCGACCTGGGCGCCCAGGGCATCGGCGCACGCAGCGTCGGCGTCTACCAGACCAACCCGCCGGAAGATGTGGCCTACGTGGTCCAGCATAGCGGCGCCAAGGTACTCTTCTGCGAGGACCAGGAGCAGGTGGACAAGGCCGTGGCCATCGCCGACGAGACACCCAACGTCCAGCACGTGGTGGTCTTCGAGCCGCGCGCGACACGTCGATACCCCGACCCCCGACTCCTGACCTGGTCCGACCTGCTGGCACGCGGCCGCACACTCGCCACCGAACGCCCTGGCTGGTTCGCCGAGCGGGTCCAGCAGCTCGACCCCGACGCGCCAGCGATGGTGGTCTACACCTCGGGCACCACCGGCCAGCCCAAGGGCGCCCTGCTCTCCAGCGCCAACGCCAACACCATCCCCGACGCCCTGGTGGACATGCTCGGCGCGGGGCCGGACGACGCCATCCTGAGCTACCTGCCCCTGTGTCATGTGGCCGAGAAGATCTTCAGCCTCTTCGTGCCCCTGGCCTGTGGCTGCACGGTCCACTTCGGCGAGGCCATCGAGACGGTGCAGGAAGACCTGCGCGAGGTCTCGCCGACCATCTTCCTGGGCGTGCCCCGCATCTGGGAGAAGGTGCACGCCTCGGTGACCTTGAAGATGCAGGACGCGTCCTGGCTCAAGCGGGCGCTCTATGGCTTCTTCTCCAGCCGGGGTCAGCCCGTGGGCGAACGTCGGCGGCAGGGCACACTGACCCTGGCCGACCGGCTGCTGTGGCGTCTCGGCGACCTGCTGGTCTTCCGACCGCTGCAGGAACGACTGGGGCTGCGACGTTGCCGGCTGCCGGTCACCGGCGCCGCGCCCATCTCGTCGGACCTGCTGGCCTGGTTTCACGGCGTCGGCGTGCCCGTGGTGGAGGGCTACGGCCAGACGGAATGCGCCGGCGTGTCGCACATGAACCCGCCGGGCCGTCCGCAGCTGGGCTCGGTGGGCCAGGTCCTGCCCGGGCTGGAGCATCGTATCGCCGACAATGGCGAGATCCTGGTCCGCGGCCGCCACGTCTTCTGCGGCTACCTGCACGACGCCGAAGCGACGGCGGCGACGGTGGACGACGACGGCTGGCTCCATACCGGCGACATCGGCGCACTGGACGAGCAGGGATTCGTACGCATCACCGGTCGCAGCAAGGAGATCATCATCACCGCCGGCGGCAAGAACCTGTCGCCGGAGAAGATCGAGAACGCGCTCAAGACCAGCGTCTATATCCGCGAGGTGGTGGCTATCGGCGACCGGCGCAAGTTCGTCGGCGCCCTGATTCAGATCGATCGCGAGGCGGTGGGCAATCATGCCCAGCGACAGGGCGTCGCATACACCTCGTTCGGCGACCTGGCGGCCAAGGACGAGGTCATCAAGCTCATCAGCGACGAGGTGGCGCGCGCCAACGACCTGCTGGCCCGGGTCGAGCAGGTGCGCGCCTTCCGACTGCTGCCGCGCGAGCTCAACCAGGACGATGGCGAGCTGACGGCCACCCAGAAGGTGCGCCGCAGCGCGGTACACGAAAGCTGGTCCGAGCTCATCGAGTCCATGTACGGCGGAGGGGCATAAGGTGGCCACATTTGTGCAACTGCTGCTCTCCGGACTGGCCCTCGGCGCCGTCTACGCGCTGGTGGCCGTGGGATTTGTGGTCATCTATCGCGCCTCGCAGGTGTTCAACTTCGCCCAGGGCGAGCTGCTCACCTTCGGCGCCTTCGCCATGGTGGGTTTGAGCGAAGCCGGGCTGCCCTGGGGATTCGCCATGCTCGGCGCCCTGGTCTCAACGGGCCTGGTGGCGGCCCTGGTCGAACGCATCGCCCTGCGCCCCCTGGTCGGTCGGCCGGTCTTCGTCACCATCATGGTCACCATCTTCATCGGCGTGATCCTGCGCACCCTGATGCTGCTGGCCTGGGGCACCGATACCCGCGGCATGCCCACGCCCTGGGCGCCCGACGCGGCCATCGACGTGGCCGGCGCCAGCGTGCTCTGGAACGCCATCGCCGCCGTCGCCTTCGGCACCGTCGCCCTGGTCGCCTTCTTCGTCGCCATCCGCTTCACGCGCCTGGGCGTGGCCATGCGCGCCGCCGCCAGCGACCAGGAGACGGCCCTGGCCCTGGGCATCCCTGTGGGCCGCATCTTCAGCGTCACCTGGCTGCTGGCCGGCATCTTCGCCGCGCTCGGCGGCATCTTCCTTGGCATGTTCCCGCGCACCGTGGACATCCACCTGGGCTACGTCGCCCTGCGCGCCTTCCCCGCGGTCATCGTCGGCGGCCTGGAGTCGGCCAGCGGCGCTGTGGTCGCCGGCGTGCTGTTGGGCGTGATGGAGGTGCTCGCCCAGGGCTACGTCAACCCACACCTGGGCGCCTTCGGCCACAACTTCCACGCGGTCTTCCCCTACCTGGTGATGATCGCCTTCCTCGTCGTGCGGCCCTACGGCCTCTTCGGCGTGCGCACCGTGCGGAGGATCTGATGCCGACCCGCCCGCTGGTGACCAGTCACGCCCAGGATCTCCGCCTGTGGCCCGACCGCTGGCACAAACTCGGCCTGGTGCTGTGGACCATCCTGCTGCTTGCCTACCCCTTTGTCGCCAACGGGCGCTGGCTGGCGGTGGGCAACCTGGCCATGGTCACCGCCGTGGGCGCCCTGGCGCTGATGATCCTGACCGGCTTCTGCGGCCAGATCTCCCTGGGCCACGCCGCGTTTCTGGCGGTGGGCGCCTACACGGTCGCCGTGCTCGGCGTGAAGCTCGGCTGGCCCTTCTGGCTCGCCCTGCCCTGCGCCGGGCTGCTCTCCGCTGCGGTTGGCCTGGCGGTCGGTCCCTTCGCGCTGCGCCTGGAGGGCCTCTACCTGGCCATCGTCACCCTGGGCCTGCTCTTCCTGGTCGCCCACGTCTTACATTCGCTCTCGGACCTGACCGGCGGCGTCTCCGGCATCGCCGTGCCCATGCACCTCTGGTTCGCCGAACCAGGCGCCTCGAGCCTGAGTGGCATGAGCGAGACCGTGCACCTGGGACCGCTGGAGCTGACCTTCGAGCGCAAGCTCTGGTTCCTCTTCGGCGCCATCGCGCTGGTGTCGACCATGGCCTGCAAGAACCTGCAGCGCTCAGCCACCGGCAGGGCCATGATGGCGGTGCGGGATCACGACCTGGCGGCCGCCGTGCTGGGCGTCGACCCGGCGAAGACCAAGATCATCGCCTTCGGCCTGTCCAGCTTCCTGGCCGGCATCGCCGGGGCCATGTTCGCCTGGCAGCAGCAGTACATCACCATCGAGCCGCCCTTCGACCTGAACATGAGCGTGCAGTACATCGCCATCATCGTGTTTGGGGGGTTGGGTACTACGTTCGGCGCCATCGCGGGCACGATTGGGTTCACGTTCCTGACGCCATTGGTGGAGCAGTTTGGTCGCAACCTGCCGTTGATCGGTGAGCTGAGCTCGGCGCAGCGTTCGAGTCTGTTGTTTGCGGTGCTGGTCTGCTTCTTCCTGGTGGTCGAGCCGCTGGGGTTGTTGGGCATCTGGCTGCGGGTGAAGCGGTATTTTGCGGCCTGGCCCTTCAGGTATTGAGTTTCGGGCTGGGGGCGGAGGGCGTGTTGGGGTCGTGGGGGTGGGGCGATGTGTCCGGCGTCCCGATACATGTGGGGCACCAAGCTCATGGGAATCCCGGCGCTGGGTCTGGCCTGGTAGACCTGGCGCAGGATCGGGCGGACTTCGGCACTTGGGCCAGCTTCGGCTACGCAACATGGGCGATGGGCACCACCGCCCTCGACCATTTCCCTTTCTTCTACGCTCGCAGTCAGGGCGGTTTCGTGACCGGTCAGGCTGACGGCGTGAGCCGCCATGACCAGCAGTGATTCCATGCGACTGCGCGGCGCACCCTGGCGCCGAAAAGCGGCTTCAAACACCATATAAAGAGGTGTACATCCTTGATATCCGTCTGCCGCCCACCGCCAGAACCCCAAAGCAGGCCCTCGTGAACATTCGGCTCCAACGGTTCAGGCCCCTCATATCCATCCTGTTGCTCACGCTGGCGTGCGCTTGTGGTCCCAAGTCGACTGGTCCCGGTGGGCCACCGCCCGATTCGACGCCTTCGGACGCTGCTGACGACGCACACGAGGGTTGTACAGCGCTGGAAACCTGCGTCTGCCAGGCCAACGCGGACTGCCTGAAGTTCGAAGATGGCGACCCCTGCAACGGCAATCTGTACTGCGCCGTGGCTACGGGTGTGTGCAAGGTGAATCCCGCCTCCATTGTCACCTGCAAGACGAGCGAGGTGCCCTGCCAGGAGATGCGATGCGACCCCGCCGACGGCAAGTGCAGCGCCAACCCAACAGCGGACGGCGGCAGCTGCGACGATGGCGACGTCTGCACGGGCGACGACACCTGCGAGGCCGGTACCTGTGTGGGCACCGCCAAGTGCGCCTGCAAGAGCGACTCGGATTGTGTCGCCTTCGACGACGAGGACGTCTGCAATGGCAGCTACTACTGCGACAAGGGGTCGTACACCTGCCAGGTGAATCCGGGCACGGTGGTGACATGCGGCGACTTCGCCGATGGCCCCTGCACCGTGACGGCCTGCGATTCCAAGACAGGCAAATGCGGCGGCCAACCGGCGGCCGATGGCCAGACATGCGACGCCGACGGTCTGGGCTGCACCAAGGACAGCTGCAAAGATGGCGTGTGCACGACTGGGGCCAGCGGCGACGTCTGCGACTGCAAGGCCGACGGCGACTGCGCCGTGTTCGAAGATGGCGACGTCTGCAACGGCACCTTGTACTGCAACCTCACCAGCGGAAAGTGTCGGCCGAACCCGGCCTCGATGGTGAACTGCCCCTCGGTCGATAACGGGGCCTGTCGAACCGCCATCTGCAACCCCAAGACCGGCGAATGCGCCATGAAGTTCACCGTGGATGGTGAGATTTGCGACGACGGTTCGGCGTGCACGGCGGCGTCCGCCTGCAAAGACGGCGAGTGCGTCGGCTCCCAGTCCACATGTACCTGCAGCAAACATGCCGACTGCGCGGACCAGCCCTCGAAGGACTTCTGCCTGGGCAGCCTGTACTGTGACGTCGCCAGCGGCACGTGCAAGCTCAACCCCGCGACGGCCGTCGTCTGCAGCCCGGCCAACGATACGGCCTGTCTGCGAGCGCAGTGTCATCCGGCGAGCGGCAAATGCCTGCTGACGCCCACAAAGGACGGGACGCTCTGCGAGTCCGATGGCACCTGGTGCACCGGCGACGACACCTGCCAGGGGGGAGCTGCGCCGCCGGCCCGACCCTGTGCGACTGCCAGTCGGACGCCGACTGCGCCAAGTTCGAAGATGGCGACAGCTGCAACGGCACCCTCTACTGCGAGAAGAAGAGCGGCAAATGCCTGTTGAATCCGGCCACCACGGTCACCTGCGCGGCCGGCGATAACCCCTGCGCGCCGGTCACGTGCGACCCGGCCGACGGCAAATGCAAGCCAGCGGTCGTCGCCGACGCGACGCCCTGCGACATCGACCTCTCGCCCTGTACCAGCGAGCAATGCAAGGCCGGCACATGCACCGTTGAGGGCAATCGCTGCCTGTGCGCGGCGGGTGCCAAGTGCGAAGACCTCGACGACGGCAATCCGTGCAACGGAGTGCTCTACTGCAACCAGACGACGAATCCGCCGGCCTGCCAGCCCAACCCCGCGTCGGTCGTGCAATGTCCACCCGGCGACGGCGCGGCCTGCGTGGCGCCGGCCTGCGATCCGGCCGACGGCAAGTGCAAGACGACCGCCGTCAAGGACGGCCTCGCCTGTTCCGATGGCGACCCGTGCACGGTGCTGACGGTCTGTCACGAGGGCGCCTGCACCGGTGCCCTGGCCAAGTGCGAGGATGGCGACGGCTGCACCCTCGACAGCTGTGACGCTGCGACTGGAGCCTGCAGCAAGACGACCAAGGCGGATGGCGCGCCCTGCTTCGGCGGACAGTGCGGTCAGGGTAAGTGCAAGGTCGACGCGCTGAGTCATCGGCTCGATGTGGGCGAGAGCACGGTCAGCTACATCGACCCCCTGGGGCGCGTGCTTCACTGGGGCATGTGTTCGGGCTGCAAGGGCGTGCCGACCCAGGTCGGTGCACCGCGAAATGTGGCCCCCTGGCGTGATGTCGATCTGCCCTACGCGGTCGCCATGCGAAGCGCGTTCGCAGGACATCGCTGCGCGGTCGGCGTCAACGGCAAAGTGTATTGCGACCGGGCCGACGACAAGGGCTTCCAGGTCATGCCGGACCTGGCCGCCGTGCAGTGGTTGGAGAGCAGCAGGCAGGCCTTCATCGCCGTCGACGGCGCCGGCAAGGCATGGGAGTGGCCGGTCCAAGGGTCGGGCGCCTACCAGCCCAAGGTCGTCGTCACCACCAAGTCGTACCGCCAGGCCGCGGTCGGCTTCAAGAACTACTGCGGCCTGGACGCCGCCGGTGCCCTGCACTGCTGGGGCGCGGCCAACAAGCTCGGACTGTTGGGATCCGGCGCCAAGGACGACAGCGCGCCGTCGGAAAGCCCCGTCAACACGCTGACAGGTCAGGTCGCTGGCCTCTGTGGCAACAGCAACCATGTCTGCGCGCGCATGGCGGACGGCAGCGCCAGGTGCTGGGGCCATAACGGAGCGGGCGTGCTCGGTGACGGCACCGAGACGCACAGGTACGTGCCCACGCCGGTCAAGGGGCTCACCGGCGCCAGGTCCTTGTCATGCGGCTTCAGCAACACCTGCGCCTTGCTCGACGATGACACGGCACGCTGCTGGGGCAGCAACCTCTTCGGCGAGGTGGGCAACGGCGCCCTGGGCCACCAGCTCGAGCCGGCGGCCGTCAAGGGGCTGAGCAACCTGATCGGCGTGGACAGCCACTTCCGGGTCGGCTGCGCCATGAAGGCCGACCACTCGGTCTTCTGCTGGGGGCGCATGGGCAGCGGTCGCCTGTGCCAGGGTGTGGCCGCGTCCGACCCGACCGTGCCGCGCGCCCACGCGCAGCCCTACATCAGCCTGTGCGACGCCTACGGTGTCATGGGCTGCGCCATCGACAGCGACGGCAAGGTTTGGACCTGGGGCAGCAACGAGCAGTTCGGTCTGAGCGCGTGGCCATCGAAGGCCAACCTCTGGACGGCCCAGAAGCTGCCCGGCTCGTTCACCGCCAGCAAGGGCAGCATCGCCTATCGCAGCGGCTGCGCGATCACCAGCGACGGCCTGTACTGCTGGGGTGACAACGAATACGGCAAGGTGACCGGCAAGGCGCCCTACGGCAAGGTCGGCCAGGCGACGCTGCTGGCCAACTCAAAGGGAGCCAAGGCGGTCCACACCTCCATCTTCCACACCTGCTACATCGCCGCTGATGGCAAGGTCTTCTGCTTCGGTTCGCAGAACGACGGCATGCTCGGCAACGGCAAGACCGCGGCAGCCAGCCTGGGACCCACTCCGGTCCAGGGTCTGCCCGGCGGGCTCGCCGACGATCTCGCCGGCGGCCACACCCACACCTGCGCGCTCGCCAGCGGCAAATCCTATTGCTGGGGCAAGGCGTATGGCGCCTCTGCCAGCGCCACGCCCGGGGGCCACACATGGCAGGCCATCGACGGCGGCTTCTACCAGACCTGCGCCATCAAGAAAGGCACGGGCGAGGTCTACTGCTGGTGCCTCGGCTCGACCGACTGCAACAAGAAGGTCCCCCAGGCGGGCATCTCGGCGACGCCGGTGAAGATCCCGGGCCTCACCAAGGCCACCGCCATCGCCTCCGGTCCTTCCCCCAATCAACCGGCCAACTGCGCCGTGGTCGGCAACGACGTGTTCTGCTGGGGCAAGGAGGTGGTCAAGGTCCATACCTTCGACAAGCCGGTCGAACTCAACGTCTTCGACAACGGCTACTGCGCACTGGAGTCCGCCGGCAAACTCTGGTGCTGGGGGACCTCGTTCGAAGCGATCCATGGCACGGGAGCCGGCGTTCGTTACCAGCCGGTGCAGATACCCTTGCCCTGACCATTAGACGACTACAAAGACTTCAACCAGGCCAGGAAGCCCAGTTTCAGCTCCTGTTTGCCACCCTTGGCATCCCCGGCCTGGGATTCACCACCGAGCCTGGCCCGCAAGGTGTTCTTGGCGCCCTTGAGTCGCCCTGACGCCGACGCGAAGGACGCCCGCACCGTGGTCGCCAGGCAGCCGTTGTCGATGACGCCGTTGCAGTCGTCGTCGAGCTTGTCGCAGATCTCATTCTTGTTGGGCGTGAACTGGCCCACGCAAGCGCCGCCGAGCACGCCATCCTTGCAGTATTGCGCGCCGGGCTTGCACTCGCCGACGCCCTTGGTCTTGGCGTCGCCCGTGTAGCAGGTCTGGGTGGCGACGTTGGGCAGGTTGATGCAGCCCTTGTCGGGGGCGCAGGACTCGTCGGTGCACAGGTTGCCGTCGTCGCACTTCTTGGCGTCGGCGCCCGACTGGCAGGCGGGTTTGCCGTCGGTCGTGCCGCAGAGGTCGCCCTCGGTGCAGGCGTTGCCATCATCGCAGCTGGCGCCCTTGATATCGTCGAAGACGCATTTGCCCGTCTTGGCGTCGCAGCTGTCCTTGGTGCACTGGTTCTTGTCGTCGCAAGTCACCGCGGCGGGATTGGTGCACTTGGACTCCTTGCCGTCACAGACGTCGTCGGTGCAGGCGTCGCCGTCATCGCAGACCTTCTCGGCGTCGTCGACGGTGCCGTTGCAGTCGTCATCCTTGTCGTTGCAGGTCTCGTCCTTGGACTGACCGGTGGAGTCGCACACGGCCTTCTTGGTGCCCGAGCAGACCACGTTGCC
The DNA here is from genome assembly GCA_964438735.1 of uncultured Enterobacteriaceae bacterium. Lineage (GTDB taxonomy): Bacteria > Myxococcota_A > UBA9042 > UBA9042 > UBA9042 > CAYTLW01. The sequence continues at coordinate 9,315 of CAYTLW010000074.1, read as the reverse complement.
GCCACCGCATTCGCCGAGACCGCAGCTGGCGCCGATGGCCAGCTCCTTGTCGTCGGGGCTCTTCCAGACGAAGTCCTCGTCGGTGGCGCCGTCACAGTCGTCGTCATCGGCGTTGCAGAGCTCGGCTTTGGGCTCCTTGGCGCCGTTGCAGACCAGCTGACCGCCCACGGTGCAGCTGGGTTTGCCGAAGCACTCGCCCACCAACTGCTTGCAGAGACCAGCGTCGCACTTTTCGCCCTTTTCGGTGCAGCCGGCATCGTCGGTGCAGGTGGCCTTGGAACCCAGGTCGGCGAAGAGCTTGTTGCTGCAGGTGTAATCCGGCGCCAGGTTGTCGGTGATGCCGTCGCAGTCGTCATCGGCCGCGTTGCACACCTCGGCCACCGCCGGCTTGGCGTCGCAGGTGCTCAGACCGCCCGGGATGCAGGTCCGCTCGGCGGTGCAGGTGCCCAGGTCGTTCTTGAGGCTGCACAGGGTCTTGGCGCCGTTCTTGATGGCCCAATCCGAGCAGGGGCAGACGCCCGTGTCCAGACGACACTGCTTGGCTTTGGCGCCGTCGACGCCCTCGCCATCGACGCAGCTATACCCTTGAGGACAGTCTGCCGCAGAGCTGCATTCACCGCCGCAGAAGCGGCCCTCTGCGCCGTAGTCCAGGCAGAGCGCAGCGACACCCTGGTTCTTGCAGTCCGTATCTTTCATGCACGGGGTGCACAGGGTCAGGTGCTTGAACACGCAGGCAAAGATGGGGTCGGAGCCGGGATTGACGTCCTGGCAGCTGAATCCATCGGGGCAGTCGTCGGTGCACAGGCTGGTGCACTTCTTGCCGCCCGGCATGTCGATACATACGGCCGTATCGCAGTCGTTGTTGCCCTCGCACGGGCAGCCGACGCCGCCCGGACAGTCCTGGGGTTTGGGGGTATCGGCGCCACCGCCATCGGTCGCGTCGTCGGCGTCGCCAGTGGCGTCATCTCCGCCGTCGGCTTCGGCGGCGGTGTCCGCCTCGGTGACGTCAGGCGTGCTGCTGACGTCCCCTTCGTCGATATCACCGGTGGTGTTGTTGCCGACGTCCTGATCCGCGCCGGTGCCGCTGCCCTCGGTGGATACGTCATCGCCGCATCCAACCGCGAGCATCAGCGCGCAGACACCCGCCAGGGAGACCCCTCGCCAGCGCCTTTGCTTGGCTCTTTTGTACATCATCTCAACGCCTCTCTTGTAGTTGGTTCAGCCCGGTGGAGCGTCCGCCTACCTCTTGTCGTTGGTGGAACAGATGTACTTCTTGGTCGTGTAGTTGCAGTTGCCGTCGTTGAACCTGATGTCGCTGGAGACGTGCTTGTACATCGAGAGCCAGCAATTGGCGTGGTAGTCGCCGTTGGGCTCGCTGTACTTGCTGTCGCGCATCCACCAGCGGCCGCCGTCGGGCACGCGCCAGGTATTCAACGGCACGCCGCCGTTGTGATGCTCCGGCGAGCGCATGATGTAGTTGGTGTAGTTGCCGCCGCTGGCCGGCTTGTAGACGCCGGGGATCGTGGCGAAGTAGCTGCTGCCATACTTCTTGAGCATCACGTCCCAGTGGGCCTTGGAGCGCGGGTAGACGATGTCCATTCCCAGACCCTTGCAGGTGTTGTTCTCGTACCATCGCCGGGTCGTGATGCCGCTGGCGACCGGGTAGAACGTGTAGCCACCACCCTCGGTGGTCATGTCGCAGTAGACCTTGATGGTCGACGTCGCGCCGACGGGCCGGATGTAGTAGTCGCCGGTGGGCAGCTCGGGCCGTTTGCGCAGCAGGTCCAGGCAGGAGCCGGCGGGTTTGCCGCTGGTGCCCCACGCTGGCGGCTTGGGCGCGTACTTGGTGTCGTGGTTGTGGTTGGCCGCGGCCAACGCCGGCTTGCTGGTGATGTTATCCCAGTGATGGAAGCCGCTGCCGTAGCTGCCCTGCATATCCTTGGCGCTGTAGCCCAGACCGGTGAAGTGGATGCGACCCTTGCGATTCTGGATGCGCAACTTGGTGAAGTGATCCAGTCCGGTGGCCAGCAGGACCACGATGTTGCCGCTGTGGGTGCCGCCCTCGTTGGTGTTGTTGATCGCCTGGTACTGGTCGACGCGGCGATGGAAACGCCACTTGCCGCCCATCATCAAGTAGACGTCGAAGTAGCCGGTGTTGTTCCACGACAGCATGGACATGTAGACGGTCTTCATGCCCTTGGGGATGTTGAAATCGAGGTGCTCGGAGCCAGCCTTGGTGTTGCCACTGGTCGCGGTATGGGCCGCCGATGAGCTGAACATGGGCTGTCCCCAACCGCCGGCCGCGGTCCAGCTGCCACCCTTGCCGGCGTTGTTCTTGTAGCCCTGAACAACGTCCACCGAGAGCGCAGTGCACTGCTTGTTGCCGTTCTTGTCGAAGCCGGTGAGCGCCTGGCCGGTGGGGCAGGCCTGGTTGCCCTTGGCGACGTGGTTGGCGCCGACGTAGAGGCCGCCATCGGCCTGGACCTTGCCGCCGGTGTACAGGCCCTTGTTGTTGTAGATGCGCACCCAGGTGCTGTCCTTCATGTAGATGCCGCCGCCGTAGGTGGCGTTGCGCCAGCCAGTGGCGCCGTGGCTGTAGTGCCAGCCGCCGCTGTTGTCGATGACCGTCTTGCCGTCGACCTGGAAGCCTCCGTCGGCGCGCACCACACGATCGCCGCCGACCAGGAAGTGCTTGTTGCCGTAGATGCGCACCCAGTCCTTGTCCTGCATGTAGATGCCGCCGCTGTAGGTGTCGTTATGCCAACCTGTTTTACCTTGCGAGCGGTGCCAGCCGGCGCCGTCGTCGACGACGGTCTTGCCGTCTACCTGCAGGCCCTTGTCAGCGCGCACCGTGCCCGTGGCGTGCAGATTGCCGTGGGCGGTGATGTTGCGCGCCTGCAGATCCCGCCAGGCCTTGTTGGACTGGTCGCGAATCAGGAGTCCGGCGCTGATCTGGGCGCGGATCCAGCTGTCGTTCTGGTCGTAGAAGCCGCCATCATCGGACACCCGGATGCCGCAGCCACCGGCGTTGCCCTTGCAGGCGCTGATGCCCTGGGCGGTGTTCATCAGGCCGGTCTTGTTGTCGAACCAGGCGCGCGTCTTGCCCGAGGTCTGCAGGGCCAGGTCCTCGTTATGGGACGAGATGATGCCCTCGTCGACCCGCAGGCGCTTGTTGAAGTAGAAGTTGGAGCGGTCGGTCTGGATGTGAGCGTGCGAGCTGTTGCCCGCGCCGATATCGATCCAGCCGGCGCCGGTCTGCACGCGCACGATGCCGTTGCGCATGACGCTGAACCAGTCGTCGGCCCCGCCCAGCATGAACAACTTGTCGAGCTCGTAGTGCCGGTTGCCCCAGCCGGGGACGGTGTCCTTGGTGCCCTGGTCGATCCACTTCGAGGGCGCCCAGGCGTTGGCGTGGCCATTGCTGCCCAGTTGGTACCAGACCGTGGCGTCCTTGTTGGCCTTGATGTCGAGGTAGTGCGCCTTGGAGCTGCTGCTCTCGAGCACGCGAATGCGCGTGAACACCGCGGTCGCGCTGCGGCTGTGGTGCAACAAGGTGACCTGCATGTTGGCCTGGTCGCCCTTGGTGATGCCCACGCGGAAGGTCAACGAACCGCCGTAGGTGGCGTCGTAGACGTGCCAGGTGCCGGCGACCTGCTGGCCGTTGCCCGTCTGGCCGATGCGATACCAGCGATTGATCTTGACCTTGCCGCTGTACTTGGTCGCCGCCGAACCGGTGTCCGAGACGCAGGTGACCTTGCCGTCCTTGCCGATGGCGCGGATGGCCTGGCCGGAGGGGCAGGAGCCCGCCACGCGACGCTGCACGCTGTTGTCGTCCGTATCCTTGGAGGTGACGCTGCCATCTTTCAGGTCCGCGCCGGTGACGCTGCCGTCGGCCAGGTCTGCGCCGCCGACCGAGCCGTCCTTGAGGTCGGCGCCGGTGACGGAGCCGTCGGCCAGATCGGCGCCACCCAGGCTGCCGTTGACCACCTTGCCGCCGTCGACCGAGTTGGCCGCCAGGTCGCCCTTGGTGACCTGTCCGTCGATGATCATGGCGCTGTTGATGGCGTTCTTCTGGCCCACGTTGACGTAGCGCTTGTCGGTGAAGCCGGTGTCGAGGGTGAAGACGTTCTTGTCCAGCTTGACGCCCGCGGTCGCCTTGAAGCTGGTCTGGGTGTCCTTGTCGACCACGCACAGCGGCGTACCGTCGGCCTTGACGCCGGCCATCACCTGGCCGCCCGGGCACTTCTTGTTGGCCGCGGCGAAGCGCGCGTGCAGCCAGCCGTAGCCGTTGAGCCAGAGCTCACCCTTGGCGCTGATGGCCATGAGGCGATTGACCGCGACGTCGCCGCCGAACATCCACACAAAGGGATACGCGCCGACGCCCTTGTTGTACTCGGCGCTGCCGTCGGTGCGCATGACCAGTTGGCGCTTGTTGCCGTGGATCTGCACGTGCTTGTCGTCCTTGTGATCGCGCAGCCAGGTGCTGTCCACGTCATAGGCGTGGGTGTGTCCCTTGGGATCCGTCCACGGGGTGCTGCCGTCGGCCAGCTTGTTGGCCTTGATCGCGTCCACCTGTTTGGCGCTCAGCGCGTCGGCGGCCACGGTGCCGCAGATCAACTTGCCGTCAGCGCCGGCGCCGCGCGCCACCTGGCCGGGACCGCACAGCTGGTTGCTGAGCACGAAGTCCTTGCCGCTGTAACTGGCCTGCTTGACCGAGGCGCAGACGAGCTTGCCGTCTTTGCCCACGGCGGTCGCAAGCTGACCCTTGGGGCAGGCCTGGTCGCTGGTGGCGAAGTCGGTGCCGCTGTAGGTGGCGCCGCCGTCGATGGCGCACTTGACCTTGCCGGCTGCGTCCAGACCGGCGACCACCTCGCCCTTGGCGCAGGACTGCTTGCTCAAGGCGAAGTCGCTACCCGAGTAGGCCGGCACCTTGCTGCACTTGACCTTGCCTTCGGCGTCGAGACCCGCGATGTGCTCGCCGGCGCCGCAGGACTGGTCGGCGATGGCGAACTTCAGATCGGCCTTGAGCGCGTAGGGCGCCAGCACCGACTTGTCCAGGTGTTCCGCCTTCAGGCAGCCCGTGCATCCCAACGAAGCCGCGCTCTCCGCCCGCCAGGCGTAGGCCACGTGATTGACGGGCAGACGCGGCAGCTCCGGATCCGTGCCGACCTGGATGCCGACCCAGGCCGCCTCTCCGTCACCGAAGATGGCCGACTTCAAGGGCTGCGCAACACCGAGCGTGACCGTGAAGCCACCGCCGACCAACTTGACCTGGGCCGTCTCGGAGTGCAGCGCCTTCAGGTCCTGCTTGCTCTTGTAGAACGAGACCTTGAGCGTGTAGTCGCCGTCGGGCACGGGCGAGCCGGCGATGGTCAGGAGCTGACCTTCGAGCGACATGGTGCCGAGCGGCGTGGCGATCGCGGAGGTCGCGAAAAAGAACAGGGCGACCGCGCAAGCGGCGCAAATAATACGGAACGTCTTCATGTTGTTTAGCCTGTCTTCAAGTCCAGCGGGAGCGCGGGTTGAGACGACAGCTATCAGATGCTTGGTGTTGGGACAAGCGCTATTGTCTGCCACCGGACGAGTCGCCGCGCAAGGCCGCTTGCAGGCTGCCGATTGCCTCTCGCCACGCTGTCGCGCTGGTGGCGGCTGCGCTGACCTGTTCGGCCGTCAACAAGGTGCGCGGCACCACATCGGTGGCCCAGACGTTCACGCTGCCGTCCTTGTGGCCCGTTGCCATACGAGTCGCGTCGTCGTTGAAGGCGTGCGCCCCCACAGGCGGCCCGGGCAAGGGCACCTCCTTGCCGCCGTTGGGATACAGGGCCAGCGACGTGGCGGTTGGCGAGCGGAGCACCTTGCGGCCGCGGGGGCCCAGGACGGATGCCGAGCCGGGCTCTGGCTGCTGGGTCCAGTCGGTGTTGGCCAGGCGCCAGAGCACGCGCTTGCCGGGCCGGGTCTGGCCGGCTGCGGTGACCTCGACCAGGACCTTGCCGACGCTGCCATCGGCGGCCACGCTGGCCTGCGCGTCGATGCGCGCCCCCGGCCGTTCGTAGATGGATTTCGTGCGCAACGTGGCCCACCAACCCTTGGCGTTGCGCATCCAGGCGGTGATGTAGAGCCGCTGCATGGGCCCGGCGCCGTCTGGCGAAGGGCGACTCGGCGCCACGGATACGGTGATCAGATGCTTCAGGTTTGCCGCCACCTGGGCCGCCAGCAGGTGCCGGCGGCTGTTGGAGAACGCGATTCGATCGAGCAGCGGGTCGTCAGTCGGCGCGCCGGCCCGGATTCTGCGCAGTCTCAACGTGTTGCCCTTCGTTATCAGGACGCGCAACCCCTTGGGGCCCTTGATGACCATGCGGAACGTCTCACCCGGCAAGTCGATGCTCGTCGGCGCGGACTTGCCGTCGGGCAGCAAGGGGACGACGTGTAGATTGTCGCCCCATAGGAGCAGTGCACGGGAGTCCGCCTCAGACCAGACCACCTGCGAGCGACGCATGGCAACGGGGGACGGCTTGACGACGCCAAGGGACTCCGCCGAGCCGCCTTCGGCCACCGGCCACAGTCGAATGTCCCCGCCCTCATGCAGCGTCAGGGCGTGCTGCCCGTCGGGAGTCGGCCAGGCGTCGAGCAGCCCCTTGTCGTCGATCTGTCCGAGCACGCGGCCATCCTCCAGGGCGACAACCTGCGCTGTGCGGCCGTTGCCATAGATCAGCGCGCCACCGTCGGCGGCGAACCGGACGAACTCCACAGCGCCCGCAATGGGCGGCGGACTCAGCGCCGGCAGAGCCGTCCTGCGCAGGGGCTCAAGCAGCGCCCCGGCGTCGGAGGGCGGCTCCGTCAGCCCGGCCAGGAGTTTGATGCGGCTGACCGGGCCGGGTGCGGCGCGCGCCGCTGCGAGCAGGTCCCCCGGTGCCGGAGGGGCATGGTCGGCCGGCGCCACCTTCTCGGGCGAGGCTTGCGCAGCGGTCGGGGTAGCGGTTGTCGCCGCCGGGGCCTCTGCGGCCTGCGCCTCGGCCATGTCTTCTGTCACCGCCGCCGGGGCCACCGGCTCCACGGTTTCGGGCTCGGCCGCCGCGACCATGACCGCCGGCGTCGTGGCAGCCGCCCGGGTTGGAGGCGGCGCTTCGTCTGCGGCATCGTCGCCGGCCAGCATCCACCACGCCAACGCACCGCCAACCACCACCACACCGGCGACAGACGCGATCAGGGCGCCGCGTCTCCGCTGCGGTGTTTCGGATTTGGGGTGTTCGGGGGGCGGGATGCCTTCCGGGCCGGGCGTCGGGATGCTGCGATACGCTGGCAGCTCCAGCGCAGCCAGGGCGCGCTGCTGCTTGGGACTCCGGGGCGCCTTGTCGTCGTCTGCCTCCTGCGCGCCTTCGTCATCGCCGCCGTTGTTCAACTCATGCGCCACAGACAATCGCGGACGCCGGCGGCGCGGCGGTTCGTATTGTTCGCCATGCTCAATGACCGGCTCGAACGCTTCCATCTCGGGCTCTTCGTCCAACAACAGGGCGGAAGATTCCAACAACGGCAGCGCGGTAGACTCGACGGTCTTCGGTCCTTTGTCTGCCGGTGTCTCCGGCGCCTGTGCCTCGGCTGGTGGCGTCTTGACCGGACGGAGCACGGCAGCAAAGGAGGGCATCGGCGTCCGAGGCCCGGGTTCATCATTGGCCGAGGGCTCGTCCTGCGGCAGAAGCGGTATGGCTTCAATCTCAAACGGGCTCGTGCTCTGTCGGTCCGGGAGCGCCTCAAGAAGCACTTCTGCAGGCCCCGCGGCGAGCGGCAATTCGTGCGCCTTCAACTGCACAGTCGGCTCACCTGCAACGGGCGCCTGGGAGGCAACAGGCGTAGCCGAGGCGCTCTCGGTTTCGTTGAAGTTGGGCGGCTCCGTCTTTTGTGTGGCGTCGAACTCCTTCTTCAGGAGGGCAGGCACGGGCATGTCGACCGCGGTGGCGGCAAAATCCACATCGGGCTCGACCTTGCCTGCAACCGCCGCTGGCACCCGGATCTCGATGGCCTCCATGGCGTCCGCGACCAGATCGTCCAGCGAGAGTGTGTCCTCGTGCCAGGCTGCGTCGGTCGCGGAATCCAACACGGGTTCGGGAGCAGACTCTGACTCGGGCGCGGATACGGACTCGGTCACAGACTCGGACACAGACTCGGACTCGGCGATATCGGTCTCCACCACGAAGTCTGCGGTGCCAGCTGAAAGTTGTGCATTGAGCCGATTCCACCGGTCAAACAGCTGGCCAGGCTCGGGACTCTGTCGGACCGCCAACTCGCCGGCCAGGTGCCGGACCCGGCTGCGCAGCTCCCCCATGGCGTGGTGGTAGTGAGACAGGCCTGGCGCGTCGTCGCCGCGCTGATCCCACACCCGACGCAGAATCCAGGCCAGGTCAGCCGCGCGCGGCGAGCGACCGTCGCCGCAAAGATCGGCCAGGATTTCGCTGACGAGCTCGGGAGCAACCGTGACTCCGGCAGCTTTGGCGGGCAACGCGATGGCGTCGGCAATCGCTGCTTCATCCAACGGACCGACCGACAGCAGTTGGGCGGGGATGGCGGCTGCCGCGGCGGTCGACAGCCAGTCGGCGAACGCCGTGGCATCCATGGTGGCCACGGCCCGCCAGGGTCGACCTGAAGCGCCCAACATGGCGCCGAGCAACTCAAGACCCTCCTCGTCGGGCTTGTCGGACACGCGCAGAAGGTCATGCAGGTCATCCACCAGCAGGACGGGCTGCGCGCCGCTATGGCCCGTGTTCCTCCTGGCGTGCGCCGCCAATAGGGGCGTTGCCTCTCGAACCGAAGCGGACGCACCCAGAGGTCCAATGGGCAACCAGAGCTCGGGCTTGTTCCGTAGGGCAGGCAGAATCCCGGCCTGCAACAACGACGTCCGCCCGACACCAGGCGGCCCGAGCAGGATGACCAGTGGCGCCGCATCGTCGCTATCGGATCGGTGCAGCGCTTCGAGAACTCGCTCCACGTCACCGGTTCGGCCGGCAAAGAAGGGCGCATCGGCCTCTTCGAAGGGCTGTGCGCCGGGATAGGGCGTGCGATCAGGTGGGGGCTGCTTGTTCACGTTCCCTCAGAGTCGCCCGCGCATGTGCGGGCCGAGCGCGCCGCTTGCGGTGTCGTCGACCACTGCCTGTCAGCGCGAGGGGCAGGTTGCCATCCCGGCTCGACGTCGGGCCACGAAGGCGACCGTACATGCCGAAATCCTATAGCGTAAATCTCGCCAACTCCCAACTGCCGATGAGCGGCGCCTATCGCTGACCTGCGAAGTCGAGTGCTGTTGGGAGACATGGACAACGCCTGCTA
>CAYTLW010000073.1:0-36945 GCA_964438735.1 uncultured Enterobacteriaceae bacterium | reverse complement strand
TCTTCTACTTCTCCTACAGTTTCAGGGCTTCGACCGACTTTGGGTCAGGTCTGCTTTCTGTCTCCTCTTTGGCTTCAGCGCTATGATGTCTGGGCGGTTCGAACCTTCATCGACCGCCCAGAGGACCACCCCTTGCACATGACAGATCCGCTTTCCGCTCATGAACTTTGGCGACTCCACCGCGGGGTGGTGGCCGTGGGGCTGGCGATCACCCTGCTGACTGGATGCTCTGAAGTGGGCGACGGACCTGCCCAAGACACCGTCGACGTGGCCACTGTCGCGCCGTCGCGCGGCCACCTGCCCACGTGCGCCCAAACGCTGCCCACCCTGGGGAGCAGCGGCTTCGTCGCCGCTCCATGCGCGCCGAAGTCCGGCGATCCGAAGCTCCTCCGGCTGAAGGGCACGGTGTTCACCGGTGCCATGGTGCTGGCCGAGGGCGAGGTCCTGGTCTCGGTCGACTCGGGCAGGTTGCTCTGCGTCGGCACAGACTGCTCGCAACACGCCCAGGCCGCCGAGGCCACGGTGATCTGTACCGACGGCGTGATCGCGCCAGGCCTGATCAACGCCCACGATCACAGCAGTTATAACTACCTGCCCCGCTTCCGACCGCCGAAGCTCTACACCCATCGGGACGACTGGCGCAGCTCGGGCGCCTACGCGAACTTCAAGCGCTCCTTCAAGACGGTCGCCGGCAAGGCCGGTTGCGAGGTCAATCGCTGGGCCGAATTGCGTGGTCTGATCGCTGGCACAACCGGCACACAAGGCAGCGGCGGTCCGGGATGTATCACGGGCTGGCTGCGCAACCTCGACGCCAACTACGACAAGGCCACCGGCGTGGCGGGCCACAAGACCACGCAGTTCGTCAACAAGGTGACGACCATCTCCAAGACGTCGATCAAGGGCTGGTTGCAGAAGCTGAACACCGGCGAGCTGGACGCGGTGATCCTGCACGTCGCCGAGGGCATCGACGAGCGCGCCCGCGAGGAGTGGGATGCGCTGGAGGAGCAGGGGTTGGCGGTCGATGGCGTGACGATCATCCACGGCACCGGCCTGGGCGGCCGCGAGCTGGCCCGGGCACGGCAGACCGGCGTGCGCCTGATCTGGTCACCGCAGTCCAATGTCGCCCTCTACGGCCGGACGACGCGGATCCCCGCAGCGCTGCGTATGGGTATTCCGGTGGCCTTGGGTCCGGATTGGACGCCGTCGGGGTCCATGAGCCAGCTCGAAGAGATGAAGTGCGCCCGCCAGATCTCCCAGCGTCGCTGGGGCTGCCTGCTCACGGACGAAGACCTGGTGCGCATGGTCACGGTCGAGGCGGCGGACGCATTGGGAGTAGGCGGCACGCTGGGCGCCCTGGCCACCGGTGCGCTGGCCGATGTGGCCGTCTTCAAGGGCGATCGGGGCCTGCCCTTCCGCACGATCGTCGACGCCAGGCCGGCGCAGGTCGCCCTGACCATGGTCGCCGGTCGTCCGCTCTACGGCGACGCAGCGCTCATGAAACCCATCGCAGCGGCCCACTGTGAAGCGGTCGACATCTGCGGCCATGACAAGATCCTCTGCGCGGCCGATCCCGCAGTACCTGGCGGCGACAGCGACCTGAACACGGTCCAGAAGGTGCTCGACGGCGCCATCGCCGATGCCCTGGCCTTCGACTCCGCGCAGCCCGACTACGACGATACGGCGGCCTATTCCTACGCCCTGCATCCCTTGCTGGCTTGTGGCGATGCAGCCGACGATCTGCTCAGGTGCCGATTCTCAGGCAACGACCTGGTCGACCCCGTCGATGGGGACAAGGACGGCGACAAGCGCGCCGACAACGTCGACAACTGCCCGACGATCTTCAACCTGGATCAGGGCGATGTGGACGGGGATGGCGTCGGCGATGCCTGTGATCCATGCCCCTTCGCGGCCGTCGACAGCGACTGCCCCCCGCTGACGGCCACAGACGGCGATGGAGATGGGATCACCAACGACGTCGATCTATGCCCTCTGCAGCCCGATCCCGATCAACTCGACAGCGACAAGGACGGCAAGGGAGACGCCTGCGACATCTGTCCCAAGGGCGCCAATCCGGGCGACATGTTGTGTCCAGCCGAGACCGTGGCGATCACCGATCTGGCGGGCAACTTCACCGACTATTCGCCCGAGGATTGGATACTGGTCAAAGACGTCGTCGTCTCCGCGGTGCGCAAGGGTTCGAGCAGCAGCTCGCCCACCATCGTCTGGGTGCAGACCCCCATCAGCGACAAGTGGTCGGGCATCGCGGTCTGGCCTGCCGATCCAGGCAAACCCGCGGTCAAAGCCGGCGACATCGTCACCGTGCGCGGACAGCCCGAGAACTACTACGGCCTGGCGCGCATCCGCAAAGCCACCTTCGACGTCACGGGCAGCCACGACGCGCCCATCAAGCCCGCTGAAGTGGAGCCGGAGGCCATCTCCAACAAGAACAACTCCAAGCCCTGGCGGTCGGTGCTCGTCGAGGTGCGGAATGTGACGATCAAGAGCCTGCTGCCCTACGGCGAGATCGCGATCGACGGCGGATTGCGCATCGATGACATCCTGATCTCCTGGGGCAAGAAGGACGTGATCGAACCCAAGGTGGGGGACAAGCTGGCCGTGGTGCGCGGTGTCGTCTACTACGCCTATGGCACGGTCAAACTGCTACCCCGCGACGCCGCCGACCTGGTGCCCATGTAGCTTTGACGCCCCGATGCCAACGTGATCGGGGACCACTTTGTGAGCCGCACATGCACAAGACGTGGTCGTTGGCATGAGAATGACCTAGAATGGGGGCCGGAAACGAGCCGCCCGACCTCCCGCGTCAGACGGCTGAAGGAGAGCGCCATGCTGGCATTCATCGCGACCGAAATCGTAGCTGCGGGACGCAGCGAGTTGGGCGACGTCGCCCTGGCCATGTTCTCGGGCTGGGAGCTGCTCGTGGTCCTGGCTATCGCCGTGCTGCTCTTCGGCGCCAACAAGCTGCCGCAGCTGGGCAAGGGCCTGGGCGAGGCCATTGGCAACTTCAAGAGCGCGCAGAAGGCGGGCGAGCAGGCTGCCGAAGATGCCGTTGAAGGCGACGCCAAGCGAGAAGAGATCGACGCCACGCCGCGCCTGAGCGGTGACGAATCGGACACGGTCAAGGCCGAGTTCGACGCCGAGAAGCAGTCCACCAGCGCCTGATCCGGGAGTCCGGAAACCGCGCGCACATAAACAGAGCAAAGCGCTATTGACGGCCTGGAAGGGCCGCCCCTACACTGCGCCGGCGTCCGCCAGGGCGCCTCTCCAACCGGCGGCTTCCGGGCGATACGCCGGGCAGAGCCGTCCACGGCGGGTGGGTAGCTCAGTTGGTAGAGCAGCGGACTTTTAATCCGCCGGTCGTGGGTTCGATCCCCGCCCCACTCACTGCAAGTTCACAGCGTGATGACCTGAAGCGCTGCGGATACGAAGAAGATAGGAACGACCCCATCGTCTAGCCAGGTCCAGGACATCGGCCTTTCACGCCGACGACGCGGGTTCAAATCCCGCTGGGGTCACCTTCAGCAAGCGGGGCGTCGATCGCAGGATCGGCGCCCCGTTTGTCGTCTGGCGGCGTCAACACGCCATCGGCAGCCGCCATGGAGGACTGCGGCTCGCCTCCGATGCCACCAATCACCGCGATCAACCCGCTGGCCGCCGTATTCTCGGCCATCTTCTTCGTTCGACCCACGCCCTCTGCGCTGACCGCCTGCCCGCGCCAGGTCGCGCTCGCACAGACCGAAAACACGCGGTCATGGGGCGGGCCCTCTTCCTGCGTGACGCTGTAGACCGGCGGCTTCTCGCCCCCGCCCTGCAGCACCTCCTGCACGGCGGTCTTGTAGTTGCACACGCCCACATTGACGTCGCCGTTTTCGTCTCCCCGTGCCCTGGCCACCGCCGCGTCCAGGGCGTGACCGAAGAGGCGCAATGCGATCTCGCGCGTGCGGCCGTAGCCGGCGTCGATCAGCAGGGCGCCAAACAGGGCTTCGAGGCCGTCCGACAGGACCGAGGGCAACTCCCTGCCACCGCGCAGTCGCTCGCCTTTGCCCAGTCGCAACGCCGGGCCCAGCCCAATCTCACGCGCCAGGGCCGCCAGCGCGCCCTCGTCCACCACGCTCGACTTGAGCACGGTGAGCACGCCCTCGCGGCTGTCATCGAGTTCGTCGAAGAGATGGCGAGCCACGATGAGGTCGATGACGGCGTCGCCCAGGAACTCCAGACGCTGGTTGTCCGAGGGCGCCTCTGGATGTTCGTTGCGCCACGAGCGATGGGTCAGCGCCGCTTCCAGCAACGTCGGGTCGCCGAACTGGTGGTCCAGGGCCTCGCACAGGGCTTCAGTGGCCGCTTTGGGGTCGGTGGTTTCGACGCTCATGGCACCACCGTCGGGCTCGTGGCGGACCGCAGGATCGAATCCGACGTCAGCGGCTGGGCGACCACCCGCTCCCCGCCCGCCGAGAGGGCTCGCGCCATCACGATCTCTCCACGGGCCATCTCCTGTCCAGGATCGGACGTCAGCACCGCCGGTACGAAGCGTCGACCCAGCGCGCGCATCCTCTTCTGTCCCTGGTGCGGCGCCAGCTCCTCCAGGAGCAGCAACTCCAACGTCCTGCCCACCTGGCGCAGATGAAAGGCCAGCTTCCGTTGCGCCGACATGCGCAATAGGGCTTTCACTCGCAGGCTGCGTTCGGCCGGATGCACCGGGTCGGACATGGTCGCCGATGGCGTGTCCGGTCGAGCCGAGTACGGGAAGACGTGCAGGTAGGTCCAGGGCAGGTCGGCCAGGAATGCGCGCGTATTGGCGAACGCCGCGGCGTCTTCGCCGGGATGGCCGACCAGCACGTCGATGCCCAGGGCCACGTCGGGCATTCGCCGATGCACCCGCGCGACCGCGTTGGCGTAGTCCTCCGCCCGATAGAGCCGTCGCATGCGGCGCAACACCCCGTCGTCACCGCTCTGCAGCGGCAGGTGAAGGTGCTCGCAGAGCAGGGGGTGGTCGGCGACCACATCGATCAGATCGTCGCTGACCTCGTTGGGCTCCACCGAACCCAGGCGCAGGCGGCGAATGCGTCCGTCCGCGGCCAGCGCGTCGGCCAGCTCGGCCAGGAGCTCCGAGAACTCCCTCCGCGGCGCCAGATCGCGGCCCCAGTGGCCCAGGTGGATGCCCGTGAGCACGATCTCCCGGGCTCCCAACTCGGCATAGCGTAGCGCCTCTGCCGCCACCTTCTGCGGATCCATGGAGCGCGATATGCCCCGCGCCCGCGGGATGATGCAGAAGGCGCAGCTGTAGTCGCAGCCGTCCTGCACCTTGAGATAGGGCCGGGTGCGCGACTCGGGCAGGGCGACGACGTCTTCACCGGCCGCGCGGATGCGAGCGGGCCACCGCCTGCCGGCCGATCGGCGAGACGATGCGGGCACGACGGTGACTGATGGGGTCGGTGCATCGCCCAGGATCCGGCCCACCAGCGTCGCCTTGCCATCGTTGCCGACCACATCGTCGACCTCGTCGATGGCAGCCAACTCCGTCGGCGCCACTTGGGCGTAGCAGCCGGTCACGATGACTCGCGCATTGGGTTGTCTGCGCTTGAATCGCCGGGCGAGTTTGCGCGCATCCGCGTCGGCGGCGAGGGTGACGGTGCACGAGTTGATCACGTACACATCTGCGGCCTCAGAATTGGCGACCAGGTCCACGTCGCGAGCCCGCAACGCGTCCTCCAGAACCATGCCGTCGGCCTGGTTCGCCCGACAGCCGAGCGTGGTCAGCGCCACCTTCATGGGCACGAATCGCCCTGCACGAGGTCGTCAATGTGACCGGCAGCGATCAGAGCGCTGCCTTCGGTGATCGCGTCGACGATCAGCCCGCCGCCAAGCACCCGGTCACCATCGAAGATCACCGCGCTCTGGCCACGCGCCGCCCCGCTGAGCTCCCCACGCACGTCCAATGTCAGTCGATCGCCATCGCGCCCGATCACGATGGCATCGGCCGGCCGCCCACGGTGCCGCAGTTGTACCTGGCAGGAGGTGCCAGTCTCCGGCCAACGGCCCGAAATGAAGGTACAGGGGGCCACCTCCAGGCTGCGTACCGCCAGCAGATCTCGCGGACCGACCACCACGGTGCCATCGGCTCGTTTGTCGAGCACATAGCGCGGCTCACCATCATCGGCCGGCCGACTGAGCCGCAGACCTTTGCGCTGCCCGACGGTGAACGAAGCCAGGTTGTCGTGTCGGCCGAGCGCCAGGCCCGCCACGTCGACGATCTTGCCGTCGCGCGCGCCCGCCTGCCGGGCCACCCAGCCCGCGGTGTTGCCATCCTCCACGAAGCAGACATCCATCGACTCTCGCTTCGTCGCCACCGCGAGACCCAGGCGTGCGGCGTGCTCGCGCACCTCTGCCTTGGTCATGGCGCCCAGTGGAAAGCGCATCATGGCCGCCGCGTCGGCGTTCATCGGGTAGAGGAAGTAGGCCTGATCCTTGTCCTTGTCGCGCCCGCGCCGGAGCGCCGGCTCACCCCGATCGTCCAGGTCCAGGCGGGCATAGTGGCCGGTAGCCAGCGCCTGCGCGCCGAGAGCGCGCGCCTTCCTGACCAGCTGATCGAACTTCATCGAACGGTTGCATTCCACGCAGGGGTTGGGCGTCTGACCGGCCTGCCAGGCGGCCACGAAGGGTGCGATCACCGTGTCGTGGAACAACTCCCGCTCGTCCACCACGTAATGCCGGATGCCCAATCGCCGGGCCACACCGCGCGCATCGCGTGCATCCTCCGGCGCGCAGCAGGTTCCCGGCCGCCGCAACGCCACCGCCTGGGCGCTCCGATCCATGTCGTACAGCCGCGCCGTCAAGCCGAATACCTCGTAGCCCGCCTCCACCAGCAGGCCGGCGACGACAGACGAATCCACGCCGCCGCTCATGGCTACGGCCACGCGTGACCCCGCCTGGAGCCGGACGTCACTCGGCGCGAGTTTACCGGTATTCGTGTTTGATTCGGACATGTTTACGATCAATCAAGGGGTTAGGTGGTAGTATTATGATATGTGAGGGTCTGACACCTCTTCATCACAGGGGGCAGGATGTCCAGCACCCGATCGATGTCCTGCTCCGTGTTTTCGGGGCCGAGGCTGAAGCGGATGGCGTTCTTGCAGCGGGTGCGCCAGGTGGCTTCATCGGGGCCCATGGCCAGCAGGACGTGGGAGGGGGCCAGGGTGCCTGAGGTGCAGGCCGAGCCGGTGGAGACGGCCACGCCTTCGAGGTCCAGGGCCATGGCGAGCAGGTCACCGGGGGTGTGGTCGAAAGAGACATTGAGGACATGACCGGACTCTGCAGTGGGGTCGTTGGGGCCGTTGC
The DNA here is from genome assembly GCA_964438735.1 of uncultured Enterobacteriaceae bacterium. Lineage (GTDB taxonomy): Bacteria > Myxococcota_A > UBA9042 > UBA9042 > UBA9042 > CAYTLW01. The sequence continues at coordinate 29,592 of CAYTLW010000073.1, read as the reverse complement.
GTGTGGCGCCGTCGATGCGGGCCTGAATGCCTTGCCAGAGCCGATCGCGCAAGTGGCGAATGGTCGCACCGGTGGCGATTCGGCTGGGTGCGGCCGCTGCCGCTGCGCCCAGGGCGATGATCCCTGGCATGTTTTCGGTGCCCGGCCGCAGGCCGTGTTCCTGGTGGCCGGTCAGGGGGGCTTCGAAGGGGGTGCCGCGGCGGACGAAGAGGGCGCCGATGCCCGCCGGTGCGCCGAATTTGTGGCCGGAGAGGCTGAGCAGGTCCACCGGTGTGGTCGACAGGTCGACGGGCAGGCGGCCCACGGCCTGGGTGGCGTCGCAGTGGAAGAGGGTGTCGTTCGCATGCGCGCGCCGGGCGATCGTGTCGATGTCGTGGCGCACGCCGGTCTCGTTGTTGACCGCCATGAGGGAAACCAGTCGGCTGTCCGGCGCGGCCAGGGCCTCGTCGAGCGCGTCCGCTTGCAGGTGGCTTTGATGATCGACCGGCGCGCGGCGCACGGTCCAGCCCTGCCCGGCGAGCAGGTCTGCTGCTGCCAGCACGGAGGGATGTTCGGTGGCGCAGGTGATCGCACCCGCGTTGCGTTGAGATGGGGCCTGTGCACGGGCCACGCCGAGCCAGGCCAGGGTGTTGGCTTCGGTGGCGCCGCTTGTGAAGATCAACTCGTCCGGATGACAGCGGAGCAGGGCGGCCAGGGACTCGCGGGCGGCGTCGATGCGACGTCGCGCCTGCTGGCCCGGTAGATGCAGGGAGGAGGGGTTGCCCGCCTGGTCTTCCAACCAGCTCGCGATGGCCGACCGGGCGGCGGCGCACAACGGCGCCGCGGCGCTGTGGTCGAGGTAGATGGAAGGCTGGGCGGCGGCGCTCATGGCCGGCAGGGTAGGGCGTTGTGGTTGACGAAGCGAGCCAAAGAGCATGAAATGCCGGCCTCTCCCGTACTGGAGGCACCATGCGTGCGGCCACGAGACCTTCCATTGTTCGCTCTTCGACCCGCGGCACGCTGCTCGGCGCTGCCTTGTTGCTGGCCCTCGGGGTCACCTCGCCCGTCGATGTGAACGCAGCGCCCGACGACGCGGTGGCGGCAGCGGCCGGTGTGACGCCTGTGGCCGCGCTGCCGGCGCCGGCGGTGACGGTGAAGCCGCCGCCGACCTCGCGCGAATTCCCCTGGGTCGAGCTGCACGGCTACTACCGCTTCCGACCCGACGCGCTGGTCAACGGACACCTGGGCCAGGCCGTGGCGCGCGAGGACAAGGAATTCGACGTCGTCACCGCCAGCGCGGTGCGTCCGCCCCTGTCGCTGTGGCCATCCAACAACGAAAAGAGCCAGTTCAAGGACAAGGTGGGCCGCGGCCTGGAGGAGGAGACCCTGTCCGGCGCGACCATGCGTCTGCGCCTGGTGCCGACCATTCACCTGTCCAAGAACATCCGCCTGCGCCTGACCGTGGACGCCTTCGACAACTACGTGCTCGGCGGCTCGCCCGACTTCGCCGGCGCCCTGCGTCGCCCGGATGTGCCGCTGACAGCGTTTGCCGTCACCGCGCAGCCCGGCGCGTTCCGCCTGCAGGAGGCCTATGGCGAGTGGAAGACCCCATTTGGCGTGCTGCGCGCAGGCCGGCAGACCTCCCACTGGGGCCTGGGCCTGCTGGCTCATGGCGGCGCTGGCAGCACCTGGGATGCCGGTCGACCCATCAGCCACTACTACGGTGGCGGCCTGCTGCCCCACCAGGGCTATGGCTATGACGCCGACTTTGGCACGTTCTCCGATCGGGTCGCCTTCGTCACCCGCGTGGCCGGCGTCTACGTGGCGCTCTTCCACGATTGGGTCTCCGAGGGCGCCCTGGCCTGGGATCCGACCCGCGTGGACGGCGTGCCCTTCGACATGACCCAATCCGATGACGTCGGCCAGTTCGGCATCGCCCTGTTCCAGAAGCCGCTCACTCCCAAGCAGATCGCCGCCCGAAAAGCGGGCCTGGTGGACCAGCATGGCTCGTCCCTGGACTGGGGTGTGTACGCCATCTACCGCAGCCAGAACCTGGACACCGAGCTGTACACCGACGACAACGGCGACGTCGTGGTACCGGCCGACATGGACGCCTCGGATGCCTCCAAACTCAAGTTGATGCCGCGCGAGGCCTGGGCCGCCGCGGGCGATCTCTGGGTGCGCTACGAGAATCGACTGTCCTTCGATCAGCGGCTGGTGGTGGAGGGCGAGTTCGTCTACCTGACCGGCAAGATTGGCGACGCCAGCCCCATCCCCACCGCGGGCGCGACCAAGGAGCGGAAGATCAACATGTGGGGCGGCGCCATCAAGGCGGCGTTCCAGAACGAGGGGCTGGGCCTGTACCTGGATGTGGGCGCCGCCAGCGGCGATCACAACCGCTGCTTTGGCGTCTACAAGCTGCCCAACTGCAGCCTGGAAGACAACAACGGCAACCCGGACACCGAGATCACCGCATTCAAGTTCCACCGCAACTATCGCGTCGACTCGATCCTCTTCCGCGACGTGATCGGCACCGTGACCAACGCCTGGTACGTCAAGCCGACCGTGAGCATCAACGCGCATCCCTTCTACGCACTCAGCGATCGCCTCGGCGTCGACGTCTCGTTGCTGCACGCCGGTGCGCTGAACAAGGATGGTACGCCAGGCTACGGCTCCACCCTGGGCACCGAGTTGGAGGCGCGCGCATTCATCGGCCAGAGGGACCTCTTCCACGCCTCGCTGAGCTTCGCCTACATGATCCCCGGCGATGCCCTCGATGTGCTCGGACCCAACGCCGACCGCGACGGCAACTGCGGTGTCGCCAGCGACCAGGGCGATGGCTGCCGGTGGGAGAAGGCCGTAGAGTCCCAGGAGGCCACCAACGTCTGGCGGCTCATGGCCCGCCTGGCGCTGATGTTCTGAGCCGATGATCGACCGCCCAATCCCATGAACCACTTTGAGCTCAAGGACGGCGTGCTCCACGGCGAGGGCATCTCGTTGAGCGAGCTCGCCGAAAAGGTCGGCACGCCCTGCTACGTCTACTCGCGGGCCACCCTGGTGCGCCACTACCAGGTCATGGACCGCGCCCTGTCCGGCGTGCCGCATGTCATCTGCTACAGCGTCAAGGCCAACTCCAACCTGGCGGTGCTGCAGCTGCTGGCCGGTCTGGGCAGCGGCTTCGATATCGTCTCGGTCGGTGAACTGAAGCGGGTCCTGGCGGCCGGCGGTGATCCGTCCAAGGTGGTCTTCTCCGGCGTCGGCAAGCGGCCCGACGAGGTGCACGCAGCCCTCGAGGCCGGCATCGCCTGCCTGAACGTGGAGTCGGCCGACGAATTGGACATGGTCGAGGGCGTGGCCGCGGCGGGCGGCTTCCTGGCGCCCATCAGCCTGCGAGTCAACCCGGATGTGGACGCCAAGACCCACGCCTACATCGCCACCGGTTTGCAGAGCTCGAAGTTCGGCGTGCCGGTGGAGCAGGCCTTCGATCTCTACCTGCGCGCGCACCGCTCGCAGCACATGCATGTGGTCGGCGTGGACTGTCATATCGGCAGCCAGATCGTCGAGGTGGCCCCCCTGGTCGAGGCCATGGATCGCATGCTGGCCCTCATCGACCGGCTGCAGGCCCACGGCGTGCGCATCGGCCACCTGGACATGGGCGGCGGCCTGGGCATCACCTATCGCGACGAAAAGCCTGCGCCGCCACGGGAGCTGGGCAAGGCCTACGCCGAACGTCTGGCGCCGCGCGGCATCAAGCTGGTGGTCGAGCCCGGACGGGTCATCGCCGGCAACGCGGGGCTGCTGCTCATGCGCGTACTGGCGGTCAAGGATAACGGGCCCAAACGCTTCGTCATCGTCGACACCGGCATGAACGACAACATCCGGCCGACGCTCTACGACGCCTGGCAGCGCATCGTGCCCGTCGTGGACCACGGTCGCGAAGAAGAGACGGTCGATGTGGTCGGCCCGGTGTGCGAGACCGGCGACTTCATGGCGCTGGAACGTGACCTTCCCGCCTGCCGCCCCGGCGAGCTGCTGGCCATGCTCTCCTGCGGCGCTTACGGCTTCGCCATGACCTCCAACTACAACGGCCGCCCGCGCCCACCCGAGGTCATGGTCCACGGCGACACCTGGACCCTGATCCGCCAGCGCGAGGCCCTCGAGGACCTCTGGCGCGGCGAACACCTCCTGCCAGACCAGCAAGCACGTGCCCACCAGGAAGACGCGCTGGACGGTTGAAAGCGACGATTCTGCGCTGCAGTGCACGTTAATCGCGCACAGTACGCCAATAAATCCGCACGGAATGCGTTATTTATTGCGAAAGAACTCTTCGTGAGCAATAATTTCAGCCTGTTGCCCGTGCTGTCCGATGGCACGGGCCTTGCGACTTGAAGACGTGGTCGGGCAGACGCCCGCCCTGGAGTCGAAGCGGATATGGATCCACGCCACCCAGTCAGCACGGTGACTCGCGGCCAGCGCGGTATGTCGCTGATCGAGTTGATGGTTGGCCTGATGATCCTGACCATCGTGACCAGCATCGCCCTGCCGGCCCTGTCTTCACTCACTCGTCGTCAGAACCTGCGTTCGGCGGCCGACGACCTGGTCCACGCCGCCGAGATGGCGCGTGGCAACTCGCGCTCGCAACGTCGCGCCTATGGCCTCATCGTCGGCGCCGGCGGCGGCGCAGAGGATCCGCTCAGGGTGCAGGTGTGGCGAGCCAAGGGCACCGCATGCAGCAGCATCCTGCAGGGTCAGAAGGTCCACGGTTTCGATCACGGCATCAACAATCCGCTGGGCAACCCCTTCGTCAAGATCGTCGCCAAGGCGCCGAGCGAGGTGGGCGCGCCGGGCATCTTCATCTGCTTCAAGCCCGACGGTCGGGTGCTGCGCAGCGACACGGGCACGCCGTTTTCGGCGCCGCCCGGGCTGGGCATGACCGCCGGCGATGTCTTCTTCGAGATGCGTCGGGTGGACGCCAACGAGGCCGAATTCGGCGACCGGATCCAGGTCCAGATCACCTACAGCGGCAACGCCAAGGTGACCTTTGGCTACCCGCTGGGCCAGCTGCAGGGGGGCAGTTCATGATGCGCTGGCGTCGCCAGGATCCCGCCGAGGGAGTGCGCCGCAGCAAGCGTGGCTACTCCCTGATCGAGTTGCTGATCGCCTCGGCCATCGCCACCTCCGGCCTGTATGCCAGCCTGGCCCTTTGCATGAGCGCGCTGCAGGGCAACAACGAGGCCCGCGATACGGCCATGGCTCAGAATCTGGCCGAACATGCCATCGCCACGATTCAAGCCGAGGCGGCCATCTTCTGGCTGACCAACCCGCCGCCGGAGGCGAACAAGACCCGCTTCATCCAGCACGTCATCCAGACGGCGAACCCCGTCATCGGCGACACCTCGGGCTGGCGCCAGTGGCCCGGGCGTGAATTGCATACGGACAAGCGCATCGGTGACCTGGGCCACGACACGACCCACTACGACTTCGGCGCCGTGCTGGAGATCCCGTCGGATCACGCGCCGCGCTATTGCGCCCACTATCGACTGACGGTGCTCAATCCGAACCTGCTCCGGGCCGAGGTGCGCGTGGCGTGGCCGCGACACGGCACCCATGTGGACAAGTACAAGGCCTGCCCGGCGACCATGAGCGAAGACATCGGCAATGTGGGCTCGGTGACCTTGCCGGCCATGGTGATGAGGAATTCCAGTGTGCTCTAGACGCTCCAGCATAGCGAAGCAGACGGCGTCATCGCGGGCGACGGCGGGCTTCAACCTGATCGAGCTGCTGATGGCCATGGCCATGTCGACCATGATCTTCATGTCGATCACCTTCCTGTACACCTACCAGGGCGAGGCGATTCAGGAGCAGAACAACTTCCTGCAGATGCATCGCGAGGCACGCTTCGCCATGACCCACCTGCGGCGGGACATGATGTCCCTGGGCTCCAACACCACCGCCAACAGCGTGATCGATCAGCAGGTCTGCCCCAAGCCGCCGGTTCCCAAGCCACTGCAGGCCATCGCCATCAACCCCAACGAGGGTTTCGTCTACGAGCCGTCCAAGAACCAGAACATCAAGAAGGTCTCCATCACCCTCTTCGGCAACCTGGATGTGCGGACTCGGTACCGCACGGTGGCCGTTGCAGGCGATACCGTCACCCTGGACGACGGAGACCCGACTCAGCTCCTGCCAGCGACGTTGGAGGCGTGGAATGACACCTTCACCACCGACCGCTTCCTGCGGGTTTCAGGAGCCGATGGGTCGTCGTTCTTCTATCCCATCGTGTCTTCCAGCTTCTCCGACAAGAGCATCAAGCTGTCCGCCGCACCGCCCCAGGTTCAGGGTGCGCAACGCTGCGGCTACCAGGGCTTCGGCGACGGCCTCTGGGTCGACGTGCCAGGTTTCGTGCGCTACCGGATCATCGCCGACAAGCGACCTGGCGCGCCGAAGGACGCCAGCAACGCCTGGCGTCGCCCCCTGCTGGTGCGCGAGCGACTGGGCACCGATGGCACGACGGTGGTCTCGAGTCTCATCCTGGCCGAGAATGTGCTCGAGCTCGGGGTCTACGACGCTGGCTACGATCAGGATGCCGCACCCAACGTGGTCAACATGCTGCAGCAGCCGGTTCAGAGCGACATCGTCGATGGCGGCCGTCTCTCCGGTAGCGTGACCGCCTCGCCCGAGCAGCTGCGCTTCCTGACGGTCAAGCTCTCGGTGCGGGCCGAATTCCACAATCGCAAGCTCTTCCACAAGCCGCGGCTGGCCATCTACTACCCCCTGCGCACGGCCATCGCCGACAAGGACCTGGAAGGCGCAGCGCCGGTGATCACCATCGGCAGCCGGGTCACCATGCCAGCCCTGGTGGCTCGCAACCTGTAGGAGACGACGGTTCATGGAGCGACGACAGGACCCAGGCAGACACGCAATGACGAGCCTCCGAGCCCGCATCGGCGAGCGTCTACGTCGCGATTTGCGAGGTGTCCGGCGCCGTTTTGATTCCGACAGCGATCGGCGCGGCATGGTGCTGATCATGAGCCTGCTGATGGTCGCCATCCTGACCACCCTGGGCAGCGCCGCCGTGGTGCATACCGCCGCCGACCTGCGCGAGAGCGGTGGCTATCGACTGGAACGCAACGTCTACCGGATCAGCGAAGCCGGCGCAGTGTCGATGATCGGGATGGCGGCGCAGATGCAGGGGTCATTTGAGAACTTCGTATATACCAGCGGTTATAACAGCGATGGCTACGCGCAATTCGAGCTTGCCAACACCGGCCCCGTACTCGCCGTCGGCGCCGGTGAGAAGGATCCTTCCTTCGGTCTGGAGCTGAAGCGATTCGCCGGCAGCATCAACTACAAGATCCGCGTCTACCGCCCGGAGGTCAGTTCGGCCGTGGCCGGCTATGACGCGTCCCGATTCTGTTTCCGCAACTACCGCATGCTCACCACAGCCGTGGTCGGTAAAGACGATCCGGCAGACGCCGATGAAGCCGCCTCACCGGGCGGCGAAGCGGCCATCGCCACCCAGGTGGTCGTCGGTCCATCGGCTTGCGGTGGTTGATTTGACGTCTGTCGCTTGCACATCGCGGAAAGGAGGGCACACTAGACCATGAGAACGAGGGGAGGCCAACACGACAGCAGCATGAATTCGGACGCCAGCGAGGTGGCCGTGCTGCAAGTCGACTCCCAAAAGACGCGACGGTGGGGGCGGGGTTCGACATTTCTGGGGGATCGGTGTTGGGTTCCGTCCCTCCGTCGCTGTTTTTCGTCACAGATAGAGGCCGCTGAATCGGCCATGAACGCCCAAGCGCGCCGCGTGCCGCGCCAGCGGATCCCGTGGGTCGCTGGTGCGGTCGCGGTGCTCTGGACGCCGCTGACCATCGCCGTGGTGATGTCGCTGGCTACGCCCGCCGTCGCCCAGGTGGCCATGCCCGAGTTGATCATGGTGGTGGACGACTCCTCGTCCATGCAGAACGCCATCGGCATCCAGGAGGCGGCCGACTGTACGGGCAAGAAGGTGCGCTCCCGCTTTGGCGCCACGATGGAGATGATCGCCGGCACCCGGGCGGGCGCCAAGTGTGTTCTCGAGGCCTTGCCGACCCACCCCGATTCCGCCAACCCGCCCAAGCAGCAGACAGGCGGCCAGCAGTGCATTCCGGGGCTCAGCCATACCCTGGCCGAGACCCAGTACGCGCCGACGGCGGCCAGCGAGTCCAAACCCATTGGCGAGAAGAGCTGGGCCAACAACCCGCTGAGCGGTCCGTCCGAGCTGAACGTCAAGGCGACGATCCCCGACACTGTGCTGCCCTACTTCTCCTTCGACCTGGACAGCATCCCCAAGGACAAGGGCGACTGGGTGGGGGGCGGCCTGACGGTGTACCTCAAGACGCCGGATACATTGCATCCCGGGACGGTGTGGACGTACCTGGCGCTGGTCCCCATCTCGCCCTCGGGACAGTCGGGACTGGCCTTTGTCTGCGGCAACGACGTCATGAAGCCTGCGGTCGTCTCGGCGCCGACCAAGGTGGGGGGAGCCGCTGGCGCGGCGATCCGCTATTCGCTGACCACATCGGCGATCACGGCCCTGCGCAAGGCGGTGGATGGTGGCCAGAAGACCTTCCATTTCACCATCATCTCGGCGGTCAGTTGGATGCTGCCCAGCTGCGGCGGCCGTGGTGGCGACAAAAACGACACCTTCGACGCCGTCTTGCACGGCCCGGCGGCGCCGGCTGGACAGCAGCCCACCTTCGATATTCGCACCGGCACCTTCTGCTACGGCGAGGGGCCCGAAAACCACGCCCGTCTCGACGGTATGAGCAACCTGGACGGCGTCATCGACGTCTTTGGACCTGTGGCCAAGTTCGCCCTGCTCATGAGCGACAGCGTCATGGGCACCACCAAGGACGAACCCGGCGGCTTCTCGTTCGGCAACAAGTTCACCAGCTATTGGGGCGACATCAACCTCGGCATCGCCGATCCCTACGCCAAGGACAGCCCCAGCGTGCCGATCACCGGGCCGGATACCCTCAAGGCGCGCCAGGACACCTACTACGCCATCAAAGATCGGATCACCAAAGCCAGACCTGTAGGCGGCACGCCCATGGGCGGCATGCTCAAGGATGTGGACGACTACCTGGGGCCGTCGAAATTCCGGGATCCGCACTTCACCACCACCGCCCTGGACCCGGTCAACGGCGATCCATTCTACGACTGTCGGCAACGTGTGGTGATCGTCTTCAGTGACGGCGGCGCCAACCAGCACAACGGCACCAGCGATGGCCGCCAGGAGGCCCTGGCGGCCGCGGCCAACCTGTGGCTGAAGGGCGTGCCTGTCTACGTCGCCGCCGTCGGTCACACCAACGTGGACGCCAACAACCCGCCGCCGACCGCAGACCTGGACTTCCTGCACGCCCTGGCCGTGGCCGGCGGCACCAAGGAAGCGTGGCTGGTGGAGAAACCCGCCGACATCATCGCCCAGCTCAAGCCGGTGATCGCGGCCACGGGCACCGTCGGCCAGGTGTTGACACGAGCCCAGAGCATCCTGCCTCGGGTCCCGCGTGAGGACGTGCAGTACAGCTTCCACGCGCGCAGCCTCTTCGACATCATCGACCCGCTCAATACCCGCGGTGACCTGGAACAGCGGGTCTACAGCTGCGAGGGCAAGTGCACCGACCCCAAGACCCCCGATCGGGCCCAGGTCTGCGAGGTGCTGGACTACAGCGCGATCCTTGCCGCGCGAACCGAGAAGCGGACCTACTTGACGAATATTGCAGGTGAACCGAAGGAACTACAGGCCGCCATCATCTCCCCGAAGGATATGGGCATCCCGACGACCGGCCTGGCGCCCAAGCTGATCGAGGACGTCAACGGCAACTGCGTGACCCAGGCGGGCACCTTCAACCTGAGCCAGCCGACGGAGCGCGAGGATTACCGGGATCACCTGCTGTCGGTGATCCGAGCCGACAAGGCCAGCTGCCGCAAAGACGCTCGTATGGGGGCCGTGGCGCGTTCGCAGCCCGCGGTGCTGGAGTCTGCCGACAAGATCGGACTCCGGGAGCAGACCTACAGGGACTACGTATCTCGTGCGACGCCGGCGGCCCACCCGCTGACCCTGGTCAACCTGCCGGGCTCCAGACTGCGGCCGACCATGCTCTTCGCCGCCACCCATGACGGTTTGCTGCACGCCTTCCGCGCCGATCGCGACAAGAACATCACCCTGACAGGCAATCCCGTCGCCGGTGACGAGATGTGGACCTGGCTGCCTGCGTTCAATCTGCGGCGTGTGCGCCAGTTGAAGCTGGTGACGACGGCCGATGGCAGCTACCTGGGCGGTCACGTGGTCGCCCGCCATGTGCAGCTGCAGCGGGTGCCGCTGACACCCAAGCAGAACGCCCTGATGTGGCGCGCGGTGGTCGCGGTTGGTGCCGGCGAGGCGGGGGCCGGCTACATGGCCCTGGATGTCACCGTGCCCCACGAGCCGAAGCTGCTCTGGGAGATCACGCCGGATCAACACTGCTGGGGCAGCGGTTCCGTAGGCGGCATCTCCGGACCGGCGTGCACCCTCATCAACACCTTCGGCGGCATGGGCCGCTCCACAGCGCGGCCGGTGATCGGCACGGTGTTCATGGAGAAGAACAACATCTCCGCCGAGATGGCGGTGGCGATCATCGTGTCTGGCAAGCCGCCGGTGGATTCTCAATTGCAGAACATCGGCACGGACGGCACGGGCAAACGCGAGGTCTACGTGATCTCGATGATCAATGGCGAGTTGATCCGCAAGTTCAGCCTCGCCGACATGGAACTGAACGGCATCACCACCACGGTCAACGACCCTGCCAACGAGTTGGGTCACTTCTGGACCGAACCGGCATGCTACAGCGAAGCGCCGGGGCAGCTGCTGTCGCGCTGCTTCATCGGCGACTCCAAGGGCATGGTCTGGCGCCTCGATCTGAGCAGCAAGGACCCGACCAAGTGGCAGTTGCAGTGGTTCCACGACGCCTACTCGGGCGCCGACACGCCGGCCAGCTTCGACTTCACGATCACCGACAAGGCGCGGGTGCCCATCCTGACGCCGCCGTCCCTGGCCAACTCCGTCGGCCTGCCCTCCTATGTGCAGACCAATCGCACCGGCCGCCTGGTGGTCGTCTACGGCACGGGCGGCCCCGATGACGTGACCGACGCCAAGCGGCATCACCTGGTCTACTCGGTGGCCGAGCTCTTCACGATCAAATCGGGCAAGGCCGATCGGGCGGAGGCGGTGCGGATCTGGGTCCAGGACCTGGGCGATGGAGCGCGCTATATCGGGCCGGGTGTGGTCTTCGACAGCAACTCCTATTGGGCCACGTATACGGTCAGCAAGAGCGGTTCGTGCACGGTGGGTTCGGCCCACGTCTGGGGTGGGCGATTCGATCGTCGGCGCTCGGTCACGGTCATCGACAAGCTGCTGGGCGCCTTCCCCAACCCGAACCTGCCCAACAACGAGGACGAGGCCTACGACAAGATCCCGCTGGGATTGCTGGTGCCATCACCTGTCGATGTGCAGCCCGTTCCCGGCTGCGTCGCCGGCTGCACGCCAGGCGACTTCACCTGTTATGCCGGCAAGGGCGGTCTGGGCGGCGCGGCACCGAACTATGAGGTCGTCACGGGCAACGCAGGCAGCGACCAGGGCAAGTCGCAAGCGCCCAAGACGGGCAACCAGCCCAAGGTCGGCACCCGCGTGCAGAAACTCAAGGCGCCTCGATCCACGGCCATGGTCACCGGCTGGGACGTCCTGTTGGACTGAACCGATGAATCGGTGGCGATGCCTTGCGGTCATATGCCTCTGCATGGGGTCCTTCGCCTGCGATCAGGCCGCCGAGATAACACCCATCCAACCGCCTGCAGTGACCGCCGAAGCCGCCGTTCCGCTGACGCCAGAGGACGGCTGGTGTCCCGGTGGCCTGCTCTGCGAAGATCCCAGGCCGCTCATGGGCTGGCGCGTGCCAAAGCTCTGCGAGGATCGACAGGTGCGCTCCGCGCTGGCCAGCTGCACCATGGCGGATCTGCCATGGCCGCAGGTGGTGGAGTTCTTCGGCACGCGCTACAGGCCGGTCGAGGAGCTCGACAGGGGGCTGCGCATCGTCGGCAAGGCGTCCGCGCCCGGTCGAACGCCGCCTCGCCTGCAGGTCGTTCGCGCCGGCGAGCGCCTCGAATTGATCGTCCTGCCGGGGGATCGTTCGCCATAACCCGCTGCGTGCACGGTCGGTTTGAGCGGTCACCCTTGGCCCGGAGGGGGGCGCGTCCTAAACTGCAAGCGTCGCCTCGGGTGCCCGAACGGTGCCGCGCGACCAGGAGCTCCAAATGGTCACCTTTACCGACATCGCGGCCAGCAAGATTCGCGAGATGGCGGTCGAGCAGGAATTCGCCGATCACGGCGTGCGCGTCATGGTTGTCGGCGGCGGCTGCGCCGGTTTCACGTACGACATGGATTTCGAAAACGCGCCCCGCGCCGATGACGAGGTCGCCGAGCAGCATGGTCTGAAGGTCTACGTCGACCCCATGAGCCTGTGCTATCTGGACGGAACTGTCGTCGACTATGTCGAGAGCCTGGACTTCTCGGGCTTCCACTTCGACAATCCCAGCGCGACCCGGACCTGTGGCTGCGGCTCCTCCTTCTCGTAGGCGCCTCCTCGAAGCCCGACAGGCCTGGCGCTCTGGAGGGCGGCAATGAATCCCAAACACATCATCCTCAACGCTGAGGACATGGCCTGGACCTGCGCCTACACCAAGGGCGTGTCGTTCAAGTCGCTGCGCTACGACCCGCTGACCAAGTCGGGCGCGGCCATGATCCACATGTGCCCCGGCAGCAGCTACCCGCGCTTCCGAGCGACCAAGGGACAGGACATCTACGTCATCGATGGCGAGGTGACCGTAGGCGAGCGCCACGTGGAGCGCGGCTCCTTCGCCTGGGTGCCGCCCGGCGCCGTGCACGAACCGACGACCGAAAAGGGTTGTGTGCTGTTCGTCTCCTTCCCCGGTGCGGTGGAACATGACGGGCCGGGTCTCGGCCGCCGCTGAGCGCCTTCCCGACAATGATCGTGCGCCCTTTCGGCTGAACTGCTACCATCTGAACACCGCCGAGGACGCGTTGCGAGCCTCGGATCGGAGGCCACGGGGGCAACATGGCGGACAGGCGATCCAAACGAGGCGCTCAAGGCGCGTACGGCGCCGGCAAACGGCGACAACGGGACAAGAATCGGGCCAGCGACCGTCGGACCAGCGGCGACTTCATGGATGCGCCTCAGGGCAACCTGGAGGTGCTGCATCGTTCCCAGCGCGAGATGCTCAAGCTGATCGACGACGTAGAACTGTTCAGCGAGCTGCATAGCCGCGAGCGCGAGGCCATCGCCGAGATGGCCGACATCGTCCGCTGCCCCGGTGGCACCGTGGTCTATGAGACGGGCGACGAGGGCAAGTGGCTCTACGTGATCCTGCAGGGCGAAATGGAGCTCCGTACCCGGGTCGGCCCGGGTATGCATCACACCTTCCGCACCATCGGCGCCGGCACCTGCGCCGGGCTGGATGCGGTCCTCAGCCGAACCGACTACCACATGCAGTGCGTGGCCCGTGACAAGACTGCAGCGCTGCGTTTTCGGGGCGAAGACATCCAACGCCAGGCGGAGCGCGGCGTGCCGGCTGCGGTGAAGCTGTTCAGTGCGCTCTCCTCCTTGCTGGGTGCCGACATCCGTACCGCCACCATGGATGTGGTGCATATGCTCGAAAAGACGTCGGTTATGCCGTCGAAGAGCGACACGGTTATCGACGACAAGAAGATGGCCAGCATCCTCGGCCAGGGCTGATCTCGATTCAGGCGCCTTGTCTTGGGGGATCCGTGCCCCACGCGCGCATGCAGTAGCTATCGTGTCCCTTGCACGTGCGCGGGGGGACAACATAAAACCGATGCTGGGCAGTCGCGCGAGCCGCTGGGAATCCGGAGCCCGGCACAGCGCGCGCAGTACTGCCGAGGGAAGCATCGATGTACGACCTCGACAAACTAAGTCGCGATGATCTTCAAGAACAAGAAGAGAAAAGCGATTCACAAGACAACGCAGCACAGCAGGCGGAGCCCGCGCGGGCTCCCGACATGCCCGAACTGGGCGCTGGCGGCGGCCCCGGCCTGACCGGTGGTCTTGGTGATCAACTCGACGCTGCAGAGGCCGATCCGGAAAAGGCCCAAGCAGACCAGGCTGAATTGGAGCGACTGAAGGCGCTGCCTCCGGGACATCCGGACCTCGAGGCCGCCAAGAAGCCAGAAGCCGAAGACGCAGCCGTGCCCGAGGGGCCCGGTTCCACAGGAGCAGCGAAGTCCGAAGGCGAGGGCATGGGGGCCGAAGAGCAGAGCGCGCCCAACGCCGAGCTCGGTGCGCCCGCCGACAGCCCGCCCGTCGAGTACGCCGGCAAGGGCGTCGAGATGGTCCAGGAAGACGTGCCGATCCCGCCGCCGATGACCGGACCAGCCGCGCAGGGCGTGAGCAACGCGCAGAGCGAGCCGCCCCAGGCGCAACAGCCGGCCGAAGCCAAGGCCGAGGCCGCCGTGGAGCCTGGTGGTGGCGAGTCCGGCCCTGGCACGGGCGAAGAACTCTCCATCGACAACGCCGAAGCCCCTGCGCTCGACGTTCCGGCGCCTGCCGAGACCCCAGCACCCGACGCCGCCCAGGTAGAGGGCAAGCCGGAGACCATCGAGGCCGACGGCGGCGGTGACCCGGCCGCAGAAGGCATGGCCGGCGCGGAGCCGGAGCAGGCCCCAGAGGCCGCCGACGAGCCCGTCGCAGCGCCCGCCGCGGACGCACCTGCCGGCGCCGAAATGATGGCGCCAGAGGCCCAGATCGAGCCCGCCGCCGAGGGTGGCGAGATCGCCGTCGCCGACGCCGGCGAGGCCCAGGTCACCGAAGAAGGCACGCCGGAGCTGGCCGTCGAGGAAGAGGCTGTCGCCGAGGAGTCGGTGGTCGAGGACCTGCCCGTCGATGGCGACACCGCGCCCGAAGAGGTGCCCGCCGAGGCAGCGGAGGAGCAGGCGGTCGCCGGTGAAGAGACCGTCGACCAGGTCGAAGAGGGCGCCGTCGAGGACGCCCCGGAAGAGGCCGTCGCCGAGGCCCCCGCGGCTCAGTTGGCCGTCGACGAAGCCGTCGAGGCCGTGCCAGAGGGCGGCGAAGCGCCGGCCCCGGCCGGTGAAGAGATTCGCGCCGATGACGGTGGCGCGCCAGCTACCCTGGAGGGTGGCGGTGTGTCCACGGAGCTGGCGGCCGACGTGCCAGGTCCGGTCGGCGAAGTGGCGGTCCGCGAGGAAGCGGCCCCGACGCCCGAGGGCGAGGGTGGCCAGGCCCCAGAGGCCGCAGGCGCTGATGTGTCCACCGCCGCTGGCGAGCTGGGCAACGACGAGAGCGGCGGAGCGCCCGAAGAGGTGCAGGACGACGGCAGTTCCGAAGAGGTGATCGAGGTCGCCGAGCCCGACATGCCAACCCTGCCGGGCACCGATAGCGCCGTGCAGCTCGAGGACGCCACCCCCACCGGCGGCGATCCGGACGACTTCCTTGGCGGCATGGAGGCCGCCCAGCAGACCGGTGAGCAGGTGCTTGGCGCCGCCGCCGAAGGTGCGGCCGAGCTGGCCAACCTGCCGCCGCCGGGCCAGGCGCCCGATGCGGTCGACGCGGCCAACAAGGTCGCCGACGTGGCCGGCAAGGATCCCAACCTGGCCGCCGACGAAAAGGAGTCCGCTGAGGACAAGGGAGACGACGCCGAGGTGCCGGTGACCGACCTGGCGCGGGTCGCTGGCGAGGCCGGCAAGGCCGTCCAGGGCGGCATGGACGAGGTCGCCGACCAGAAGAAGAAGCTCCAGCAGCTCGACCAGCTGCACGCCAACCCCGCCGAGCGGGTCCAGGACCTGCTCGGTGAAGGCGAGAATCCCGTCGGATCGATCCGTTCCAAAGCCGAGCAAGCCCTGGATGTGAACCTGTCGGACGTGAAGATCCACAAGGGCGCCGGTGCCCGCGAGACGGCCACCGCGATGGACGCCGCGGCGTTCACCTTCGACGACCAGATCGTCATGGGTAAGGCCCAGGATTACGGCGCCGCCAAACAGGATCTCGTGCTCGCCGAGGAGTTCGTTCACGTCGCCCAGATGCGCAAGGGCGCCGCCAAGGGCGCGCGAGCCGGCATCTCCAAGGGCGCGGACAGGGCCGAAAAGGCCGCCCAGCAGGCCGCGCAGCGGATCATGGACGGCGCGCGCAACCTGAGCATCGGCCACGACGAAGAGCGTCGCGCCATCTATCGAAACGACGGCAATGAAGGCAGCACCTCGGCCGCCTCCTATCCCGATCGCGTGACCGTGATGCTGGGTGGCCGCAACGTGACGGCCAACCTGCCGGTCCTGGAGGCGGGCACCCGCTCCAAGATGGTCAACCTGCCCTCGATGGACATCCCGGGGCTGAACCTGAACAGCAACGCCACCTTCAACTTCGACCCGGATACCGGCGAGTTCAAGGGCGGTCGTACGTCCGCCGCCATCGTGGTCGGCGACGTGCTGCGTCTCGAAGACGCGGTGGTGAACATCAGCAAGTCCGGCCAGATGACTTCGTCCTTCAGCGGCGTGGGGCTGACCGTCGGCGGCCTCATGCAGTCGGAGATCGACACCAGCATCGGCCCGCAGGGCGTCAGCGCATCGGGCACCTTCCAGTACAGCGAGCTCAAGGGCGACCAGTTGGCCAACTGGCTGACCGGCGGCACGATGACGGTCAACGTCGACAGCAACGCCAACGTCAGCGGCACCGGCAGCCTGGACATCCAGCTCGGCGACTTCAGCCAGGGCAAGATCAGCGCGTCGATCGCCAGCAACAAGCTGCAGGGCAGCATCAACATCAAGCAGACCCAGGTGATCAACATCGGTTCTGCGGCCACCGTCAGCGCCGGCACGCTCACCGGCGCACTCAAGGACAGCAATCAGGCCTCGGTCAAGGGCAACCTGGAGCTGGACGTGGCGCCCCTGGCGGGCAAGGGCCGCGTCGAGGCGGCGTGGGAGAGCAAGACCAAGAAGATCAGCGGCAAGGCGTCGTTGAGTTTCGAAGAAGAGGTGGGTCTGGGCCCGGTGTCGATCACCAAGGCCACGCTCACCGGCACGGTCAAGGACAGCAAGCTCGTGCGCCTCGATGGCAGCGGGCAGGCCGCCTATGACGCGCTCTTCGAGGGCAGCTGGAAGGGCGGCATCGACATCGAGAAGTCCAAGGTCGACTTCGTGCTCGCCGGTCAGCTCAAGGTCCCGATCACCCAGGGCGACGCCGAGATCTCCAAGGGCAGCCTCACGGTGCAGGTGGACCAGAACAAGCTCACCAAGACCGCCGGCAAGGTGGCCTTCAAGCTCAGTGACTTCCTCAAGGGCACCGCGGTGATGGAGGCCGGCACCACGGCCGACAACATCAACGCCACCGCGACCGCCGCAGTGGTCGGCACCCAGACCTACGGCGATGTGAAGATCTCCAAGGGCGCGGCGACCGTGAAGGTGCGCGGCACCGCCGTCGAGCTGGTCTCCGGCCACGTCGACCTGGCCTATAAGGACATCGCCACCGGGCAGCTGAACCTGACCCGCAGCGACAACTACAAGAAGTTCTCCGGCGCCGCCAAGGCGACCCTGAAGCCAAACCTGACCTGGAACGACATCCTCGTGCAGTCGGGCCACGTGGCCATCGACCTCGAGAAGAACGCGGTCAAGTCCGCCCGCGGCAGCGCCAAGTTCAAGTACACGCCGCACTACGCCGGCAGCATCGATTTCGACGCCAAGCAGAACTTCGACACCATCAAGGGCACGGCCACCGGCTACGTCGCCCAACAGAAGAACTTCGGCAACTTGAAGCTGCTCGCTGACACGGCGACCACCTTCACGATGAAGTTCAACAACTCGCGCTTCCAGTCCTTCAAGGGCGGCCTGAAGTGGGAGTACGGCCAGTTCGCCGGCAGCATCAATGTCACCGCCGATACCACCGACTTCGCTTCGTTTACGGGCAAGGGCAAGGCCGACATCAAGAAGGCCTTCCGCATCTCCGACGTCAGCGGCGTGCCGCTGATGGCGCAGCCCGGCTCGAGTCTGTCGGCCAAGTTCGAGGGCGGCTCCTTCACCGGCGTCAAGGGCCAGCTGAAGTGGCAGTACAGCAACTGGCTCGGTGGCAACTTCAAGATCGACTCCTACACCGGCTCCATCGACAGCATCGACGGCACATTGGACGCCAAGGTCATCGCGCCCCACGGCATCACCTCCAAGGTCAAGGTGCTGCCGTCTCAGGGCGGTGATGCGCTCAAGGTCAAGATCACCGACAGCCGGCCGACCCAGTACGCCGGTCGGCTGCGTTTCGAGTACCAGAAGTTCCTCCAGGGCAGCGTCGCCGTCACCGGTGAAGCGCTCAACTTCGACAACCTCTCCGGCAAAGCCGGGGTCAAGGTCGTCGCCAAGAAGAACCTGGGTTCGGGCTTCTTCCTACGCCCCGGCGGCTCGCTGGACGTCACCTTCGCCAACTCCGCCTTCACCAATTTCAAGGGCACCGCCCTGTTCGGCTACCAGGCGTGGCTCGAGGGCTCGGCCAAAGCGTCGGCGAACTCCTCTGTCAGCGCCGGCATCGAAGGCGAAGCCACCGCGACCCTGAAGGCCAATCCGCCAGCCTTGAATACCTCGGATCTGAAGCTCGAAGCGGGCGGCACGGCCAAGCTGATGCTGGCACCCAGCACGGCGATCTCCGAGTTCAAGGCCCAGACCCACGTCAACTGGAACTACCAGAAGTGGCTCAAGGGCGATCTGAAGCTCACCGCCAACTCGGCCATGGCTTCGCTCAGCGGCGAGGCGAGCGCGCAGGTCGTCGGCAACAAGGTGCTCAACAAGCAACCGAAGCTCGAGATGCTGCCCACGGCCGGCCTGAAGGTGAAGTTCAGCGGTGGCCAGACCACGCAGTTCAGCGGCAAGGCCTCGGTCAAGATCGAGGACTGGGCCCAGGGCACCCTGAACATCGCGCCGAACTCCACGGCAACGCTCTTCTACGGCGACCTGAACGGCAAACTGCTGCGTAATCGCAAGGTCCCGTCGACCGAGCTGACCCTGACCGCGGGCGGCGCGGTGGACGTCAAGGTCTCGCAAAACCAGCCCACCTCCATCAAGGGCACCATCCCCTTCAAGTACGGCGCGACCGGCAAGGAGTGGTTGGGCGGCAAGGTGGTCGCCAACGCTTCCACCGGGTTGGACGCCATCACCGGTTCCGTCACCGCCAGGCTGATCGCACGCAAGGAGCTCGCCGGTGGCTTCGCCCTGCTCAAGGGCGGCAACGTCAACGTGCAGATGACCAACAGCCACATCGACAAGCTCGCTGGCACGGTCAACTGGGAACATAAAGCCGGCACGGCGGGTGTCTGGATCAAGGGCAATGTCACCCTCAAGGAGGGCAGCACCCCGACGTCCATCAGCGGATCCATCAGCGCTTCGCTGACCGGCAAGAAAGACATCGGCAACAACGTGGTGCTCAAGGCCTCGTCTGGCATCACCGGCGAGATCGAGAACGGCAACGTCAAGAAGATCGGCGGCTCCATCAATTGGGAGTACGACAAGTGGCTGTCCGGCACCGTCAAGGTGACCGCGCCGTCCGTGCCCCACCAGCTGACCGGCATCGCGACCGCGGGCCTGAAGGCCGGCACCAAGAAGGCTGTGATACCGGACAAGCTCTTCATCACCGACGGCGCCAAGTTCAAGGTCGGCTTCACCGCCGGCGCGGTGGGCGAATATAGCGGCAACATCCCGTTCTTGTACGAGAACTGGATCAAGGGCAGCGTCTCGGTGACCGGCGGTTCGGCGTCGAATATCAGCGGCACGGCCAAGGCTTCGATCGTCAAGAACAAGCTCTTCGCCGAGGGCACCGCGTTCCAGGTCAAGCTGCTTCCGGGCGGCAACCTGAACAACGTCACCATCGACCGCAACGGCGTGAAGGATATCAGCGGCACGGTCAGCGCCGAGCTGGGCACGCCCGCCACCGACGGCACAAAGCTGCACGTGCGCGGCAAGGCGACGCCGAAGTTGGCGACCCTGTCCGCCTATAAGGGCGGGTTGCAGGGCGCGCTGATTTCGCCAAAGAAGATTGGACCGTCGCTGACCCTGGAGAAGGGCGGCAGCTTCAAGGTTGGCCTCGAGGGCATCTCGGTCAAGAGCATGGGCGGTAAGGTGGCCTACACCTTCGCCCCGGGCGGCGTGCCCTTCATCGCCGGCCAGATCAAGATCACCGACGGCTCGACCATGACCAGCATCAGCGGGTCGATCACCGGTTCCATCGCCAAGCAGTTGAAGTTCGGCGACAAGCTCACCGTGCTCAAGGGCGGCTCTGTCGCCGGCAGCATCACGAACAACAATACCGTCAAGGTGGGCGGCAACTTCTCGTTCAAGTACGACACTTTCCTCAAGGGCAACCTGAAGATCGCGGGCCAGGTGGATCCCTACCAGCCCAAGGTCAGCGGCGAGGCCAGCGCTTCGCTCATCAAGAAGGTGGACATCGGCGGCACGCCGCTGGTCTCGCTGAAGTCCGGCTCTTCGGTCGGCGCCGAAGTGAAGGACAGCAAGGTCACCAAGTTCTACGGCAACGTGGGGCTGACCATCGGCAAGGATTTTGACGGCTCGGTCAAGATCTCCAAGGGCATGTCCACCGTCGACAGCATCACCGACAGCGCCAAAGTGCGGCTGATCAACCACAAGCAGATCGGCAGTTCGACCCTGTACCTGCTCAAGAACTCCACCGTCTCCGCGGACCTGGTGGAGAACAAGCTGGCCGGTTTCGAAGGCAAGATCGACTGGAAGTACGACAAGTTCCTCAAGGGCAACGTGACCGTCGAGGGCGGCAGCAGCCTGGATTCGGTCAGCGGCACGGGTTCGGCCCGATTCGTCGACGACCTGCCCATCGCTGGCTCCGAGTTGACCATCCGCAAGGGCTCCAGCGGCACGGCGAAGATCGTCGGCAGCAACCTGGATTCCGTGGGCGGCAAGCTGTTGTGGTTCTACGGCGCCGACAAGTGGCTCACCGGTGACATCACCGTGCCGCCAGGCACCGATGTGAAGACCCCTTCGGGCACCGCGACCGCGCGTCTGAACGTGAACAAGCCCCTGGGTGGCGACTTCATGCTCAACAAGGGCGGCTCGTTGAAGGCGGAGTTCGCCGCCGGCAAGGTGACCAGCTTCAGCGGTAAGATCCTGTGGTCCTACGGCGCCGACCAGTGGCTCAAGGGCAGCGTCACCATCGATCCGGCGTCCGATCTCAAGAAGATCTCCGGCGTCGCCAAGGGCACCATCGCCAAGCAGGTCCAGGTGGGTTCGTCCGACCTGCACCTGCTCAAGGGCGGCTCGCTCTCGTTGAAGGTGACCAACAACGTGCCGAGCAAGTTCGACGGCAAGGTCAGCTGGCTCTACAGCGACTGGTTGACCGGCTCGGTCTCCGTCACCGCAGGCGACAAGGACAACATCAAGGGCGAGGCCACGGCCACGCTCAAGGGCCCATACGACATCCCCGGCACCGAACTGCAACTGCAGAAGGGCGGCAGCGCCAAGGTCACCCTCGACGGCAAGGCCATCAAGGAGTTCGGCGGCACGGTCAACTGGAAGTACGGCGGCGCCGATCCGTGGGCCAAGGGTTCGTTGACGGTGGCGGGCAAGTCGTCCTTCAACGCCATCAGCGGCAAGGCCAGCGCGCAGCTCATCAAGGATCTGAAGTTCCCCGACCAGAAGCTGACCATCGTCGGCGGCAAGTCGAGCCTGCAGGCGACCTTCGCCGCGAGCGCGCTGAAGACCTTCGGCGGCTCTTTGGGCTTCAAGTACGGCGCCGGTGACTGGTTGCAAGGCACGGTCACGGCCAATCCGGACTCGACGGTCAAGGGCGTCAGCGGCAAGGCCTCCGCTTCGGTCAAGAGCGCCTACACGGTGCCCGGGACCACCTTCGTCATCCAGACGGGCAGCACCGCCCAGGTCGACATGACCAAGTCCGCGGTCAGCGGCCTGTCCGGCAACCTGAACTGGGTCTACGGCGAAGGCGGCTGGCTCAAGGGCGCCATCAAGGTCAACAAGGGCTCCACGCCCGACAAGATCAGTGGCTCGGTGACGGCCTCGCTGGCGACCACCAAGTTCGTTGACGGCACCGAGGTGCGCTTCCTCAAGGGCGGCAGCATCAAGGCGAGCTTCGACGGCGCCAAGATCGACTCCTTCAGCGGCAAGGTGTCGATGATGTACGAGGACTGGCTCGGCGGTTCCGTCACCATCGGCCAGGGCTCCACCTTCGAGAGCATCGACGGCGATGTGCAGGCGTCTCTCAAGCGCAACAAGCAGATCACATCCGACTTCGTGCTGTCGCGCGGCGGCTCGGCCAAGGTCAACTTCGCCGCCAGCAAGTTCCAGTCCTTCAGCGGCAAGCTGGACTGGAAGTACCAGAACTGGCTCAAGGGTTCGATCACCGTCGACCCCGGCTCCAACGACAAGTCCATCTCGGGCACCGCCAGCGCCACGCTGGCCCAGCGCAAGATGGTGGGCGACAAGTTGCAGCTCGGTAAGGGCTCGACCCTGAAAGCGAAGTTCACCGACTCCAAGCTCGAGGGCTTTGGCGGTGACGTGGCCTGGACCTACGACGGCTGGATCGCCGGCACGGTCAAGGTGCCCAACTACAGCAAGATCGACGCCATCAGCGGCACAGCGACCGCGGCGCTCAAGCAGAACAAACAGGTCACAGGCGACCTGATGCTCAAGCGCGGTGGCTCGGTCAAAGTGGTCCTGAACAAGGGCAATATCGACAAGATCCAGGGCAAGGTGAGCTGGAAGTACCAGGACTGGCTGGGCGGGGCGTTGACCCTGGACCCGTCGACCCTGGACCACTTCAAGGGCAAGGGCTCGGCCACCATGATCCGGTCCAAGGCCATCGGCGGCAGCGGGCTGAAGGTCAACCGGGGCGGCAAGGTCAACATCGGCTTCGACAGCGCGGCGGACCTGGCCAGCCAGAAGATCGATGGCAAGCTGTCCATCGACTACAAGAAGCTGGTTCGCGCCACCGCGATCGTGGACACAGGCTCGACCCTGGGTTCGGTCAGCGGCAAGGCCACCGGCAAGCTGCTCAGCGAGCAGTCCGTGGGCGGCGTATTGACGGTCAAGGCCGGCGGCAACGTGCGCGTCAAGGTCGCGAACTCGGCGCCGGAGAGCTTCGGCGGCGACATCGCGTTCGGTTACGACAAATGGCTCAGCGGCACCGTGTCGATCAAGGATGGCTCGCAGCTGGACAAGATCAGCGGCAAAGCCACCGCCCGCATCGACAAGGAGCACAGTCCGGGCGGCGGCGACTTCGCCCTGCGTCCCGGCGGCAGCGCCGAGATCAACCTGCAGAGCAACAAGGTCACCACCTTCGGCGGCAACGTCAGCTGGAAGTACAGCAACTGGCTCAAGGGCGAGGCCAAGGTGGCCACCACCTCGACCCTGGAGTCGATCCAGGCCGAGGCGTCGGCGACCATCACCCAGCCCAAGCAGATCGGCGGCTCGCAGCTCAAGGTGAAGGCGGGTTCCACCGCCAAGGTGTGGCTGGCCAAGAGCGACTTCGAGGCCCTCGCTGGCAGCATCGGCTGGCAGTACTCCACCTGGGCCGAAGGCAAGATCACCGTCAAGAAGAGCAAACTCGACAAGCTCAGCGGCGACGCCGAAGCGCGCATCGTGGGCGAGAAGGTCATCGCCGGCAAGCTGTCCGCCACCCCAGGCGGGCAGGGCAAGGTGACCATCGCCGAAGGCGGTCTGAAGAAGTGGTCCGGGAAGCTGAACGTCAAGTATGGCAGCCAGATCTCCGGCTCCCTGGCCATCTCCGGCGGCACCACGCTCGAGACCGTCAAGGGCAAGATTGAAGGACGCCTGCTGGAAGACCTGAAGCTGGCCAAGGACGTGTCGATCCTGTCGGGTTCGACCGCCAACGCCACCTTCGAATCGGCCGACCTGAAGACCTTCGGCGGCAAGGTGCGCTTCAAGTACAGCAAGTGGCTGCAGGGTTCGATCACGGTCGAGGATAACTCGACGCTCAAGGCCATCCACGGCGAGGCCAAGGCCTCCCTGGTGGCGCCTTACGCGCCCGGCGGCGGCAACTTCGAGCTGCAGAAGGGCGGCAGCCTGACGACCACGTTCAAGAACAGCGCCTTCGACACCATCGGCGGCAAGGTTCAGTGGAAGTACAAGGCTGGCAAGGCCAAGCTGACCGGCTCCATCACCATCGACAAGTCGCCCATCGACTCCATCAGCGGCAACGCCAAGGCGCGCCTGATGAGCGATACCGAGGCGGCGGGCGGCATCAAGCTGCTGCGTGGCGGCAACCTGACCGTGAACGTGGCGGCCAGCCAGCCCAAGTCCATCGGCGGCCGGGTCAACTGGCAGTACCAGAACTGGCTCAAGGGTCACGTGGCCGTAGCCAACAACACGCCCATCGACGGACCCTACAAGGGCACCGCCAGCGCCCGGCTGATCGACAACAAGCCCCTGGGCGGCAAGTTCTCCCTCAAGAAGGGCGGCGACCTGAAGCTGAAGCTCGACACGGCGGCCGGGCTCGACAACACCATCTTCAGCGGCCACCTGGCCGTGGATTACGACAGCTGGCTGCGCGGCACCTTGTGGATGGATCCGTCGACCCTCAAGTCCTTGAGCGGCAAGGCCAAGGTGCAGCTGTGGGCCGGCAAGTCGTTCGGCAACGTCAAGCTGCTGCGCTGGAGCCAGCTCAACGCGAAGTTCCAGAACAGCGCGCTGACCAACTTCGGCGGCATGGTGAAGTGGCGCTACGAGAACTGGCTCGAGGGCTCGCTGAACGTCAAGGATAGCAGCACGCCCAAGTCCATCAGCGGCGACGCGTCGGCCAACCTCAAGGTCGAGAAGACCTGGGGACCGTTCACCATGAAGGCCGGCGGCGGCCTCAAGGTCGGCATCGACAACAACGAGCTGGGCAAGTTCGGCGGCAACGTCGGCTTCACCTACAACAAGTGGATCTCGGGCAACCTGGAGATCGACGGCAACAGCACCAAGGACGCCATCAGCGGTAAGGGCTCGGCGAAACTCGAGCAGACCAAGTCCCCGGCTGGCCCGCTATCCCTGGAAAAGGGCGGCAACCTGATGGTTGGCGTCAAGAAGTCCGCAGTCGACCAGTTCGGCGGCGAGATCAACATCACCTATGAGAATTGGGCCAAGGGTTCGCTGAAGATCCAGGGCCAGGGCACGCTGGACTCGCTCTCCGGCGTCGCGCAGATTCGCCTGACCAAGGACAAGAAGGTCCGCTCCGTGCGGTTGAAGGAGGGCAGTGGCGCCGAGGCGGGCATTCAATCCAGCTCGTTGAAGACCCTGGCCGGCTCCTTGAAGTTCGACTTCATGGACACGGTCGAAGGCAAGATGAACCTGTCCACCGGCTCGACCCCGGACAAGGTCGGCGGTGACGTGCAGGTCTCGGTGATGAAGAACATCCCCTTGATCGCCAAGCTGGAGCTCCAGAAGGGCGGCAACATCAAGGGTGTGATCGCCGACAACAAGCTCGATCAGCTCACCGGCCAGGTGTCGTTGATGTACGACACCTGGCTCAAGGGCACCGCCACGATGCAGACCGGGTCGAACCTGGAGAAGTTCATCGGCGACGCCACGTTGAGCGTCGAGCAGAAGAAGACCTTCAAGGGCGGCATCGCCATCGACCAGGGCTCCTTCCTCAAGGTCGGCTTCGACGCCTCGGGTCCGAAGTCCTACGAAGGCAACATCGATGTGGCCTACGAGAATTGGATCAAGGGCAACCTCAACTTCAAGGCCACCAGCCTGGACGACATCTCCGGCAGCGGCTCGGTCGAGGTGATGAAGAAGAAGCAGCTGGTCAACCCGGTCAGCCTGCTGCCCGGCTCCTACCTGCGCATCAACTTCGAGAACAGCAAGCTCAAGGACTTCGCTGGCTCGGCCAAGTTGGAGGTCGCCAAGTGGGGCAAGGGAACCCTGACGGTCAACGAGGGGTCGACCACCAAGTCGGTCTCCGGTGAAGGCAAGGTGGAGCTGGGCCAGCCCAAGAAGCTGGGCTCCTACGTCACGCTGACCAAGGCGATGATCGGCGCCACCATCGAGAACAACGATCTCAAGAGCATCTATGGCGAGGCCGAAGCCACGGTCAAGGACATGGGCAAGGGCTGGGTGCGCGTGGACAAGCAGTCGACGCTGACCAGCTTCTACGGCCAGGCGGGGCTCGCCCTGACCAAGCCGCAGCCCATCGGCTCCTTCGCCGAGCTCTCCGGCGGCGAGGTGCTGGCCAACTTCGAGGCCAACGCGCTCAAGTCATTCGGCGGCTGGGCCGAGATCAAGGTCTTCGGTTGGGGCAAAGGCAAGGTCACGGTGGACCAGGGCTCCACCATGGATCACATCAAAGGCTCCGCGTCCTTGTCACTGACCGAACCGAAATCCCTGGCCGGCGGACGGGTGAAGATCACCGGCGGCAAGGTCTCTGCGTCCGTTGACGGTCAAAAGCTGACCAGGATTGCAGGAATGGTCGAGGCGGAGCTCACGGGCATCGCCAAGGGCAAGATCGAGGGTGAGCTCGACGTGCAGAAGGAGATGTTCAGCGGCTCGGGCATGGTCGAGCAGATCAAGCCCTGGAACGCCGGTCCGGTGAAGATCAGCGACGGCAAGCTGTCGGCGGTGATCACCGAGAACAAGCTCACGGGCGCCAGCGGCTCGGCCAAGCTGGACGCGGGTCGCTTCGGCAAGGGCTCGGTCGAGATCAACTACGAGGACAACGGCAGCGGGCCGATCTTCTACGGCAAGGGCGACGTCGAGTTCCAGCCCCACGACCGGGTCAAGGGCAAGCTCGAGGTGGCCCTGTCACGCGAGCAGAAGCTCACCGGTAAGGGCACGGTCACGGTCAAGATCAGCGACCAGATCTCGGGCGAGGCGTCCGTGGCGCTGGACGAACAGGGTCACGTGCTGCTCAGCGGCGCGGTGACCATCCCGGGTCCCTACGAGCTGTTCAAGGCCGACCCCTACAAGAAGGACATCACGCTCCTGGACCTGAGCTTCGTGGTCTACGCACCGCCCGTCGTGGCTGTGAACGTGGGCGCGGGCATCGGTCTGGAAGCGGGCATCAAGCCGCTGGTCATCAGCAACATCGTGCTGTCGGGTCAATGCGACCTGATGGAGCCCGAGTTCGCCTCCATGGCGGTCACGGCGCACCTGTCATCGTCCGCCTACGTCGACCTGAACGCCTACATCGAGGGTTCGGTGTCGGTGTCGGCGGCGGTGGTCAAGGTCGAAGCCGGCCTGCGGGCGGCGTTGAACCTGCACCTGGAGGCAGCGCTCGAGGCGGATCCGACCATCACGGTCAACCGCAACGGCTTGAGCTTCGATATGCCGGTCAACGCGCAGCTCTCCGCGGCGTTGAGCCTGGTGCTCTCCTTCTTCGCCAAGGTGAAGGTGGGCATCGATGTGGGCCTCTTCTCCATCATGAAGACAGTCTGGCGGCATGACGCAGAGGCGGCGCGGCTGCAGCTGGCGGCCATGTCCATCGGTGCGCGTGGCCAGGTGCACGCAGGGGCCGACGGCTTCAGCGCGAGCATGAATCCGGAATATGAGGCGCCCGATTTGAGCCTGGATTCGTTGAAGCGGGCGATCGGATTGTAGGAACCCATGGACATTGCAGGTAGTTTCTGTTTTTCCCGGGGGCTCCTCGGTCTCGCGCTCCTCACCGTGCTGGTCGGCTGCGGCACCACCGCGGGTGGCTCGGCCGCGCCCACGCCTTGTGTGGACGGCGTCTGCGCCGATCCACTCACCTGCGTCGACGGCCAGTGTGTCTGGACGCCGCCTGCCGATGGTGGGGTGCAGGATGCCGGCAGCGTCGGCGATGCGGCCGATACGGCGGGTCCGCAGGGATTTGGCGCGTGTATCGAACAGCATTGTGCCAGTCAGATCGCGGCTTGCACGGGGCTCTGCGCGACCTGGTGGGCCTGCCAGGTGACATGCGATGCCACCGACACCGCCTGTGCGGCCGACTGCGCCGGCAAGATGAGCGGGGATGTGACCGCCAGCGGCCAGGCCAACTCTGTGATTCAGTGCCAGGTGACGAACGCGTCCAAATGCCAGTGGGCGCCGGACGGGCCAGACGTCTCCGTGCCCGACGCCGGCGTGACCGGCGATACTGGAGGCCCCGTGCCGAAAGACACGGTCGGCGGCGGCTGCAAGAAGGACGAGGACTGCGGCAAGGGCAGCTGCATCTTGACCCAGGAGACCTGCGTGGAGTGTGTCTCGACCATGCAGTGCGACCCCGGCGAGATCTGCCTCTCCAATGCCTGCGCCACGGCGGTCAAGTGCGAGTCAGACAAGCAGTGCGCCTCGCTGGACGCGGTCTGTGGATACGGTCTCTGTGTCGACTGCAAGTCCGACAATGACTGCACCGGCAATACCTCCTGCAAGGTGCAGCCGATCAAGTCCGAGGACTTCGTGGTCGTGGGTCATTGCGTGCCCGACCCGCCCTCGTGCAAGAGCAGCAAGGAGTGCGCCGTCTACGACAAGGTCTGCGTGAACTACGATTGCGTGGACTGCAAGTCCGCGGTCGACTGTCCGCCGCTGAACAACTGCATCAGCAATACCTGCATACCCAAACCGAAGATCTGTGAGCCTGGCACCAGCGAGTGCTCCGGCACCTACGCGGTGAAGGAGTGCATCGAGCAGGGTACCAAGACCAAGAAGACCTACTGCGAAGGCGACACCGAGTGTTCCAAGCAGGGCAACTCGGCCAGCTGTGGGCCGTCCTGCTGCTCCAAAAAGGGCGCCGAATGCGGCTACTTCACCGACTGCGGCAAGTCTTGCGGCTCGTGCAAGAAGGGCGACACCTGCATCGACCATAAATGCGTGCCGCCGCCGCCGAAGTTGAAGCTGGGCGACGCCTGCAACGCCTCGCCGCAATGTCCGCTGCCGAAGCCGTCCGATGGTCAGTCCAAGATCAACCAGTTCTTCGGCTGCCTGGACGATCTCTGCGCTGGTGAGCTGTGCTTCCGCTCGGAGTTCTGCACGTCCATGACCTGCAAACCCAAAAAGGACTCCGACGGCGACGGCGTCGAGGATGTGGACGCGAATTCTGACTGCACCGGCGCCGGCTCGAGCAGCATCGCGGGTACGAAGTTCCGCTGCGTGCGCCAGGCCTACAACGCCAACTCCTATCCCAACCTCTGCCTGCCCGGCACGACCTTCAAAAGCTGCACCACCGACGCGGACTGCCCCGGCGGCGAGGCGTGCACGATCCTGACCATCCTGGGTACGGGCCAGAAGCGTTGCATGGGCAAGGTGAAGAACATCGACGGCTACAGCGCGGCGACCGGGGTCGCCTATTGCGATGCCATCAACCAGTTCGGCAACGGCCCGAAATTCTGCGCCAATAGCCTGTGCATCTCGGGCATCGGCTGCCTGCAGTTCTGCAAGCAGGACTCCGAGTGCGCCAAAGCCACGCTTCAGTCCGTTTGCGACTCCGGGCACTGCGGCGGCCAGCAGGCGGGCAGCTCGTGTACCGGCAACAGCTGCACCGGCAAGTGGACCTGCAAGCAGTCCAGTGTCTATGGCGTGTC
>CAYTLW010000072.1:0-37143 GCA_964438735.1 uncultured Enterobacteriaceae bacterium | reverse complement strand
TGGGACATGGCAGCTACGTGAGCGTCAAGACGGCGGTGATGGTCAAGCTCAACTAGCTTGTGCTTCCTGGGACCAGAAGTGCTCGTCCAGGAACCGTTCGACGCGCCCGGTCACCAGATCGGGATACTCCAGCAGCGAATAATGCGTGCCGCCAGGCACCACGAAGACCTCGGCCCGCGGCGCCCGGCTGGCGACCACGTGTTTGACCGACGCGGGCGTCATCATGTCTCGATCGCCGGCCACAAAGAGCAGCGGCGACAGGATGCGCGACAAGGCGGGCTCGCCATCATGTTCATTGAGGTAGCCCATGATTCGGTGATAGGTCGCAAAATCCAGGTCCTTGAAGCCCTTTGCGATCTCCAGGAAGACCTCGCGATCCAGTCGCTCGTCCACCAACCCCAGCTTGTCGATGACCGGTAGGAACCACTTCTGCCCGGTCACCCAGCTCACCGCTGGCGGCATGACCGGTGCGATGGCGATGGCCAACTTGTTGGCTTGCGGCAGCAGGTGCCGGCTGATGGCATTCTCGAACGCCGTCTCGAAGATGCGCCCATACGTGCCATTGACCAGGATCACGCCCTGAATCCGGCTGGCGAAGTCCGCGGCCGCCTGAATGCAGACCTGCACGCCCATGCTCCAACCCGCGATCACAGCACGCTCGATCCCAGCGGTATCAAAAACCGCGATCATGTCCTGTACGTGGTGCTCCAGGCGCAGGTTTTCGGGAATCGCCGGCGAACCCGAGTTGTACAGCCCGCGATAATCCCACGAGATAAAGCGGCAGCGATCGCCCAACGCGCGCAGCAACGGCGACCAGGCCAGCAGGGTGCCACCAAGGCCGTTGGCGATGACCACGGGCAGGTCACCCTGGCCCCACGTCTGGACTTCGAGTCGGGTGCCGTCGAAGGAGCGGATGTCGAAGCGGTCGAATTCGGGCAGGGACATGGGTGGGGCTCCGGCGGCGAGGTGGGGTTTTAGGGTGGGGTTGGTTGGGGGGTTGTTCAACCCTCATCGTGATATGAGGTGTCAGACCCTCATACATTAGAACTTTGTCATCTAACTCATTGAATCGTGGTTCATGTGCCTGACTATGGGTCGGCGTGGCATCCTCTGGCGGGTCTGCTAGGTTCGCGATGCCGGCGCATGGCGCCGCGGGAGGATGAGATGGTCCGACGGGCGTGTGTCATCGGTGGCGGGAATTCGGCCCACGTGGCGGCTGGGCTCATTGCCTCTCGACCCGATTGGGAGTGCAACATCCTGGCGTCGTGGCAAGACGATGCGACTCGGTTGGCCGCGGGGGTCGCCGAGGGTGGGATCGAGTTGGTGTATGGCGCCGACGACGCGCACCGCCGGGTACATGGTCGGCCGGCTCGGGTGTCGGCGGACGCGGCGGATGTGGTGCCGGGTTGTGAGTTGTTGCTGCTGTGCATGTCGGCCATGGGCTACGACAGCAACGTGGTCGCGATTGCGCCCTATGTGGATGAAGGCGCGGCGATTGGCACCGTTTGCGCGTCCAGTGGTTTTGACTGGTGCGTCGATGCCGCCATGCAGGCGGTGGGTCGGGCGCCGGAGAGCTATACGTTGTTCGCCTTGCAGAACCTGCCCTGGGCGTGCCGGGTGAGCGCTTTCGGGCGCAGTGTGGACGTGCTCGGGGCCAAGCCGTTCATGGAGATTGTGCTGCGGCCGGACGACTCCGATTCGGAGCTGGCAGCGCTTGTCGGCGACCTGTTGGAGTTTGACTGCCCTGTGGTTGAAGGCGGCTTCGTCGCGATTGGTTTGTCGAATCTCTGCCAGGTCATCCACCCGGTTGTGATGCACGACAACTTCAAGGATTGGGACGGGGTGACGCCATATGACACACCGCCGCTGTTCTACCAGGGGTTGAGTGAGCGGGCTGCTGACACCATGTCGGCGGTCTCGGACGAGATTCAGGTCATCCGACGTGCCTATGAAGCGCGCTTTGGCGGCGATCTTTCGGTGGTATGCCACATCATGCCGTGGTGCTTGCGTGCCTATGGCAAGTACATCACCGACGACTCGACGTTGCAGACGCGCTTTTCGAGCAATACAGCCTACGCGGGGCTCACTTGTCCGATGAAGCCGGCGCCCGGCGGCGGCTGGTTGCCCGACTTCGAGGCGCGCTACCTGGCCGAGGACGTGCCCTACAACCTCGTGGGTGTGCGCGGGGTGGCGGAACTGATGGGTGTCGATACGCCGGTCATCGATGAGCTGGTCCTCTGGACGCAGCGGGTGCTGGGCCGTCAGTGGTTGGTGGACGGCAAGCTGGTCGGCCGCGACCTGGGCGCGACTTTCGCGCCGCAACGTTTTGGTATTGGGGTCGACCAACTGGGCGGTTGAGCGCTCGTCACCAGATCGCCGCCAGAATCACATTTCTGATATTCATCTGTTAACCTGCGATCAACGGGTTACATATCAACGTTATGATATGTGAGGGTCTGACACCTCTCCATCACACTTTGCGCAGGAGCGCCTGTCGCTCGCAACCGACCAGCATGCCGTGCATATCGACGACGATCTCGGCTGCGTTGGCCTCGTCGGTGTCGATGTGCATCTCCAGCAGGTAGCGCGGGGAGACGCGGACCAGCACGTCGCCGAAGATGAGATCTCGCCCGTCGGTGTCGACCTCGACTTCGACCACATCCTTGTGGGCGACCCCGTAGCGTTCGGCGTCTTCGGGGGTCATGTGGATGTGCCGGCGGGCGCAGATCAGGCCGTCTTTCAGCTCCAAGGTGCCAGCGGGGCCGATGAGGGTGATGCCTGGGGTGCCGTCTGTGTCGCCTGAACCGCGGATCGGTGCGTCGATGCCCAACTTGAACTCGTCGGTGCGCGAGACCTCGACCTGGCAGCGTTTGCGGGTGGGTCCGAGCACGCGGACACGTTTGAGGCTGTTCTTTGGGCCGACCACCTCGAGACGCTCCTCGCAGGCGAACTGGCCGGGTTGGCTGAGCGGACGCCAGGGCGTGAGGGTGTGGCCGGAGCCGAAGAGGGCCTCCACGGCCGCGTCCGTGAGGTGGATGTGTCGGGCGGAGACGGCGATGGGGATGGGGGGCAAGGCGGTGGGGCTGTCGGTGGCCATGAATGGGCTCCTGGGCGTCGGGGAGCGTGGTTGTACCCCGGCCGAGGGTGTGGGGAAAGTCGGCGACGCGTAGCTACCGGGCGGCCTTCGCAAAGCGGTCGATGGCGGCCGTGCTCTTCATGGTGACCAGGGCGGTGGCGATGCGCGGGTCGCCGAGCACGCCGCGCAGCCGGGCCTGCTCGTCGCTGAAGCCGGCGTCGATGTGGCGGAAGATGTTCTTGTTGTCGTTTGGATCCTTGCGGCTTGGCTTGCTGGTGCGAAAGAGCTTCATGGCGGCCAGGCCGATGCCGGCCTCGTGGCAGGCCTGAACCGCCTCCATGGTGGCCTTATGCTTCATGAGGTCGTGGTTGAAGCTGATCAGCAGGCCGTCGATCCACGACAGCTTCGAGGCGGCCATGAGCATCTTCGGGTCCTTGTCGTGGCTCGAGAAGCCGAAGAGCTTGATGCGCCCCTGCTTCTTGGCCTTTTCGGCCCAGCGGCGGACCTTGTCGTCGAGCTCGTCGATGTCGTGCACCGCGTGTAGCAGGTACAGGTCGACGTGGCCGGCGTGGGTGCGCCTCAGGGTGCGGGTCAGCAACCGGTCCATGCCCTCAGGATCCCGATCGTCGGACTTGCTGACCAGGAAGATGTCTTTGCGATGGGCAGGGAAACGCTTGAAGTACCGACCAACGCCCTTTTCGCTGCGGCCGCCGGTGTAGCAGTCGGCGGTGTCCCAGTAGCGCACGCCGACGTCGTGGGCGCGCTTGAGCACGAGCTGATTGTCCACAGCGTCGAACATCATGCCCAGGCCCAGGGTCGATACCGGGATGCGGCTGCGACCGAAGGGGCGGGTGGGCACCAGCGGCGGGGTTGCTGCGCGGGCGACACGCTTTGGGGGGGCTGTCCTGGGTTTGGGGCCTGTCTTGGAACCGGCGGCTGCTTTGGGTTTGGCGGCTGTCTTGGGTTTGGTCGCGGCCAACAGATTCTCCGGCAGCGCCAGCGCTGCGCCTGCGGTGCTCAGGGCAGTGGCTCGCAACAGGTCGCGACGGCTGAGCTCGCCGCGCCGCGATTCGGGGTGATTGGCAGGCGGGGAATTGTGGGCCATGGGCTATCCGGTTTTGACGGGCGGCGAGGGTGTCGCGGGTCGGTCGACGTTCAACATCAGGCGGCGACGCGGGTGGCGCGATTCGTTCTGAGGTCCGACGGCGATGGCGGCGCGCCCGCTGACCGGGCAAACGTGCTCGCAGATGCCGCAGCCGATGCAACGGGGCGCCTCGACATAGGGGCGCAGCAGGCGGACCTGGAGGCGAACCAGGTCACCGGGCTGCAGCGAGGGCGTCTGGGCCAGGCGGATCGTGCGGGCGTCGTGGCTCAGCAGGGGCAGGTGCTGGTCGTCCCCCACCCGCAGCGCATGATCCGCCGGTGACAGTGCGCCCTGCTGCAGGGGCGGACCATCCAACCGGACCTGGCGACCGTCGACCTGCACGACGCGCCGCGAACCGTCGCGCACCGTGGCCCAGGTCTCGCGCACGAAGATGGCCTTGGGACTGACCGGGCAGTTCTCCTCGCAGACCAGGCACGGCGTGTCCATGGCCCAGGGCAGGCAGCGGCCGCGGTCGACAAAGCTGGTGCCGATGCGCAGGGGGCCGTGCTCGGCGTGGGCGCCGCGTCCGGTGCGCTCGTCCACCGAGATGGGGCGAATGGCCGCCGTCGGGCAGACCATGGAGCAGGCGGTGCAGGTGTGCTGACAGCCGCTGGTGCCCACGCGATTGTCCAGCACCGGCGTCCACAGGGCCTCGACGCCGGACTTCAGGGTCGCCGGCTGCAGCACATTGGTCGGGCAGACGCGCATACAGTGGCCGCACTTGATGCAGCGGGCCAGGAACTCGGCTTCGGGCAGGGCACCGGGGGGGCGAATGATGGGCGAGGCGCCCGATGCGCCGCCCTCCGACGGCAGCCGAAGCAGGGGTGCGGTGGCGATGCCCAGGGCAGCGGCGGAGACCAGGTCGCGACGGGCCAGGTTGGGGCCGCGCAGCTCGCCCTGGACCGAGGGGCCCGTGTCGTAGGTCATCACGCCCGGTTTGCAGCCGGCCAGGCAGTTGGTGCAGAGCAGGCACTCCGCCGTCTGGATGGTGCCGGAGGGGGCGCAGGCGCCTTCGCAGTCGCGCTCGCACATGTCGCAATGGGTGCATCCCTCGGGCTGGCGGGCGATGGTCCAGATGGCCGGTCGCGACAGCAGGCCGAGCATGGCGCCCAGCGGGCAGATCCAACGGCAGTACAGGCGCGGCACCCACAGGTTGGCCAGCAGCACGCCCAGCAGCACAGCGCCGATGAGCCAGCCGCCGTGCACGTGGCGCGGCATGGGCCACAAACGACCCAACTGGGCGTCAAACGCGGGCAACACGGCCAGGTCCACCGAGCGGTAGAAGAGCGCGATGGGATCGAAGAGCCCGATCTGGAGGCTGACCACCCTCGGGCCGGCGGGCGCGAAGAGGAAGCCGCCCACCACCCAGGCCAGCAGGGCGACGAAGAACCAGGTAGCGGCGCGTCTGCGACTGCGGATGACCTTGCGCAACGACAGCCACGCAAATACCAACGCCATCAGGAGGGCGACGACGGCGAGTCGGGCGGGCTCGCGGAACCAGGCGAACTTCAAGATGTGCCCGAGCAGGTCGCCGGCGGCCGCCAGGAGCAGCCAGGTCAGCAGCAGGTATTTGAAGACCTGCGCCCGATGGGGTCGGTTGACGCTGACCTGGCCCTTCAACGACCGCGCTTTGCGGCCGAGCCAGCCGATGAACTGATGCAAGGTGCCCATGGGGCAGACCCAGCCGCAGAAGACGCGGCCGAAGACCAGCGTGACGGCGACCGTGACCAGGGCCCAGGCCAGGCCGCCATAGAGGGTGCCCGTGGCCAGCACCGTGGCCAGGCCGATGAGCGGATCCAGGTTGGCGAAGAAGGCCACGGGCCAGCCGCTGAGCTGCCACCAGCCCTCGCCGAAGCTCATCGCCAGCGCCAGCCAGAGCGCCAGGCCGAGGAAGAAACCCTGGCAGATGCGGCGGTAGACGACGATGCGCCAGCGGGGGCGAGCCGACATGTTCAGCCCCCCTTCACCGGCACGTGGCCGCGCTCGATCTTCAGGCCGGCCGGATCCACCGCGCCCAACCCAGCCCGCTCGGCCATGGCCAGGTAGGCCAGGTCGTCGGCCTTCAGCCCCAGCAGGGCCGCGCCGGCGACGTCCACGGCCACCGGATCGGTGCCGGCGATCATGGTGCCGGTGTCGGACAAGTCGGCCACCGAGCCGCCCGTGGGGCCGTTGGCGAGCATGGCCCGGGTGCCGTCCAGCACCTGCAACGTCGGTCGCACCAGCTGGCCCAGCTCGACGACGATGCCGTGGATGTCCTGGTGAAAGACGTTCCGCCGACCGCCCAGCAGGCCGTACCAGTTCTTCATGCCCAGGGTGGCGCCGGCGCGGATGTGATCCTTGACCGCGGCCACGCCGATGACCTTGTTGACCCCCTCCAGCGGCGTCAGCAACAGGGGCCAGCGCTGGATCAGCCGGCCGCCGGGCAGGCTGACCGGGGCGAAGGAGTCGCGGCGGGGCAACATGATCCGGCCGCCCTGCTCTTCTACGGCCTTGGTGATGCCGCTGATGGAGAACGCCGTCGCCGGATCCGAGACCGGGTGGTCGGTCACGCGCACTTCGGCTGCGCCCACCGCCAGGCAGAGGCGCACCAGCTCGCCGACCACCGCCGGATGGCTGCTGGCGCCGATCTCGGGCGGGGTGGCGAACCCGACGTTCGGCTTGATGAGCACGCGGTCGCCGCGGGCGATGAATCGATCCATGCCGCCCAGGGCGTCCACCGCCTGGCGCACGGTACGGGCTCTATCCATGCCGGTGATGATGGCCAGGTCGGGGCCGGGGCGTCGGGGGGAGAAGTCGGGCAGGCCACGTACCGGATCCAGGGCCAGTTCCGGGCGCTCGGGGCCCTTCGGATCGTGCACCCAAGCGGCACCCACCGCAGCCACGGCGAGGGATCCAGCGGCCCAGGCACCCCGCCGCAGCACCTCGCGCCGGCCCGGATCAGCAAGCCCGTGGTCGCCCTGCTTGCCGCTCATGGCGTCCCTCGAAGCAGGTGGGTTCGCAGCTGCGTGGCCAGGGTCGCCGCCGAGGCCAGGTCCACCGCCTCATGCACGCCGGCGACCAGCGGACCGTAGGCGAAGATCGCCTCGCCCGCGCCAAACAGCGACAGCAGCCGTATGCCCTCCCGGTCGGGGGCCTCCTCAGCTCCGTTTTCGAGCAGGAAGGCGACGAATTGGCTCGCCAACTCGCCGGCTCCGGCAGTGTCCTTGCGCCTGGAGACGAAGAGTCGCGGCGCCTCGTCGCCTTCACCGCAGGGAGCGACGATCACCCGGTCGAACTCGGCCATACCGAAGGCGCTCTCGGCGATCAGCTTGATGGTCTCCGGGCGTACGCAGGGCAAGGCGAGCAGCTGCAGGTCCGAGACGCCTTCGCCCTTCAGCCTGTCCCCTGCTGTCGCTTCCACCTCACCTGTTTCCGCACCGGTCGACGACGGATAGGCCCCCGCCCTGCCGCCCTCGCCACTGCCAGCCGTCTCTCCGGCCAGGGCCGCCAGCAGCGCCAACCGCAGGCGCGCTGAAGCTGCAGTCGACGCCACCGAGGCCAGC
Source organism: uncultured Enterobacteriaceae bacterium (assembly GCA_964438735.1). Taxonomy (GTDB): domain Bacteria; phylum Myxococcota_A; class UBA9042; order UBA9042; family UBA9042; genus CAYTLW01. The sequence continues at coordinate 29,381 of CAYTLW010000072.1, read as the reverse complement.
TCCACGTAACGCCTGTCCATGGCGGCATACGCGGCGTTGGCCGTGCTGTAGGCGTGGCGGGTCAAGGCGACCTTGTCCGCACCATCCCGTCGCTGGCTGCTCCAGACCGAAAACGCCGCGTCGGCGCTCTTCATGGTGTAGATGCACAGTTCGACTCGGCCGTCATCGTCCGACCGGACCCGCTGGCAGCGCAGCGACTCGAACCCCGCCGACAGGTAGAGATCGGCCTTGCCGTTGATCTTGTGATGCAGGGTCTCGGTCGAGAACGCCTGCGGTGCACCATCGGCCTGCACGCCCTGGGGCAGGCTCAAGCCGGACACCGGCGCAGCGGCAGACCGCTCCCCTTCTGAAGTCAAGGCGGCCGAAGTCGCGGCACGGAAAGGCGCTGGATCGAACTGGCCCTGGGCCATGACCACGCCCACGCCCACGCCGACCACGACCAGGAGCGCGAGGACGCCCACCAGGGTCTCAGAACGGCTCGGCTGCGGCGTCTGCGGCGCCATGGACCCGCCTGTGTGGCTGGAGGGTGGCCGGCGTTCGACCGGTGGATTCAAGCTAGACAGGCGTGCGCAATCTCGCAGCGCTTTTTCGCCGCTGCGCGAGCCCGTCGCAACTCCGTTTGCGTTGTCGTTTCAATTGCAGGATGAGCAGCTCGCGTCTTTGGGCGACAGGCAGCAATGTCCCTTGCTCTTACAGGCGTCGCTCTGCAGACAATCGTCGGTGGAGCCGACGACGCACTGGCCGTTCTCCTCCTTGCACAGACCGAGCTTCTTGCAGCCGGCGGAGCCCTTACAGTCGGCGCTGCTGCCCACCTGGCACTGGTTGTTGCCGAAGCTGCACCAGCCCTTTTCAGCGCAATCATCCGAGGCCGCGCAATCGGCCTGGCCGCCGATGACGCAGGCGCCGTCCTTGAGCGTGCACCAGCCATGTTTGCCGCAGTTCAGCGCCTGCTTGCACAGGGATTCGCTGGTGGCGACGCAGGCGCCGTCCTTGGCGCTGCATTTGCCCCATTCTGTGCAGGTGTTCGCTGCGGTGCAGTCAGCATCGTTGGTGACCACGCAGGCCTGGCCGCTCAAGACGCAGTGTCCGGTCTGCACGCAGGCCTCGGCCTTCTTGCAATGTTCTGCGTCCGCGGCGACGCACTTGCCATCGAGGAAGGAGCAGAGGCCGCTGGCCTTGCAGGTCAGCGAGTTCTGGCAGCCCATCTCGGTGCCGATGATGCAGACGCCGCCCTGAGCCGTGCAGGCGCCCACATTGGCGCAGACCGTGGCCTGCTGGCAGTCGAAATCCGAGCCGACGCCGCATTGGGCGCCGATCAGGCTGCACTTGCCGTCGCTGGCGCAGCCGGGCGCGGCCTGGCAATCGGCCGCCGTGAGCTCGGCGCAGACGCCGTTCTTGGCCACACAGAGGCCTTTTTCGGCGCATGCTTTGCTCTTGGCGCAGTCGGCGTCGGTGCCGACGATGCAGATCCCGCCCTCGGCCTTGCAGCGTCCGGCATCCTTGCAGCCGATCGAAGGGATGCAGTCGGCGTCGGTGGCCGCGATGCAGCTGCCGATCTTGCCGGTGCAGAGGCCATCTTTGGCGCACTCGCTCTGGGTGGCGCATTCGACGGGTGGCCAGGCGGCGCCATCGGCCTGTGTGCGGCTGCCGTCGGGGCCGCGGCGCCGGGTCTGCCCATCGGCCAGGGCTGCGGTGCCATCGCCAGAGACGCCATCGGCGCCCGCGGTCGCCTGACCATCCGCGTTGCCCCCGACGGTATCGCCAACGACCACGTCGCCACCAAGGGGCTGCCCGCCACCGAGCGTGGCGCCCGGGGTGCCGCATCCCGCCATGAGCATCAGCCCACCGAACACGCTGAGAAACCTGGCCATCGTGCTTCCTCCGACGTCCCGGAGCATGCCACAGACCTGCCGCCTGCGCACAGCCGAGGACCGCACGTCTGGTCAGATCGGGCGTCGAAGAAGTACCTTCAGCGCGCCGATGGGGTGCCGCCACGCCCCCGACCTGCACCCACGGAGTCCCCTGATGGCGCATCCCCAGCCGCAGAATGGGCAGCCCGCAGGTGGCAGCGGCCAGATGTTCGATCGAATCGCCGCCCGCTACGATCGCATGAATCGGCTCATCAGCATGGGCCTGGACCGCCGCTGGCGTCGTCGCCTGATCGAGGCTCTCGGTCCGCTGGCGTCCGGCGAAATCGCGCTCGACCTGGCCACTGGCACGGGTGACGTGGCCATCGCCATCGCGCGTCAGCATCCGGACTGCCTGGTGGTGGGCATCGACCCTTCCGAGGGCATGCTGGCCGTGGGGCGCCACAAGGTCGACGAACGGGGGCTGGCCAAGCGCGTCATCCTGCAAGAGGGGGACGCCCAGGCGCTGCCCCAGGACGACAACAGCGTCGCCGGCGTGACCATGGCCTTCGGCATCCGCAATGTACCCGACCGCGACCTGGCCCTGCGCGAGATGGCCCGCGTGGTGCAGCCCGGACGCAAGGTGGCGATCCTGGAGCTGAGCCAGCCCGAGGGCCGCTCGCCGATATCGGCCATGGCCCGCCTGCATGTGCATCACGTGGTGCCGTGGTTGGGCGCGGCCCTGTCCGGCGCCTGGGAGTATCGCTACCTGGCCCGCTCCATCGCTGCGTTCCCGTCCGCCGAGGACTTCTGCGGCCAGATGCGGGCGGCCGGGCTGAAGGATGTGGTCGCCGAAGACCTGAGTTTTGGCGCGGTGCGTCTGTTCGTCGGAACGAGCCAGAAGACACCTACGCATGTCCCGTCGAGCGACTGCGGGCCAGGACGCAAGGCTGGACTGACATCAAGCCAGGTAGAAGCCCAGCCATAAAGCCACCAAACCCGGCGGCAGCCCCAGCTTGATGGCCAGGAAGACGCGGCTGGTATCCGCCAGCGTGGTCTGATGAGAGGCGCTGCCTACGGTTCGTTGCCGACGCAGCACCACGCCGATGCACCAGACGTTCACCCCGATGGCGAACACGGCGCAGGCGATCTTGAGCCAGTGCAGGCCGGTCAGCGGCACATTCCAGGCCAGCACGACGCCGGTACCGATGATCACCGCCAGCAGGGGCAGCTCGAGCAGCAGGTCGGTCCAGTAGTGCATGCGGGCAGCTGCCGCGGTGTGGGCGGCGTCGCGACGGCCGACCTGCTCGATGATGCCTTCGGCCAGCACCACCCCACCCCAGAGACCCAGGGCGAGCAGGTGGGCGAGGTGCCAGGCGGTCATGGGGCGCTCCTCGACGGACGGAAGGACCAGCCGCCCGCACAATGTCAGTTGCTGGCCTGCACCAGCTTGCCGGCGGCGTCCAGCAGCACCGCCTTGGCCTGCGAGGGATCGCCGTGCAGGTAGACCATGCGAATGCCGGCGGCCTTCAACTCCGCCAGCGCGGCAGGGTCCACGCCGGGATCCAGCGCCGGCTCCACCAGGAAGAAGGCGTCAAAGTTGTGATGACCGGGCCGATGGCTGCGACCGTACCAGTTGGCCAGTGAGATGGGTTTGGTGGTCACGCCTGTGAGCGTCGCGGCGCCCTGCCAGCGCAGGAGCTCGGCGGTGTAGCCGGCTGACGCTCCCTTGGGCGGCGGTGGCTGGAGCCAGGTGGCTTTCAGGCTCACGGTCTGGCCCGTGGCGGCTTTGCCGGATAGCGTCCAGGCGCTCTCCAGGTGGCCCGGCGTCTGGACCACATCCTGCGGGCAAGGCGACAGGAAGATGGACTCCTCGTCGACCCATTGCAGGCCCGGCTGCCAGCCCATGCGCGAGACCTTCTTGGGGTGCTTGACGGCCACCGCCAGGCTGTTCACCGTCAGATCCTGCAACACCACCATGGGCCCCGCCGCCACATTGGCCTGGCTCGGCAGCAGGGTCCGCAAGCGCCACTGCTGACTCCCGGCTGCGGTCTTCACGGCGAAGCTGTCCTGGTGCCAGGTGTGCGGCGGGTTGAAACCCTTGGCGGCTTCGGAGCTGTGGGCGAAGTCGCTGAATGTGCTCGGATCCCCCTCCAGGATCACCACCTTGCCGTCGACCACGTATTCCAGGCGGACATGGGCAAACAGGCTCTTACCCGCCTCCGCGGGGCCCTGCCGAGCGGTCAATGTCCAATGGGACTTCAGCCGGTGAATCGCGAACACGTCGCCCTGCTCGCCTTGAAAGGTGCAGCGCCGCGCGGTGTCACCGACCAGCAGCGGCACGTGCTGCGCGCCCGCGTTCGGCAATGGCAACGGGCGCACCTGCTTGATGACCAGCCAGTCCCCCTGCACCGACTTCGGTTGCGCGATATGACCCGACTTGACCTTCTTGAACTCGAAGTCGAGCAGGATCTTGTTGGCGGCCAGGCCATGGGCGCTCTCGTAGGCCTTGCGCACCACGTCCAGGTAGCCCCCCAGCAGCTTGTAGTCGGATGGATAGGACATGACCTGGGTGCCCAGCGGAACCAGGGAGGACGCCGCCTCAAGCCATGCGCTCGCGGTGCCAGCGGCGCTGATGCTCAGCTTCATGACCTCGGGCAGCGCGCTGGTCGACGGATTGGTCACGCTCACGGCGCCCAGCTGCGTGACGAGCTGGCCCTCGTCGCCCCAGCCAGGTCGCGTGTCCAGGGTGGCGACGCCGTTGGCCAGCTCATCGACGTCGGGAAAGCCGTGATGCACCACCACGCCCATGGCCACCTCCGACTCGACAACCCCATGTCGCAGGCGCTCGCGCAGGGCGCCGTCGTTGTAGAAGCTGGCGAAGACCTTGCGGATGGCGCGCATCACCCCGCGCTCCTTCTTCTGCTTGGCGTTGCACAGGCTGGGGCCCTGGTCGTCATCGTCCAGGTCGTCAGCGAGACAACCGGAGTAGCTGTCATAGAGCCCGGCGCCGGTGAAGTGGTCGCCATCTTCCACATTGGTCGAGGAGCGAAAGCGCAGCTTATGTGTGGCCGAGAAGCCAGCCGTGGCCAGCGCGTCCAGCACCGCCTTGCGATCGACCGTGGCGAATGAAGTGGCCAGGATATCGGCGCGAATGGCGGCGGCCGCGTCGCTCAGCTTCTTGGCGGGCAGGGGCCAGGCGATGCCCTTCAGTTGGCCCTGGATCGCGGCGCTGAGCTGGACGCCCGCGCCGGTCTTGCCGGCCAGGAAGTGATCCCAGAGGTCGAAACTCAGGGCGATGGCCTTGGGGCTGTGCAGCGGCAACGCCTTTTGCAGCAGGGCCATTCCAGACGCCTTGCCACCGACCATGGCGGCCAGTTTGTCGGGCGAGGCCGAATTCTTGGCCAGCTCCACCGCCACTGAGCCGGCACTCTGCTTGCCTGGATAGGCGATCTTGACCGGCTTCTTGAGTTCGCCCAGGGTCGCTTTGACCCCGCTATCCAGACCCGCCGCGTCGTGCAACCAGATGTCGCAGCCGGCGTCGAGACCCTTACGCTCACGCACCCGCAGCAACGCCGTCTTGCCCACCATGGCATCCGCGGCGCCCACCTGTGCCGCCTCGCCCAGCCAGGCGAAGGGGATGCCCAGGTTGCGCGCCAGGATCGCCACGTGGCTGTTGGGCGTGGACGGCTTGCGGGTCAACAACCCGGCCACCGGCGGCACCTCGGCGGGCACCGCGTCGGTCAACAGGATGTCCTGGGCGGTCAGGGTGCCAGCCAGCCAGGCAGCGTCGATGCCCCCACCGGCGACCTCGACCACCTTGCCCATGGCCCAGCCAGTGGCATAACAGGCGCCCTTGCCCCAGCGGGAGATGTCGCTCACCAGCACACCCTTGGCCTTCAGCCAGTCGGCGAAATGCAGCGCCGAGGCCTCCTGGGCGAAGGTGGGAAAGTAGAAGCCGTTCAGCTGCTGACCGGCTTTTTCGGGTTGGATGGCGACTTTGACCAGCTCGAAGACCCGCCGCACCATCTCCGGATGGTAAGCATCATTGCGGACCAGCTGCATCCCCCACTCCAAGGTGCCCACACCCGGCGCAAAGAGCACCGCGCCGAGGATCAACTCCTGGCCGGCTTCGTGCAGGCTGACCTGCTGTAATTCGCTGGTGGTCTTGCCTACCCACGGGTCGAGATGTTTGGCGATGTAGTCAAAATGCAGCGGGTACTTGCCGCTGTGCTGAAACCAGACCTTGGAAGGATCGCCCATGAGCACGGTGAACTTGATCCAGTGAGGCTGGAGGAAGCCCTTGTCGCCGGGATTGAAGGCGGCGAAGGGATCCTTGCGGAAGGTGACGGTGTTGCGGCCCCACGGAGACTTGGTGATGGCGATGGGGGCAGTGGGTACGGGCCAGGTGAAGGTGTCGGGATCGGGCCAGAGGACCGTGTCGGTGCCTGTGTCCGTGCCCGTGTCCGTGACCGTGTCCGAGTCCGTGACCGTGTCCGAGTCCGAGTCCGAGACCGTGTCTGTGACCGTGTCCGGCCCGCACGAGGCGATGAGGATGCTCACCCACAAGATGAACGATCCGTTCAGGGCGCCGCGCATACACCCTCCTTGCACGTCTGGCCGGTTGGGCAGAGCTTCTTGGGCAGGGTGACCCGCCGGATGTTGCGGGCCTCGAAGTCGGCCAGCCAGATGTGGCTGTTATCGAGTACGGCCAGGCCGTACAGCCAGTTGAAGCTGGCCAGGCTACCGGGGCCGTCGGCGTTGCCGGCCACCTTGCCGCCGGCGAGGCTCTTCAGGCTGCCGTCGGGTTGCACCACGCGCAGGCGTCGCGTGCCGGTTTCGATGAAGAAGATGTGCCCTGCGCTCCACTCGATACGCCGCGGCAGGTTCATGCGCCCCAGTCCGAGCGGTCCATCCTCGCTGCCGGGGTGGCTTCCGGCGACGGTGATGACCACGCCATCGGTGCCCAGAGCGCGGATGCGATGGTTGCCGTAGTCGCCGACGTAGATCGTGCCATCGGGCGCCGCGTCGACGCCGTGGGGATGTTTGAAGAGGGCCTTCGCAGCGGGACCGTCGGCGAATCCGTGGGTGCTGCCGGCCAGGGTCACGACCTTGCCGGTGGCCGGATCGAGGCGGCGCAGTTGCGAGGTGGCGTATTCGACCCAGACGATGCCGCCGTCGCTCGCTTCGGCCAGGTCCCGGGCGTTGAACACCTTGGCCGGCCCGCCGCCCACCTCGGTGCCCATGCCGCCGCCGGCCAGGGTGCTGGTGGTGCCGGTCATATCGATGGCCCGAATGCGGCTGCCGATGTCCGTCAAGGCGACGAATCCCCCCCCTTTGCGGGCCGCCAATGAGTTGATCTGGTGGAGTTCTGCCTTGGCGGCGGGACCGTCGCTGGCGCCCTTGCTCCCGGAGCCGGAGAATGTGCTCACCACACCGTCGGCGCCGATTCTCCGGATGCGATGTGCCTTGCGGTCGGCGACGAATATCGCCCCATCGGGTCCCGGTGCGATGTCGAAGGGTCCCTGGAAGCTGGCCTTGTCTGCGGGGCCATCCACGGTGGCCTCGAGACCGTTGCCTGCCACCGTGGTCACCGTCGCTTCATCCGGCGGCAGGCAGGTGCCGGCCACGCATAGGGAGGAGGTCGTGCAGGCGTTGCCGTCATCACACGGGCCGACCACGGGTTTGTGACTGCAACCATCGTCACCGGCCAGGTCCTCCGTGCAGGGGTTGTCATCGTCGCAGTCGGGCGCTGAGGCGACGTCCGCGGCGTCGACGATGTCCACTGCGAAGGCGTCGTCGGAACCAGCGTCGCCCGTGGTCGCGTCCTGGTTGAACCCGTCCCCACCGAGCGAATCTCCGGTCGGCGCGTCGGCCGCTGGCGAATCCGCTGAGACGGCGTCCTTTGTGGGTTCGCTGGACTCGCCAGCGCCATTGCAGGCCACGGCTCCAAGCAGGCCGAGCAGGACCGTGCATCGACGCAGCCATCGCAGCCAGGTCTGCAAGGCGGCCTCCTTTTGAGCGCCAACGAGGGATTCGCGATCCCAGCATTCCACGATTCGGCGTCGAGGGCCATGGAGTGTCGAGTCCAAGGGACTCGTATTGCACCCACAAACCTCGTGTCGTAGCTTCGCCCGCCCCGCCGGAGGAACGCCATGCACCGCCCATCGCCCGCGCCGAATGCACGTCGGCTCGCCCTGCTGGCGACCCTGGTCCTGGCCCTGGTCTTCGCGCCGAGCCCCGCCGCCGCCAAAGATAGCGTCGGCCGGCGCAAACACGACCCCAAACGCGCCGCATGGATCCGCGCTCACTACACCAAGTTCGAGTACCGCATCCCCATGCGCGACGGCGTCAAGCTGTTCACCGCGGTATACCGGCCCAACAGCCCCAAGGGTCCCCTGCCCTTCCTGATGCTGCGCACGCCCTACAGCGTCAATCCCTACGGCGCCGACAAGTACCCCGACCGCCTCGGGCCCTATCCCGCATTCGAGAAGGAGGGCTTCATCTTCGTGCTCCAGGACGTGCGCGGCCGCTTCATGTCCGAGGGCAAGTTCGTCAACATGCGCCCACAGCTCACCGGCAAACGCCGCGCCAAGTCCACCGACGAGAGCACCGACGCCTACGACACCATCGCCTGGCTGCTCAAGAATGTGCGCGGACACAACGACAAGGTGGGCATCCGCGGCATCTCCTACCCCGGCTTCTACGCCGCCGCCGGCGCCATCAACGGCCACCCGGCGCTCAAAGCCGTCGCTCCCCAGGCGCCCATCGCCGACTGGTTCTGGGATGACATGCACCACAACGGCGCCCTGATGTTGCAGATGACCTTCGGCTTCTTCAGCGGCTTCGGCAAAGCCCGCAAGAAGCTGACCACCGAGTGGCCCACCTTCTTCGAGTTCCCGACGCCGGACGCCTACCGCTTCTTCCTCGACCTGGGACCGCTGAGCAACATCGACCGCAAGTACTACAAGGGCAAAATCAAGTTCTGGAAGGACGTGGTCGCCCACCCCAACTACGACAAATACTGGCAGTCGCGCAGCATCCTGCCGCACCTGTCCGGCGTGAAGGCGGCGATGCTGACCGTCGGCGGCTGGTACGACGCGGAGGACCTCTATGGCCCGCTGAAGATCCACAAAGCCCTGGTCGAGCAGAACCCGCGCGCCGACATCCGCCTGGTTATGGGCCCCTGGTCCCATGGCGGCTGGGTGCGCAGAAAGGGCGACGTGCTCGGCGACGCGAAGTTCGGCTTCAAGACCTCGCGCTACTACAAGCAGCACATCGAGCTGGCCTTCTTCAAGCACCACCTCAAGGGCGGCAAGTCGCCGAAATTGCCGGGCGCGCTGGCCTTCGAGACCGGCGCCAATCGCTGGCGTGAGCTGTCGGCCTGGCCGCCGCCGAAGCTGACGTCCATGAGCCTGCACCTGGGCCCCAAGGGCAGCCTGACCCGCAAGGCGCCGACCGCTGCAGGCAAGCACCACGACGCCTGGATCAGCGACCCCGCCAAGCCGGTGCCTTATACGATGACCTTCCAGCCGCGCATGGCCAAACCCTACATGACCGAGGATCAACGCTTCGCCGCCTACCGACCGGACGTCATGGTCTACCGAACGGCGCCCTTGAAGCAGGATCTGACCTTAGCGGGGCCCATCACCGTGAACCTCTGGGCCTCCACCTCGCAATCGGCGGCCGATTTCGTGGTCAAGGTCATCGACGAGGTGCCCGGACGCATCAAGAGCAAGGGGCAGCCCGACAAGGATGGCGGCAGGCAGCTCATGATCCGCGGCGACATCATGCGCGGACGCTTCCGCCAGAGCTTCGAGCGACCGCGCCCCTTCGTGCCCAATCAGCCCACCGAGGTGGCCTTTGAGCTGCTCGACGTATTCCACACCTTCAAGCGCGGCCATCGGCTGGTGGTGCACGTGCAGAGCACCTGGTTCCCGCTCGCCGACCGCAATCCGCAGAAGTACGTGGCCAACATCTACAAGGCCAAGGCATCGGATTACATCAAGGCAGAGCATCGGCTCTACCGCACCGCGAAGATGGCCAGTCGCATCACCTTCGGCGTCCTGGCGAAGGAGGAGGCGCCATGAGGGCACGGCTCGGCCTGCTGGCGCTCTGCTGTTGCTTCGCTACTCCCGTGCTGGCAGCCGAAACACCCGCCGCCGAAGCACCGATCGCCGCCACCGTGGTCACTGCCGCCCCAATACCTGCCGCCAAAGCCGACGGCAACACCGACTGGTGGCATAGCGGCTACCTGGTCGACTACGGCATCATCGCCCTGGGCGGCGTGGTCTACCTGGCCCGCAAGTCCATCGATCCAGCAGACAAGGCCCTCATCGGCCCGGCCTGGGATGCCAACAACCCCGCCGCCACCCTGGACGCCGCCCACAGCGATCGCATCGGTCGCAACTACGTCGACGAAGGCAAAGGCGAGACCGTCTCCACCGGCCAGGTCACCGTCCTGGTCGGCCTCGCAGGCGTCTACCTGGCTGCCCAGGAGGGCATCCCATGGGCCATGGGTAAGAGCCCCAACGCGCGCACCTTCCACGACCTGGTGGTGGGCTACCTGGAGTCCGTCGCCCTGACCGCCGGCTTCACCGAGTCCAGCAAGCTGCTATTCGGCCGACTGCGCCCTGACTTCCAATCCCGCGCCCGACGCCACCTCTGCGCCAAAGACGCCAGCGACGCCACCCTCTGCCCGGACGGCAAGACCACACCCCTGGACCCCGACCCGCACGAAGCCGACGAGATCTTCGCCGACGGCCGCAAGAGCTTCTTCTCCGGCCACAGCTCGTTTTCGTTCAACTTCGCCACCTATACCAGCCTCGCCATCGGCGGCGCCTTCGTCTGGGGCGACGACGCCACCCCAACCAGCCGCACCGCCGGCCTGCTCTCCCAGACCGCCCTCATGGGCACAGCCTTCTTCATCGCCGCCAGCCGCATCGATGACGGCCGCCACCACCTCTCAGACGTCATGACCGGCGCCGCAGTCGGCGTCGGCCTGGCCAGCTTCTCCTACTGGCGCCGCTTCGGCAGCAACGGCAAAGTCCGCCCCCGCCCCAACCCAAACGCCACCACGGTCAGCCTCACCCCCGGCCCCGGAGCCGTCGGCCTCTCCCTGAGGGTCAGGTATTGACACTTGACACCTTTGCCGCCAAACGCACCACCAGGCACCCCCACCCGAGAGGGTCAGGTATTGACACTTGACACCTTTTGCTGAGGCGAGGCGCCGACGGAAGGCGCCCGGAAGGTGCCACCCGATTCACAACTCGGCGGAATGCAACGGCGTCTCTACTTGATGGTCATCGACGTGACGGTCAGGTTATTACCAGACGGCTCGATGAGGCTGCCATCGGGGTTGACGTGGTAGAGCACGTAGTACTTGCCGGGCGTCACCGACGTCGCGACCGTCACCTTGGTATTGCCGGTCAGGTAGGCGTAGCTGGGCTTGTTCTTGATCTTGGCGCCGAAAGGCGGAATCGACTTCGCCTGAGACTTGCCCTGCCACAACAGCACGTCGTCCTTTGACGGCAGCTTATCCTTGGACAGCAGCACCTTGCCCAGGACCAGGTTGGCGCCCACCTGGGCGGCATTGCCGGTGTTACCGATCGCATACTCCAGGCTGTAGGCCTTGCCGCGTTCCAGGGTCGACAGACCGGGCTTGCTGTACTTGGGCGCGCCGATCTTGACGTAGACCGGGTGGTTGAGCAGGTCGAAGCCGACGATGGATACCGGCCGGCAGACGGTATTGTTGCTGTAGTTGGTCTCGACCGCTCCCTTGTCGTAGTTGAGCTGCATGCACAGCTTCGTCGGACCGAATGGCAGCGGCTTGGTATTGGCCTTGGTGGTCGAGGCCACGTTCTTGACCTTGCCGTAGCAGTTGCTGCATTTGGGGATGGAGCCGGGCACGCTGCCGGTGTAGGTCCAGTCCACCTTCCATTTCGACGCGGCGAAGCCGCCTGGCGCGCCGATCCAGCAGCGGATCTTGAACGGCCCGCTGTTGCCGGGTTTGGCGTTGCTGATCTGGGCGGTGCGGCAGCCGTGGTCGTAGCCCCACGGCGGATTGCCCACCGGCACGCCCTTGCTGTTGGTAAAGGTGACGTGGCCGACGCTGAGGAAGAGGTCTGCCGGATTGACCACCGGCACCGGGATGCAGATGGCGTTGTCGGCCGGGTTGGCCTCCTTGGTGTACTCCTTGGCGTTGATGAGTACGCAGAGATGCTTCTTGTCGGTCTGCAACTTGGCGTTGACGTTGAAGCTGAGCGCCTGGGTCTTGGTCGAGTTCGGTGGCGCGCCGGCGCCGGTGACGCTGCCGATGAGCAGGTCGGCCTTGTCCCACTTGGCGTCGACCGAACCGTAGAAGTTGTACGGCGTATTGCTGGTCTTGCCACCAGCGTTCTTGTACGTGACCTGCACGCTGGCCTTGGCCCCCGCGGTGAGCTTGGGCTCCACCAGCTTCAATCCCGTGACCTTGAATTCGGCCGGCTTGAAGGGGCTCTGGATGCAGAGGGTGTTGTTATCCTTGTTGAAGTCCGGCGCGAAGATGACCCGCGCGCAGATGTACTTCAGGCCCGCTGGCAGCGCCGCCGGCAAGGCGAAGGCCCACTGCAGGGTGTACTCGGTGATTTTGGGCGCGCCGATGTTGTAGCCATTCCACTTGGTGGGGTTCATCACCTTCAGGTCGCCCGCACCAACGGTCTGGTCGGCGGACATCCACATGTCCCACTGCATCTTGCCCTTGAAGCTGCCGCCGTAGGGTTTACCCAGGTTCTTGACCGTGAACTTCACCTTCGCCGTGGCCCCCAGGGGCGCGTCCGGATTCAGCAGTTCGAGCTTGGTCGGGATGTAGTCGGTGGGCCCGATGCAGCCCTTGATGGGGCTGTGGGCGCACTTGCCGCCGGTGCAGGCGTCCTTGGTGCAGTTGTTCTTGTCATTGCACTCGCTGGCTGCCTTGCAGGAGGTACAACCCGGGATCGCGCTGTAGGTGCATGTGCCGGTCTTGGCGTCGCAGGCGTCGGCGGTACAGACCTTGCCGTCATCGCACTTCTTTTTGCCGCCGCCACATTTGCCCGCGGCGCACATTTCGCCGCTGGTGCACGAGTTGCCGTCCGAGCAGGGGCTCTTGTTGGCGGCGTGTACGCAACCCTTCATCTTGTCGCAGCTGTCGGTGGTGCAGGCGTTGCCATCATCGCAGACCACCGCGGCCCCGGCGGCGCATTTGCCGGCCGCGCAGCCATCGGCTGTGTCCTTGGTGCCCGAACAGGCGTCGCCATCGTCGCAGGTCTTGCTGTTGTTGGTATAGGTGCAGCCGACCGCCATGTCGCAGGCGTCTTCGGTGCACGGGTTCTTGTCGTCGCAGTCGGCGGCGGGTTTGGCGGTCGACTTGCAGTTGCCGGTCTTGGCGTCACAGACATCGACCGTGCAGGCGTTCTTGTCATCGCAGGACTTGGCCGCCCCGCCGGCGCACTTGCCGCCACTGCAGGCGTCGCCTTCGGTGCACTTATTGCCATCGTCGCAGGGTTTGGTATTGGGCGTATCGACGCAGCCCTTGGCCTTGTCGCAGACGCTGTCGACACATGCGCCACCGGTGCATTTGAGCGCCATGCCGGCGGTACACTTGCCGTCCTTGCAGGCCTCGCCGACGGTGCACATATCGCCGTCATCACAGAGGCCCGTGACCCGGTTCTCCGGCGGATTGTCGGTCTTGCCGTCACAGTCGTTGTCGACGCCATCGCAGGTCTCGACGCCCTTGTTGGTCGGCTCACAGTCGTCCACATCAGCGCCGCTGTCCACACCAGCCGCGTCCTCGGCGCCGCCGCCATCCGCCTGACCGACATCGGAAGCGCCCGAATCGGCAGCGGTCGTCGCGTCCTGAGCGCTGCCGCCATCGTCTTCCGGCGTGCCAGCATCCACGGCAGCGCCACTGTCGGTCGCGCCGGTGGCGTCCGCGGCCGCGTTCCCATCGTCGGACTGGGCGTCCACCGCGGCGGTATCAGCCGGGCTGGAGCCGCCATCGCCGCCATCGTCGGCGCTGCAGGCAGGCAGAACGACAAGGAGCGCCAACAACGCGGGGCTCGCACCGGCGCTGCGGCGGTTGAAAAGCAACATATAGGACCTCAGGAAATCGATAGGTGAAGGCGGGTGCGAAGCACCCTACGCGCGCCGCACCGGCCAGCAATGAATGGCCACGCAATGCCTCGATCTGATGCCCCTATACAAGCGCAGGGCCGCTCCTGGAGGCGACGCCCGACACCGGCAAGGGCCATGCATCGCCACTTGACACCTTTTGGGACATTCGTACCACTGAAAGGCCGCAATCCAGAGGGTCAGGTATTGACACTTGACACCGTCTGCGGCCGCCCCCGTTCCGTCGTGCTGTCGAGCGCGAGCCGGGACATGGTACGATGCCCAGCAGGAGAGCAACTCGAGCGCAAGCGGACCAGGCGATGAAGACCAAGGGCCGGGACAGGGGCAGCGCGGCTGGACGGCCGGCCGGTCTCCTTGTGGCGGTCATCACTGGCGGCGCCGTTGTGGGCGTCCTTTTCCAGCTCTCTGGTTGCGCCAGCGACGAGGTCATCGTCGGACCGGTCGCCATCCGCGACGACGTGGGCAGCGACGGCGCCGGCCTGGTCACCGACACCGGACGCCTGCCGCCCGACGCAATCCGCAAAGACGTCGGCAGCACAGACCATGGCTCGACCGACAGCCACACCCGGAACACAGACGCTGGCAGCCATGCAATCGACATCGTCACGCCCGGCAGCGACGCCGGCCCCTGCCCCGCCCCCCCCACCTGCGTCGCCCCGCCCGGCGGCTGCCTCGAGGCCAAGGTGGTCAACTGCGCCTGCGTCGCGGTGAACAAGAGCGGCGACTGCGACGACGGCATCGCCTGCACCACTGCCGACAGCTGCGTCGACGGCCTCTGCCAGGGCGTGCCGGCAGCCGAATGCGACGATGGCAACGCCTGCACCACCGACAGCTGCGATGCGGAAAGCGGCGGCTGCACCCACAGCCCCAACAACGCGCCCTGCAACGATGGCGATCTCTGTACCGCGTCCAGCATCTGCAAAGGCGGCACATGCACCGCCGCAGGTCCGACCGACTGCGACGACGACAACCCCTGCACCGACGACAGCTGCGCCAGCGATGCCGGCTGCAAACACGCGGCCAATACCAAACCCTGCAACGACGGCAGCGCCTGCACGCTGAAGGACACCTGTAACGGCGGCAATTGTGTACCCGGCGTGCCCGCGCCCTGCGACGACAAGAACCCCTGCACCACCGAGACATGCACGCCGTCGGGCGGCTGCCAGGCCAAACCGAACACCCTGCCCTGCAGCGACAACAACGTGTGCACCGAGGCCGAGAAATGCGCCGGCGGCAGCTGCAAGGGCGGCACGCCGCTCAACTGCGACGATGGCAAGGTCTGCAGCCTCGATGTCTGCGACGCCAACGCCGGCTGCAAACACTTCGGACTTGGCGATGGGGCCGCCTGCAACGACGACAACGCCTGCACCATCGGCGACGCCTGCAAGGGCGAACTCTGCGCGCCGGGCAAGCCCCTGCCCTGCGATGACGGCAACGTCTGCACCACCGAGGTCTGCCTGCCGGCCAAAGGCTGCAGCAGCACACACAACGGACAAAACTGCGATGACGGCAACATCTGCAGCGACGGCGACGCCTGCGCCGGTGGCAAATGCAAGGGCAAGCCGGTGATCTGCGACGACAAGAACGTGTGCACGGCCGACTTCTGCGACGCCAACAAGGGCTGCCAGACGGCCGCTGTGGGCAATGCCTGCGATGACGGCGACAAATGCACCGAGACCGACACTTGCAAGGCCGGCAAGTGCGGCGGCAAGGCGGTGGTCTGCGATGACGAAAAGCCCTGCACCGCCGACACCTGCAACAAGGCCAAGGGCTGCCAGTACACCGCCACGCCGGGGGCCAAAAACTGCGGCCAGATCGGCGTCTGCCTGGGCGCGGTGTGCGCTCCAGGCAGCGAGCTGGCGCCGGCTCTGTCGTGCAAACACGTCCGGGATGGCTGGCCCGGCGCGAAGACGGGCACCTACTGGCTCGATCCCGACGGCGAAAAGGGCGGCGGTAAGAAGTACGCCGTCTTTTGCGAAATGAACAAATGGGGCGGCGGCTGGCTGAAGATCGACAACCTGCAGGCCTACAAACTGATGACCATGAAGAATCTGGCTACCACATCCGGCATCTGCGAATTAACCCCGAAACAGTGGCGCTCCTGGGATGGCTTCAACGGCGCCACAGGCTACGGCCACTTCTGCATCGCCGAGAAGATCGGCAACTGGCCCAAGTACACCGAGTACCGGCAGGAGGGCATCCAGTTGCAAGGCTATACCGCCGGCAAGGGCAATACCTACGACGCCTACGCCGACTGCTACGGCGCCAAGTGGCAGGGCAACTTCTGCGTCGGACCGGCCAACAAGCTCAAGGCCGTCAACCACTACAA
Source organism: uncultured Enterobacteriaceae bacterium (assembly GCA_964438735.1). Classification (GTDB taxonomy): domain Bacteria; phylum Myxococcota_A; class UBA9042; order UBA9042; family UBA9042; genus CAYTLW01. Next base: position 13,058 of record CAYTLW010000072.1, on the reverse strand, counting down.
CATCCAGCTGAACAACGGCCAGAAGTCGCCCTTGTACAACAAACATGTGTTGCTGGGGCAGGCGTACGACAACTTCCAGATTCGCTCGCGCGAAGAAGGTCCGCAGCTCGAGGGCGTCATCTGGAAGGTGGGCACGTTCTATCTTCGCTGATTCGGACTGACCGCTCGACAGCAGACGAGGACGGCATTCAGGGCACGCGATCCTTGACGTGCAAGCCGCGCCATCGGCCATTGGTTGCTCCCCCGCGACCCGTGACCGGGGTCCACGACGCCCTGCGCCGGCGCACACCACGGAGCAAATCCATGCGGAAGATCCTGATGACCCTCGCCCTGGCCGCCTTCTTGTGGCCAGCGGATGCCAGCGCCGAGACGTATGTGTGTACCTGCCCGGCCGGCTGCGGCAACGGCGGCGTCGGGGCCAACGCCGGCAAGGTCATGCGGGGCATCAAGCGCAAGCAACTGCCGCGCCTGTTCGGCCTCAACGGCCCGGGTCGCAGCAAGCGCACCGGCTGGACCTGCGTGGTGGCTGGAGGTGGCAACCCTCGGCAAGCGGCTCGCAGGCCACCAGCGCGTGGCGGCAACGCGGTGCGCCTGTTCGCCGACGGCAACTATCGGGGTCGCAGCGTCGCGCTCGGGCCGGGCAACTACGACATCAAGCACCTGTCCCGCACCATCGGCAACGACAAGCTCAGCTCGCTGCGCGTTCCACCAGGGTGGAAGGTCGTGCTCTTCCAGCACGCCGGCTTCCGAGGCCGCAAGTACGTGGTCAACGGCAACGTGCCCATGCTCGGCGGAGGCTTCAATGACCAGGCGTCGAGCGCCAGGGTGATGCGGAACAACCGCCGACCGAATCGGCCGCAACCGGTCCGCCGTCCGCCAAACCGCCGACCGCGTCAGGGCGTGACCGTGTACGAGCATGGCAACTACAAGGGCCGCTCCAAGGTGCTCTACCCCGGTCGCTATGACATCAACCGGATGGGTATCCCCAACGACTCGCTCAGCTCATTCCGCGTGCCGGTGGGCTTTCAGATCACCATCTACCAGCACGGCCGATTCCGCGGCTGGAGCAAACCCTTCAATCGCAGCGTGAACATGCTTGGCCGCAAGTGGAACGACCAGACGTCGGCGATCGTGATCCGGTCGAACAGGCGCTAGGCGCTCCAACCGCCCACGGTCTCACCGGGAGGGTGCCAGGCGATTCGCAACCGGGCGATTCACAACCGGGCTGAATCACGACCCTTGCGCGCCTAGGGTCCGAAGTTGCCCACGTACAGGCGCACAACCTCCGCCACCTGACCCCACGAATCGGTGCCCGGTTTGCGAACGGCCGCGTGAATGGTCATCCAGTGCTCGCACAGGGCGTTCACGTCCTTGTGCTTGTATGCCAGCAGGATGCACGCGCCCGGATGGCCAGGCGACTCCCCGTGTACGTAGACGCCCGGCTGCCCATCCACGGCGTGGAAGGAGCCCGTCTTCGGAATGGTCTGACCGGCGACCTTGCAGCCGATCAGGCCAGGCACCGAGATCTCCAACTCCAGCTTGTCGGCCGTCTCGCCCGGCAACGTCACCTGCAACGCCGTCCACACCCCCGCGCCCATGCGCATGCCGAAGTGGATGGGCGCCCACTGACCGTAGGACCAGGGCACGAACTTGCCTTCCTTGACGTCCCAGACGCCGGTTTCGACCTTCAGCGTCGGCGCTGGCGCCTTGCCCGCATCCCACCACGGCGGCGCGCTCATGGTGCAGGCATCGACTGCGGGCGGCATTGCGGCTGGTTTGTTGGTCGCGGACACGCCATCCGGACAAACCACCGGTCGCGGACCGCCATCAAAGACCGCCCCCGAGCCGCTATCGACGGCAGTCGTGCCGCCATCTTTTGCGGACGGTCCGCCATCCACGCCGCCCGCATCGGTCACCGAGGGCGTCGTCTTGTCATCGTCATCACCACCGGGAAAGAGCGTCGAGCATCCCCCAACCGTGACGGCTGCGCCGGCAAGTATCGCAACGGCGATCCACGCCACGCCACCACCGGACCCGAATCCCAGGCCAGAACACTTCATATCGACCTCGCACTACCCCTGGTCACGAACGGTAGCGCACCCAATGCCGTCGCGCCAGCAGCCCATGACCTGCAAGTCAGTACTTGTCGAAGAATCCCACACCGCCAAAGTGACCGCCACCAAGCGACAATCGGAGGATCGCGCACAGCAAACGCACCACGAAGTCCCATTCTCCTGTCCGGTTCCGCGCTATCTCGCTGGCTGGCACGGTCCATGCAGAACATCGGGGTACTTCCCTGGCGCAGAGTCCCAGCCCCCGCAAGGGTGCACATCGGGCGCCACGGCCAACCCAGCACGAGGTCATCCCATGACTGCAATCACCCAGCGAATCTCCCTTCCATTGGCCGTCGTCGCAGCGCTCGCCATAGCGCTCGCTCTGCCCGCTTGCGGCAGCGAGGAAAAGGGCGCGAATGGCGGCTACTACCTCTCCGGCGCGCAGGGCGCAGCGCCCCCCAACACCGGCGACAAGTACGATGACGTCGGCACCAACCCCTGGGTGCTGGCCAGCGCCGACCCCCTGTCCACGTTCGCCGCCGACGTCGACACCGCCAGCTATGACATCTTCCGCCGCGACATCAACAACGGCACCCTGCCGGTCGACAAGAGTGTGCGGGTCGAGGAGTACATCAACGCCTTCGACTACGATTACGCGCCGCCCAAGAACAGCGACGAGCCCTTCGCCATCTCCATGGAGAGCGCCGCCCATCCCTTCACCAAGGGAACCCAGCTGCTGCGCATCGGCATCCAGGGCGAGCCGCCACCGCCCAAGGGACAGAAGAAGAAGGCCAACCTCATCTTCCTCATCGACACCTCAGGCAGCATGTCGTCCGGCACCAAGCTCGCCCTGGTGCAGAAGGTGCTGACCGAATCACTCAACGCCCTCGATCCCGACGACACGGTCGGCATCGTCACCTACGCCGGCGGTACCGGCGTCAGGCTCACGCCGACCAAGGTCTCCCATGCCTCGACCATCGCCAAAGCCATCAACAACCTGAAGTCGGGCGGTAGCACCGCCGGCGCCGCGGGCATCGACCTGGCCTACCAGCAGGCCAAAGACGCCTTCGTCGAGGGCGGCATCAACCACGTCCTGCTGTGCACCGATGGCGACTTCAACGTCGGGCCGTCGTCGACCCAGGAGCTGGTCGATCTGGTGGTCGCCAAGCGCAAGCTGGGCATCACCCTGACAGTGCTCGGCTTCGGCAGCGGCAATCTGAACGACGCGATGATGGAGGCCATCTCCAACAAGGGCAACGGCGTCTACGCCATGATCAGCAGCGCGGAGCAGGCCAGCAACTACGCCAAGAACGACCTGTTGTCGTCCATCACCCACATCGCCGCCGACGTGAAGATCCAGGTCGAGTTCAACCCCGACCGGGTCCTGGCCTGGCGCCTCATCGGCTACGAAAACCGGCAACTGGACGACAAGGACTTCAACAACGACGCCATCGACGCCGGTGAGATCGGTGCCGGGCACTCGGTCACGGCGCTGTACGAGGTGGTGCCCGTCGGCGGCAGCGTGCCGCAGGTCAAGGACGCGCCGGAGACCCAGGATCAAGGCGTCTTCGAAGGCAAGCTGGGCGTCTCTGGCGACGACCTCTGCCTGGTACGCATCCGCTACAAGCGCCCCGATGATGGGGTCGACGCGCAGTCGCTCTACGTCGAGACCAAGCTGGATTCCAAGTCGGTTGTCGACGACATGGGCAAAGCCGGCGCCGATACCCGCTGGGCATGCGCCATCGCCGCCTTCGCCGAGGTGCTCAAGGGCAGCCCCTTCGCCGACGCCAGCCAGTTGTCCGAGATCGCCAAGACGGTCAAGGAACTGGCCGGCGACAAGGCCGACCGCAAGGAATTCGTCACCCTGATGGACAAAGCGCTGAAGATGATGAAGCCGTAGGGCCCCGGACGTTTCTCAGACGGCGTCGCGACCATAGAACTGGTGCAAAACGTCATACAGATCCGGCATCTCAAGCTTCATGCGCTCACCCCGCTCGAAATAGCTCTCGGTGGCGACAGCAAAGAACTCGGCCTCGTTGGTGGCGCCATACATGCGCAGCACCTTGCGCTCAGGCGCGTGATGCTCGCGCAGGGCCTCGAAGTGCAACCCCATGATGCGAGCCCATGGCGCATAGTCGTGCCCCCGCTCCAGCTCCGGCGTGCCATCGAAGCGACCATCGGCGCCGTCGAGTACGTGGGCAAACTCGTGCAGCGCCGTGTCGTGTCCATCACGCGGATCGCGCAAGCCCTCCAGCACCGCCGGCCAGGACAGCACCACCGTGCCCCATTGGTGGGCCTCGCCGAGGATAGCGCCGCTTTCGTCGTCGCCATGCCGATAGACGAAGGGATAGACCACGATCTCGGTCAGCCGGTCGTAGTAGGTCATGTCCAGGGCCAGGATCAGCCGCACCGCGCAGGCGCCGATGACGACCTTGACCTCGTCGGTGATCTCCATGCCCTTGGCCGGGATGAAGTACTTCTCCCAGACGAAGACCTTGAGCAAGTCCTCGAACCTGGCCGTCTCGTCTTGGCTCAACGCGTTGTAGAAGGGCACGTGCGCCCGCAGGTGCACGCGCCAGTCGGCCGGGAAGGGGCGCTTTCGCCATCGACTGCGTCGCCATTTGCGGAGGAGGCCGAACATCGCGGGAGGGTACACCACGTTTGCGAAAGACAGGAGATCAAGAAGCGAAGTACCAGTCGGCCCCGACACCGACAAAGAAGCCGCGCGATGTGTGGCGGGGGTCTCGGAATCGCCCGTAGCCACGGGCCAGAACGGTGGCACGATCAAGCTGAATCCGTTCACCTCACGCCCGGGCCGACCGCAATGGGGCAATCTACACCTGGAACCGGCCGGCGCGCACATGCCGCAAGCTTGGTCACAGCAGACCCTGCCCGACTCGCACTCGACCGCGCCGCAACGGGGCCCGGCGCAGGTCGGACGAGCGAGCAGGAGGGCGACCAGGCAGCACATGGTGCAAGTCAGCCCGACCGAAAGGCGTATGGGCCCTCGCGCCCCCCCTTGCATCAACGTCGAGAACGGAGTTGCCACGCTGCCCTGCTGGGGCCGCTGTTGGAGAGCATGCCTCCGCAGATTGAGTTGTTGCCGGCCCTGTGAGGGTATTGGAATCTGGTAGGTCGCCCCATCACCGATGTACGCACAGACACAGACAGGGCCACGGGCACTGGCACGGGCGCGGTCCCCGCCACGGCCGCGGGCACGGATAAACGTCCTCATGAGGACGAATGCACAAGGACGACCTGCCCCCCGATTCACAGGTCTTCGCGGTCAACCATTATTCGGGCAGTTACACGCCAAAGTTATGATGTGTGAGGGTCTGACACCTCTCTATCACACACCTGGCCAAACCGCAGGTAGAGCGCCGGCAAGATCACCAGGTTCAGCACCGTCGAGCTGGCCAGCCCGGTCAGGATCACCACCGCCATGGGCGCCTGGATCTCGCTGCCTGGCTCGCCCGCGGCCAGGGCCAGGGGCAACAATCCCAGCCCCGAGGCCAGCGCCGTCATGGCGATGGGCACCAGGCGCTCGCCGGCGCCTCGTCGCACGATCTCCAGCCGGTCCGTGACCGCTTCCACCACGGCCAGGTGCTGGAAGTGGGTCACCATCATGATGCCGTTGCGGGTGGCGATGCCGAACAGGGTGATGAAGCCGATCAGCGAGGCGACCGACAGGATGCCGTCGGCCAGCCAGACGCCGGCCACGCCGCCGATGAGGGCCAGGGGCAGGTTGAGCATCACCAGCACGGCGTCGCGCATGGAGCGCAGGGCGATGAAGAGCAGCAGGAAGATGCCGATGATCACCAACGCGCCCACCTGGACCAGCGCTGTGGCGGCCTGCTGGGCGGCTTGGAACTGGCCTCCGTAGGCGATCCGGTAGCCTGTGGGCCGCTTGATGTTGTGGTCGATGTTTCGCTGGATGTCGTCGACCACGGCCTGCAGGTCGCGTCCGGCGACGTTGCACATGACCACCATCTTGCGCTCGACGTTCTCGCGCACGATGCGGTTGGGGCCGTAACTCCGCTGCACGTCGGCCAGGGCGTGCAGGGGCAGTCGGGCGCCGCTGGGGGTGCCGACGCGGGCCTCGCGCACGGCCTCCAGGCTGTCCACGTTGGCGCGGTCGTAGCGCACCACCAGGTCAATGCCCACCTGCCCTTGCAGCATGCGGCTGACCACGCGGCCCTGGAAGGCGGTCTCGATCTCGTGGCTGACCTGCTGGATGGTCAGGCCATGCCGGGCGATGGCCTTGCGGTTGAAGCGCACGGTGATCTGCGGCACGTCGGCCTGCTCTTCCAGGCTGAGATCGACCACGCCGGGCACCCTGGCCATTTGGGCCTGGACCTGTTTGGCGACCGCTCGCAGCTGGCTGAGCTCGGGTCCGAAGACCTTGACCGCGATGCGCGCGCGGGTGCCGGAGAGCATGTGGTCGATGCGATGGGAGAGCGGTTGGCCGATGACGATGCTGGTGCCGGGTACCGCCTTGAGCTCCCGGCGCAGCGCGGCCAGCAGCTGGTCCTGCGAGCGCTTGCTCAGGCGCACCGTGGCGTCGATCTCCGAGGAGCTGACGGCCTGGGTGTGTTCGTCGGCCTCGGCGCGGCCGGTTCGGCGGGCCGTGGCCACGATCTCGGGTTGGGCGAGCAGGATCTTCTCGACCTGTCGGCTGACGCGCTCGGATTCGGCCAGGGAGCTGCCCGGCAGGGTGACCACAGACAGGGTCAGGGCGCCCTCGTTGAAAGCTGGCAGGAAGGCCCGGCCGGCGAAGGTCAGGGCGACGATGGCGGCGGCCAGCAGGGCCAACGCCAGCAGGGTCAACGACAGCCAGCGCGCCATGGTGAGCCGCAGGACCACGTCATAGGCCCGCTTGAGCCAGCGGGTAAAGCGCGGGTCCTTGCGCTGCCGCAACATGCGCGAACCGGGCAGCAGCACCGAGCAGAGAACGGGCGTGATGGTCAGGGCCACCAGCAAGGACGCGGCCAGGGAGACGATGTAGGCGAATCCCAGCGGCGCCAGGAGCCGACCCTCGATGCCGCTGAGGAAGAAGAGCGGCACGAAGACCAGGATGATGATCAGGGTGGCGAAGACGATGGAGCGCCGGATCTCGCGGCTGGCATCCAGCACCACCGGCAGGATGGCGCGCTGCTGTTCGCTGGGCAGGCGGGCGTTCTCGCGCAGTCTGCGGGCCACGTTCTCCACGTCGATGATGGCGTCATCTACCAGCGCGCCGACCGCGATGGCCATGCCGCCCAGGGTCATGGTGTTGATCTCGATGCCCTGCACGCGCATGGCGGCGATGGCGGTGAGCAGGGAGAGCGGGATGGCCAGGGCGGTGATGGCCGTGGACCGGACGCTGAGCAGGAAGAGCAGCACGATGATGACCACCAGGATGGCGCCATCGCGCAGGGCGCCGCCCACATTGTCGATGGCATTCTCGATGAAGTCGGCCTGGCGGAAGAGGTCGCGATGCAGCACCACGCCCTTGGGCAGGCTGCCTTCCAGCTCGTTGAGCACCTCGCCGATGCGGGCGGTCAACTCGATGGTGTTGGCCCGTGGCTGCTTGCGTACGCCGATGACCACACCGTGTTTACCGTTGACGCCGGCGTCGCCGCGCTTGAAGGCCGGGCCCATCTGAACCCGGCCGACGTGGCGCACCAGCACCGGCAGACCCTTGCGCATGGTGATCTTGGTATCTGAGATGTCGGCGGCGGATTGCACCCGACCGACCCCGTGAATCAGGTGCTCCTGGCCGCCCTGCACCACAAAACCCGCCGAGGTGTTCTCGCTGGCCACCTCCAGGGCGTGCGCCACGTCGTCGGCGGTGACCTCGTAGGCGTCCAGACGATGGGGGTCGAGCAGGACCTGCATCTGGCGCACATCGCCGCCGGCGGGGATCACCTGGGCGACGCCGTGCACGGCCAGCAAGCGTCTGGCGATGGTCCAGTCGGCCAGCGTGCGCAGGGCCATGGCGTCGTGCCGATCGGAGGTCAAGCCGATGAAGAGGATGTCGCCCATGACCGAGGTGGTGGGGCCCATGACGGGCGCTTCGGCTGTGGGCGGGAGCTTGGCGTTGACCATCTGCAGGCGCTCGGCCACCACCTGGCGGGCCTGCATGATCGGCGTACCCCAGGCGAAATCGACCGAGATCACCGAGATGCCCACCCACGTCTGCGAGCGCGTGCGGCGCACCCCGGCGGCGCCGTTCATGGCCGTCTCGATGGGGAAGGTGAGCAGCGCCTCGACTTCCTCGGTCGCCATGCCATGGGCCTCGGCGATGATGGAGACGGTCGGCGCCGTCAGGTCGGGGAAGACGTCCACAGGCATGTTGCCGGCCAGCCAGCCGCCCCAGCCCAGCAACGCCGCGGAGGCGCAGACCACCACCAGGCGGTTGTGCAGCGACCAGCGGATGATGCCATCTACCATGGGATGCTCCTTGCGGGCCGCAGTGCCCGCTGGAACCGTTGGCTCAGTGATGATGTCCCGCCGAAAGCTCGCCCGACGAGCCCGCCAGGCGCACCGTGTAGGCACCGCGACTGACCACGCGCTCGCCGACTCGCAGGCCTTCGAGGACTTCGATCAGGTCGCCATCGCGCACGCCGGTGCGCAGCGCCCGTCGTACGAAGGACTCACCGCCGGTCTGCACGTAGACCACCGGCATACCCGACTCCATGACGATGGCCGACACCGGCACTGCCAGCGATTGGCGGGGCTTGTCACCGATGACGTGCACGTCGGCGAAGTGGCCGACCCGCAGCTTGCGATCGGGATTGTCGATGGCGAAGAGCATGGGAACGGTGCGCGTGCGGCTGTCGACCACGTTGCCGATGGTCACCAGGGCGTCGGCGGGCACCTCGAAGGTGCGCTCGAGACCCTCGACCTCAAACCACGCCCCATGGGTCTCCTTGAGCTCGCCCAGGTGGGTCTCCACCACGTGGACCTCGAGCCACAATCGAGACACATCGATGACCCGGAACAGGCGCTGGCCCTGGTCGACCCAGGCGCCCGGCGGCCGATCCACGGCGACCACGGTGCCGGCGATAGGCGAGCGGATGGTGATGACGCCCTCCGCCGGTCCGTCATCTGTGCGTTCCACCCGTCGCGTCTGGCGCAGGCGACGACGCGCCGTCTCCTGAGCCGTTCGCGCCCGTTCTTCAGCAAAACGAGCGGTCACCACGCGCTTGCCGGCGATCGCGCCGGCGGCCGCCAGGCGCTCCAGCCGACGACGTTCACGTTCCGCCTGGCGCACCGCGGTACTGGCCTGTTGTACGGCGGCCTCGAGGGTGGCCTCGTCGCCCTGTTCGGCCAGGCGAGGGCTCAGCAGGGCCAGCGCCTGGCCGCGGGTGACGTGCATGCCCACCTGGGGAAATCCCTTGCCGGCGACCAGGCGGCCGGCCATGGGCGCGCTGATCCAGGCCTCGCCGTCGGCGCGCGGTCGGATGGTGCCGAAGGCGTCAAAGGCCGGCCGGATGCGCGCTTTGGCCACCACGCTGAGGCCGAAGTCCGTGCGCCACTGCTGCTCCTTGTGAAAGGAGATGGTGTCGGCGGGTTCTTCTTCGCTGGCGTGTGCCGCGGCGTGTCTGGCGGCATCGGCGCTGGCATGGACCCGCACCTCGCCGACGGTATGCACGCTGTCCAGCCCGTGCGCCTCCAGGCGAAAGACCAACTGGTACCGTCCCGGCGTCTTGGGCTTGAGTTGAGGGCGAAAGACGCCGGGTCTGGCGGGCTTGTCGACGGCGAAGGTCTGTGTGCCATCGACGCCCACCATGCCCACCTCGAGGCGTCCGGCGGTGAGGGCGCGGAAGTCGGACAGGCGGGTGATGTGGGCCGCAGCTTCGGTGGTCTGGCCGGCGACCAGCGGGCCGAATTCGACGAAGAGCTCGGTCTGGTCGGTGAAATGCGTGATGACGGTGGTGCCGTCTCCGTGGCCGTGGTCGTCGTGGCCCTGGCCCTCCCCATGACCGTGACCATGGTCGTCATGATCGGTGCCGTGGTCGTGCCCGCCGGTTGTCGGACGACATGCCCACAGGCAGGCGCATAAACAGACGAAGATGAGCGCGGTGTGGAGGTTCTTCATGATGGGCTCCCCTCGCTGGCGGCGGCCAGGGCGATGGCTGCCTGGCGGGCCTGGTGTTCGAGGTCGAGGATTCGCAGCGACTCGTCGGTAGCGCTGCGATGGGCGTCCAGCAGCGCGACCAGGCCGAGTTCACCGCCGCGCCATGCCACGTCGGCGGTGCGCAGCATGGCGGCGCGGGCCGGGTCGGCGGTCGTGCGCAGGTCTCGCGCGCTGGCCTGCAGGCGCCTGGCCAGTCCAGCCAGGGCGGTGATCTCAGCCGTCCATCGCTGGCGGGCCAGATCGCGACGGGCGCTCAGTTCGGTCTGGCGGGCGACAGCGGCCTGTCGCCGCGCCTCCGGGCGAGCAGAAAACGGCAACGCGGCGCTCACTCCGAGGATGAATCCGTGCTGGCGAGCGGCCCCGCCGCCCGCGCCCAGATAGCCGCCCCGCAGCTGCACGGTACGCAACCATCGCCGACCCGCGGCGTCGCCCTGCAGGGAACTGGCCTGGATGTCATGGCTCAGGGCCTGTGTTCGAGGCCGACCCGTAGCCAGCGCGGCGGCGTCCAATGTCTCCGGCGGCGCCGAGGGCAGCAAGGCGCCCAGAAGTGCGGCGGTGGCCGCCACTACTGCTGTTCCCGTGGCGCCGGCGAGGCGGGCCCGGGCGGCCGCGAGGCGGGCGGAGTTGGTGGTTGCGGCGGTGCGGGCGGCCCGCATCTCACCCTGCAGACGTTGCCGGTCGTAGCGCGACGACTCCCCGGCCGCGATGCGCTTGTCGATCAGCGAAATGGCACGCTGCAGCCGATCGGACCAGCCCGCCAGCACCACGTCGCGCCGCTGCAGGTGCAGTGCCCGGTAGAACAGCCGGCGGACGCGCGCGACCAGGTCGATACGAGCGGCATGCCCCCGTTGCCTGGCGGCCTCCGCCCGCGCCTTGCCCGCTCGACGCAGCAGCCCGCGGCGCCCGGACAGGTCGAGCGTCTGTCCCACCACGAGGGTCAACTCATCGCCCGCTGGTCCAGTGACCAGGCGTTCGGTGCCCAGGTCCAGGACCGGCGAATTCCAGGCGCTCGCCGCCGCTGCGGCTGCCTCCGCCCCGGCCACCCGGGCCTGCATCCATCGGGCCACCGATGGTTGCGCCAATGCCAGGCGGGTGGCCTGCTCGATGGTCAGCCCCGGCTGCTCGGCCGCCAGAGCGGCTGTTGTGGATCCCGCGGCGAGCAGAATACAGAGACTCGCCACCCGGGCCGTGGCGTTGGCGCCCGGCCTCGTCAAACTCATGTGCCACATGTCGCGCTCCCTCTGTCCCGCCAACCGGTCGAATCGCCGCCCGTCGCCCTGGGGGAGGGCATGGACGACGTCGACGTCCGCCCGCCTGGGCGGGGGTCGGCAACGAACTGCAGGACTGCGATCACCCGCAGGGTGCGATCGCGCTCAACGTCTGGATGGGATCAAGCGCGCCGCGGCGGCCGGAAGATGTCGTTCAACGCTGTCCGGCCGGGTCGGTCGGCATGCTCGGGCGACGGAGCGACGGCCACGACGCGAAGAGGCGCGCCGGGCAGGGGCTGGGCTGTGCTGGGGAACTGGCCATGGCCGGGGCAGCAGAGACAGGCGCAGTCGTCGCCACAGGGGTCTTCGGTACTGGAGTGGTCGCCGTGGTCGTGGTTGACGTGGTCGTCATCACACGCTGCGTGGCTGGCCGCTTCGAGCACAGCCGGGTCGACAAACTCCCAAGGGAACGCGGCGAAGCTGATCGCCAGCACGAGGAACATGGCCTGGTGGCGTATTCTGGGCACCCAGCGCTCCCGGACGTGCGCACCGGAAAGGAGCGAACGCCAAGCATGAGGGTAGGGGCCGGGCGGGGATCGGGTCAAATTCGATTCGTCGGACGGAGGCCGGCAACTGTCCTAACCTTGGCCAAGCAGACCTCTGTGGGCGATTCGCCGCGACCTCCAGCATGAAGACACCCTTGCGCAACCGTCTCGGTCTCCGTATCGCCTTGCCGGCGGTCATCGTGGTGCTCTCGGTCGGCATCGTCGCGGTGCTCATCAATGTGCAGCACACCCGCTATCGGCAGGGCCGCAGCCTGGACGCCTACGCCGGCCTGTTGTCGCGCGTGGTCATGAACGATGTGCACGACGCCATGCTGAGTCGCGACCGTGCGCGCATCGACAACGAATTGCGGCAGATCGGCTCGTTGTCGCCGATTCACTCGGTGAGGATTCTGGCCGCCGACGGCAAGGTGCGCTTCTCGAACGATCTGGTCGAGGTGGGTACGGCGATGCCGACTTCGCAGTCTGGCTGCGTCGAGTGCCACCCCGACGGAGAGCCGACGTCGCCGCGCCGCACGCTGCGCTGGCAGACCGTCGACCATCACGCGCTCTTTCGCAGCGTGGAGCCGATTCGCGCCGATGTCGAGTGTCTGAAGTGCCACAAGGGCGCCGAGGACAGGCTGCTGGGTCTGTTGGTCATCGACCTGGATGACGAGGCGCTGACCGGCGAGCTGCAGCGCAGCAGCCGGCGGCTGGCCACCGGCGTGGCCGTGGTCGCCCTGCTGGCCGGCCTGCTGATCGCGGTGGTGTTGCGGCGCCAGGTGGTGGCGCCCCTGCGCCAGATGCGGGGCCTGCTCGAAGGCCTCCGACGAGGCGAACGGGACGGCTCGATCAGCGCCCAGGGCGGCGCCATCGGCGAAATGGTACGCTCGGTGCAACAGCTCAACGAAGACCTGGAGGCCCGCTATGGGTTGGAACGGCAGGCCCGTCGCCTGACCGCCGCCCTCGAACGCCACCCTGGCCCGGCGCTGCTCATCGGGCCGGCGCAGCGGGTCTTCGCCGCCAACGGCCGGGCGATACGCCACTACGGCGTCGACGGCAAGCACAAGGTGCTGGGCAGAAGACTTGATCGAAAGTCCGCGACGTCGGCCGGATGCTGTTCCGAATCGCC
>CAYTLW010000071.1:0-37396 GCA_964438735.1 uncultured Enterobacteriaceae bacterium | reverse complement strand
ACAAGACCTTTCCGCAAGCTTTCTCGCCCAAAGGCGACTTTGCGATCGCCCTGCGTGGTGGCGTGTCCCGACTGGTGTTTTTTACCGGACACCGCTAGCCTCTGAGTTCGAACGCTGATGCCGCCTTCGAGATGACCGTTGTACGACCTGCTGGTCTGCGGCGGCAGGGCGCCCGGCGTTCCGGGGGAAAGCACATGCGACGGGAGTCTCGCCGGCCACTGGCCGCAGGATGGCATTGGTTTTTTGCTGCAACGACATCGCTCGCCCTGGCCGCGGGCACGCTCCCGGGCTGCGGCGACAAGACAAGCGACGAGGCCGAAACCAGCGCCGCAGCGGACGTGGTGACCGACGGTGGCGGCACCTCGGATGTGGAGGTCGACGTGGCGGATGCATCTCAGCCCGCTGACGTGCCCGCCCCTGCGGACGTTCCAGGGCAGCCGGACGTGCCTCCGATCGAAGACCAGGCGGGACCGGTGGACGCCGACAGCCCCGACGAGTTCGACGCGAGCAAGCCGGACGCGTCCGAGTCCGACGCCGGACTTGCAGACGCCGGCGAACCGGACGCGGGCAATCCACTGGTCGCCCTGTGCAACCCGTGCAAAGTCAACGCCGAGTGCGCTCCCAGCGGCGCCTGCGTCGACTGGGCGGCCCGGGACTCTTCTGCGGCGTGACCTGCAAGGCCGACGCAGACTGTCCTGCGGACTTCACCTGCATCGATGGCGCCGACGCCAAGGGCAACAAGGTCAAGCAGTGCAAGCCAGCCCAGGACGCGCCCTGCACCTGCAGCGCCGAAGCCGTGGCCGAGAAGCTGGACACCACCTGCTACCAGGGCAAGGGCGGCGCCTGCCAGGGCAGCCGCACCTGCGTCGGCGTGAAGGCCGGCGAGCCGCCCACTTCCTGCACCGCCCCGGGGCCGGCCAAAGAGACCTGCGACGGCATCGACCAGGACTGTGATGGCGCCACCGACCAGGACGTCTCCTGCGACGACGGCAATGTCTGCACCGCCGACAGCTGCGCTGGTGCCGAGGGCTGTGCTCACAAGCCGGTCGACGGCAAGTGCGACGACGGCGACAAATGCGTCGGCAGCGAGGCGTGCAAGGACGGCGCGTGTGTGGGCAAGAAGGTGGCCTGCGACGACGGCAACCCGTGCACCAACGACAGTTGCGATGCCAAGAAGGGCTGCCTGTCGCTGCCGAACGCCGCGACCTGCACCGATGGTGACGCGTGTACCAAGGAGGACGGTTGCGCCGCGGGCGAGTGCGGCGGTGAGAAGGTCACCTGCGACGACGACAACGGCTGCACCGACGACAACTGCGACAAGGCCAATGGCTGCGTCTACGCGCCCAACGCGGTGACCTGCATCGATGGCGATGCGTGCACGGGCAAGGACGCCTGCAAGGCTGGCAAATGCGCTGGCAGCACGGTCTCATGCGACGACGGCAACGGCTGCACCGACGACAGCTGCGACAAGGCCACCGGGTGCGCGCACAAGGACAACAGCGCCACTTGCAGCGACGGCGACGCCTGTACGGTCAAAGATGGCTGCAAGGCTGGCAAGTGCGTCGCGACCGCCAAGAATTGCGACGATGGCGAACCCTGCACCAAGGACAGCTGCGCCACCAAGGATGGCAAGTGTCTGCACGGGGTGTTGACCGGCGATTGCGACCCGGGCAAGCCCTGCCTGGACGCCTTCTGCGTCGTAGGCAAGTGCACGCCGAAGCCTGCGTGGAGCGTGCGCACCATCGCCGGGCGGATGGCCGGCCCGGGCGACGGTCCCGCCCTCGAGGCGAGACTTCGCCAGCCACGCGGACTGGCCATGGGCGCCAAGGGTGCGCTGTACATCTCGGACGCGGCCAACCATCGGATTCGGCGGCTCGATCTTGACGGGACGATCGCCACCGTCGCAGGCAGCGACCCCGGGTTTGCCGACGGCAAGGGCATGAAGGCCCGGTTCAACATGCCGGCTGACATCGCCACCGACGCCGCTGGCGCCATCTACGTGGCCGACGCCGGCAACTTCCGCGTCCGCAAGGTGGCGCTCGATGGCACGGTCACCACCATCGCCGGCAGCGGCAAACCAGGCAACATCGACGGCAAGGCCACAGCGGCGACCTTCAACCAGCTGCTCGGCATCGCGGTCGACGCCAAGGGCAATGTCTTTGTCAGCGATCACGCCAACCACAACATCCGTCGGATCAGCACCGCCGGCGTGGTGACCACCTTCGTCGGCGGCACCAAAGGCTACGCCGACGGCAAGGGCACGGCGGCGAAGATCTCGCGGCCTGCCGGCCTGTACCTGGACGCCAAGGGCGATCTGCACTTCGCCGACCTGGGCAACAACCGCCTCCGCAAGGTCGCGCCCGACGGCACGGTGAGCCTGGTCGCCGGCACGGGCGCTGCCAATGGCGGCGGCAACACCGCGTTGAAGGCCACCTTCTGGCGCCCCACCGCCATCTCCGGCGACGGCCAGGGCGGGTTCTACATCAGCGAGAACACCGGCTACCGGGTGCGACATATCTCGGCATCGGGTGCCGTCACGACGGTCGCCGGCAAGCTCCAGGTGACCGGCACGGTCGATGGACCCGGCGGCGAGGCCCGCTTCCATCGGCTGGGCGCCATCGTGCACAACGGCTTCAGCACCGTGTACGTGGCCGACAGCTGGGGCCATCGGATCCGGGGCATCGACTCCAGCGGCAACGTCTCCACCGTCGTCGGGCATTGGCGCCCGCATGCGGATGGCAAGGGCCATGGAGCGGCGTTGCACCGCCCGATCGGCGTGGCGATGGACGGCAAGGGCCAGCTGTGGATTGCCGAGAGCGCCGGCAACCGCGTCCGCCGCATGGCGCCGGATGGCTCGGTAGTCACGATCGCCGGCAGCGGCAAGAGTGGCACCGCCGACGGCAAGGGTCTGGCGGCCACCTTCGCCGCGCCGGTGGGCATCACCACCGACCAGAGCGGCAACGCCTACGTCGGCGGCAACGGCAAGAAGGTTCGCAAGGTCAGCCCGTTGGGCGTGGTGACGACCCTGGCCGGCGGCAAAACCGGCTACCACGACGGCAAAGGCGCCGCGGCGGGCTTCGGCAACACCAATGGCGTGGCCGCCGACGCCAAGGGTGACATCTACGTCGCCGACTCCAACCAGCGTCGAATCCGCAAGGTCACAGCCGGCGGCGTGGTCACCACGGTCGCCGGCAGCGGCAAGTCGGGCAGCAAAGATGGCAAGGGCATGGCGGCGGACTTCATGTCGCCGACCGCCATCGCGATCGACGCCAAGGGGGTGCTCTTCATCGCCGACCATGGCGCCAGCTCGATCCGGCGAATCGCCCCGGATACCACCGTCACGACCCTGGTCGGAGGTGCGCCCGGCTTCAGCGATGGCAAGGGCAAGAACGCCGCCCTGACCAACCCCCTGGGCATCGCGATGGGCAGCGACGGCGCCCTGTACCTGACCGATCACATCAACAGCGCGATCCGGCGGGTGACCTTGGACGGCGTGGTGACCACCATCGCCGGCGGCGGACACGGCCATCGCGACGGGGCCGGCCCCGCTGCGCAATTCCAGGTTCCGTGGGGCATCGCGGCGACCAAGACCGGCGGACTGGTCGTCGCCGGCTTCTTCAGCGACGCCATCCGCCTGCTGAAGCCGCCCGCCACCGCTTGCGACGACGCCAACCCCTGCACCACCGATTCCTGCGACGCCAAGGCGGGTTGCAAGCACAGCGCCGGGGCCGGCAAGTGCGACGATGGGCTGCCCTGCACGACTGGCGACGTCTGCAAGGCGGGCGCCTGCGCCGGCCAGGACAAGACGTGCGACGACAACGGCCCGTGCACCACCGATGCGTGCGATCCGGCCACCGGCACATGCGGCCACGTCGCGATCACCGGCGCCTGCGACGATGGCAACGCCTGCACCCCTTCGACTTGCTTCGGCAAGGCATGCAAGGCGACTCCTCAGTGGCCGGTCTCGACCCTGGCGGGTAGCGCTGGCGGCTTCGCGGACGGACCCGGCAAGAGCGCGCGCTTCCGTCATCCCATGGGCGTCGGGGTCGACGCGAAGGGCCACGTCTGGGTCGCAGAGGAGTTCGGCCACCGGGTGCGGCGGATCGCGCCCGATGGCACCGTGTCCACGGTCGCCGGCGGCGCGCCGGGCGACGCCAATGGGACGGGCGACCAGGCGCAATTCCGCCGACTCTACGATGTCGCCCTGGCGGCGGAAGGTCACGCCTACGTCAGCGAGTTCGGCGGCCACCGCATCCGCAAAGTGACCGCCAAGGGCGAGGTCAGCACCGTCGCCGGCAGCGTGCAGGGCTATCGCGACGGCTACCAGCCCCTCTTCTCCCGACCGGCCGGCCTGGCGATCGACAAGAAGGGAGCCATCGTCGTCGCTGAAGCCGGCAACCACCGGATTCGACGCATCGTGCCGGGTGGGCCGACCACCACGCTCGCCGGCGGTGCGGCCGGCTTCAAGGATGGCCCGACGGCCACGGCGCAATTCAACGGTCCCAGGCACGTGACGTTCGATAGCGCGGGCAACCTGTTGATCTGCGATCGCACCAACCAGCGTATCCGGCGCCTCGGCGTCAACGGCAAGGTCACCACGCTCGCCGGCAACGGTCAGGCAGCGTCAGTCGATGGTCCGACGGCGAAGGCCCGCCTCTACTGGCCTTCAGGCATCGCAGTCGACGCCGAGGGGATGGTGTTCTTCACGGAACCATTCGTCCACCGGGTGCGCCGCCTGGCGCCCGACGGCACGGTGATGACGCTCGCTTCAGGCTGGGGGTACAAGGAAGGCAAGGGCACCAACGCAGCCTTCGACAACCCGCGTGGCATCGCGTTGACCGCTGATGGTCTGCTGATCGTGGCCGACTCGGCCAACCACCTGGTGCGACGGGTCACCAAGGACGGCCAGACGAGTTTGCTGGCCGGGGTCTTCAACCGGGGCAACAAGGACGGCTTCGGCAAGGCGGCCAGCCTCCGCGCGCCGGCAGGCATCGGCAGCGACGCCTTCGGCAACGTCTTCGTGGCGGACAATACCAACCAGACCATCCGCAAGATCACCCCGGCGGGCCTGCTGACCACGGTCGCGGGCTCCGGTAAGGGTGGCTTCAAAGATGGCGCCCCTTTCGAGGCAATGTTCAACTCGCCCAACGACGTCGAGCCGGGCCCGGACGGCAGCCTGTATGTGACCGACTACAACAATATGCGCATCCGCAGGGTGGCCCCCGACGGGCAGGTCAGCACCTTCGCGAGCGGCGGCGGCGGCTACAAGGACGGGCCACCAAAGATCGCGAGGTTCACCTACCCGATCCGCCTGGCCATGGGCCCGAAAGGGGCGCTCTATGTGAGCGATCGCGGCAACTTCCGGATCCGCAAGGTGGCCCCCGACGGCACCGTGAGCACCTTCGCGGGCAACGGCAAGAAGGGCTACAAAGACGGCAAGGCAAGCGAGGCCGAGTTCGGCTACCCGTCGGGTATCGACGTGGACGGCGCCGGCAACGTCTTCGTCTCCGATCGGCCCAATCGGCGCATCCGCCGGATCAGCGTCGGCGGCGTGGTCAGCACCGTCGCCGGCACCGGTGTCAGCGGCACCCTGGACGGACCCGCCGGGGTGGCGCAGCTGCAGAACGCATGGGGCCTGCTGGTGGGCGCCAAGGGAGTGCTCTTCGTCTCCGAGAGCCAGGGCAAGAGCATCCGCAGGATTGCGACGGATGGCAGCATCACCACGATCGCAGGGGTGGGCAACGGCTACCTCGACGGCCACGGCGGCAGCGCCCTGATGCGCCAGCCCCGCGATCTCGCCTTTGGGCCCGGCGGGATCATCTACTTCTCCGAGCCCAGCGCGGCTGCCATTCGCTTCATCTCCCCGCCCGAGAGCGTCTGCGACGACGGCGAGGGCTGCACCAACGATTCCTGCGACCCGGCCAACGGCTGCAACCATGCCGGGGCGACTGCGCCGTGCAACGACGGCAATCCGTGCACGGTGAAGGACGCCTGCAAGGCGGGCCAGTGCACAAGCACCGCCAAGGACTGCGGCGACGGCAAACCATGCACGGCTGACGCCTGCGATCTCGCCACGGGCGCCTGCAGCTCCAGCCAGATGGCCATCGGCGACGGCTGCGACGACGGCGAGGCGTGCACCACCTCGGTCTGTCTTGGCGGCGGCTGCGCGCATGACGACCGCTGGACGTTGACGACCGTGGCCGGGCATGGCCACGGACTCGCCGACGGCAAGGGGGGCGCCGCCGGTTTCAGCGACCTGTTCAGCATCGACCGGGCGCCTGATGGCAGCTTCTACATCGCCGACGGTGGCAACGCGGCGATACGCAAGATGACCGCGGACGGCACCGTGACGACCATCGCCGGCGGCCACAACGGCCACGCCGACGGTACCGGCAAGGAGGCAGGCTTCGTCTACCCGGTCGGCGTCTCGGTCGGCCCGCAGGGTCTCGTCTACATCGCGGATTCCACCGCCAGCAGGATCCGAAAGATGACCCCCGACGGCGTGGTCACGACCCTGGCGGGTTCAGGGGTCGGCGGATTCGTCGACGGAGCGGGCAACGTGGCTCGTTTCAAGGCGCCGTGGGCGCTCGATGTGGACTCCGGCGGCAACGTGATCGTCGCCGACCTGCTCAATCACTCGATTCGCAAGGTGGCGCCGGATGGCCAGGTCACGACGCTGGCCGGCAAAGGCAGCCTGGGCTATGCCGAAGGCAAGGGCAAAGCCGCCGCGCTCGGCGGCCCGAGGGACATCGTCGTCGCGCCCGACGGCGTCGTCTTCGTGACCGGGTCGATGAACAACCGGATTCGCCGAATCGCCACCGATGGTACCACCAACACGTTCGCCGGCAGCGGCACCAAGGGTTTCGCCGATGGCCCGGGCACCCAAGCGAAGTTCGACTGGCCCACAGCGATCGACCTGGATGCCAGCGGCAACCTGGTGGTCTACGACCAGAACAACAGGAAGTTGCGCCGGATCAACAAGACAGGTGTGGTCTCGACGCTCGCGGGCACCGTCAAGGGCTACCTGGACGGCCCCTCGACCTTCGCCCGGCTGGGCAGCGTCTACGGCCTGGCGGTGGACCCGAGCGGCAACGTGTGGCTGGCCGATACCGCCGCCTATGCGGTTCGAAAACTCAGCGTGAGCGGTGTCGTCTCGACGGTCGCCGGCGGCTGGCATCGGAGCTCCGTCGATGGCAAAGGCCCGACCGCAGGCTTCGTCAATCCGCGCGGTGGCGCCGTAGTCGGCAGTACGTTCTACGTCGCTGAAGCCCAGTCCAATCGAATCCGACAAGTCGAGTCGGACGGCACGGTGACCACCCTCGCCGGCGGCATCGAGGGGCTCGTCGATGGACAAGGCGTGCACGCCCGCTTCAAGTCGCCAACTCACCTGGCGTACAATGGCAAGGACGCCCTGCTCTGTTCCGACGGCGGCAATCACCAGGTTCGCAAGGTCGGGCTCGACGGCGCGGTCAGCCCATTCGCCGGCAGCAGCCAGGGATTCGCCGACGGCAAAGGCAGCGCGGCGAAATTCAACGGGCCCGCCGGTCTCGTGGTCGGCGCCAAAGGTGATCTCTACGTGGCCGACTTCAGCAATCACCGCGTTCGCAAGGTCACACCGAGCGGCAACGTGAGCACGTTCGCTGGCGGCGCCAAGGCGGGCAAGTCGGACGGCAAGGGCAGCGCAGCCAGCTTCAACCTCCCGGCCGGCCTGGCGATAGACGCCCAAAGCCGTGTAATCGTAGTTGAATATGGCAACTCACGCCTGCGCCGGATCAGCGCCGACGGCACGGTGACGACGCTGGTGGGCGGTGAGTTGGCGCACGTCGACGGACCGCTGGCGAAGGCCCGCTTCATGCGCCCATGGGACGTGGTCGTCGATGGGCAGGGGCGCCTGGTGGTGAGCGACCGGGCGGCGCATACGGTGCGCCTGGTCACATTGGCCGGGCCGAGCGCCGGGGTCACGACCCTGGTGGGTTCGACGACCGGCTGGGTCGATGGCAAGGGGTTGGCGGCGAGATTGCGGGCACCGAGGGGGCTGGCCCTGCTGCCCGATGGCTCGATCCTGGTGGTGGATACGGGCAACAAGCGGATTCGCAAGCTCACGCCACCATCGACACAATGCGACGACGGCAACGCCTGCACCAAGGACGCCTGCGACAAGGCCAAGGGGTGCAGCCACGCCGCGGTGACCGGCGCTTGCGACGACGGCAACCCGTGCACGACCAAGGACGCGTGCAAGGCGGGCGCGTGCGTCGCCGGCCCCGCCAAGAGCTGCGATGACGGCAATGTCTGCACGGCGGACAGCTGCGGCGTGGTGCTCGGTGCTTGCGCCCACCTGCCCATCGCCATCAAATGCGATGATGGCGACAAGTGCACCGCCAACGCCTGCCTGGACGGCAAGTGCAAGATGGATCCCAGCTGGTTCTCCGGCACCCTCGCCGGGGCTGGGCCTGGAAACACGGATGGCAAGGTCGCCATCGCTGCGTTCAACCAGCCCTTTGGCCTGGTCTTCGACACCAAGGGCGACCTGCTGGTGGCCGACGGGTTCAACCACGCCATCCGCAAAATCACGCCCGACGGTGTGGTCAGCACGCTGGTCGGCGCCGCCGGCGGCGGCTACCAGGACGGCCCGGCCAACAAGGCGCGCCTCCAGAGCCCGCGCGGCGTCGCCCTGGACGGCAAAGGCAACGTCTACATCGCCGACAAGAACAACCGCCGGATTCGTGTGCTCGACACGAACGGGCAGGTCACTACCCTGGCGGGCAATGGCGCCGCCGGGGTCGCGGACGGGTACGGGGTGAACGCCGGCGTCGATCGACCCCACGGGATCGCCGTCGGCCCGAAGGGGAACGTCTACTTCACCGACCAGGTCGAAGACATGGTCCGTCGGGTCAACCCGGATGGCCACGTGGTCACCGTCGCCGGCGCGTCCGGCCAGGGCTTCCAGGACGGGCCGGCTGCCAGCGCGAAGTTCAACACGCCCAGCGGCATCGCGGTGGACGGCAAGGGCGTGGTCTGGGTCGCCGACTACAACAACCACCGGATTCGCAGGATCGGCATCGATGGCATCGTGAGCACCGTCGCCGGAAGCAGCACCGCGGGCCTGCTGGACGGCAAGGGCGGCGCGGCGAAGCTCCTGCGACCCAGCGCCCTGGCCCTGGGCCCAAAGGGCGCCGTGTGGTTCACCAGCAACAGCGGCAACGCGGTGCGACGCATGGCCCTGGACGGCACCGTCACCACCCTGGCGGGGGGCACCCCGGGCAGCGCAGACGGCAAGGGCAAGGCAGCGAGCTTCCTGCGGCCGCGCGGGATCGCCCTCAACAAGCAGGGCGTGGTCCTTGTCGGGGACACGAGCAACCACACCATCCGCAAGGTCCTGCCCGATGGCACCGTGAGCACCTGGGCGGGCAACGCGCCGGGCAGCGTCGACGGCCCGCTCGACAAGGCCAGGTTCATCCGCCCGATCGACGCCGTCCAGGGGGCCGACGGTGCGGTCTACGTGGCGGATACGGGGGCCGAGAAGATCCGCAAGATCCACAAGGGACAGGTCACCACGCTGGCGGGCAGCGGCAAGTACGAGGTGGTGGATGGCAAGGGCGCCGCGGCCTCGTTCAAGGACCCGCGCAAACTCGCCATCGATGCCAAGGGCGTGCTGTACATGATCGGCTACTACGGCCACGCCATCCGTCGAATCGACGCCGACGGCACGGTCACCACCGTGGTTGGCGCAGGCTCAGCGGGCAACGTGGATGCCAAGGGCAAGGCCGCCAGGTTCGCCTGGCCCCTGGGCTTCGCCACGCACCCGGCCGGCGGCTTCGTGGTGGCCGACAGCTACAACTACAACATCCGGCGGGTCACCGCGGATGGTACGGTGAGCACGATCGCTGGCTCGGGCAAGGGATGGCCCAGCGCGGTGGGCGTGGGTTTCGCTGACGGCAAGGGCTCCGAGGCCATGTTCCGCCTGCCCGTCGATGTCGTCGTCGACAGCAAGGGAGCGATCCTGGTGGTGGATATCTCCAACCATCGGATTCGCAAGGTGGCGCCCGACGGCAAGGTGACCACCCTGGTCGGCGATGGCGTGGAGGAGACCGTGGATGGTCCGCTGGCCACGGCTCGCCTCGACCGGCCGTCAGCGATCGACGTGGGCGCCGATGGCGCCATCTACTTCGCCCAGTCGAACAGGCCGATGGTCCGTCGGATCAGCGCCGATGGAAAACGCGTCGACACGCTGGCCGGGCAACCGGCGGCGAGCTTCGCAGAGGGCAAGGGCGCAGACGTCCGCTTCAACTCGCTATGGGGGCTGACCATGTTGAAGGATGGCAGCCTGCTGCTGGGCGACAGCAACAACGCTCGAATCCGCACCCTGAAGCCCCCTGCACCGTTGTGTGGCAAGTAGCTCGGGCACGGGAGCGAGGCGGGGTCGCCGCCTTCACGCGGATCGGCGGCGGCGCCTGACCCACCAGGCCACGGCGCCCGCGAGCAGCAGTCCGAACGCCGCCGCGATGGCCATGCGCGTATGCCGGCCGCCCACGGGGCCGCCGGGTCGATCCCAATCCGGCGGCATCTTGCCCTGCTCGAGCAGCGCGATCTCCTGCCGGATGCGATCGGTCTTGTCATCGAATCGGATGGCGCCAGGCCCTTCCGCCAGGGCCACATAGCGCTTCAGGTCCGCGACCGCTGCCGCGGCGTCCGTTCGACGCACGATGTGCGAGCGGCAGTAGTACACGTCCGGGTCGGATGGGCCGACCTCCACGGCGCGCTTGGACAGGCGCGCCGCCTCCTCCTTGTTGCCCAGCCAGTGATTGGCCATGGCGCCGTAGATGAACACCCGCGCCTCGTGGCCAAGGGGCTCTTCCAGGGCGGCGAATTGTTCGATGGCGGCGTCGAAGTCTCCGCCGTAGAAACGGTCCACGGCCTGCAGGAAGCGGCCCAGCACATCGCCCTGCTCCGCCCGACGAGCCATCTCGTCGACCAGCGCCTCGTAGCCCTCCGGCGGGCGCTTGCCGGTGCGCGCCTCGCCCCCCAGGCGGTTGAAGGCGCCGCTGAGATGGCCCAGCACGCCGGGTCGATTCGGCGCCAGCGCGAAGAGCTTCTCGTAGATGCGCACCGCCTCTTCGAAGCGCTTCTGCCGAAACAGCGCGCCGCCCAGCGCCTGCAGGGCTTCGGGCTGCTCGGGGTGGCGCTCTACGGCCACCTTGGCCCACTGCAACTCCGCCGCGGCGTCGTTGTTGCGCATGGCCAGCGCGATGCGGCTGTTCAGGTTGTCGAGCTTGGCCTTGGCGCCGTCGCCCAACGCGGCGTCCATGTAGCCCACCGCCGTCTTGTCGTCGCCTTGTAGCTCGGCGACCCGTGCGAGTTCCCAGGGCTGACAATCGCCGGGCCCATCGCTGGCCTGGTCGACACAGCCGGCCAGGACCTTGTCGCCGGCCGCCTTGCCGCGGCGCAGGAAGTTGGCCGCAGCCGCGCGCGACCACACCGCCGCTGGCACCCGGCTGTTGTTCAACGCCGACTGGAATCGGTCCAGGATCCGGTCGAAGTAGGGCAGCGCCCGCTCCTTGTCGCCGGCGGCCATCAGCAGCACGCCGATGTCCCAGGCGGCGAAGAGCCCGGCCGCCTCGGCGGGCCAGTGGTCGGCGATCTCGCGCGCCGCCGACAGCGCGTTGGGGCCGTCGTTGGCGAGCCTGGCCGTGGCCTCGTCGAGCTTCTTGCGCAGTTTGGGGTCGGGCCGGGCCAGGGTGATCTTTGCGCGCACCTCGCGCCACTGGAATCCCTGCTCACCGGCGATCACCAGCTGCTTCAGCGCCGCCTCCAGCACCATCCGACGGGCGACCGCCAGACCGGGTGGCACCTCCTGGGCGCGCAGGACGAAGTGCACCGGGTCGTCGGCCCCAGGCCGACCGGTGGGCGCCACCAGGGCGAAGATACCGATGCTGCGATCGGGAAACAGGACCTTGATCTCGACCCGCTCAGCCTTGAGCTCCACGGCCTTGATGAGGGCCCCATCGGGCAGCGCTCCGACCTTGCCGATGGGCAACATGGCCTCGATGAGGGGCTGCATCTCGGGCACGATGACCCGCTTGACCCGCCCATCATCGGCCACCAGTGGGCGGTCCGCTGGCGGACCCGCAGCCAGCGATACGGCCGGCAGCAACAGGGCCAGCCAGCCTGCAATCCGTAGCGCCCGTACGCCCCCGATGCCCATGTGCCGCCTCCCACGTTCGCCCGTCCTGCATGGGCGCGCCGAAGCTACCAGATCGATTGCGGCAGGGGCAGGGGCGGCGGGCGAGTTGACGACGGTGCTTGGGTTCAGAATCTCAGGACCGCATCCAGCCGCGCGCCCTCGAATGGCGGCAGACTGCGGCAGGCGCCCGACGCGCAAACTCGTCCCCCCGAAAGGCGCCCGCCGAGCACACGCAGCTCGCCGCCGCGGGGCAGGACCAGGCGCGCCTCCACGGCCGGGTAGTGGAATGGCCGGACCCGCACCTCGCTCGAGTAGCCGTACAGCAGCGACAGCACATAGCGTCGACGAAATGCCACGCCCAGCACGCCCAATCCGCGCACGAAGGGTTCCAGCCCGGCGAAGCGCAGGGCCTCCTCGCTGCGGTGATTCCACTTGCCGGTCAAGGACCAGGTGCCCGGCAGGCCCAGGGAGAGGTCCACGTCCACGTGCCAGAGTCCGCCGCCGCTGACTCCGCCGGGCTTGCGCTCCACACGCCAGCCGCCGCCGAGAGCGACGCTGTCTCGCGAACTGAAGCGCTTTTCGAAGCCGCCGAAGACGTGGCTGGCGTCGCCGCCTCGGATCGGCTCGGAGCCGTCGGTCGCAAACCGATAATGCATCGCGTTGGCGTGCAGCACGGTGCGCCCGTCCAGCCGCCACTCCAGGCGCGCCCGCCCGCCGAGTACGTCGCGGTCGCCGGGCACGACCTGGTCGTCCCGCTCCAGACTCGGCGGCTCGTGGTAGCGCAGGTGGGCATGGGCCCGCCCGATCTGCCAGTGCCGGGCAGCTCGCGCTTCCAGCAGCCATGTGGCGGCGCCGATGTCCTGACCCAGTCGGCCAAATACCGCCCAGGGCTGCCGATCCTCTGCCTGCAGTCCGCGCTCTCGCCCCCCCGCGGCTTCGATCGCCGCTCGGCTGCCCTTGTGCTGCCAGGTGGCGCTGGCGCCGCCGAGCATCCAGCTGATATCGGCGCCGTCGGGCGCAGCGCCCGGGGCGCTCAGCCACAGGCCGTATGGCGCGATGGTCAGCGTCTGCACCGGCCGCCAGAGCAGCTCGACGCCGCCGAGTCGGTCGTCTGCGTCCTGACGCACGGCCCAGGCGATGGGGTCCAGGTTCTGCGAGTTGGCCAGCCCGCCCAGGGCCCGAAATCGCAGGTCCTCGTCGCCCACCTCGACCCGGGCGCCGCGCAGGGCGATGTCGGCCCCGAGGGCGTCGATGCGCCGCATGGACAGGGTCAGTCCTTGTCCGAAGGCTACATGGCCGTCTCCCAGGCGCAGTTGCACGCGCTCCCAGTCAGCGGACAGGAACGCCCGCTCCAGGCGGAGGTCACGGCCCAGGCCATCGACTTCATCGTCCAGCCAGGCGCCATCGGCCCGCACTCCTGCGGTCCAGGCGCCTCGTCTCAGCGCACCCTCCAGGCGTCCGACGGCCCCCAGCAGGCGGCTGTCGCGGCTGGCCACGGCGTCGAAGCGGCTGCTCCGCGCCACGCCCACCGACTGAATCGATGCGGTATGTGAGGGACCGGGCGCCTCCCGGACGATGTGCGCGCCCTTGCCTGGGGACTGGGCATTCGTGACCGTAGCTGTTGCCGGCAGGGCCGCCACGATGGCTGCCTCGAACAGGCGCTCATCGCCCGGTTCGTAGCCCGCACGGGCCAGCACCACGGCGCCGCGGGCGTCCACCAGCACCGAAAACGGCACGCTCGCCGCCGGATGGTAGCGGGTCAGCAGGCGCGACTCGCCATCGCGTAGCCACCTGCCGGTGACGCCGTACCGGCGCAGGAAGGCGGGGATCTCGCCCGCCGAGGCAGGCCCGTCCTCAGATACGGCGACCAGCTCCAGGCCGCGGCTACGATAACGCTCGTAGATGACCTGTGCCGCCGCAAGCTCCAACCGGCATGGTGAACACCAGGTCGCAAAGAAGACATACCAGGTCAGGTCCGGCGGCCTGGCGGCGAGCGCGGGCGTGGCGAGGCAGGGCGCGGCGGGCACGGTCAGGGCGGCCGCCAGCAGCCCGGCGACCAGCAGGCGAAATCTCATGGCGCGAGCAGCTCACCGATGCGCTGGTTGAGATCGGAGGGCACATCACCGGTATGTACGTATCGGATCACACCGGTGTGGTCCACGAGCATGTTCAGTGGAAACCCCGACGCGTCGACGTATCGGCTGGTCTCGAACAACGGATCGATGAGCACGGGGAAGGTCATGCCCCAGCGATCCCGCCACTTGCTGCAGAACGTCGTGGTGGCGGGCCCGTCGTCGTCGTCGGATTTGAGCACCTGGACCACGCGCAAGCCAGAAGCGCAGTGCGGACGATAGACCTGGGACTCGAGGATCTCCGCCTCGTCCAGGCAGGGTTTGCACCAGCCCGCGCCGACGTTGAACAGGACCACCGAGGCGTCGCCGAGGATGTCGCCGAAACGGACCGACTTGCCGTCGCAATCGTTGAGCTCGAAGTCGGCGAAGCGCTCGCCAACCTTCTTGCCGTAGGGCCCCAACGGATACGTCCAATCGGCCGGCGGCGGCGCAATGTCGCAGGGCGGTAGATCGACCGGGTCGTGGCCATCGCTCGCCGTGCACCCGAGGGAGGGGAGGGCACACAGCGAGACGATGGCCAGCGTGACAAGGTGAGGTAGGCGCATGGCGAATCCGGCGCCGCTACTCCTTGAGCAGCGCCTGGACCTCCTGGAGGATCTGCTCCGTGCTGAACGAGGTCTTGATGGAGCGCACGACGCCCTTCTTGTCGATGACCACGTCGCGCGGATAGGGGTAGCCGGTGCCGGGCGGCCAGGCGAACTTCCAGGTGGTGCCGCCGTCGCCGAGGATCGGATAGGTCACGCCCGTCTGCTGCTTGAAGTCGTTGAGCAGCTTGGGCGGCTCGCCGCCGTGCAGGCCGTAGACCAGCACGCCCTTGCCCTTGTACTTCTGCCATACCGATGTTTCGAGGTCTGATAACTCCAGACCGCAGATGGGTCAGAACAAGGCGAAATAGGCCAGGATGA
The DNA here is from genome assembly GCA_964438735.1 of uncultured Enterobacteriaceae bacterium. Taxonomy (GTDB): domain Bacteria; phylum Myxococcota_A; class UBA9042; order UBA9042; family UBA9042; genus CAYTLW01. The sequence goes on along the minus strand of CAYTLW010000071.1, from coordinate 22,178 downwards.
CCACATTCCCCTTCAACCCCGACAGCTGGCCTGCGCCCTTGGGGTCGAGGAAGCCGAACGACTTCGGCAGCGGATCGCCCACATTGAGCGAGCCGGCTTGCTTGCTCACGATGAGCATCAGCTTGAAGGGGCTCTGCCCCGAGTCGGGGTCGTTGGTATACATCCACAGCGAGCTGTTGATGTTGAAGTCGCCCGCGCCGCCGCCGTTGAAGGTCACCTCGACGACGCCGGCCTTGCCCGGTTTGACCACCAGCTTGTCCGGCTTGACGCTGAACTGGGCCGGGTCGGCGGGCTGGATCTTGCTGATCTCCAGGTCCACCAGCCCCCGGTTATGGACCAGCACCGCCTTGGTCGCGCCTTTGGTGGGCGGGAAGCTGACCAGCTCCTCCTTGACCCACAGGTCCGGCGCCACGAAGCCGGGCTTGAACTGCAGGGTGTGCAGGCCTTCCCATTCGCCGGTATAGACGATGCCCTTGCTGGTGAAGACGCCAAAGTCCTGCTCGAACTGCGGGTAGAGCTTGACCTTCTCGGTGCCCAGCAGCTGCAGCGTGGCCGAGTCGTACACGGCCACGTGGCTCCAATTGGCCACGGCCAGCAGACCGCCATCGACCGAGACGGCCTGCGTCGAGCCCAGGGGCGGCACGTTGAAGGCGAAGTTCAGCTTGCCGTTGGCGACGCGGTTGAAGACGTCGACACCGCCGCCGCCGAGGGCCGTGTAGACCCGGGCCTTGTTTTTGTCCACATCGCGGGCCAGCGCGGTCGTCTTGAGGCTCTGCACGATGGCGGCTGTCTTGGGGCTGGCTACGTCGACCACGCGCAGCCCACCTTCGCCGTCGGCCACCCATGCCCGGTCGCCTTGCATCTCGATCTTCCAGGCGTTGGTGAAGCCGCCGATCGTCTTCAGGTAGCTCGGTTTTCCCTTTGCGTCTGCGGCGTAGATCCGCACCCCGCCGCCGTGAGTCGCCACCCAGACATGCCCCTTGTGATAGCGCACGCCCTCGAACAGGATCTTGTCGTCATAGATGGTGTGCACCGGGGACATGGCGCCGGCCGTGGTCCGGTGAAAGGTCTTGAGGAAGGGCGTGGTGACCCAGGTATCGCCGTGGTGGGCGAGGTAGACCACGCGGTCGCCATTGGCCAGGGTCGGGCCGATGCCGACGCGCTGGCAACGCTGCGTGGCGCTGGCGGGAGAGCCGGGCTGGGTCGGGTTGGTGATCTTGACCACGCGCACGCCGAAGCCGCCGCAGAGGTAGGCGTACTCGCCGTCCACCTCGAGATCGACCACTTCGTCGCCGGCGCCCTTGCCCAGGTATTGCAGCGGATCACCCAAGGCACAGCAGGTGCCGGGGACCAGCTTGCCCGACTTCTTGCAAGGCTTCTGGCTGGCGCAGGGCAGGCATTGGATGCCCTGGCAGGGGCCGCAGCTGCCGTTGGCGACGTTCAGGCAGCCCTGGGCCCCGTCGCAGGCGTCGTCGGTGCACTTGTCGCCATCGTCACATGTGGCTTTGTCGGGTTTGCCGCCGCAGGTGCCGCCAGCGCAGATGTCCGCCTTGGTACACGCGACGCCATCGTCGCAAGCGGCCACGTTGGGCGTGGACTTGCACTTGCCCTGGACGCAGGCGTCGTTGGTGCACGGATTGGCGTCGTTGCAGCTCTTGCCCTTGCCGGGTTTGCAGAAGCCGCCGTCGCAGACGTCGCCGATGGTGCACGCCTGCCCGTCGTCGCACGGCCCGCTGGCGGCCAGGTGGATGCAGCCGACCTTGGGCTCGCAGCCATCGGTCGTGCAGGACTGGCCGTCGTCGCACTTCGCCGCCGCCGCGCCCTTGCACTGGCCGGTCTTGCAGGCATCGCCAGTGGTGCAGAAGTCCCCGTCCGCGCACGGCTTGCCATCGGTGACCGCGGAGGGTGTGCACTTGCCCGACTTGGCCACGCAGGTGACCACCTGGCAGTCATTGGATGAGGGGATGCAGGTCACGGTCGATTTGGGCGCCACCTTGCAGGCAAAAGGCGCTGCGCTCTTGTCGCAGTACAGGGTGCCGTTGCACAGGTCGCCATCTTCGAAGGCCACACAATCGGTGTCTGTCTGGCATTGGCAGGTGCTGTTGCCGCCGACGCACTTGCCGCCACTACAGGCATCGGCACCTGTGCAGCCGTCGCCGTCGTCGCAGGTGGCCTTGGAGGGCAAGGAGACGCAGCCTTTTTTCGGGTCGCAACTGTCGTCCGTGCAGCCGTTGCTGTCATCGCAAACGGGCGCTGAACCGCCCACGCAGGCTCCTGCGAGGCAGGCGTCGTTGAGGCTGCAGGCGCTGCCATCGTCGCAGGGGGCGGCGTTGGCCTTGTGTGTGCAACCGGTCAGCGGATTACAGTCGTCATCGGTGCAGGGGTTGTTGTCATCGCAGACCACGGTCTTGCCGACGCACTTGCCATCGGCGCAGGCATCGTCGCTGGTGCAGGCGTAGTCATCATCGCAGGGTACGGGTGTCTTCACCGGCGCATGAGCGCAGCCGCCGCTCGGGTCGCAGGTGTCCTGGGTACAGACGTCGCCATCGTCGCAGTCCACGATCTTGCCGCCGCCGCACGCACCGGCGGTGCAAAGCTCGCCCGTGGTGCAACCGCTGCCATCGTCGCAGGGGGTGTTGTCGGCCAACGACGCCACTTCGCATCGGCGCTCCGAGGCCACGCAGACGGGCACCTCGCAGGGACCGGAGAGGGTGACCTTGCCGGCGCAATCGGCGCTGAGGGTGCATTCGGGCGGGCCCGTATCAGGCGCCGAGACCGTGTCTACATCGGTCTGGCCGAGCTGATCTTGGGCGGCGGCATCCACCGCCTCCACGGGTTTCTCAGGATCGCCGCAGGCGACGAGCAGCGTCGCGGCAAGGAACAGGCGTGGCAGGTGTTGGAACATCGTCTTCATCCGCAGACTCGCCGTGGCCGGGCGAGTTTCACTGCAGATCAGGACGCAGCCGCCCGTGGGGCGTTACACCACCAGGGGTGTGCAGCGGGCAGCGAAGGTACGGGCGCGACCTAACGCACGAAGAACCGACTGTTCCAGTTCATGCCGCAGGACGTCTTGCTGTACGTGCTGGTGCAGTACTTGCCCTTGCAATCCGCCGCCGGCGGGCCGGGCATGCGGCAGATCTTGTTGTAGTGGCAGCCGCTCTTGTTGCAGCCGGCGCGATCCAGACCCATGTAGGGCTGGCTGCCCTGCCAAGGGGCGCCGCAGTCGATGCAGGAGGCGAAGCCCGCCATGTTGTTGTCGCTGCTGTTGTAGGGGATGGTGGTGAGCCGGATCGTGTCGCCGTGGCCGCTGCTGCTGGGGTTGACGTCGGCGTAGAGGCAGTTGCCCTGGCGGATGATGTCATCCCAGCTGCTGGTCTTGCCGACCACCTTCTTGATCGAACCGCCGGTCTCGCACTTGTCGGTGCCGTGCACGCTCACGATGCCGGTGGAGAAGAAGCTGTCGAGCGTACGCGGCTGATTGTTGAGCATGGCCCATCGCCGCCAGCCCAGGATGGCGCCGTTGGCGCCCGTGCCGACCGACTGGATCATCAGCTCGGTGCCGGGCACTCGATAGTCGGCCTCGCTCTTGTAGTCGTTCGAGAAGCGCTTGCCGAAAGCGCCGTAGGGGGCGTTGGTGGTCCAGAACTTCTGGTTGTTATAGCCCACCGAGTTGCCGTCGTTGGGCGCCACGGTGCGCACGTGGGTCCAGCCGCCGCCGTCGGTGGTCATGTCGCAGTAGACCTGGAACTCGCCCAGCCCCGTGCCGGTGATCCAGTAGACGCCATCGGTGGATGAGGGCGCCTTGGTCAGGATGTCCTTGCACGACTGGCCGGGATTGCTCTGGGTGCCCACCGGGACCAGGGAGATGGGGTAGAACTCCTTGCCGTTGCAGACGTACAGCGCGTTGGCTTTGGTGTTGGCGTAGAGGTAGCCGAAGTTGGCCGGGGTGCAAGTTGTGGGGTGCTTGTCGGCCTGTTTGAGACGCAGCCCGCCCTCGGTGATGAGCAAGCCGGTGCTGGCGACCTTCTTGCTGGACAGGGTCTGAATCGACACATTCCAGCTCTCGATTCGGCCGTCGACGCCGTTGTTCTTGAACGCGGTGTCGATGACGACGAGGCGCCATTTGCCCTTGGGGTTCTTGCCAACCCAGGTGGTCAGGTCGCCGCTGAGCGTCTTGGACGGGGTCGGCCAGGTGGACTTGAGCACGGTGCCGGGGCCGTTCTTGTTGTACAGGATGTACTTGACGTTGTTGGGATCGAAGAGACGCACTTCGACCGACTTCATGTCGCTGTTGGTGATGTGTACCGAGACCGTGAGCTTCTGGGCCAGGCCGACGTCGGGGAAGACGAGCTCATCGCCGATGCCGGTGGGGTTGTTATCTGGGATGTTGATGGGCGCCTTGCCGCTGGCGCTGGAATCGACGAACTGGTTGGTCAGCAGGTCGTTGGAGATCTCGTTGAGGCCATCCGCTGGCAGGGCGCTGGGGTCCATGGACTTGGCGCAGATGAAGGTGCCATCGGCGGCGATGCCCTTGACCACCTCGCCAGCGTTCTTGCACTGGCCGCTGGGGATCTTGATACCGGTGAGCTTGCTGCCATCGCCCAGGAAGGTCTGGGCGCTGACGCTGCCGGCGGTCACATCCTGGGCGGTGATCTTCTTGGCCTTGATGGCGTTGCCGCCCAGGTCCAGGTCGCCGTCGAACTTGATCTCCGCCAGTCCGATGCAGCCGGTGCACTTGACGTCGAGAGCGAGGTCAGCCGGACCGCCCTTGGTCTTGGCGCCGGCGTAGGTGAAGCCAACCTTGGCCGCCGAGATGGTGCCAGCTTTGATCGCGTCGCTGGTCACGCAGCCCGAACATGACAGACCGGCCGCCTCAGCCGCCTGGAGCGCGAAGGCGACGGCGTGCAATTGCACCCGTGGCAGCTCCGGGTCAGCGCCCACGGCCATGCCCAGCCAGACGCTGTCCAGCTTGGCCAGGGTCGCCGCGGCGATGGGCTTCTGGGTGCCCAGTACGTGGTTGAACAATCCGCCCTTGACCGAGACCTTGGTGGGCACCTCGGCCCAGGTCGCCACGCCGCCACTCTTGGCCGCGTACAGGGCGAACGTGATCTGGTAGTCCCCATCGGCGGCGGCGCCACCGACCGCGGCGCGCATCGCGCCCTGCACCGCCAGCGTGCCGGGCGTCTTGGCCGAAGCCGTCGACGTGTCCAGGACGACAGCGGCCAGCGCCACCAGCCCCCAGCTCATCATGCGGAAGGGAGAAGGACGGGACGGACGAGAGCGTTGGTTTGCCATGTGGACCTCCGGTATGACTCCTCATCCTGGCGATCGCGTTCCGTTGCCGTCAAGCAGGTACCGCTCGGAGGCGACCGGGTCGCGACTGTGGTACCTTGCGCGCCCGCCACGGGCTCCAGATGCCGGGCCCTGGTCGGCGGCCTTCGCGACGGATTGGGAGGCGGTTCCATGGCCCTTCGAAGAACCGATTGCATCGCGCTTGTTCTCTTCCTGCTGCCGCTGACGCCATTGGCATGCGGCACCAGCGCCCAGACCAGCATCGGCCCCGGCCACTTCACCGGCGGTGCGCCCGGCACGATGTGCACGGTGGCGACCAACAAGCAGGCCTGCTGGCACGATCCGGCGTTTTCGCCCGCCCTGCCCACGGCCGTATTCTGCGACCCGTCCACGGCCACCTGGGCGCTGATGAAGGCCTGCGAGCCCAACCAGTTCTGTGTCGAGACGGCGGTCGCCGGGCAGAGCGGCCTGGCGGCTACTTGCGAAGATAAATACGACGCCGACGCCTATGTGGCGGTGACGCCCACGGACGCCGGCGCAACGGACGCCGGCGGCGATGGCAGCGGCGATGGATCGACGGCATCGGGCGATGGCTCGGGCGCGGATGCGGGTCCACTCGATGTGGCGCCAACGCCCAAGACCTGGTCGTGGGTGGCGATCTACGACGATACGAAGACCTGCGCCGGCACTGGGCCTGGCGCCGACATCGACGCCGTCGCTCTGTACCGAAAGGGCAAGCTGCTCGGCGTCGGCAGACCCGGCAGCGTCCAGTACGTGCCGCCACCCCTGGAATCCTGCAAGCTGAATGGCCACAACAAGGAGTTCGACCAGGCCGCCTGCGCCGGTCCTCTGGGCGACATCGATCCGGTGGAGCTGGCCCATGGCTACCTGTCCCTGGGCGGTGGCTGGATGGCCATGCAGATCGGCGCCTGCGCGGGCGCCGGAAAGAGCTTGCACGACTGCGATGGACTGGGGGAGGCCATCATTCTGCAGTCCGGCGATGAGATCGACGTCTACGAGGTGGATACCTGGTACCTGAACACCAAGAACCCCAAGACCGGCAAGCCGTACATCACCGCCCAATGCAAGTGTGATCCGGAGCCCTACACGGTCTACGTGCGCAAGTCGGCGACGTCCGGGGATCAAGTCGAGGTGGGCAGCCACACCGGCACCGCCATCCAAAAACTGGTCGTGCCCGACCTGCCTGCGCCCTGAGTTCATGGAAGCCGCGTTCAACCCCTACGCGCCGCCGCTCGCCGAGGTGGGCGAGGTGGTCGATCCCCTCGACCAGATCGCGGCGCGGCGCATCAGCCGCTTCGCAGCGGCCCTGATCGATGGGCTCACCCTGGGCGTTCCGCTCACCCTGCCGGTGCTGATCTCCCACGACGCGGCCGCCATCTTCGTGGCCCTGGCCTGGATCGGCGTGGCCCTCTTCGACCTGTTGCTGCTGGCCCGCTACGGCCAGACCATCGGCAAACGAGCGCTGCGAATTCGCATCGTGCGCAACGATGGCACCCAGGCGGGCCTGACCCGGCTGGTCCTGCTGCGCATCGGCGTGATGGGCCTGATCGGCCTGGTGCCGATCGTGGGCACCCTGGTGCAGTTGGCCGATCCGCTGGTGATCTTCGGCCAACAGCGGCGCTGCCTGCACGACTTCATCGCCGACACCAAGGTGGTGGTCATGCGGCCGGATCCCCATGGCGGCGCGGCCGCCGAATCGTGGGCCTGGTAGGGCCATGAACGCTCAAACCCCACGGCCACCGCTGGACTCCTTCCGCACCATCGAGACACCCGAAGGCGTCGACATCGCCCTGCCGGTCGCCGGCCCGATCGTGCGCGCGCTGGCCTGGAGCATCGACCAGCTGGTTCGCATGGCGGTCTACGTGGCGCTGGCGATGGCGTCGGACAGCCTGGGCTCCAGCGGCGAAGGGTTGCTCTACATGGCCATCTTCGCCGTGGAGTGGTTCTACCCGGTCGCATTCGAGCTGATGGCCAACGGCGCCACGCCCGGCAAGATGGCGCTCGGCATCGCGGTCGTTCACGCCGACGGCACCCCAGTGGCAGCACCAGCCTCCGTGCTGCGCAACCTGTTGCGGGCGGCGGACTTTCTGCCGGCGGTCTACGTGGTCGGTTTCCTCTGCATGGTCGCCGATCGAAACTTCCGTCGGCTGGGCGACATGGCTGCGGGCACGGTTGTCATTCATCGACGCCGACGCCAACCGCTGCCGCCGCTGCCCAGCTGGCCCCCCGTGCCGCCTGGCGTGCCCCTGACGGTGAACGAACAGCGGGCGATCATCGCCTTCGCCGAACGCAGCACCGGCTGGACGGACGCGCGCTGCCAGGAGCTGGCCGACCTTGCGGCACCAGCGCTGGATTGCGAACCCAAACGACGGGTCGAGCGCCTGCAGGGCATGGCCCGCTGGCTCCTGGGGCGGCGATGAACCAGGACCACTTCCTGCGCCTGGTCGAACCCGAGGCCCGCCGACTGCAGGAGCTGATCGGCGACATGGAGGCCGGCCGGGAAGACCCCGAGATCGCCGACTTCCCGGTGCACTATCGGCGCATCTGCCAGCGCCTGGCGGAGGCGCGCCACCGCCGCTACAGTGCCGACCTGGTCGGCCGCCTGGACGCCCTGGCCAACCGTGGGCACGCCTTGCTCTATCGGCGGGAGAGCGGCAGCAACGCCCTGGATCGCGCCGCAGTGGCCCTTTTGTCGGCATTTCCGCGGGCCGTGCGTGCCGAGTGGCGGCTTCTGCTGCTGGCCAGCGCCCTCTTCTTCGGCCCTGTATTCGCCCTGATTGTCGCCATCGGCGAGCAGCCGGGCCTGGTGCACAGCGTGCTCAGCCCGGAGATGATCGCCGGCATCGAGGCCATGTACGACCCGTCTTCCGAACGCTTCCTGCGCGAGCGCGCTTCGGCCGGCGATCTGCAGATGTTCGGCTTCTACATTCGCAACAACACGGGCATCGGCCTGCGGACCTTCGGCTCGGGCGCGCTGCTGGGCATCGGCCCCGTGCTGCTGCTGCTGTTCAACGGCGTGATGATCGGCGCCGTGGCGGGACACCTGCTGGTCGCCGGCATGGGCGCCACCTTCCTGCCCTTCGTCGCCGGACACGGCGCGTTCGAGCTGCCGGCCATCGTCATTGCTGGCGTCGCTGGGTTGCGCATCGGCATCGCCGTCATCGCCCCTGGCCGCTATCGCCGTTCAGAGTCCCTCCGACGCGCCGCACACCGGGTGCTTATTCTGGTTGCCGGCTTCGCCTTCATGTTCCTGTTGGCCGCCTTTGTGGAGGCGTTCTGGTCGTCATCGGTCACCGTGCCGGGCGCCTTCCGACTCGGCGTTGGCGGCCTGCTTTGGGCCCTGGTGCTGGCCTGGCTCGGACTCGGCGGGAGGCGGCATGGCGCCTGACCAACCTGCCGTCGTTCTGCGACCCAGGGGCAACTGGGAGGCCATCGACCTGGGTTTTGCCATGGCCCGACGATGGTGGCGACCGCTGTGGTCGGCGTGGCTGCTCTGCGTACTGCCGGTGCAACTTGTCGTCATGGTGGGCGCACAGGTACTCAGCGACGAGGTGTGGCTGGGCTTCGTCCTGTTGTGGTGGCTCAAGCCCCTGTTCGATCGGGTGCTGCTGCTGGTCCTGTCGCGATCGGTCTTTGGCACCGTTCCGAGGCTGCGCGAGGTGGTGCGCGCGCTGCCCCGGCTCTGGCTGCGGCGACTCATCGCGGGCCTCCTGTTGTTGCGCCTGGATTCCACGCGTTCGTTCCGGGCGCCGGTCGTCGACCTGGAGCAGCAGAAAGGCCTGGCCATGTTCCGCCGTCAGTCGATTCTGTCGCGCGGCATGGACGGCCCGGCGAGCTGGCTGACGCTGACCTGTTGGCAGGTCGAAGGCGCCATCATGCTCGGCATCATCGCCGCCTTGGCGCTGGCGATCCCAGGCGATCCCGGCACCGCGGCAGGGGCCTGGGCGGCGGCCCCCTTCGACGTCGACCCACCCTGGTGGATGGGCCTGACCTTCATGCTCCTGCCCGTGATCACCTCGGCGATCGTCGAGCCCTTCTACGTCGCGGCGGGTTTTGCGCTCTACCTGGAGCGGCGGACCCGACTGGAGGGCTGGGATGTGGAGATCGCCCTCCGTCGCATGGCGGCTCGCCTGGAAGCCCGTGCGGAGCCACGCGTTGGACTCGACGAGCCGTCATTGGGCCACGATGAAGGCCCCTCTGACAGGGGCCGGAGCGACTCAGGATTGCGCCGTGCGGCCCCCCTGGTGGTCGCCATCTGCCTGGCCGGGGTGGCCTCACCGAGGGTCGCGAGCGCGTCGGATTCCCACGACGTCGTGGCGGTAGAGGCTCCGTTGGACGAGGCCGAAGCTCGCCCTGCTGACGGCCCCCATAGTCCGACGTCCGAAGAGCTGGCTGCGGCCCGTGAGCACATCGACGCGGTGCTGGCCGATCCGGTATTCGGCGGCAAGGAGACCCGCACGGTCTGGCTCCCCAGGCATGACGACGAGGCGACCACCACTGCGCCCGAGGTGGCCAGCGGCGTGCTCGCGGAACTCATCGAATGGCTGCTGTGGGCGCTGGTCGGCCTGCTGGCGGCCGTTGGCCTGGCGCTCTGGATCATTCGCCGCGAGCGCTCGCGGCCTGCGGCGCCAAAGTCCGGCCCTGTGGTGGCACGCCCCAAAGTAGGCCGCCTGGCGCAGCCGGGTCTCGTGCTGGACGGGTTGCCGGAACGAGCGCTGGCTTTGTGGCGTGACGGGCAGGACACAGCCGCGCTGGCTCTGTTGTACGCCGGCGCGGTGCGCTCGCTGGTCCTGCAATTCGACCTGAAGCTGCCCGACGGCGCCACCGAGGGCGACTGCCTCGCCGCCGCGCGGGGCGCCGTGCCACAACCCACGTTCGACTTTCTGCGCCGCCTCGTCGGCCACTGGCAAGGCGCCGCCTACGCCGAAAGGACTCCTGAGACGGCTGTGGTTGGCGACCTGTGCAAGGGTTGGCGCGACGCCATGGAGGCGCAGCCATGAGGGGCGGCCGCCTGGGCCTGATCGCGGGCGCGGTGATCCTGATCGCCGTGCCCGTGGCGTGGTTTCTGTGGGCCTTCGAGCCGGTCGAACGGACCGTCGAGGTGGGGCCCCAGGGGCCAGCGCGGGTCAATCGCTACCTGGCCGCAGAGCGCTATCTCACAGCCCGCGGCCTGCCGACGACGAGCTCCATGGCCGTCGGCAAGTTGCCGGATCTGCACACAGCCATCGTCTGGCTGGCCGGACCTGGCCGCGACGAGGACCGCCTGAAGGCGCTGGAAGTCTGGGTTCGACGCGGCGGCCACCTGATCTGGGTGCCCGACCGCCTCGCTATGGACGACGAGCAGAGGAAGAACCTGCCACCCTGGCTGTCGTCGTCATTCACCCCTGAGGAGGCGCGCCGGGACCTGCAGAAGCAGCAGCAGAAGAAAGCGGAACTGGCCCAGCCGGCGACGGCGACCGATCTGGCCGCGGCGGCGACACCGTCGTCGGTGCCCGGCTGGCGCCATCGAAAAATGGACGCAGGCCTGCTGACACTGGCCCTGTTGCCGACCTGGTTCGACAACAAGCACATCGGACATGGGGACCACGCCGCCCAGCTCTGGGCCCTGCTCGAAGGGGAGCGCAGCCCCAAACACGCGTTGTTTGTGGTCTGGCCCCACGCGCCCTCGCTGCTGGACCTGATCTGGCGGCACGGCTGGCCGACCATCGTGGCCTTGTTCATCTTGCTGCTGGCCTGGGCTCGGCGCGCCTCGCGTCGCTTTGGTCCGCCTCTGGCCGGCCCGTCGGCGACCCGGCGAAGTCTGCTCGAACACGTGGTCGCCAGTGGACGCCTGCTCTGGCGCCTGGGCCATCGTCAGCAGCTTCTGGATCGGTCGCGGAGCCTGCTTCTGCGGGACCTCGGCGCTCGCCTGCCGGCGGTGTTGGACCTGCCAGCAGATGAACGCGATGCCGCCATCGCCGCAGCGATGGAGGAGCCGCTGGCCGGCGTGCAACTGGCCCTTCAGCCACCGAATCCACTCAATGGACGGACCTTCGTCGAGGCCATGAAGGCCATCGACAGCTTGCGGAGGAAAGGATGAATCCCAACGACCCACATGGCGACCTGCCCCCTGAACTCCCGGTCTCGGCCGCTTCCGCAGCAGCCGAAGAGATCGACGCGCTGGCCATCGCAGCCGCGCTGCGGACCGAGATCGGCAAGGCGCTTATCGGTCAGCACGAGACCATCGAGGAGATCCTCGCCGCCTTTCTCGCCGGCGGTCACGTGCTCATCGAAGGCGTGCCAGGACTCGGCAAGACCCTGCTCGTGCTGGCGCTGGCGCGGGCCATTGGCGGCACGTTTTCGCGCGTGCAGTTCACGCCCGACCTGATGCCGAGCGATGTCACCGGGCACGCCATGTACGACACGGCTGCGGGTGCGTTCCGCATCCGCCGTGGGCCGGTCTTCGCCAACCTGCTCCTCGCCGACGAGATCAACCGCGCGCCGGCCAAGACCCAGGCCGCGTTGCTGGAGTTGATGCAGGAGCAGCAGGTCACCTTGGAGGGGGAGTCCCTGCCCCTGCCGCAGCCCTTCATGACGCTGGCGACCCAGAATCCCATCGAGCACGAGGGCACCTATCCGCTGCCGGAAGCGCAGCTGGATCGATTCCTGGTGCAGGTGCGCATGGACTATCCGCAGGAGACCGAGGAAGTCGCCATCGTGCAGGCGGTGACCGGCGACCGGGTCGGCAATGGACTGGACGTGGAGGCCGTGCAACCGGCCATCACGGTGGCCGGGGCCAGGGCGCTACAGGCGCGCATCGCCACCACCTTGGTGGACGAACGCATCGCCGCCTACGCCGTGCGCCTTGTGCGGGCCACGCGAACCCGTCGCGGGGTGGCTTTCGGCGCGGGACCGCGGGGGGCCATCGCCCTGGTGCGCATCGCACGGGCCCGAGCGGTGCTGGCCGGACGGGACTTCGTATTGCCCGATGACATCAAGGCCGCCGCGCTGCCCGCGTTGCGCCACAGGGTGGTGTTGGCACCGGAGTTGGAGGTGGAGGGTCTGCAGTCCGACGACGTGCTGTCGGCGGTGGTCGAGTCGGTGGAGGCGCCGCGCGCCTGAGCGCGGTGAGGGGCCAACCGATGCATCCAGGACCGCGCGGAATCGCCGCCTTGATTTGCTGGCTCGCCCTGGGCCTGGCGGCCAGCATATGGCCGGCGTTGCAGGCCGCCTGGTGGGGTGCCGGATGCGTCCTGATGGCGGCGGTCGTTGTCGAGATGTGGACGCTGCGCCGACCGCCCCAGGTGGATGTGCAGCGCGACCACGGCGCGGCGCTCTCCCTGGGCGAGTGGCATGAGGTCGGCCTGCGGGTGGAAAACCGGGGCGCCCGATCGATCTCGCTGGCGGTATTCGATCATCACCCGGTGGACTGCGAAGTGGCCGGAATGCCACAGCGGGTGACCATCGCCGCGGGCCGATTCGCAGAGCTGGATTGTCGCGTGCGGCCACGCATGCGAGGCGACGTGAGTTTCGCCGGCACCGCCCTGCGCACCGACGGTCCTTTGCGACTGCTCGCCCGCCACGATCTGCTGGGTCCCGTGAGCACAGCGCGGGTCTACCCGAGCTTCCGCCGTGTGGCGAGCCAGGCGTTCGCCGTTGGCCAGCGAGCCGGTCAACTGGGCGTGCACCTGCGCCGCCGACGTGGCCATGGCCTGGAGTTTCACCAGCTGCGGGAGTACCGCGAAGGCGACTCGCCGCGCCAGATCGACTGGAAGGCGGTGAGCCGCCGGCAACAGATGATCTCGCGCGAGTATCGCGATGAGCAGAATCAACGCGTGGTCTTTGCCCTGGATTGCGGCCGCCGGATGCGCGCCCGGGACGGTGAGCTGGGTCTCTTCGACCGCGCCCTGGACGCCATGCTGCTGCTGAGCTTCGTGGCGTTGCGCCGCGGCGATGCGGTGGGGTTGGTGACCTTTGGCGGCCATGAGCGCTGGCTGCCGCCGCAGCGGGGTCGCCGGGCCATGCAGCGAATCCTGGATACGGTCTACGACCTGGAGACCACCACCGCGCCCTCGGACTATGCCGAGGCCTGCCATCGCCTGGCCACCCGGCAGCCGCGGCGCGCCCTGGCGGTCCTGCTGACGAATCTACGCGACGATGACGCCGGCGACCTGACGACCCTCCTGGCGCCATTGCGTCGCAAGCACGTGGTGCTGGTCGCCAGCCTGCGCGATCCGGCGCTGCGCCTGGCCCGCGAGTTGCCCACCGACAAGCTGAACGACGCCATTCGCGCCGCGGCCCTGGACGACTTCGAGATCCGCCGCCGCGATGGTCGCGAGCTGCTGCGCGGACGCGGCGTACGCACCCTCGACGTGGAGCCGGCAGAGCTGCCGCGAGCGCTGGTGGAGCGGTACATGGCCATCAAGCGGGCGGGCGTTCTGTAGCCGCCGCTCGCTACTGGACCCGGACCGTGACACGATCGTGACACGGCGATGGCAGGTTGCGCCTCGTCCGACGCGCCCAGGCGGCGCGTGAGGCCTCGGCCACCCGGCCAGGGAGCCGCTTTCGTGAGCCAAGCCCCGCCGCCCGTTCGCATCATGGGTCTGCCCATGCGCCAGCCCGTCAGCGGTCTGACGCACCTGGTCGGCGCCATGTTCGCCGTCGCCGGTCTCGTGCTTCTGGTCCAGGCGGCCCAGCGCGAGGCGGGCTATTGGCATGTCTTGTCCTTTTCGATCTATGGCACGAGTCTCATCGCGCTCTACGTATCCAGCACGCTCTATCACCTGCTGCCGCTGTCGCCCGCCGGCGTGCAGATGCTTCGCCGTGTGGATCACTCCATGGTCGCTGTGCTCATCGCCGGCAGCTATACGCCCATCTGCCTGGTCGCCCTGCGCGCCGGCGTCGGCATGACCCTGCTGGCGGCCATCTGGGGGCTCGCCGTGGCGGTGATTGGGGTCAAGATCTTCTGGCTCGACGCCCCACGCTGGATCACGGTGGGCATCTTCCTGGGCATGGGTTGGGCCTGCGTCTTCGCCATCAACCCGCTGCTGGCCGCCATGACCACCGGCGGCATGGTCTGGCTCGGCGTCGGCGGCCTCTTCTACAGCGTCGGGGCGATCATCTATGCCTGCAAATGGCCCGATCCGATCCCGGACGTCTTCGGCTTCCACGAGGTCTGGCACCTCTTCGTCATGGCTGGCAGCGCCTGCCACTGGTGGATGATGATGGGGCACGTCCTGCCGCTACCCGGGTAGTTCGCAGCCCGAAGAACCCACCGCAGCAATTCGCTCCAAAACCTGCCCGATGACCGGCGAGATGAACTTGTCGGCGTGGTGCACAACGCTCAGCGTGCGCGTCGGTGTGAAATCCGGAATCGACAGCGCGACAAATCGTCCTCGCTCCAGGTCCCTGCCCAATCCCAACAGCGAACCCCACGCCAGGCCGAGGCCGGCATCGACCAGCAGCTTGGCGGCCTCCGGATCCCGTATCTCCACCTTGTGCTTCAACCGCCCACCCACGTGGCGTAACCAGCCCTCGAAGAGCGCTCGCGTGGCCGAGCCGGGCTCACGCAAGATCCAGGTCGCCGCCAGCAGGTCGGCGGCTTTGACCTCCGAACACGACGCCAGCGGATGATCGGGTCGGGCGAAGCAGACGATGGCGTCATCCACGATGGATTCGGCGACCAGTGGGCCCTCCGTCACCGGTCCGCCGATCACACCCAGGTCCAGTTCATTGGCCAGCACGCGACGCTTGATGACCTCGCTGTTGTCGATGCTGTACAGGCAGTGCAGCCCGGGCAGGTCTCGTTGCAGGGCATCCAGCACTGGCGGCAGAAGGTACAGCCCGGGGGTCGTGCTGGCCCCCAGGCGCACCACCCCGCGGTCGGGGTCGGCGTGGGCGCGCACCGCCTCCAGCAGCCGATTCCGATCGCCGAGCAGCAGCCGTGCCTGGCCCACCAGCGTGCGGCCGGCCGGGGTCAGGTGAATGTTGCGTCCAAGGCGCTCGAAGAGCCGCTCACCGAGCTCCTCCTCGAGCTGCTGCATGCGCCGGGAGACGGCTGGCTGGGAGAGATGAAGTTCGGTCGCCGCGGCGGTGAAGCTACCCCTGCGTTCGACGGTCAGGAAGGTGTGGAGGTGTTCGGTATCCAAGATTCATGCTCATTGCGCATGGATATCATGCAATACATTCGTTTGACACATGTATTGGCCGGCGTCAACGTGTCGAGGCGGCGCGAATCGCCCCGATGCGACCCTCGAGGCCGCCCAGAGGAGACTGCAATGGCCCTGTTCAAGAAGAAGACGTTGACCTCCCTGGCACGGACCTGTGGGTGAGGCGCCAAGATCTCTCCGACCGTGTTGTCGGAGGCCCTGGCTGGACTGCCCAAACCCACCGACGCCAACTTGCTGGTCGGCTACGAGACCGCGGACGACGCGGCCGTCTACAAGCTGAGCGACGACATCGCCGTCATCAGCACCTGTGACTTCATCACGCCACCGGTAGACGACCCGTGGTGGTTCGGCCAGATCGCCGCGGCAAACGCGTTGTCGGACGTCTGGTCCATGGGCGGGCGGCCGAATACGGCGCTGAACCTGGTCATGTTCCCGGCCCGCCACCTGGATATGGGCGTGCTGCACGACATCCTGCGCGGCGGTCAGTCCAAGGTGCAGGAGGCGGGAGCCAGCCTCGTGGGCGGCCACACGGTCGACGACGACGAGCCCAAGTACGGCCTGTCGGTCAACGGCACGGTGCATCCCGACCGGGTGCTGACCAACGCCGGCAGCCGACCTGGCGACGTCCTTGTGCTGACCAAGCCGTTGGGCACAGGCGTGCTCTTCAACGCCGCGCGCGCCGGCAAGCTGGACATGGCCGAGCTCACCGACGAAGTGCTGCCCACCATCGCAGCGCTGAACGGCCCGGCCATGGCCGTGGCTCGCGCCTACGACATACACGCCTGTACCGACATCACGGGCTTCGGCATCGCCGGCCACGCGCTGGAGGTGGCGTTGGGATCCAACGCACAGGTAATCCTCGATCGGATGGCCCTGCCCATCTATCCACACGCCGCGAAGATGTACGACGTCGGCGTCACCACGGGCTCCAACTTCGGCAATCGGCAGATGTGCGAGGGCCGTATCGACCTGCCAGTTGCCCGGGCCCGCCATCCAGAAGAGCTGCTGTTCGATCCGCAGACCTCCGGCGGCCTGCTGTTCAGCCTGCCCGCGGCCGATGGGCCAGCGTTCGCCAGCGCCTTGCGCGACAGCGGGGTGGCCCACGCGTCCGTCATCGGCGAGGTTGTGGCCGGCGAACCCCGCGTGACGGTGCGGTGACGCGGTGACCTTGTACCTGCTGGTCGGATGCCTCGGCATGACGACCGGTTTCCTGTCCGGCTTGCTGGGTATCGGCGGCGGCATCGTGATGGCGCCACTGCTGCTTTTCGTGCCACCCATGTTGGGCATGGAGCCGCTGTCCATGCACACGGTGGCCGGTCTGACCATCGTGCAGAGCCTGCTGGGATGCATCGCCGGCGCGCTGGCTCACCGCCAGTATCATTATGTGTCGGCGCCGCTGGGCTGGTTCATGGGCGGAGTGATCCTGGTCACCGCGGCGGTCGGCGGGGCTGCGTCGGCGTGGGTCTCCGAGCAGCTGCTATTGATCGTATTCGCCGCACTTGCAGGCGTGGCTGCAGCGCTGATCCTGTCCCGCGAAGGCGACGATCCGGAGGCGCCCGATGTCGATCAGCTGGTCTTCAGTCGGCCGAAAGCCGGCGCCGTGGCCACCACGGTCGGCCTGCTGGGCGGCATGGTCGGGCAGGGGGGCTCCTTCCTGCTGATCCCGATGATGACCCGATTCGTGGGCGTGCCGACCCGCATCGCCATCGGCACCAACCTGCTCATCGTGGCCGCGGCGTCTGTCGCTGGCGTGGTCGCCAAGGCCGCGACGGGGCAGATCGAGTGGCTGCTGACCATCCCCATCGCGCTGACTGTCCTCCCGGCGGCGAAGTTGGGCAGCCTGGCCAGCCATCGATTGCGGGTCCGGGCCCTGCGGGTTCTGCTGGGCGTGTTGATTGCGGCGGCGGCGCTCCGCGCCGGTTGGGAGGCCGTTGGTGGATTGCTGAGTTGAGACGTGGCTGCCCGCCGCCTGACCCTGGCCATACCGACCGCTGACTGTCACGATTCTCTCTCCGGAGGGGACCGTGACAAGAGGCCTGAATCGAGTTCTGGCGCGGCTGTTGGTGACAACGGTCGGGCTGTCGTCGCTGCTCTTGCCGCCGCTGGCCCTGTTGCAAGCCACGCCGGCACATGCGTCGGCCAAGGGACTCGACATCCGGGCATGGCTGATGCGCGACGGCGTACGCGCGGTGGCGGTGGAATTCTACGCGACGTGGTGTGGCCCATGCATGGAGGCCATCCCTCGGTGGCGAGCGCTGCACGAGAAGTACCGCGACCAGGGATTCCGGCTCATCGTGGTCAATACGATGGATCCCGGAGGTGCCTGCGTATCGGTCGGCTGGAACCCCGACAAGATGGTGTGCGATGCCGATGGCCGAATTGGCCGCGCCCTGGGTGTCGGCCGCAAGTTGCCTTCGGCGTGGTTGTGGACCTGGCAGGGAGAAGCCTTGGTGCGAGGCGGAGACGTCGGCCAGGTCGAGCGGGAGCTCCGCCGCCACTTGCGCCGCAATCCACGGGTCGCCATCGAGGCGTTGTCGGCCGACGGCAAGCTCGACGAACAGATTCGAGTCGCTGTAGCCACCGAGTTGTCCATGACCGGCCGCATGGACGTACTGGCCGGCGGCAAGGAATTGGAACGCCTCCGCAAGTTGCGCAAAGAATCGCACGGCATGGGGCGCAACGCATCGCAGCGTTGCCAACTTGGCGGCGAGATGTCGGCCAACTCTCTGGTGCGGGCGCGCGTCCTGGGCCAGGGCAAGCAGGCCAAGCTCTCCATTGCGTTGCTTTCGGTGGAGACAGGCTGCCTGTTGGCGTCGACCTTCGTGTCGTACAGCCCCAAGCACCGGGCACGCTCTGTGCGCGAGGCCGTCTACGCACTGATGTCCCGACTGCGACGCCCACCGCAGATGCCGGGCGGTGCGGCGGTGACCAAGGCCCGACAGGTCGAGCGACATATCGGTGGCGGGGATGGAGACTGGCAGCCCGGCCAGCTGGATGAGGTCGTGGTGCACATGTCGTCGACGCCCGCCGGCGCGGCGGTCACCCTCGATGGCAAGCCGTTATGCCCGGCCACCCCGTGCTCCCGCTCTATCAGTCGAGGTCGGCATGTCATCAGTATGTCCGCCGGCGCTCGTCGCGCCACGCGCAGCGAACCCGTGCAGGTCAAGAATGGACTGCGCCTGAAGTGGCAGCTCAAGCGCAGCTTCGCGACCCTGTACCTGGATTCACAACCGGCCGGTCTGGCGGTGCGCCTGGACGGCAAGGCGGCTGGCCGCACGCCCATCGGCCCGCTGGAGGTCCAGCCGGGCAAGCACCAGGTCGTCATCGACGATCCCTGTCATTTCCCCCGTCGCGAGTCGCTGCAACTGCAGCAATCGGAGCAGCGCTCCCTGACCCTGAAGATGGCGCCGCGGCGGGCCAAGCTGGTGGTCACGGCACGCGACGCCAAAGGCAAGGCGGCAGTCGCTGAGGTGTGGGTCGACGGTCGCCGTCTGGGGACCACAGGACGGCAACTGCAGGCGCCTGTCTGCGCCGAGGTGGTCCAGGCCCGGCTTGGCAAACGCGTCGCGGCTTCCGGACTGGACCTGCACTCGGATCGAATCGCCCGTGTGGACCTTGTATTCCCTGTCGTCGGAGCCATTGGCGTAGGCGCGCCGAAGCTGGCACCTCGCCCCAAGAAGGCGGTCAGCAAAGCAAAGGACTACTGGGCCGGCATGCCTTTCGCCATGGCACAGTTCATCGAGATGCGGACGAGAGCGCGAACGAGCCACCTGGATCGCAATATCGACGACAAGCGTGGGCTCGCCGAGGGCGCCAGTCGGGCCCTGTCGCGCCTGGACCCGCCGCGCCTGCTGGTACCCGAGCAGTTTTACCGCAAGGTCATGGGACAGCCGATCGCGGAGCATCTCCTGACCTCCCAGGTATACAAGCTGCGCGCCGCTGACCCCTTTGTGGTCGTGGTCGCGCCCGAACCCGGCAAGCGTCGCCTGTCCGACGAGCGCATCCTCAAATTGCGCGCCATGCGGCGACTGTTTCGGGCCGCCCTGGACCGCGCCTGGCGGGGCACCGCGTTCAACGAGAGCGACTTTGCGCGGGTCCTCAAACACGCCAGTGAGGGCGGCGGTGGCGACGCCAGCCGCGTGTTGATCGAGGCAGCGCAAGGCTATCTGGCGAGCTTCGATTCCCACAGCGCCCTGATGAGCGCGCAGGCCTGGAAGGACCTCTCCGGCGGCCTTCGCAACACCAGCTTTGCCGGCATCGGCGCAGTACTGACGCAGCGCCAGGGCAAGACCCGAATCGAGACTCCCATGGTCGGCCGGCCGGCCGCGAAAGCCGGCTTGCGCGCAGGCGACATCATCGAGACGGTAGACGGCAAGCCGCTGGCCGGGCTGACATTGGCCCAGGTCGTCGGCCTCATCCGCGGACCGGCTGGCAGCAAGGTGGTGTTGAGTGTGATCCGCCTCGGAGTGCGCGATCCACTGCGAGTCCCGGTGCGTCGCGCCAAGATCGTGATTCAGAACGTGAGCGCCCGCATGTTGAAGCCGCACCATCCGCGCATCGGCTACTTGAAGATCACTGGCTTCGTGCGCGGCACTGCGGCCAGGGTCGCCAGCGCATTTGCCGGGCTGAAGGGGCAGCGTGGCGGCATGGCCGGCCTTGTGGTCGACCTGCGCAACAATTCTGGCGGGCTGTTGAACGAGGCTCAGAAAGTCGCGGATCTATTTGTCCGCAAGGGTCTGCTGGTCCGCCTGTCCAGTCGCACCGGCACGCCGCGGGAGACCATGAGCAAACCCGGCGGCATCGGCGAGTCCATTCCGCTGGCGGTGTTGGTCAACGCCGGCACCGCATCGGGCGCCGAAATCGTCGCCGGCGCCATACAGGGCAATGGCCGCGGGCTGATCGTCGGTCAGCGAACATTTGGCAAGGGCTCGACCCAGGCCCTGTACAATCCGTCCAATCGCAAGGACTACTACATCAAGCTCACGATCGGGCGCTTTCACACCCCGCTCGGGCCGCTCCAGGGCGTGGGCATCCTGCCCGATATCACCGTGCCGAAGCTGCCCGGTGCGCCCATGGGCCTGGCCTGGCGAGAGGAGGACTTCAGTCGCACGCGGGGGGTGGACAAGCCGCCCGCGGCCAGTCCAAACGAAGCCCGGGTAGATCGCCTCTCGCCGTGCGTAGAAGCAGCCCGGCGCGCCGAGAAGCTTCATGCGGCGGATCCGAATCCGCAGCTGCGCTTCGACTATCCGTTGTTGAAAGCCGCCGACTACCTGTGGTGTTGGCGGTAGAGCGATTCGGTCGCGATTCGACAGGTGCGCGCGTTCTCCGCGGGCGGACGGGAATCCAACGCTGCCCGCCGATGTTGAACAACATGGAGCCCGCCAACCAGCGCCAGGATTGTTGCCCCATGCCAGAACCCAGCCGCCGGCCAATGGCATGGATCGTTGTCCCGGCGCTGGCCTTGGC
This sequence comes from uncultured Enterobacteriaceae bacterium, assembly GCA_964438735.1. GTDB lineage: Bacteria > Myxococcota_A > UBA9042 > UBA9042 > UBA9042 > CAYTLW01. The sequence continues at coordinate 1,251 of CAYTLW010000071.1, read as the reverse complement.
ATGGGCCATCGGGGGGGCCACCACGGCCCACGCCGAGCCGAAGATCCACCTCGGCATCGACACCCTCCTGTCGACCCACATCCACCTGATCCAGGGCAAACGCGTCGGCCTGATTACCAACACATCCGCGGTTGACCGCCGCGGCAAGCAGACCCTGGATCGCCTCATCGCCGACCCGCGGGTCAAGGTCACGCAGCTCTATGGTCCAGAGCACGGCATCCGCCTGGAGCACCCCAACAACCACTCCGACAAGCTCGCCGTCGACCCGGTGACCGGTATCCCGCTGCAGGGCATCAGCTGCAGTAGCGCACCCACTGCGAGCACCATGGCCCGTGTCGACCTGCTGCTCTTTGACGTGCAGGACATCGGCTCGCGCACCTATACCTACATCACCACCATGGGCAAGGCGATGCAGGCCGCTGCCCGCGCCCAACTGCCCTTCATCGTGCTCGATCGCCCCAACCCCAACGGCGGACTGCTCTTTGAGGGGCCGATTCGCGAGCGACGCCACAAGAGCGTGGTGGGCTGGGCGCCGTTGCCCGTGACGCACGGCATGACCGTGGGAGAACTGGCCCGCTGGTACAACCGGCAGCTGCGCATGGGCGTGAAGTTGACCGTGGTACCCATGCGCGGTTGGCGACGGGCCATGACGTGGGAGGACACGGGACTGCCTTGGGTGCCCACATCGACGGCCATCACCGAGGTGCGCCACGCCCACCTCTACGTCGCCACGGGCATGTTGGGCGGCGCCGGTCTGAACATCGACGAAGGCGTCAGCGCAGGGCAGTTCTTTGAGTTGATTGGCGGCGACTTCATCGATGCCGATCGCTTCGCCGTGGCATTGCAAGAAGTCGCTTTGCCCGGCGTGCGCTTCCGTCCCGTTCGCTACCGAACGCCCGGCGGCCCGTTTCGCGACCTGGACCTGCAGGGGGTGCACCTGACCGTGACCGACCCGCATACCTTCCGGCCGCTGCGCACCGCGCTGACCATGCTGGTGACTCTGCAACGGCTCTACCCGCGCAAACTCCGGGTCCGATTCAAGCGCCGATTTGGCCGGGTCTGGGGCACGTGGAAGGTGCTGCGACAGCTTCGTCGGGGGTGGTCAGCGGCGCGCATCGAGGCGTCCTGGCAGCGTGGGCTGCGGCGATTCGGCCGCAGTCGGGCCAAGGCGCTGATCTACAAATGACGCTCCCGGCGAACTAAACAGGATCGCATTGACCTCGATCCAGTTGGGGCTTGACCCGTGATCTC
>CAYTLW010000070.1:15531-38133 GCA_964438735.1 uncultured Enterobacteriaceae bacterium | reverse complement strand
AGGCAACGGTCGCTTCAGGCACCCGTGACCGTGTCTGTGACCGTGACCGTGTCCGAGTCCGAGTCCGAGACCGTGTCCGTGACCGTGCCCGTGTCGGTGTCCGCGTCCGCGTCCGTCGTGGCATCAGTCTCGATGGCGGCGTCCTTGACCGCAGCCACATCGAGCACGCCTACGCCCGAATCCGCCTTGGCCTCCCCGTCCGACAGGGAACCATCCAGGTCAGCTACCTTTCCGTCTGCATCAGAGACCACGTCCTCGATCGGCGTGAAGTCCTCGGCCGTCGGCAGCGCCCGGCCGCAGCCGCTGGCGATCAGTGTGGCCAACAGCAGGATCGGGAGCGCTCGTCTCTCAAACATGACGCCTCCCCTTCCCTAGAACCGCCAGCCGACGCGGAGCCCGCGGGGTGTCAGCCTAACGGCTGTTGCGGCATCACTCGACGCGAACAGCCATGCACCGGCGCCTGCCAGCACGACCCCGGCGCCGCCAGCGATCCACGCCAGTGTGATCCGGTCATTGACCGCCTGTTGTCGCGTGCGGGCTTCGTCGACGGTGATCTGCTTGCTGTCGAACTTGCTGTCGAGGTCGTCGGGGTTGACTCGGAAGGCGTCCAGGTCGCTCTGGTCGCCGGCTGCAACGATGGCCAGGATGCCGCCGCCGAAGACACCCGCGGCGCCGGCGATGAGCGCCACCATGCCCGCCGGACGCTTCCATTGGTCGTCTCCTGGTGCCGTCGCCCGCACGATTGCCGGCTTCTCGTCGCTGTTGCTGATCCTCGGAGTCGTCGGCGCGGTCGGCGGTCGTACCGCGGGCGTGATGCGCTTGGTGGGCGGCGTTGGCGGGCGCGGCGCTGGCCCTTCTGCCTTGGGTTGGCTCGCCGCCGGTGGCGGTGGCGCCGGGCCCGAGGGCCCCGCACCTTTGCGCTCCAGCTCCTGCTGGGCTGCCTTGAGGTAGATGTCCACCTTGATTGCGGCTTGCGGGTTGGCGAAGAAGGCGCTGCCCTTTCGGGGCAGGGTCAGGACCTTCTTGTAGTGCTGAATGGCCGACTCGAGATTGCCGCCGCGATGTTCGGCGCGGGCGGCGCTGTACAGGTAGCCCGGCTCCGGGTCAGCTGCGAACGCCTTGTGGAAGAGATCCGCGGCGATGGCCTTTTTTCCTTCTTCGAAATACCCCTTGGCCTGTTCGGCGAGCACGGCCGCCTTCCTGGCGTCGCGAGCGTGAACCACGGCCGGCGACAACAGGAGCGCGGTGAGCAGGAGTCCAACGAGCCGTCGCCGTTTGGGCTGCGATCCGGCGGTGCCCGGCTGCGGACGTGCTCTGGACGGACGGCTGGGGTTGAACATGCCGATTGATGATGCCGACACGGTTGGGTTGTCGCAAGGTGGCCAACAGCGGCAAACGTGGCCGGCGCGGGCAGACCGGTTGACCGGCGGACTCAGCTTGCTGGCTTCGACCCTGTCGACGGCTGCGTGCGCGCCTGTTCGGCATCCGCTTGCCGCACATCCGTCCGCGATGGCCCGGTTCGTGGAGCCCCGACCTGGATCCGGGCACCCGTGATGAGCGGCATGGTCTTGCCGGCCATCTGGGCAATGCGATCGTCCAGGCTCTCTTCGGACTCCGGCTCCTCGGCGTCCGACTGCGCCGCGTTCGCTTTGGCCTCCAGCGCCTCGAATGAGGGCCGGATCGTGCCCAGCACCGACCGCATATGATCCAGGGTGACCCGGGCGTTTTGTGGTCGCTCGTGCGGCGACTTGGCCATCAGGGTCAGAATCAGGGTGGCCAGTCCCTTCTCCAGGTCTCCGCCATTTGCCGCCGCCATCGCAGGCGGTGCCTCCGAGACATGTTTGGCGATGGCTTCGAAGACGTTGTCGGCCGGGAACGGAAAGCGACCCTCCAGCGCGTGGTAGAGCATCGCGCCCAGGCTGTACAGGTCGCTGCGGCCGTCCATGTCCGCGTTCCTTGCGTGCTCCGGGCTCATGTAGGTGGACAAGCCGACCACGCTGCTGTCGCTTGTCAGTTGGGAGCCGAGCGAACCGACGACGCCAAAGTCGATGAGCTTGACGCCAAACTCGTCGATGCCACGGCGGTGCAGAATGACGTGCTTGGGATGCATATTGCGCAGATACAGCCCCGCAGTGTGCATCTCGCGCAGCGCCAGCAGCATCGAGATGGCCAACTCGGCCGTGGCGAGACCGCCGAGGCCGGTGCCGGCGACCGTGGGATGCGCCAGAAGCTCCTCGAGCGTGATGCCGTCGAGGTATTCCATCACCATGAAGGGGCTGCCTTCGTCATCGTGGCCGGCGTCCAACAGGCCCACGACATGGTCGCTGGTCAGCCCGGCCAGCACCTTCATGCTGCGGTCGAAGCGTTCGCGCCGCTGGCGGCGCCCGGAGTTCTCGGTGGCTACGATCTTCAGCGCGACCCGCTGGTCTGTGAGCCAGTGGCGGGCCTCGTAGACAGACGACCGGCGGCCGTCGGAGATTCGCCGCACGATCTTGTATCGGTCGCCGATGACGGCGCCGGGCTCGCGCGTCGCGCTGTTGTGCTTTTTGGCCATGGCTGTCCCTCCCCTGGGTCGAGCAGACGGGAGACTTGAACCTTGGATTCGATGACGCAGCAAACGCCGGCTGGCGCTGTCGGTCCCACGATCTGTCGACGTATCGAAGTTAGCACGACTGCCGCCTCCCACGCGACCCGTGCCCGTTCACAACGTGCCGCAAGTCATGACGTCTGCCGTTCGACAACCACGCCGGCCAGCCGCTACGATCGTCTCGCCGGGACCGACGGCAAAGACGTCGAGTCCGCACGTTCAGGAGATGCCATGACAACCCGAGTTCAAGACCACCCCTCGCGCTGCCTCGCACGGGTCGGGCTCCTCGCGATGCTGATGCTCGCTGCGTGCGGCGAGGACACAGCGGTCTCCGGTCCCGCAAACGCCGCCACAGACGTGGCCGTAGATGCCAACCAGGCCAGCGACGGACTGGCTGCGGATACGGCCACCGAACCGGTCAACGACACGGTCACAGGTACCGACTCCGTCACGGTTGCGGACACGGTGGCGGACACGGTCGCGCACACAGACACGGGCACGGACACGGGCACGGACACGGGCACAGACACGGCCACGGTCGCGGACACGGCCACGGTCGCGGACACGGTCGCGGACACGGTCGCGGACACGGCCGCCGAACCGGACACAGTCACCGACCCGGACACGGGCCCAGACCCGGACACGGCCGCATCCCCCGACACCACCCCAGACGCTGGTCCTGAGTGCCTCACCGCCGCCGACTGCCCCAAGGCCACTCAACCGTGCAAGACCGGCACATGCACCGACACCGGCACGTGCGCCGTCGTCTCGGCCGCAAACGACACGCCCTGCGATGACGGCAACGCCTGCACGGGCGCCGATGTCTGCGGCAGCGGGCTCTGCTTGCCCGGCGCTGTCACCGCCTGCAACGACGGCAATCTCTGCACCACAGACAGCTGCAACCCCGCCAGCGGCGACAAGGGCGCAGCGGGTTGCAGTCACATTCACAACACCTTTGGCTGCGACGACGGCAGCGCATGCACGACCGGCGACGCCTGCGCTGGCGGCACCTGCTTCGCTGGCAAGCCGCTGACCTGCGACGACGGCAATCCCTGCACCGCTGACTCTTGCGACGTCGCCACCGGCTGCAGCAGCCAGCCGACCACGGATGCCTGCGACGATGGCAACGCGTGCACCCTTTCGGACGTCTGCAAGGACGGCGGCTGCCTGCCGGGTGCAGCCAAGGTCTGCGATGACGGCAAGGTGTGCACCACCGACTTCTGCAACGCCAAGTCCGGCCCCGATGGCCCCGCTGGCTGCGGCAGCAAGAACAACAGCGCGCCCTGCGATGACGGCAGCCTGTGCACCATCGGCGATGCCTGCAAGGACGGCGCCTGCACAGCCGGCAAGCCCCTGTCCTGCGATGACAACAATCCTTGCACCGACGACGCCTGCGCCCCGGCCAGCGGCTGCACGGTGACCACCAACGAAGGCGCATGCAGCGATGGCAACCCCTGTACGCTCAAGGACGGCTGCAAACTGGGCAAGTGCGCGCCCGGCACCCTGATCGACTGCGACGACGGCAACGGCTGCACAGCCGATAGCTGCGATCCCAAGGGCGACGGCAAATGCAGCCATGGCGCCAACAAGCTGCCCTGCGATGACGGCAACGCCTGCACCACCGGCGACACCTGCACCGGCGGCAAGTGCGGGGCCGGCAAGGCGCTGGTCTGCGATGACGGCAACGTCTGCACCGACGACAGCTGCGTGCCGGACAAGGGCTGCGCATTCAAAGCCAGCAAGGGTGCATGCTCCGACGGCAACGTCTGTACGCACCAAGATGGTTGCAAGGACGGCGCCTGCCTGCCCGGTGCAGCGACGGTTTGCGATGACGGCAACGGCTGCACCGACGACGGCTGCAACGCCAAGACAGGCTGCTTCGCCAAGAACAACAGCGCCAGCTGCAGCGACGGCAGCGTCTGCACGACCGGCGATGGCTGCGTGGCCGGCAAGTGCGTGCCCGGCAAACCGATCCTGTGCAACGACGGCAACGGCTGCACCGACGATGCCTGCGACATGGCCAGCGGCTGCACGGCGACCCACAACACCGCCGTCTGCGACGATGGCAACCCATGCACCACCGGCGACGGCTGCGTCGGCGGTAGCTGCACCGGCAAGACCAAGCTCTGCGACGACAAGAACCCCTGCACTGTGGACTACTGCGATGCCAAGGCGGGCTGCAAGGCGGTGCAGGTACAGATCCCCTGCAACGACGGCTCGGCGTGCACCAAGTCCGACCAGTGCAAGGCGGGCAAGTGCGGCGGGGAACCCGTCGACTGCGGCGACGACAACCCCTGCACCACCGATGGCTGCGACGCCAAGGTCGGTTGCAAGCCGACACCAGTCAAAGACGGCACCTCGTGCGGGCAGACCGGTGTGTGCCTGAAGGGCCAATGTTCAGCCGGCAGCGTCGACAATCCGGCGCCATCCTGCGCCGTCATCCTGGCCACGCTGCCCAAAATCAAGAGCGGCGTGTACTGGCTCGATCCGGACGGCAAGGGCAAGGAGGCCAAGTTCCAGGCCTACTGCGACATGGTGAGCGACGGCGGCGGCTGGACCCTGCTGATGAAGCTGGACGGCAAGTCCAACGCCCTGGCCCGCACGTCGGCGTACTGGAGCAATACCACGACCCTGAACGCCAACCAGCCCGATCTGGATACCAAGCAGGCCAAGCTGGCCAGCTACCACACGCTACCCTTCAAGGCGGTGCGGCTGGTGATGAACACCGGCAAGGCTTCCCACAGCCTGGTCGCGCCGGCGGTCTCGCCATCGCTCTACGCGCTGCTGAAGGATGGCAAGTACACGGCCACCAAGTTGGGACGGGCGAAGTGGAAGGGGTTGATCCCGAACTCGTCACTGCAGTTGAACTGCAATCGCGAAGGATTCAACGCCATCCACTGCCGCATCGGCATCACCGCCAACCAGGAAAATGACTGCAATACGCCCGACTCGTGGCTGGGCTTCGGCACGAGCAATAGCGGCGCGGGCAACTTCGCCAATGGCAGCTGGTCGCCGGACAATGGCGGCAAGGACATCAAGTCCTTCGGCTACATCTTCGCGCGCTGATGCCGACCCTTCGCTACGCGCGCTACCCCCGAAGTTTCGCCTGTGTCTCGTTGCAGCGTTTGTGACGAGTGCGCCCCACATCGCGGGCAGGACCGCAACTAGATACTGGCGCGAAGCGGAGCTTGGGGTGAGGGCCGAAAACGACGTTTTTCGGGCCGAGGGGGATTGCCCGCAATCCCCCTTGTAAACGAAGACTAGTGGGCCATCTGCGACCGCCAGGCAACTCACAACGACCCCTGAGATGGACCACTAGGTCCCGTGACCTGTGTAGATCGTCTCGAAGTCGTGCAGGGTGTGCAGATATGCCACCAGATCGATCAGCTGCCGCACCGTCAAATCGTCCACGTAGCTGTCCATGCGCGACGTCTTGTTGTCGCCGCGGGTCGACTCCGCGCCCGATTGCCGCTTGATGTGGTACGAAGGGTTGACGATGGCGGTGACCAGGTGGCCGTCTGTGGGCGGGTTGATCGATTTGCCGCCCAAGGCAGGCGCGGGCGGCTCCACCGGAGGCTTGGCTTGATCCGGGCCCTTGATCGGGTGGCAATCCGTACAGCCGAGCTTGGTGAAGGCCACCTTGCCGGCCTTGGCATCGCCATCGGGCAGGTGGAATCCGGCCGATGATTTCTGGGTCTGGCAGGCGCCAGCCAGGAGCATCGTGCTGAGTACACACGGCAGAAGCCAGTTTTGCATGGGCACCTCCTGAATTGTACTCACAATCTAGGCACGCGCCCGCGTCTTGCCACGGGACAACGGTCGACGGGCGGGTCCGTCAGGTGGCGCTCCGCGCTGCGCTGTCGGCCGCGCGCTCGTCGGCTTCACCGTCGCCGGCCGGCTCGCCGGCATCCAAGCTGGTATCCAGCGCGCGCCGGGCGATGCGGGTCACCATCACCGTGACCAACACCGTCGCCACCAGACCTACGCCGTAGAGCACATTGCCCCAGGGCCCGCTATCCGGTCTGTCCCCGCTGAACAGCTGACTGACCTCGGTCACCAGCGAACCCAGGTAGACGTACATGAAGGTGCCGGGCAGCATGCCGAGCCAGGATGCGAGCACGTAGTCACGGAAGCGCACACGCGTCAGCCCGAGCGCGTAGTTGGACAGGCTGAACGGAAACACGGGCGACAATCGCAGCAACGCGATGAGCTTGAAGCCGCTGCTGCCGATGGCCGCGTCGACCCGCTGAAAGCGCTCGTTGTCGGCCAGCTTCTTCGAGATCCAGTCACGGGCCAGGAAGCGACCGACCAGAAAAGCCAGAGACGCCCCCAGCACGCTCGCCGGCGAGATCAGCACGGTGCCCCAGACGGGGCCGTAGAGGTAACCCGCGGCGAGGGTCAGTACGGAACCGGGCACCAGCGCGACCACGAGGGCGGCGTAGATCACTCCGAAGACGAGCGCGCCACGCACACCGGCCCCCTGGGCCAGCTCGACGCCATCTTGCAGATATTCCGACGCCGGGCGCGGCAGCAACAGGATCGCGCCCACCACTACCACCACGGCCACCAATCCGATGACCAGGCGAGACTTGCCTTTCATGTTGCCCGGTAGCCTCTTGCTCTTTCCGCTCCAGCGCTTCCGAAGCGATCTTGCTGCGCGCTGAGGCCGCCGCAAGGGCTTGAATTGACTACGGCCAGTCCTGCTCCCTTGGGCGACCACATCGCTTGAACCTCGCTCGAAATCGCTCGGAGCTCCAATTCGCAACAGGCTCCTACGGGACCGAGAAGGTGATCTTTCCGTGGCCGGCGTTCACGCCGCTGCTGTTGGACGGGTTGGCGCCCGCGTTGAACGAGCCGCCGCCACCACCGTAGCCCGGACCGCCGCTCTGGTCGTGGCCGGCGCCGCCGCCGGAGTAGCCGCCACCGCCGCCGGAGCCCTGGTTCTGGTTGTGCATGCCGCCGCCGCCGCCGCCGAAGCCGCCGTCATCGGCCAGGTTGGACGAGTTGTCCTGCTGCTGGCCGCCCGCGCCGCCCTGCACGAACGCCTTGCCCGACTTGCCGCTGTTGCTGTTGTGCTGCTGGCCCTCGGTGTGGAAGCCGCCGCCGGCGAATCCGCCGACTGTGCTGCCGCTGCGCTTGCCGCCGTTGCCGTTGGTGCCGCCGGCGTACTTGCCCTTCGTGCCGCTGGTGGACGTCGTGCCCGGTCGACCCTGCCCGGCGTAGCTGCTGGACCGTCCGCCGCCGCCACCGCCGGCGACGATGAGCGGTTTGGCCTGCTGGTAACTGGCCCCGCGCGCTACGAACGAGCCGCCACCGCCGCCCGAACTCTGCCGATCCTTGCCCCGCTGTCCGACCAGGATCCACAACACATCGCCCTGTGACAGCGAGAAGTCGCCGCGCATGCGAGCTCCCTTGCCGCCCGCCTGACCCGGTGCCGAGCCGCCCTGGGCGCCCCAGGCCTCGATGCGATAGGTGCCGGTGAATGGCACCACCCAGCGCTGGAGGCCGCTGGATACGCTGACCTTGCCGTTGAGCCAGTTGCCGGCGCCATAGGCGTTGTTGCACTGCCCCTGACTCGGTCCCGTGCGGCCGGTCTGCCCGCAGGTGGTGAAGGTCACGGCCTGGAAGTTGGCCACGCATTTGTTGTTGCAGGCGTCGTTGTCGACCTTGTTGCCGTCATCGCATTGCTCCTTGCCCTTGTGCACCACCTTGTCGCCGCAGACGTTGATCTGGCACTTGGCCGTGCAGCCGTCGCCATCGACCTGGTTGCCGTCGTCGCAGGTCTCGTCGGAGTTGATGACCTTGTTGCCGCAGAGGGTCTCCAACAACAGCTTGCGCCAGTCGCTGCCGTCGCAGATGTAGAAGCCGCCCACCTTGGTGTCGATGTAGAGCCGGCCGGTCAGCAGGGCCGAACAGGCCGCTGGCGGTCCGGCGCTGGCCTGGGTCTGCAGGCCGTTCTTGCCCCAGATGACGCCTTTGCCCGTGACGACCTTATTCGACAGCCCGCCGCCGCCCACGGACCAGCTCAGCAGGGCGCCGTCGATGCCGTTGTTGAGGAACATGCTGTCGACCACCCGCAGCCGCCACAGGCCCTTGGGGTTCTTGCCCGCCCAGGTGCCAAGGTTGCCCGATACCAGCTTGTTGGGCGCCGGCCAGGTGCCCTGCAGCGTCTTGCCGCTGCCGGACTTGTTGTGCAGCACGTACTTCTTGTTGTTGGGGTCGTAGAGGATGACCTCCAGGCCCTTGATGTTGGAGTTTTCGATCTTCACCGACACCGACAGCTGTTGCACGTTGCCGATATCGGGCAGCTTGATGGTGTCGTAGGTGCCGATGGGGTTGTTGTCTTCGATCTTCAGCGGCGTCTTGGTGCTGCTCACCGAGGCGATGTACACGTTGGTCAGCACGCCGTTGGAGACCTGCTCCAGGCCGTCTTTGGGCAGGCCGCTGGCGGTGGAGCCGCAGACCAGGCTGCCATCGCCGGCGATGCCGGTGGCCACCTTGCCCGACGGGCAATTGCCGGGTTTGGTGCCCACGCCGGTGAGCTTGGAGCCGTCACCGATGAAGGCGCCCGCAGTGACGGTGCTGGACTGCACAGAACCGGCCTGGATGACCTTGGCCTTGATGGCGTTGCCGCCCAGATCCAGGTCGCCGTCGATCTTGAGCGCGCTCATGGAGACGCAGCCCGTGCAGGCGATGCCCTGCGCGGAACCGGCGAGCATGGCGAAGGGCGCGGAGTGGATGGGGTTGCGGGCCAGTTCGGGCTCCGCGGCGACCTGCAGGCCAAGCCAGGCGGCGCCGGTCAAGGCCTTGACGGTGAGCGGGATGGCGCTGCCAAGAGCGTGGCGGAAGACGCCGCCCTTGACCTCGACTTTGGTGACCTTCTCGGTCCACAGGGCCGACTTGGCGCCTTGGCTGGCGTAGAGGCGGAAGGTCAGCGTGTAGTTTCCATCGGCCACCTGCCCACCGGCCACGCTGGCGAGGCGGGCCTCGATGGTGACGGTCGACGGCACCGCCGACAGCGCTGGTACGCCGAGCAGGCATACGAAGAGCGCGGTCGCGAGCGCGGACAAGAGCGGTTGCACGCGGGCTGTCATCAGCAGGCTCCCAGGGACTCGAGCGCAGGGTGCGCCGGAGCAGTGTACGGGATGCACGCCGCCTCGGCCATGAAGCTTTGGGCAGACGTTCGCCTGAGAACTTGAGCTGCGTGTCAGGGACTGCCGAGCATCACGCCGATCAGGGTCTCGCCCACGTCGTCCACCGGAGTGAGCGCCTGCGGCGTCTGGTCCTCGCCGGCGGCGGCCAGTGGCAGCTTGTAGATGCTGTGATCCAGGCCATCGACGCTCTCCAGCAGCGCCACCTCACCGATCGACGTGGCCACCAGCGTCAGGAATGCGCTGACGCCGAATTCGGCTGAGTGCAGCGGTTGAGCCGTCCCGCCGTCGACCTCGACCGCGTACAGCCGGGCTTTCTTGCCATCCTTCGGCGCGGCGCCCCCGAGAACGATGGCTCGCTTGCCATCACTCGCCCAGCGACCGCTCGCCACCACGCGACCGTCCGGCTTGCCGAGCGAGATCTGCGAGTCCGCGACGGCGATTTCAGCGACCATCAAGGCGCCCTTTTCGCGTAGAAGCAGGCGCGTGCCATCGGGGGACAAGGGCGGTCCAATGCTCTCTGTCGCCGTACTGAGATGAATCGGCGCCTTGGCCTGTGAGCCGTCCACGTGCGCCGAGTGCAATCCCTTCTGGCCGCGCAGCAGCACGTGCAGGCCGGCCTTTCCGGTCAACGAGTAGGCCGCCGCGCCAGCCGCCGCACCCGGCGAGAAACCGAGCATCCAGTTCGGACCATTCCAGAGGGTGAAGCCCTTGGGCGCCAGGATGTGCGGCAGGTTGGGCTCCTTGGTCGGACCGGTGGGCACCGGGGTCGCCATCAGCAGGTCCGGATGCGGCACCGCAGTCGCCTCGATGGAGTGCACACTGAGCACGTGGGCGCCCGTGGCGGTGGGCACCACGCCAAGGAACCAGCCGGGGAATCCGTCGGCCAGCAACAGGGGAGACAGGGCGTCGCTACCGTCCGTTGCCGCGGCGTACAGATCGGTGCCTTCGTCGGTCTTCACCGCAACCAATACCCGGTCGGTGGCGCCCAGCATGGCCAGATGACTGACGTCGCCGTTCTTGCCCATCAACTTGACGGGCTTGGCATCTCCGCCGCTCAACGTGACGGCAAGCACCTCATCGACTCCAGGCCCCTTCGATGGCGCCGGCGAAATGAAGATCGCCCGCCCGCCGGCCGGATCGACGATCAGCGGGGCCGTCACCTCCATCGCCAACACCTTGGCGCCGGCGGCGTCGCTGCCATCGAGGGCAAACGCTTCCACCCGTCCATCCAGCAGCCGGATCATGTGGCCGCCAGCGACCAGCGGGCGCGCGTTCCACGCGGTGCCCTTACCGTCGGGCGCCTGGGCTGCCGGCATGGCCAGCTTCGCCTGCGAATTGCCCTTCTGTGCTGTACGCGCGGCGTACCAGCCCGGCTTGTCGCCCGCCAGCCCGTAGATCAGCCACTGACCGTCTTCTACCAGGTGCGGGTTGTGCAGCTTGCTGGCGTGCCACGGGGAGCGCTGCTGCTGCACGCCGTGCAGATCGCTCACGAAGACGGCGCCCTCGTGCACGTATTCGAGGTGCAGGATGCCGTGCGGCGTCAGCAGGTCGCGATACCAGGGCGTCTTCACCTCTTGGGGTTTGCCGCCGACCAGCGGCACCACCCACGCCTGCCAGCCCTGGGGCGTGTTGGCGTCGTAGATGACGTAGCTGCCGTCCAGGCTGAGGGTCGGCCACGGGATGGAGTGATTGACCACCTTGTCGACGGCGGCCAGCACCTTGGCGGCTTGGCCGGGCTTGCCCTCGGTGATGAAATGTAGCACGGCGCCGTCGTCGCGGGCGCCCACCAGGCCGCCGGCTTCGCCCAGGAAAGCGGTCACGTACAGGCGCTTACTGTTCCAACCGCTCACCCTGGGATCCTTGCCCGGCTCCATGCCGGTCATATTGGCTGCGAATGCGGCCCACTTTTTGTCTGTGCCCTGCGCCGTCCAGGCCACGGCGCTGCCGTCTCGGGCCATGCGCGCCGACAGGCTGAGCGCGGGTTTGGGCGTGAGCTTGGTGGGCGAGTTGGCCTGGCTGCCGTCGCTGGCCACGCTGACCAGCTGCCGCTCCTTCTGCCAGGTGGTGCGCAGGACCACGGCGACGCGGGCGCCATCCTCGGTCATGCCGACCATGTCGGCGATGAGGTCCTTGGGCGTGAGCACCACCGGCTTCTTGTCGCCCAGGTCCGTGGCGGCATAGAGACGATTATCGCTGCCACGCAAGATCAGCCCACCGTCCTTGCCAATCGCCGCCAGGTACGCGCCTTTGCCATCACCCGCGGTCAACTGAAACGGCTTGCTGGCCTGCGAACCGTCCGCCGCGGCCACATAACCCTTGGCAGAACCGCCGGACTTCGGCCGTAACCAGAACGCGACGTGTTTTCCGTCGGGCAGAAATCGCGGCCCGCCCAGCTCCATGTTGGCCGGTCCTTCAGCGACCAGCGTCGGCGAATTGAGATCCTTGCCGTTCAGTCGGGCGAGGTAGAGGTCATTGCCGTCCACGTAGGCCATGGTGGTGTCGTTGTACGCGCGATCGGTGGCACGCAGCGCGTTGGCCCGGGCGATGGCGATCGGCTTGGTCTTGCTGCTGCCGTCGATAGCCAGGGCGAAGAGGTGCGCGCCGTAGCCACCTTTGAACGAACTGGGCGTGCTCATGGGGTAGAAGACGACCACTACCGTGCTGCCATCGGGCGTCAGGTCGGGATACGAGACGTTGCCCTCGCCCATGCCGTAGCCAGCGCCCCGTCGAGGTCCCAGCTGGATCGGCGACCCGGCCCCGTCTGCGGTGACCGGGATGAACCAGGGCGTCGACACGCCACGATGGGCTGCGTAGGCGATCTTGACCCCGGAGGGCTGGGCTGCGTGGCCGTCCTGCAATGCGCCGCCGTCGGTGCCTGCGTCTGCGCTTACGGAGCCTGTGGTGGTGCCTTCCACCGGTTCGCTGCAGGACGGAGCAGCAGCGACCAGGAGCAAGCTCAAGAGGGCGGCCGTCGGGTTCCGGCTGGCAGGGGTGCGGCGCATGCTGCCTCAGATCTCGTCCAACCGACCCAGGAAGACCTCGGCGGTTGTTGTAGCCATCTCCGAGTGCTCCAAGCTTAACACAGTCGGTACCAATCCCGCCGCTTCGATGGCCGCGATCCATTGCGCGCGAGCGAACAGGCCACAGACGTGTCGGTCCTGCTCCAGCCGCACCTGCTCGCCCTGCCGGAGCATCAGCGCGTACTCGGCGAAGTAGGTCCCAGCCCGCGCGTCCGGCGTCCACATCCACTCCAGGTAGCGCAGGCCGCGGCCATCATCGCCGTCGTGACCACCGCAGCTGGTCGTGGTGTGGAAGTTCTCGGCCACAAAGTCGGGCGCTGCCAGCACGACGCCGCCGGGCTCCAGGTGGTGCCTCGCCGTGGCCAGCAAGGCGTGAACCTCATCGAGCGTGGTCAGGTACGAGGCGGCGTCATAAACGAACACCGCGTCAAAGCGTCGGTCCAGGTGCAGGTCGCGCATGTCGGCGAGCAGATGCTCGCACTCCGGGTTGAGTCGCTCGCTCACGGCCAGCATCGGCGCAGCGATGTCGGTCAGCAGCAATTCGAAGTCGGCCTTGAGGTGGCTGGCGAAGTGGCCGCCACCGCAGCCCAACTCCAGGATCGTGCGCACGGGCCGGTCGGCGCCGTCGTGGAGCATCTCGGCGTAGATGGCCGCCTCTTCAGCGTAGTCCTCGGGCGTCGATAGCAGCGGCCACCAGTCGGCGAACTCGGTGTAGAAACGGCCTCGGCTGATGGCGTCGCTCATCTACCGCCCTCCTGAGCGCCTCTGCCAGGGCGCGTCGAGGTGGGCAGTGTGCCCGCCGCGCGGTCACGCCGCCAGGGCGAAGGAGCGCTCCCGCCACGCCGCTGCGGCATGGAATCCCCGCGCTTGCAGACCGGGCACGATGACCTCTGCGACCGTGGCGTAGAAGAGCGACCGCGCCCGCCCGCCATGGCAGACTCCGACCGACTCGGCTGCCTGTCCGGGATCGCCGAAGTCCGGCAGAAAGCGCAATTCATGCGCTTCCAGTTGCGCGAAGCAGAGCGCCAGCCATGGTCGCAGGCGGTCGCGCAGGGCGTCGTCGATACGCGCGCCCACGCTGTCCAACAGGGCCCAGCCCATGCGCGCGTGCTGAATCTCGTCGGACAGGATGCTGCGCAGCACGCCGTCGATAGCCGCCGGTCCGTTGCGTTCCCGCTCGGCGGTGATCAGCGCAACGGCGACCGTCTCGCTCAAACACGAGATGGACAGCACGTTACGCAGCAGGGCCTCGAAGCGATCCACCTCCGCGTGTTCGGGCACCGCCGCCAGCGCCGGCAGGTCGGCCATCGCGGGCCCACCCAGCGCTTCGAGTACGGCGCCGCAGAGCTCTCCGTGATGCAGCTCGTCGGTCTCGAATCGCCTTGCCATGGCGATCCAGTCGGCGCCCACCTCGGCCGCCACCGCCTGGCCCTGCAGGGCGGCAAAGACACGGGCCGAGACGTGTTCATTGACCATGCGGCCGCGCCAGGTCACCTGGGCCGAGCGGCGCTCGTCTTCACTGAGCGGTGTGTCGATTCGCAAGCTGCGGGCGCGGCGGCGGGCCACGTCGCGCAGGTCCAGGACGTCGGCTGCTGAAGTCTGCATGGAAGGCTCCCGGTTGGAGGTCTTGTTCATGGTCCGATGCGGGGCTTGACGGTTCATGCCAGTGCCCGGGGGGCTGTCTGCGGACGCATGCGCAACGGCGCCGGCGGTCCCCAGGCCATGCAGCCCTTCTTGAAGTCCCAATTGTTGAGCTCGCAGCAGTGCTTGTAGGTCTGCCAGTCACCATCGAGACGGCAGACCTCGCCGGCATCGGCGGTTACGATCGCGTCGCCTGAACCACTGGCGGAATCGCCGTCGCTGGCCGCATCGGCACCAGCGCCTGCGTCTCCCTCATCGCCCGCGTCTGCCAACAACGTGGGCCCCGTGTCTTCTGCCGTGGCCCCGGCGCTGTCGCCGCTTACTATCCCGGCATCCGGTTCGCCCGCGTGACCATCGGCGTTGGCCAGCTGTGCGGTCGACGTGTCTCCCGATGCGGAGCCCGCATCCGCCGCCCGTCGGGCCGTTCCGTCTGCGGCCTGTCCGTCGACCGCTTGCGTAGCGCCATCCGCGCTACCGGCGACCACGCCGCCATCGGCCGCCGCGCAGCCGCCCAGGATGACCGCCACCGTCGCCGCCGCCCGCAGCGCCTTGCGCCGCACGCCCGCTTCGAATCCCGTGATGGGGTGGGTGATCCGTCTCATGCTCGCCTCCGTCGCCGCCTCTCCTGGCCGGCTGTCGAGATTCAGCATTTGTGCGCCCGGGTGTCTTGTGAAGCGGAATGATCAGAAGTACATTGTTCGGAGTTGACGAACAATTGCCCCGAAGCGGAGCCCGCGATGCACCAACTGCCCGATCTGACCTCGTTGCGTTGCTTCGAAGCGGCGGCACGTCACGACAGTTTCCGCAGCGCGGCCGCCGAGGTGGCCCTGTCGCCGGCGGCCTTCAGCGACCGCATCGCCCGCCTGGAAGACGAACTCGGCGAGCGCCTCTTCGAGCGCTCCACCCGCTCCCTGGCCCTGAATACGGCCGGCCTGCGCCTGCTGCCCCACGCCCGCGCTTTGCTACACGACGCCGCGCGCCTGGGCGACGTGGTGCGCAGCGCCGCCCTGCCACCGTTCACCATGACCCTGGGCACCCGCTTCGAATTGGGGTTGAGCTGGCTGTTGCCGGCGGTGCAGACGCTCGAACTGGCTCGCCCGGAACGGCAGATCCACCTCCGCTTCGGCGACAGTCCCGACCTGCTCAACGGGCTGCGTGAGGGGCGCATTGACGCGGTGGTGACCAGCTTCCGCCTGACCGCCCCGGGCCTGCGCTACGTCACCCTGCACAAGGAGCGCTACGCCTTCGTCGGCGCCGCCCCGCTGCTGGCCGCCCGCCCCCTCCGCCGCGCCGCCCACGCCGCCGGCCACGTGCTCATCGACGCCGACCGCGACCTGCCGCTCTTCCGCTACTTCCTGGACGCCGACCCGGGGCGAGAGGCCTGGTCGTTTGCGCGGACCCGTCTCTTTGGCACCATCGCCGCTGTTCGAGACATGGTGCTGGCCGGCCACGGAGTCGCGGTGCTGCCGCGCTATTTCGTGGCGCCGGACCTGGAGGATGGGAGCCTGGTGGCGATCCGCTCGGATGTGGAGCCAGTGCACGACTTCTTCAGGCTGGTGTGGCGGGATGGGCATCCGCTGGCGGAGGAGCTGCAGGCGGTTGGTGAGGCGTTGGTGGAGATGCCTTTGCGGTGACGAGGGGGGCTCCACGAAGGGAGGGGGAGGGTTCGCGCAAAGCCGCAAAGCCGCAGAGGCGCAGAGCTGCAAAGGGGAGAGGTAGGTGGTGTGGCGTGGTAATAGCCTGTATTTAGGGGACTTTGATTCAATTTCTTGAACAGGTCCAAGAATTCTACTCAGGTATATATGATTACAGTGAGTTAAGTGTCTCACCGACGGTCTGCGACACCGGGACGGCGCCATGGGACGAGCCCTCATCTCTGTCTTCCCTTTGCGCCTCTGCCGCTTTGCGCGAGCCCTTCCCATCGCCTCAACGCAACATCTCCACCAACGCGCCAACCCTACAACCCAGACCCCTCACGCTCACACTCCGGCCCTTCCCGCTTGCAGTTGCTCTTGTCTCCCCCACACATCCCACAACGTCCGGCACCGCCTTCGGCCATGTTTCCCGACGCCCGCTGGACGACGAACCACAACCCGCAGGCCAGGGCCAAACCGGTGATGGCGATGACGTGGCTCATGAACACTCCGTGACGTAGCTGGGAGCTTGATTCACACTACGGTCCCGCCGTTGGCCGCCGATCTGGCGGCGGCATGCGGGCCCTGCAAGACCTTGAATTGACTACGGCCAGTCCTGCGGCTTGCAGAACACACCTGCCTTGCACCTCGACGACCATCGGCAGAACCTCCGTCGCGAATCAAGCTCCTAGGTGGAGAACAGGCCCGCAAACCCCATGAAGGCCATGGACAGGATACCCGCGGCGAAGAAGCTCATGGCCGTGCCCTTGACCAGCTTCGGAATCGGCGCCAGCTCGTTCTCTTCGCGCATGCCGGCCATCAGCACCAGGGCCAGGGTCAGGCCGACGCCGGCGCCCAGGGCGTAGACCAGGCCTTGAATCAGGCCGTAGCCCTTGGAGGTCTGGAAGAGCGCCAGGCCGAGGATGGCGCAGTTGGTGGTGATCAGGGGCAGGAAGATGCCCAGGGCTCGGAAGAGGGCCGGGCTGAGGAACTTGATGGCCATCTCGACGAACTGCACCGTGCTCGCGATGACCACGATGAAGGAGATGAGCCGCAGGTAGGGGGCGTAGATGAGCACGTAGGTGTTCAGGAACCAGGCCGCCAACGAGGTGATGATCAGCACGAAGATGTTGGCCAGACCCAGGCGGAAGGCCGTGTCCAGTCGTCCGCTGACGCCGAAGAAGGGGCACAGGCCCAGGAAGTAGGCCAGCGTGAAGTTGTTGATGACACACGCCGACGCGAAGATGAAGACGAGGTTCGAGAGGACGAGTTCCTGTTCCATCATGCCCTCCCGGCCGCGACGCCGCTGGCGTCATCTGTCGCGGCGGCGTCGGAGCGGGCGGCTGCGGCGCGGCGTTTTTCGCCCCGCTCCTGCAGCCACGCGAAGACCATCAAGAGGGCGCCCAGGGAGAGGAAGCCGCCTGGCGGCAGGACCATGATGACCCAGGGCTCGAACTGGTCGCCGAAGAGTGAGACGCCCAGCAGGGTGCCGCTGCCCAGGATCTCGCGGATGGCGCCGATCATGGCCATGGCCAGGGTGAAGCCGACCGACATGCCGGCGGCGTCCGAGACCGCGGGCCAGAGGGTGTTCTTGCTGGCGAAGGCCTCTTGCCGGCCCAGGATCAGGCAGTTGACCACGATGAGAGAGATGAACGCGCCCAGCTGCTTGTGGGCCTCGTACATCAGCGCCTGGAGCACGAAGTCCACGGTGGTCACGAAGGTGGCGATGATGATGATGTAGACCGAGATGCGCACCTGTTTGGGGATGACCTTGCGCAGCAGGGAGACCAGGGTGCTGGAGCCGACCAGGACGAAGGTGGAGGCGGCGCCCATGACCAGGGCGTTCATCAACGAGTTGGTCACGGCCATCGCCGGGCAGAGTCCCAGCACGGCGATGAAGACCGGGTTCTCGCGCCAGAGTCCTTTGACGAACTCGTCGCGGTTGTTGGGCACGTCGCTCATGGCGTCGCCTCCCGGGCCAGGGGTGCGGCCGGCGGGGCGGGCGCTGGCGCCTCTGCCCCTGACTTCGCTCCGCCAGTTGCCGCGGTCAGCAGGGTCTGCTGCCAGATCTTCATGGCGTTGTTGAGGATCGAGATCACCGCCTTGGACGAGATGGTCGCCCCGGTGATGGTGTCCACCTGGTTGGCCTCGGTCTTTTCGCCTTTCTTCACCGCCACGATGGTCGGGTTCACCGCCAGCTTCTTGAAGTTCGACAGGAAGTAGTCATCCAGGATGATCTTGTCGCCCAGACCGGGCGTCTCGCGACTCTCCAGGACCTCCATGCCGACGATGACCTTGCGCTTGTCATCGAAGCCGAAGATGAGGCCGATGTTGTCCATGAAGCCGTTGCCCTCGGCGGGAATGGCGTAGCCCACGGGCTGGCCGTCTTTGTTCTTGCCGGCGTACACGATCTCGCCTGGGGCTGGCGGCTTGCCTTCGGCGCTGGGGTCGGGCGCCAGCTGGCCGTCCTGGACCCGCATGGCCTCGAAGCTGGCGGTGCCCGGCAGGACCCGGAAGATGGCCGCCTTGAGGGCCTCGGCCTGGTTGGCCTGGATCATCGGCAGGGTGCCCAGGTAGATGGCCACCAGGACCAGGCCCGAGATCAGGCCGGCGACACCGAGGGTGCCCGCCAGGCGTACCGAGGAAGGTTCGGTGCTGCTCATGGATCAGCCTCCGAAGCGCCGCGGTTGGGTCCAGCGGTTGATGAGGGGGGTGCAGCTGTTCATCAGCAGGATGGCGTACATGACGCCCTCCGGCAGGCCGCCGAAGAGCCGAATCAGGACCACGAGCAGGCCCACTCCGACGCCGAAGATCCAGGCGCCGCGGGTGGACAGGGGCGTGGTCACCGGGTCGGTGACCATGAAGACGGCGCCCAGCATCAGGCCGCCCGACAGGAGCATGAAGCCCGGGTTCGGGTAGGTCTCCGGCGCGGCGAAGTGGAGCAGGGCGCTGAAGACGGCGACCGTCAGCAGGGTCGACAGGGGCAGGCGCCAGTCAAAGATGCGCCGCCACGCCAGCCACAGGCCGCAGAGAATCAGGATGCCGCCGGCCGTCTCGCCCAGGGAGCCGCCGGTATTGCCCATGAGCAGGGGCATGAGCTCGGTGACCTGGCCGTCAAACTTGGACAGGGCCAGGGGTGTCGCCGTGGAGACCACGTCGGCGCTGGTCCGCAGCAGGGGCGCGGCGAAGGTGCTCGCCTCGATGTGCATGAAGCCGGAGTCCACCGCCGACCAGGTGGTGATGGTGGTGGGGAAGGCGGCCTGCAGGAAGGCGCGACCGACCAGGGCGGGGTTGAAGAGATTCTGACCCAGGCCGCCCCAGATGAGCTTGCCCAGGCCGATGGCCATGACGCCGCCGAGGAAGGCGATCCACAGAGGGATGCCAGGCGGCAGGGTCAGGGCGAGCAACAGGCCGGTGAGCAGGGCGGAGCCGTCTCGCAGGGTGCCCAGGCCCTTCTTGTCGGGCATGAAGAGCCACTCGGTGCCCACGGCGCCGGCGGTGGCGGCGAGCAGCACCAGAATGGCGCTGATGCCGAAGAACCAGATGGACGCGGCGATGACCGGCACCAGGGCCAGCACCACCTCGATCATCACCTTCGGCGTACTCAGGGCGTCCTGCAGGAAGGGCGCGGTGGAGATGCGCAGTTGGGGAGAGCTCATTGGCTGGCCTCCCACTGTCGCACCACCGTCTTGCCGACGCGCATCAGCTGGACCAGCGGGATGTGCGAGGGGCAGGCGAAGGAGCAGCTGGCGCACTCGAAACAATCGAGCATGTGGTGGGCCTTGAGGGACTCGCCGCGCTCGGCGCGCACCAACTGGTGCAGCCGCGAGGGGTTGAGGAACATCGGGCAGGCTTCCAGGCAGCGGCCGCAGCGGATGCAGGGCAGCTCCTGGTGTACCGGAACGGCTTTGCGCAGGGCGAGCACACCCGAGGCGCCCTTGATGACCGGCACGTCCAGGCGCTTGAGCGCCATGCCCATCATGGGGCCGCCGAGGATCACCTGCTCCACGCCGGGCAGCAGGCCGCCGCAATGCTCCAGTACGGCGTCCAGGGGCGTGCCGATGGGCACCATCACGTTGGCGGGGCGGCGGATGCCGTCGCCGGTGACCGTGACCACGCGCTCGATGAGCGGCGTGCCGTGGTCGTGCAGGTCGGCGATGGCGGCGGCGGTGCCGACGTTGTTGACCACCATCTCCAGGTCCAGCGGCAGGCGGCCGGAGGGCACCTCGCGCTTGAAGATGGCGTCGATGAGCATCTTCTCGGCGCCCTGGGGATACTTCACCTCCAGGGAGACGACTTCGATGTCGCTGTCGCTGTTGGCGGCGCGCAGGGCGTCGATGGCGTCGGCTTTGTTGCGCTCGATGCCGATGTAGCCGCGCTCGGCGCCCGTCTGCTCCATGATGAGCCGCAGGCCACGCAGCACCGCCTCGGGGCGCTCGAGCATGACCCGGTGGTCGCAGGTCAGGTAGGGCTCGCACTCGCAGCCGTTGAGGATGATGAAGCGGACCGTCTTGCCTTCGGGCACGGCCAGCTTGACGTGGCTCGGGAAGGCGGCGCCGCCCAGGCCGACGATGCCCGCATCCTGCACTCGACTCACCAGGTCCGGCGAGGGCAGGGCGTCTTCGAATGGTACCGCGTCGTGTACCTGGCCCTGGTCGGCGAAGGGGTCGCTGCGGATGACCAGCGACATCGCGTCCTTGCCGCCGGGATGTGGCCGCAGCTCCATGGCCTCCACGACCCCGGTCACCGGGCTGTGCAGCGCTGTGGAGATGAAGCCGTTGGCGCGCGCCAGGCGCTGGCCGCGTTGCACGGTGTCGCCGACGGCCACCACCGGCGCCGACGGTCGGCCGATGTGCTGGCCCAGGGGCAGGACATAACGCGGCACGAAGCGCATGCGCTCCACGGCCAGGCCCTCGGTGGCGCCTTTGCGCTCAGCCGGGTGCACGCCGTGGCGGAAGGTCGCCGGCCGGGTGGAGGCGGCTACCATCAGCTGGCCTGCTCCTCACCGCCGGCGAAGCCCGCAAGTTGCATCAGCCGGCCCTTGACCACGGCTGCGGCTTCGGCGGACTGGTTCGCAGCCAGGCTGGCCAGGCGCGTCTCGTAATCGGCCTTCAGCGCGGCGAGTTCAGCGGCGTGTGCGGCGGCGACTTCGGCCTGCACGCTGTCCCGCACGGCGCCGGTGAAGGGCGTTTGCACGCCGGCCAGTTCGCTCAATGTGGCCCAGTTGCCCGCCCGCTCGGCGGCGGCCAGGTCCAGGTCGACGCCGTCGAAGCGAGACTCGCCCGCTGCCCAGCGCTGCACGGTCAGGGGCCCCTCTTCATCGCTGGCTTGCCCGTCCTCCAATGCCGGGTTGCCGGCCAGGTCCATGCGGCTGCCGAACACGCCCTCAGCCGAGGGGTCGTAGCGGAGCAGCGGGTGCACGCGTGCCGACACCGCCGAGCGCGCTCGCTCGAAGGTCTGGTCGGGTGCGAATCCGTGGGTGCTCGGCGCCGGCGTGTGCACCTGCACCAGGGCCGGACCGGCGTGGTCCAAGGCGGCGCTGACGCTGTCGAAGAGGTGGTCCACATGGGCGATGGAGGTCGCTGCCACGGGGATGTGGCGCAGCGACAGGGCCAGCAGCGTGGGCTCGGCACCCGCCACCGGCAAGGCGCGCTCGTCGAGCAGGATCACCTTGACCGGCAGGTCGCCAGCCAGCAGCCGACGCAAGCCGGGCAGGGCGCCTTCCACCAAGAAATCGCTGTCGCCGAAGAGCAGGATGGGCGGGCAGGTGGCGCGTTCGGCCGCGGTCAGGTCGGACCACTGCAGCGCACCGATGGCGCGTTCTTGCGCCGGCGCGTCGTCGGGCGCGTCCAGGGCCAGGGTCGCCAACCGCTGCAAGCGCACCTCGGCGGCGTGGCTCAATGCCAGTCCGCGGGCGAGACCCACGGCGTGGTCCAGCGCGGACTCGCTGTTGTCCGCGACCACCGGCACCGAGAAGGCGTTGTGGGGGAAGGTGGCCGCCCAGCGGGTCACGTTTTCGCCGGCCAGGACAACGGCGTGGCGGGCGCGTCCGGCGCCGCCCGAACCCTGGCCCAGCAGCCAGCGGCAGTGGCTGATCTCGCGCGCCGCGCGGGCCAGTCGACCTGCGGCGATACCGTCGATGCGGCCTCCCTGGCCCAGCTTGTCCAGACGAGACAGCACGTCGGCCGCTTTGGCGGTGCGGCTGGCCATGCCGCTCAAGGCGCTCTCCAGCGCCGTCAGGTCGGCATCGTCGGCGGCGCCAGCGATGGCCGCCTGCACGGACGCACGCAGCTTGTCGGCCAGGTCATCCAGCTCGGCGGCGCGTAGTTGCACTTGGGCCTGGGTCCGGAACTCGGCCACCGCGGTCACCATGCGGGCCGCCATCCGGGCGCCAGAACCGGGTTCGGCGTCGTCGCCGCCCGGCGCCGTCAGCAGGCAATGCCGCGACAACATGATGCCCGCCAGGTCGGAACCCTCGTCCAGTTGTCGGCCGCGCTCGAATAGCGCGCCGGCGGTATAACCCTGGGCCAACCACGACCCCCAAGCCCCTGCCCACCAGGCCACCC
>CAYTLW010000070.1:0-15521 GCA_964438735.1 uncultured Enterobacteriaceae bacterium | reverse complement strand
GCGCCCGTCGTGGTCGTATGCTTCGTGCTGGGGGGGGCGGCGGGGGTGCCCCCCCCCGGCGGTATCCCCGTGGGCCTCCCAGGCCGCCCATGCCCGTGCCATCCTGGCCACCCGGGCGTCGTCCTGGTCGACCATGGCGATGGCCTGCTCCGGGCAGACGGCCTCGCAGCCTCCGCAGCCCTGGCAGGACTGCGGGCTGATGGCCAGCGACAGCAGCGCGCCGTCGCCCTTCTTGGCCTTGTGGGGGGCGTGGAACCACGCTGGCGGCGCGGCTGCGGGGAGGTCTTCCAAGGCGCTGAGCGTGGCCTCGAATGCGGCGTCGAAAGCGGCCCGATCGTCGTCGGCGATGCCCATCTTGTCGGCCAGCCAGGTGTGGCCTTGTTGCAACGTGTTGTGGTCGAGCACGCGCGAATCGGCCTTGGCCAGCATGCCGTCCACGCGGGATGCGAGCTGTTTGTGGGCGCGGCGCAGCTTGCCGGCGATGGCGTCGCCGGGGTCGTGCCCCGCCCGGTCGGCGGCCGCGTCCAGGGTCGCCAGCGTGCTGGCAGCCACCGGCGCGATGGCGGCGTCCGGGCAGGCGACCCAACACAGGCCGCAGCCGGTGCAGTTCGCCAGGTCGATGGTCGGCACCTGGATGCGCCCATAGGTGCGGTCGCGGAAGGTGGCCGTCGCCGGCGGCAGGGCGTCCAGCGCCAGGTAAGGTTCTGCGGTCGTGCCGGCGCTGCCTCGCAAAGGCTCGTAGGACTCGCCCCAGAATCGGGCCACGCCCTGCCAGGCGGCACCTTCACCGGCCAGGTGGCGCACCGCCATGGGCAGCGCACCAGCGTCGGGTCGGCCACCCTCTGGCGGTCGCTCCGTGCCCGAGGGCACCGTCTGCTCGGCCAGCGCCGGCGCCAGGCGCGCCGCCTCTTGCAGCAATACCTGCCGACGGGGGCCCGTATCTGTGGTGTCGGCGGTCGACACGCCCACGTACAAGGTGTCGCTGGCCGCGGCGCCCATGTTGGCGAAGACCTGCTCCAGCTCGGCGATGCCGGGCAGGCGACCGCCCAGGCCGTAGCGGGCCGACATCAGCTTGACGTCGGTGCCGACCAGCGCGCTCTGCACCTCGCGCATGAGCGGCCCGTCGGCGCCCAATGGGGCAGCTGAGCGTTCCAGCACTGTCACAGAGACCGCGCCTTGCAGCGCGCTACGCAACTCAGCCGTCGCCAGCGGTCGCAGCCAGGTCAAGCCCAGCACGCCGGCGTCCTGACCGCCCTCGCGGCATCGATCGGCGGCGTCGGCGGCCACGGGGACAATGGCGCCCTGGCCCACCACCACGTGCCGAGCGCCCTGCATGGCATGGGACCACAGCGGGGCCACGCTCCGGCCGGTGAGCGCTTCGTATCGCGCTGCCGCAGCCTTGAGCAATTCGCCGGCATGGGCGTCAAAGAAAGCGGCCTTGCCAGCCATCGCGGCATCTCGCGCGCCAGCGGGCAACCTGGCGCCCTGGGCACCCGGCCGATCGGGGTCGAACCAGCGTGGCAGTCGGCGTCGCTTGCCGTCGAAGACCCGCGCCTGGGCTGGAACAACGGGCTCGACTTCATCGTTGGCGGCGCCAACGAAATCGCGAACCAGGGCGGGCTCGGGCAGCTTCAGTTCCCGCTCACCGTCGTCGCCATCGACGGCCAACACCACCGGCAACAACGCCTCTTCGGCGAGGCGGCGGGCCAGCAGGGTCAGGTCGGCGGCATGCTGTGCATCGCGGGCCATGGCCAGCGCGGCGCCGGTATCGGCCACCGCGTGGTAGCCGGCGTGGTCAACGTGGTCGGTCTCCTGGCCGGCGGCCTGAACCACAAAAGCGAGGCGGCGGCGGGCGGCCGTGTCGAGCTGCGCGCGGGCCTGGGCCACGCCGGAGTGACCGACGAACGCGGTCGAACGCACGCCAGCTGCTGCCAGCCCGGCGCTGGCGGCGACAACGCCCCGCTCACCATCGGCCCGGGTCTCCGTCAGCGGAATACCAAACGCGTTCTGGTCGGCGGAATCAGCGCCGTCCTCAGGTGCCGCGGGCGGCTCGCCGCCGCTGTGGCAGAGTGCCTCGGAGAGCAGGGATTCGGTGACCAGCGTGGCGACCCGCGCCGTGACGGTGGCGTCGCGCCCGGGCGACGTCGGCGCGTCGTCGGGGCTGTCGCCGAAGATCTGGCCGGCCCACGACAGGGCTCGTTGTGCCCAATTACGCATAACGCCTCCTCGGCTCCAGGGCACCCGGCTGCGGCTGGAACTGCTCGCCCTCGACCCAGGCGATGGCGCCGGTCGGGCAGCGGAAGGTCGCCTTCTCAGGCGCCACCGCGGGCAGCTTGATGACCGGCAGGCCATCGACCATCTCGATCACGCCGGTCGGCGCGTCGGCGGCGCAGCGGCCGCAGGCATCACACGCCACGTGGCAGGTCGCCGTCGCCGTCTCACCGCGCAAAGGCGAGCTGCATTGCACGATCAGTTGGTCTGCCAGGGGCTGGATGGAGAACAGGTTCAGCGGACAGATATCGACGCAGTCACCACAAGCGGTGCAGCCCTCGGGCTCCACAACCGGCAGGTCATCGGCGTTCATGGTGATGACGTCGAAGGTGCAGGCCACCTCGCAATCGCCCAATCCCAGGCAGCCCCAGGCGCAGGCTCGGCCACCGGCGGCGACCACATGGGCGGCGCGGCATGACGAGATGCCCTCGTAGGCGGCCATCTGGCGCACCGAGGAGGAACCCCCGGCGCAGGCCAGTCGGGCGACCCGCTTTTCGGCGAATCCGGCGGCCACGCCCAGGAATCCGGCGATATCTTCGATGCCGTCGGCGCTGTTGACCGTGCACATGCCCGGAGTCGCGCTCTCGCCCACCAACGCCTCGGCGAAGGCGCGGCAGCCGGGCATTCCGCAGGCGCCGCAGTTGGAGCCCGGCAGCTTCTCTTCGACCACGTCGATGCGCGGGTCTTCTTCGACCCGCAGCTTCAAATTGGCGATCGCCAGCACGATGCCGAAAAACAGCGCCACGCCCGCCATGATGGTGCCCGCGGTGACTACCTCGGCCATCGGTCGCCTCTAGTTGAAGGGGGCTGCCCGCGCCAGCAGGTCGTCGTTGACCGAGTCATCACCCTCCCGCGGTACACCGGGGTGGATGCACTTGGCCGGGCACTTTTCGGCCGCCACCACCAGCTGCTTGAAGGTGCCGGCGCTGACGTCGTCGATGAACGCCTGCTTGTTGTCGTCGTACTTGAACAACAACGGGTTGATGCCGGTGCACTCGTTGCAGGTGGTGCAGAGCGGCGTGTCGATGAAGGGATCGTCGAACGAGACGTCGTCGTCGTCCTCTTCTTCCTCGACGGCCGCTACCACTGATTCCTGCGCGGCCTCAGCGACGGGGGCAGCGGTCGTCGGCGCAACTGCAGCGGGCGCGGAGGCTGCTGGCGCCACGGCCACGGCCGCCGTATCCAGATTCAGCAGTACCGCAGCCAGGCGCTCCATGGCTTCACCGGCTGCTTCGGCGCGGGCGGCGTCCAGTGCAGTGGCGTGCTCGGCCTGCAGCGCGTCGATCCTGGCCTGCATGCCCGCTTCGGCTTCGGCGCGTGCTTTCTCTGCGGCCAGGTTGGCCCAGGCGTTGTCGACGCCCGAGAGTTCCTGCACGATGCGCCAGCCTTGTCGGCGGTCGCGACAGGCGAAGGCCAGTTCGCGGGTCAGCACCGCCCGGCCCAGGTCGCCATCGGCGGTGACCACGAGCACGAAGGGGATGGTCAGCGGCAACTCGCTGCCGGCCGCCTCGACCCATTCGGACACCGGGGCCAACTCGTCATTCCAGGCCGCCGCCGGTACCAGCAGCAGGTGGTCGCGCCAGGCCGGATCGGTGGCTGCCGCGTCGGCGAAAGTGAACGCCGCTTCGATGACCTGGGGCTGCGCATCGGCGTCGACCACGTCGACCGAATGTTGCGGCCAGGGCAGCTCCGGGCTGGGGTTGCCGGCCAGAGCGAAGCGGTCGGCGAAGGTCTCGCCGGCGTCGGGGTCGTAGAGGAAGCAGGGGGTGGCGCGACCTTCATGGGCCGCAGTCAACTCCAGCCAGGGCCAGGAACCGGACCAGGAGGGTCGGGCGATAAGCGCCACGGCGGGCCGTACGGCCCTGCTCATGAGGCCCAGGCCGGCGATCAGGTGATCGGGTCGGGCCAGCGTCGACTGCAGCACGAAGGCTTCACGATGGGCGACCAGGCGGTAGCCCAGGTCGGTACCGTGGCTGGTTGGCAATCTGCGGTCGCCGGCGCGCGGCGCCGCGGTCGTATCTTCCAGGGCGATGACCTGCACCGGGCGGCCCGAATGCAGCAGATTGGACAGCGAACCCAGGCGCTCTTCCTGCAGCCGGCTGGCCGTGTCCAATGCGACCACGGTGGGCACCAGGAGGAGCTCGCCGGCGTCCAATCCCTGCCAGCAGAAGCGGCCCAGCGACGGACCGTGCAGGTCTTCGTCGAAGGCGTTGTCGACCTCGAGTCGGGCCACACGTACCGCTTTGAAGACCTCGACCATGCGATCGACCTGCTGGTCGAAGACCGTCGATGCGGCGACCAGCGGGTCTTCGGCCTGCTCGACCCGTGCTCCGGCAGCATCGGCGCCTTCGGGCAGGATGCCGCCGTGGACCAGGATCAGGTCGTCGGCGTCGGCGGCGTCATCGATAAATGAGTCCAACGCGGCACGAGTGGCGTCCACCCGTGCGCGCCGCTCTTCGCTCATGTGCTCGGTGCCCCGGTGCGCCGGCAGCGAGTCGGCAAGGGCGTCGGCGTTGAACAGGTCGCCAGCGCCACCGAGTCCATCGGACAGGGCAGCGGCGCTGCGTCCGACCGCGCTTCGCCCATCTTCCAACTTGAGCAGGTCGGCCATCTGGTTGCGCAGCGCCCGGGCCTCCTCGACGAACTCTGTCACCCGCTGGGCGCGCGCCCGGCGCAGGGTCCAGGCGTGCAATTCGATGGCCGCATAGGGCCCCAGGCCGATGAGCAGGCCACCGCTCGGCAACACCTCGCGCAGACGAGCCAGTTCGTTGTCGAAGGCCTCCCCGGCGGCGTCGCTCAGCTCGAATTCGGTCCGGAAGGCGGCCAGCGCGTCGTCGGCCAGGTCGCCCAGCGCGACGACCTCGTTGAGGCCAGCCAGCGTGCGATCGAACGCACGGACCAGGCGCGGCGCCTCGCCGGCCAGCATGGAGCCGGTGCCCAGCTCGACCAACGCCGCTTCCAGGACCTCGCCCAGGCGGGCGGCGGTGGCATCGGTGCCGTTGGTGGCCGCGTCGGGCAACAGAACCGGCCAGCCGCGCACCAGGGTCATGGGCTGCAGAAGCCCGCCCAGGAGGGCCGGCTCAAACTCGGTGGGTGCCGCACGGGCAACCGGACCGACCGCCTCGCCGGTGAGGTGGAAGTGGCGCAATGCGCCTCGCCACGACTCCGCGTCGGCACCGCTCTCAGCGGCCAGGCGCGGCGGCCCGACGGGATCGGACGGACTCGGCACGGAGGTGTCGGGTTCTACTGGCACGGGGGGCGGGACGTTGGCCACGGCGGACTCCCTGCTTGCCGGGTGTCGACCCGAAGCGCGCGGTCACCCGCCTGGCGCGGGCGGCGGCGTACGTCGCCTCAGCGCGGAGCGGATTCGGGCGCGGTTCGGTTGACGCACGGCGTGATTCCCTGGGCTGCTCAGATGAGGAAACGATCCATCGAGGACTGCGCGCCCTCGAGGCGGTCGGCGGCGCTCATGTCGACGCCCCAGGCTGCGGCATGGTCATACCGCTCGGCGTTCGGATTCCACAACAGCTGGCCGACCGGCACCACGTCCTCGCGCAGGGCGATCTCGTGGGCCGCGCCGATGTCCGTGGGATCATGCGCGACGCTGTTCTTGTAGATGCGCTTGAGCGTATCGTCCGCCGGAATGCCGTCCGGGTGATCCAGCAGCAGGATCTTGTTGGGATCGTGCTGAAAATCATCCCAGATCTTGGCGGTGAAGTGGGGGCAGCGCTGCAGGATGCGCACGAAGGCCAGGCCGTCATGCTCATGCGCCTTCTTGAGCGTCTGGTAGAGGTGGACCGGGTTCCAGTCTACCGTCTGGGCGACGAAGGAGGCGTTGGTGATGCTGATGGTCGTCGACAGCGGGTTGATGGGGCTCAATGGCGCGCCGCGCGGGTGCACATTGGAGTGGCTGCCCTTGCGCGTGGTCGGCGAGGTCTGCTTCTTGGTCAGGCCGTAGATGTTGTTGTCGAACATCATCACGGTCATCTTCATGTTGTAGCGGATGGCGTGGATCCAGTGCGCCGTGCCGATGGCGCAGCAGTCGCCATCGCCGGTGACCACGAAGAGGTGCACATCCGGTCGGCGGGAACGCACGCCGCAGGCCACCGGCAGGGGCCGGCCGTGCAGGCCGTGGAAGCCGTAGGTCGCCATGTAGTGCGGGAAGCGGCTCGAGCAGCCGATGCCCGAGACCACCACGGTTTTTTCGGGCGGTAGCTGCTTGTCGCGCGCCAGGCGCTGCACGGAGCTCAGCACCGCGCTGTCGCCACAGCCGGGGCACCAACGGGGCTCCGCACCTTCGTAGTCGTCGAGACAGAAGACCCGCGGGCGGGGCTCGAGCATCCAGTCCTTCTTCAGTCCGTACATGACAGTGCTCCTGGTCGGGGTACCGGGTGGCGTCTAGAGGTTCAGGCGGTCGCGCAATTCCTTCTCGATGCGGCCGGGAGGCAGCGGGATGCCGGGCACACGGCCCCAGCAATCCACGTCGATCAGGGTCTGTGCGCGAAGCATCCAGGCCAGTTGGCTGTAGCGACGATTCTCGGCGGTGACGCCTTCCCAGTTGGCGTCCTCGCCGTAGTTGATCTCGACCGTCATCACGTTCTTGAAGCGACCGAAGATCTCCTTCAGTCCGGGCTCCAATGGCGACAGGAAGCGCAGATTCACCGACGACACCTTGCCGCCGTCTGCGCGCACCCGGTCGACCGCCTCTTCGATGGCGCCGCGGGTCGAGCCCCAGCCCACCACGAGCAGGTCGCCGGTGTCGTCGCCGTAGAGCTTCGGCGGCTTGAGCGTCTTCTGCAGGGTCGCAAGTTTGCGCGAGCGATGCTGCATGGTGCGCTGGTTGATGGCCGACTCGTAGGCGACTTTGCTGCGCTCGTCGTGGGCCAGGCCGGTGAGCACATACTCGCCGCCGCGCTGACCAACCACCGGGCGCTGCGACAGGCCGGTCTTTTCATCCCAGTCGAAGGGCCTGACGTTGGGGTCCCAGGGGCTCTGGTCCAGCGGCGGCGCCAGCCACTCTTCCTTCATGACCGGTCGCTCGAAGGGCTGCTGGCCGGTGGCCAGGTTGGCGTCGGTGAGCACGATGACCGGACCGCGGAAGGTCTCGGCCAGCTTGCGCGCCGTGATCATGAAATGGAAGCACTCGGCGATGGTCGGGGTCGCCATGATGATCTTCGGCGCGTCGCCAGGCTGGGAGAAGAGCGCCGACAACAGGTCGCCCTGCTCGACGCGGGTGGGCAGGCCGGTCGACGGTCCGCCGCGCTGCACGTTGACGATGACCAGGGGCAGCTCGCACATCACCGCCAGGGCGATGAACTCGGTCTTGAGCGCCATGCCAGGGCCGGAGGTGATGGTGATGGGCGTCTTGCCGGCGTACGAAGCGCCAAGGGCAAAGCCGATGGCCGAGATCTCGTCCTCGGCCTGGTGCACGAAGCCGCCAGCGTTGTGGAAGGCCGAGCCCAGGTAGTGCGACGCCGAGGTCGCGGGCGTGATGGGGTACATGGAGCAAAGCTCGATGCCCGCCGCCATGGCGCCCAGGCCGACGGCGGTGTTGCCGTTCATCACGACCTTGTCGATCTCCGACTTCTTGACGGGCACCTGGAAA
Source organism: uncultured Enterobacteriaceae bacterium (assembly GCA_964438735.1). Lineage (GTDB taxonomy): Bacteria > Myxococcota_A > UBA9042 > UBA9042 > UBA9042 > CAYTLW01. The sequence goes on along the minus strand of CAYTLW010000070.1, from coordinate 7,645 downwards.
CGCAGGGGCAGGTTGGCGCGCGCCCACTCGTAGCCCGCCTCCAACAGCTGGATATTGGTCTGCACGACCTTCTCGCCCTTCTTGATGAGCCGGGTGTGGACCTCCTTGCGGGCATAGGACAGGTCGCGATCGTAAACCGCGCAGACCATGCCGACGGCCCAGATGTTCTTGCCGCGCCGCGGATCGGAGATGATCTTCAGGCACTCCTTCTCCATCGGCACTTCATGGACCACGTAGCCGCGCGCGTTGTAGTCGGCCAGGGCCTCGGCATATTGCTCGCGGATCGACGCCTGCACGTCGTCGGCCCACTTGCTCTCGATGAGGATGAGGGTGCCCTCTTGCAGGGCGCCGATATCGATGCGGCTGTAGGGCACCTGGTCGTTGAACGCGATGACCAGGTCGGCCGCGTCACCCATGTTGGTGACTTCGTCGGTACCGAAGCGGATGCGGTTGCCGCTGGCGCCGGCTTTGCTGCGGTGGGGCGGCTCGACCTCGGCGGGGATGATCTCCACCGTCCACACGCCGTTGCCCATCTTGGCGCTCACGGTTCCGAAGAGCTGGCCCGCGGTCTGCGCGCCCTCGCCGGAATCCGATACGAACTCGATGATGTGCTGGTCGATGACCTGGACCTCGGTGAGGGCACCGGGTTCCGTATCGTCGGTTGGACGTTCGGCAGCAACTGACGCCAGAGCGGTCATGAGCGTTTCCTCCGCGCTATGGTAATCGGGTTGAACTGGTTCCGGACAGGAAGGCCGGTCCGTTCCGGGGCCAGGGGCGAGCGTTCGTCGATGTCTCCGCGCTCTGCCTCCCGGTCACCTCGAGTGGGGTGGATGAGGGAAGTCTCCACGAGGGCCAGCGACCCTCCTCACGGCGAATGGTAGGCATGCACTGCATAACTTCAATGGCGAGGCCTCATTAGAACTGTGGCCGGTGGTGTGCATTGGCCCCTGTCGATCCCGTTAAAAGCATCCATGTGTCCGGAGCGATTGCGAAAAATCACGATGCCTTGTGCAGACTCGCGTGGGCGCGTGTGCGCGGCCTCAATGGGCCGGGTGGGGGTTTTTCCATGATCGTCGGCGGGCGGAGGTTGTCCTCGACCGACGGCCTGGTGGGACGGGGGTTGTCCTGTCGCCCCGCGGGGCCCTGCGGGTCGCCGCGCGTTGAGGGGGGTTCTTCTGGCAGCCCCGCGCCCGCAGGGCCCGGCGCGCCGGGGCGGGCCTCGCGCCAGGGATGGCCGGTATTGCTGTATCCCCGCGCCTCCCAGAACCCTGGCTGATCACCGACCATCACCTCGATGCGCACGACCCACTTGGCGCCTTTCCAGGCATACAACTGCGGCGTGATCATGCGCACCGGCCCGCCGTGCTCGGCCGGCAACGGTTTGCCTTCCCAGGTGTGAACCAGCAATACGTCGGGCTTGGTCGCCTCCGCCAGCGGCAGGTTGGTGCTGTATTCATCGGCGCCGAAGCACATCAGGTCGGTGGCCTCAGGCGACGGCCCGGCCAGCGCCAACACGTCGGCCAGTCGTACGCCGCGCCAGTCTGCGTCCAGCAACGACCAGCCTGTGACGCAGTGGAAGTCGCTCCGCTCCTGCACCGCCTCCAGCCGCTGTAGCCCCGCCCAGTCCAACACCAGGGGCGTGTCGACGGCGCCATCGATTCGCAGCTGCCAGTCCTGCTTGCTCAACTTCGGCCGCACGCCAAGATCCTCGATGGGCCACTTGCTGACGATGCGTTGGCGAGGTGGCAGGCGCGGCATGCCATGGCGATTCGGCGGGCCGCTGCCCAGGGGGTGATCGTCGGCGTGGGCTGCCGTTCGATCGTGACGTTTTTGCCAGCGGGCGATACGGGACTGGCGGGCGCGGACCTTGGCGGGGTGGTTGTCGTCGCTCGCCATGAGAGAACCTCGGCCGCCGGTCGGGCCCAAAAACTTCAGAAGCGCCAACTCAGCGAGCCGCTCATGCCGCCCCCTGGAACCGGCAACACGGACACAGCAGGTGCATCCGGCGCGGTCAACAGCAGCCACACACCGGCACCAGCGCATGCCAGGCCGACGCCCAATACGACGCCGTCGACCCACAGGTCGCCAACGATCGCCTCGCGCTGACTTTGGGCCTGCTCCTCCGCGCCCTGGATGTAGTCGGCACTGCCCGGCGTATAGACCCCCAATTCGCGTTCCAGGTCCATGTCATCGTCAATGGTCGTCAACCCTTCGTTGTCGACGATCAGCTGGTAGCCGCCGTAGCCGGCGACGACCACACCCACGGTGGTGGCCACCAGGCCAGCCGTCCTCCGCCAGCTGCCGGTGGCCTGCGTTGCGGGTGCGGCGGCGGGCGGTGGCGCTGGGCTGGCCGCCGGCTTGGGCACTACCTGCGCCGGCGTGACAACGTTCGCTGCCGCTTTGCGGGCGTCGGCGGCGGCCCTTGCCTTGAGCAACGATTCCACCTCCTTGAGATATCGTCCCGCCCTGGCGCGCATGGAGTGGGTCGCGCTCGCCTTGGCCAGGAAGGTCCGATACCCCTTCGCCGCCAGCTCCTCGTGGCTGGCCAGGTGGTGCGCACGGGCTTCGCTGTACATGAAGTTCACGTCGTCGGGCGCAAGGGCCAGGGCTTCGCCGAACATCTTTGCCGACAGGGCGAACTTGCCCTTGAGGGCGAGGTCCTTGCCCAGGGCACCGTACTCGATGGCCTTCTTTGGCGTCGCGGCCGGGCCGGCCAGGCACGTCCCTGGCGAGCAGACCTGGAAGGCGGCGGCGACCAGGACCGCCAGCGCCAGGGTGCCCCGGACCCGGATGGGGGCGCTACACCGGGAGGAGTGTGTCTGCACTGGTCGGTTCCTTTGGTGGTTCGAGGTCCTTCTTCTTCTGCGACTTGCGGCCAGGCGTCCTTGGCGAAGGGGGGCGACGTGGATTGACCTGGCGCGCCCCATGTACCCCCAGCAGCTTCAACGCGACCGCCTGGCCGACGGACAGGTGCTGGGCCGAATAGACCGCGCCGAAGCCGCCCATGCCGAGCAGGTCCTTCACCCGGAATCGGTCGTTGATGAGGTCGCCGGTCTCAAACGAGAGCGCGTCGCGGGCAAACCCTGCCAGCACTACGGTGACGGCCTCGTCATCGGGGCAGCGCGGCAACGGCGTGGTCCGACCACAGATCGGACATTGCCTCGTGGGGGCGGCCTGGTCTTGCATCTCGTCGGGCGTTCGCACAGCGGGGATGTGTGTGGCTGACTTTTTGCCATCGCCTCAGGGTGCTAGCAAGGGATCTGCACGTGAACACGTTGCACGTCTCGACTCGGGCGGTCATCTCGTGCGCGTCAGACGGCAGGGCCCGCGGCGGCTGCTTCCCAAGAGCATCGAGGGGCTTTGACCGACGAAGCACGCCGCAGGAGCGTGCCCTTTGTTCATCGAATGACTGCCATCACCGGTCGCTGATATGGACCATGCAGGAGGCAACCTTGCGCTCCTGCCGCGCTTGCGAGAGAACCTTTGGCAGGCTCGAACGTCGTTGCTGGCGCGGGCTGTCGCGTTGCCGCGCAGTCCGCCGTCCCGTCCACGGGGCGTCATGCCAGCGCTGTCTTGCGGCCCATCGGCGCCGCGGCCAAGGAGACCCGATGACCCCCAACCGCCACCAACTCCATCCCGGCCGAGTCCTGGTCCACCTGTCCCTGTTTGTGGCCGTGCTGGCCTTGACCGGCTGCAAGATCAAGCCCCAGCCGGCTGCCGATCCTGCCGCAGATCCCGCCGATCCGGCGCCGCAGGCCGATCCCGCGGCCCAGGCTCCGAAGCTGGCTCTGGCCTCGCTGGTGCCGCCGACGCAGCTGTCCAATCGCGCCGCTTTCGACAAGCCGAACCAGATCGCGCGGCCCACCGAGCGGCGGCCGGCGCCCATGGCCCTGACCGGCAGCGATGGCAGCGGCCTGGTGCTGCGCCACATGAACGCGCGGGCGGTCATCGACGGGCCGCTGGCGTTCACCGAGCTGCACCTGCGCTTTCACAACCCGGAGCCCCGCCGACGTGAGGGGCGCTTTTCGATCACCCTGCCATCGGGCGCCGCGGTCAGCCGTTTCGCCATGCGCATCGGCGGCAAGTGGATGGAGGGTGAGGTGGTCGGCAAGCAGCGGGCCCGGCAGGTGTACGAGGACTTCCTGCATCGCAAGCAGGATCCGGCGCTGCTGGAGCAGGATACGGGCAATGTATTCAGCGCCAGGGTCTTTCCCATCGAGGCGCGCGCCGACAAGGAGCTGATCATCTCCTGGTCGCAGGAGCTGGCTGACTCGCGCACGGCTTGGGTGCTGCCGCTGGCCGGATTGCCCGCGCTTCAGACCCTGGACATCGAGGCCTTCGTGCACAGCGGCAAGGACAAGGCGCCGGGCAAGAAGCCGCCGTCGACGTTGCATGGTGGCTCGGCGCATATGGAGGTGGTGTCGATCCACAAGCGCGATTTCGAGCCCTGGGAGGACCTCATCGTCTGGCCGGGCTACCTGAAGGCGCCGTGGTCGGCGCTGCGCCATAAGCGCCGTTTTGTGGCCCGGATTCAGCCACCGGGGGGCGCGGCCAATGACAACTTTGAGCGCCTGGTCGTGCTCTTCGACACCTCGGCATCGGCCGCGCCGCGCTATGCCGCTCGCATCGGCGCCCTGGCCGAGATGCTGCAATTTGCCGGTACACACGGCGCCAAACACGCCACCATCATCGCTTTCGACCAGGACGCGGAGACCATCTGGTCGGGTCGACCGGCGGACTTCGACCAGGCAGCGCAGGCGAAACTGGGCGCACGAGAGGCCCTGGGCGCGTCAGACATGGGCGTCGCTCTGCAGGCGGCGGCACGGGCGGCGCGCAGCGCCGAAGCCAAGGTGCGCGTGGTGCTGTTCAGCGATGGCGTGGTCACATTGGGCGAGCGTTCGGCGAGCAAGCTGGCGCAGAAGGCCACCGCGCTGGCCGACGCTGGCGTAGTGCGCTTGGATGCCGTCACCCTGGCCAGTGCGCGCGATGACCAGCTGCTGGCCGCGCTGGTCGGCGCGAAGTTGCCCCGTCACGGCATCGTGGCGCAGATCTCCGATCACGAGGAGCATCCGTTCGACCGGCTGGCGCTGCGCACCTTCGCGCCCATCGACGTGCGGGTGCCTGGCGCGGACTGGATCTGGCCGCGTCGCATCACCGGACTGCAGGCGGGGCAGCAGGCGCTGGTCTACGGCGAGCTGGCGCCCGGTGTGCCACTGGAGATCGAGTTCAGCGGTGGCGCCGAAGGCAAGGTCACGCCGACCTGGCGCGTGGGCGCCGAGCCGCTGATCGAGCGCTCGACGGTCAAGGCGCGTATCGACGCCCTGCTGCGAGAAGCCGACGAAGGGGACGAGACCATCGCCAAGGCGCGCAAGGCGCAGGCGCTCAAGCTGTCCATCCATCACCGCGTGCTCTGCCCGCTGACCGCGTTGCTGGTTCTGGAGACAGAGAATGACTACGTGCGCTATGGCATCGATCGCAAGGCGTTGCGCGACGTGTTGGCCATCTCCGATGGGGGCATCGCGGTGCGCCAGCAGCGGCGCTACCACGGCCCAGGCCTGCTGGGATTGCTGCAGGGCAAGATCGGCGACGGCTCGCTCGACGAGGCCTTCTCCGGCAACCGCGGCGGTGAGGGGGCGGCCCGGCCGGAGACCGAATCTGCCGAAGAACGTCCACGTGTGGCCGCCGCGCAACCCATGGGAAGAATGCCCGACAGCAACCGGTTCAAAGACGCTGAGCGCAAGCGACGGGCGCGCATGGCCGTGAGCAAGAAGACCATCAGCGGTGCGTTCGCTGCTGGCGCTGACCTCGACAGGGCGCTCGCAACCCGTGGCGTCGGCCATGGTGGTGGCGGCACCATCGGTGACCTGGGCGATATGGGCGGCGGCGGCGCCGTGCGTGTCGGCGGCGGCGGCGGCGGGCGAGCCCGCCTCGGGCGTGCCAAGGGCGCCAAGATCGCGCCGAGTCGCACGAGTCGACCCAAACCTGCCGCCAAGGCACCGCGGGCCCCACCGGCCGCCGAACCCTCGCCGGCTGACTTTGCGCCGCCACCGCCGGCCATGGCCGACAAGCCGGCCAAGGAGTCCGCCAAGAAGAGCAAGGCCAAAATCGCCGTCCGTGCGGACATGGGTGCGACCGCAGGCGGCGCCACGGGCATGGCTTTTGACCCGACGATGCGCCGAACCCGGCCGATGCGGCGGCGACCCCAGGTGCGCGTGGTCCGCGTCGACGCCCAGGATCGCAACTGGTCGCGGGGTGCGCACATGCGCCTGCATCGCATGAATCGGGTCATCGGCTCGTGCATGCGGATGCAGCCGAACGTGGCTGCGTTCGGTGGCCTGGTCTTCCGCGTGGACACCACCGGGCGGGCCAGCAAGGTGCGCGTGCTGGGCCTGTCGGGCAGCGCCGAGTTCTGCATCCGGCGCCGGGTCGAGCGCCTGCGTTTCGCGCCGCCGCGGCGCGACCAGCGGGTGCGAGCCTGGTACGACCTGTCCGGCGGCAATGTGCATATCCCCCGTCCGCCCCGGTACATCCCCCGGCGGCGAAAGAAGCCCGATCCTGGCGTGCGCGGCCGTGCTGAACTGGCCCGCATCGAGCGGGACCTGAAGGCGAAGTCTCCCTGGCGCGACAACTACGCCAGCATTCGCCAGCAGCTGGCCGCGGGCCACACCGAAGAGGCCCTGGCCGCCGCGTGGCGCTGGCGCAAGGCCCAGGTGGGCGACGTGATGGCGCTGGTGGCCCTGGGCGACGCCGCCCGCTCGCGCGCCGACACCGCGCTGGCAGCTCGGGCATGGGGCTCGATCATCGATCTCCATCCCAACCGCGCCGATACCCGACGCTTCGCCGGTGACCTGCTGCAACAGCTGGGCAAGGAGACGAGCGAACTCGCCATCGACACCTTCCAGGCCGCCGCGGAGGACCGCCCGGACCACCCCACCGGCCACCACCTTCTGGCCATGGCCCTGGCTTCGGCGGGTCGCTACGACGACGCCCTGGCCGCCATCGACAAGGGCTTGAAGACCCAGCATCGCGGCACCGCGCGGGCCATTGATCGGGTGTTGCGCGACGACGCCGCCGACATCGGCGCGGCGATCATCGCCAAGGAGCCCGCTCGCAAGGACGCCATCGTGGCCCGCCTCAAGACCATGGGCACCGCGCCGACCACCAGGCCGCGGCTGCGGGTGGTGTTGACCTGGGAGACCGACGCCAACGACGTCGACCTGCATGTCTTCGACAGCGGCAACCACCACGCCTGGTTCAAGCGTCGGCACCTGAAGAACGGCCGCGGCGATCTGTACAAGACGGCCTTTGGCGGCTTCGGTCCGGAGGCCTTCGTGGTCAACAAACCCAAGCGTTATCCCTATCGCCTGTTTGCCTACTACTACCGCATGGGTCCCATGGGCTGGGGTATGGGCCAGGCGCAGGTGATCCGCGCCGACGGTAAGGGCGGCCTGGGCACTGAAGCGCGGCCGTATGTGTTGCAGCGGGATAAGGCGTGGGTGGATCTGGGCACGGTGACGGCGGCGACGGCGCCGGTTGGCGGTTGATGGAGGGCGGGTTGGATCGGTGACCGTGTCCGTGTCTGTGCCTGTGACCGTGACCGTGACCGTGTCCGTGCCAGTGCCCGTGACCGTGACCGTGACCGTGT
>CAYTLW010000069.1:29864-38253 GCA_964438735.1 uncultured Enterobacteriaceae bacterium | reverse complement strand
ACCACTTCCCGAGTCCAGGAAACTGGGGAAGTACCTACGGTCCGTCGAACTAGCCGCCGACGAAGACGACGTGCACTTCGACGATGGCGCCATCTGCCACCGCAGTCACCGGCCACTGGCTGCGCGGAACCACCTGGTCATCGATGGCGATGAGCAACGACAGGTCGAAGGAGTCGTCTTCCTCGATCAGCGCCGCCGCCACCTTCGGATCGGCGGCCGCCAGGGCCCGCAACACGTCGGCTACGTTCGTCGGCATGTCGGGCTCGACGACCAATGTCCGACGTCCCACCAGGTGGGCGATACCTGTCTGGAACTCGGCGGTGATGGCCAGGGCTCGTCTCGCTATCGGGGCAGGGCAACGCGCGCCTGGCCGGAGATGTGCACGCGCTCCGCGGTTGGCGCGGCCGCCTCGTCTGGCGCTGCCTTGCCTTTCTTCTTCTTCTTTTCCACCCGAGGCCGGACCCGGGCGTCGAACTTGAAGGCCAGGTGGCCCTCTTCCTGGACGACCGAAGCGGTGCAATCGGCATCGCCGGTCTCCTGCCGGATGCGCTCGCCGCCGTCGGCTTTGCGCCAGGTCAAGCTGTCGCGGCCGTCGGAGAGTTTGCCGGGCACGAAGCATTCCCAGCGCCGCGCATCCTCGTCCTCGTCGTCGGGCTTGCGGTAGCGCAGAAAGAGGCGTGCCACGGGGTTGCCCGAGTAGGTGCGAATGCCCAGCCACGGCTTGTTCGGATCGTCTTGATCGTGCATCAGGTAGACCGACCAGGCGCCGCCCTTGACCTGCTGATCCACCTCGGCGGCGGCGGTCTTGTAGTCGTACGACGTGTCGTCCACCTTCCACGTGACCTCGGCGCTGGTTGACGGGTCGGTGCAGGCCACCGAGGACGCCAGAAGCAGCCCCGCCAGCAATGGAATCCACAGGGTCAGGGGGCGCGATATTGCGGGGAAGTACCTCATGCGACCACCTCCGCCTCGGCCGTTGCAGGCTCGTCTTCAACGGGATCCGTCGGCCGCGTGATGATGCTGCGCAGGATCAGCAGCGCCAGCGGCGAGAACACGGCCATGCCAGCCACCAGCAGCCACAGCACCCAGGACTGCCGGGCGCCTTCCAGCGGGCAGTAGGCGTCCAGCAACACGCCAGCCAGCGGCCCCACCGTCAGCTTGGCCACGAACATGGGCAGCAGCGACAAGCTCATGTAGGTGGACTCGCGACCCTTGGGCGCGATGGAGGCGGTGTACTCATACAGGCGCGGCGACCAGATGGCCTCGCCGATGGAGAAGAGCACCGAGAACAGGACCAGGTTCACGTAGATGGGAGACAGGTCGCCATCGATGGAGAGCAGCCAGCGCATGGCGTCGCCGGCGCCGCCAGCGGCCACCCCGGTGAACCACTCCGCGGGAATCACAAGAATGAAGACGGTCAGCGCCGAGATCGACGTACCGACGACCAGCATCGTGTACGAGGTGATGCGTTGTGACAGGGCGCCGACGATGGGTGTGAGCACGATGATCAACGCCGGGTTGATCACCCCCCAGGCGGTGCCGAAGCGCGAGCCATAGCCCATCTCGCGATCGGCCCAAACCGGTAAGGTGTAGTGCATGTGATAGAAGACCATGCGCACGCCGACGATGAGCGCCACCAGCAGCAGGAAGCGGTAGAACGCCTTCTCCTTGCTGACCTCGGCCAGGATGCGGCCGGTCTTGACGATGGCCTCCCAGATGAAGCGCGGCCCGCTGACCCCTTCGCTGCTGACCTCCGCTTCGGTCGCCGGGTCGACGACGATGCCATCATCGGTAGCCTCCACGCCCTTGCGCAGAAAGAGCGTGATGGGCAGCAGGCCGATGATGGTGAAGGCCGTGGCGATCAGGAAGATGGTCTCGTAGACCGACAGCTGCATCCCCAGCACGTCGAGCACGCCGTCTTCGCCCATCCACATCCGCACACGGTCGTAGAGCCAGCCAGCGATCAGGAAGCCCACGTTCATGACCACGTAGAGCAGGGCGAATCCGATGGAGCGCTGCTTTGGGCTGGTGAAGCGGCGCGTCGCCGCCACCATGACCGGGATGGTCATGGCCACGCCCAGGGTCATGGGCATCAGGGCGAAGATGGGGGTCAGGATCGGGTGGCCGATGAAGGCGGCCAGCAGCCGTGTGATGGCGCAGACCGCAAACGAGAAGATCAACGTCTTGCGGATGCCGATGGCGTCCGACAGCGAGCCGACAAGGAAGACGAAGGCCGAGATGACCGTCGCCCAGATCCCGACAAAGCCGCCAGCGCCCTCATCCGAGTAGCCCAGCTCGTTGATCAGGTAGAGCATCAAGCTGGCGTTGACCAGCGCATAGGCTGTCGTCTCCGCTATCTTGGCGAGGAAGACGAGCCAGAGTTCGCGCGGCGCAGAGCGCAGCACGGTGAACTTTTCGACGAATCCCTGGGGAGCCTCGTCGGAGGCGGCGGCGTGGGCCATGTGGTTGCTGTCCTTGGTCTACTTTTTGCCGTACACGCGCAGGTCGTCGATGAACCAGCCCGGATACTCGTTGTATTGCTCGTCGCAAGTGGCGAAGCGATAGCGGAGGGTGAACTTCTTGCCGGCGACCTTGCTGACGTCGAATGAGCGCTTGACCCACTTGTTCATCACCTCCTTGGTCTTGTCGAGCACGTAGGAGGTGGTGCCGGCGGTCTTGCAGGCGGCGCCTTTGTCACTGCAGGAGGTCGAGGTGGCCGAGCAGCCGGCGAACCCATCGGTGGAGATCTGCAACCAGCTGCGGTCGTACTCATCCCACGAGTTCTGGTTGACCTCGCTGCCGTCGTAGCTGCGGAATTGCACGGTGATCTTCTTGTAGCCCGCGCCGTCGATGACGTTGTCCAGGGTCGCGGCGCCGCCGGCGGCGTTCTTGCTGCCCTTGCAGCTGGTCTCGCCGCAGTAGTTCTTGCCGTTGTTGAAGTTGAGCGTGCACTTGCCGCTGAACGGCACCACGGACGAGGGGGTGTCGTCGATGGCCCAGGCGTTGCCCGACGTGCTCGCAGCGGCGGCGTACGTCCAGCCCTTGTCGCCGCAGGTAAAGTCCTGCGACACCAGCAGGTCGTGGCAGGCGACGTCGTCGGCGCAGTCGCTGTCGGCGCAGTCCACCTTGTCGTCCAGGTCGTTATCCTTCTTGTCGCTGCAGTCCTCGATGCAGGCGGGTTTGCCCTTGCAGTCGGTGTCGGCGCAGTCGACCGCGCCGTCGAAGTCGTTGTCCTTGTTGTCGTCGCAGATCTCATCCGGCGGCGGCTCGTCCACGATCACGTTGTCGACAAACCAGCCCGCGCCCTTGTTGAACGAGGTGGTGGGCGCATCCAACGACAGGCGCAGTCGGAACTTCTTGCCGGCCGCCTCGTCGATGTCGAGCGTGATGTTGCGCACCTTCATCTGGCATTGTTTGCCGTCGCAGTCATCGTTGGTCTTGTCGAGCATCCAGCTGACCAGGACCTTGTCGCCGACGTCCGAGACCACCTCCACCATGGGTCGATCCAGCTCCGGGTTGCCGGCGTTGGGCGGTCCGTCCGTGTCGTAGTAGGTCACAAAGCGCAGCCTGACCTTGGACTTGACGGCGGTGGCGTCGATCAGCGGCGAGACGGCGGTACCTGTGGGTTTGAGGCAGCCGCTGCCGGTCACGTCGCAGTAATCCTTGCCGTCGTTGAAGTTCAACGTGCAGCCCAATTTGTCGAGCGCCTTGACCGCGGGCGTCTTGTCCACGGCCCACTTCACGTCATGACCGGCGGTGTTGTTGAAGGTCCAGCCGCCGGCCTTGCCGCACTCGAAGGTGGTCGAGAGCAGGGCGCAGGTGGAGGTCTTGTAGGCGCACTTTCCGGCCAGGCAGTGGTCGCCGCCGGTGCACTTCTTGCCGTCGTCGCAGGCCGTGCCGTCCTTGACCGGCTTGAAGTTGCACTTGCCGGTGGCCTTGTCACAGCTGTCGATGGTGCAGGCGGTGCCGTCGTCGCAGAGCTGGTTGGCGCCTGTGATGCACTTGCCTTTCTTGCAGGCGTCGCCCCAGGTGCATTTATCGCCATTGTCGCAGGGACCGGTGAGCGGGGCGAAGACGCACTCGCCGGACTTGGGATCGCACGCGTCCTTGGTGCAGGTGTTGCCGTCGTTGCAGGTGGGCGCGCCGCTGCCGGCGCATTTGCCGTCCTTGCAGGCGTCCTTCTTGGTGCACTTGCTGCCGTCATCACACGGGATGGCCTTGTTGTTCTGGGCCGGCTCGTTCAGGCAGCCGCCCGTCTTGGCATCGCAGCTGTCGTCGGCGCATGCGTTGCCATCGGCACAGTCCTTGGGGCCGGCGTTGAGGCATTTCCCCTTGCTGCAGGCGTCGCCCACGGTGCAGCCGTCGCCATCGTCGCATGGCCCCTTCTTGGGGCCCCAGGAGCAGGCGCCCGTCTTGGGGTCGCAGTTGTCGATGGTGCACTCCTTGCCGTCGATGCACTTGACCTGCTCGCCGCCCGAACACTTGCCGTCCTTGCACTGCTCGCCGGCCGTGCAGACGTTGCCGTCATCGCACTTGCTGGCGAAGGGCTCGTGGGTGCAGCCCTTGCTGGCGCTGCAGCCATCCTTGGTGCAGACATTGCCGTCGTTGCAGGTCTTGGCCACGTCGATGGCCTTGCCGGTCTTGCAGGCGCCGCCGGAGCAGACGTCGCCGCTGGTGCATTTGTCGCCATCCTCGCAGGCGTCCTTGTTGGCCTTCCACAAGCAGCCGGTCTTGGCATCGCAGGTATCGGTGGTGCAGGGATTGCCGTCGCTGCAATCATCCTTCTTGCCAGCGGCGCAGACGGCCTTGGCGCACTTGGATTCGGCCTGGCATTCGTCGGCGTCGGCGCACTTCGCGCCGTCCTTGAGCGCCTTGAAAGAGCAGCCCTTGCCGCTGACGCAGGTATCGGTGGTGCAGGCGTTGTTGTCGTCGCAGCCCTTGTCGTTGGCGACTTTGCACTTGCCGTCCTTGCAGGTGCCGATGATGCACTTGAGGTTGTCTGAGCAGTTGGCCGTGTTCGGCTTGGTGGTACAGCCCTTGGCGGCCTCGCAGCCGTCGTCGGTGCAGGGGTTGCCGTCGTCGCAGACCTTGGCTTTGCCCGGCGCGCACTTGCCTTTGCTGCAGCTGTCCGACTCGGTGCACTTGTCGCCATCTTCGCACTTGCCGGCGGCGGCCTTGTAGTCGCATTTGCCCGTGTCGGGGTCGCAACTGTCGGCGGTGCAGGGATCCTTGTCGTCGCAGTCCTTGGCCTTGCCGGGCTGGCACTTGCTGGCGCTGCAACCGTCGCCGTCGGTGCAGGCGTTGCCGTCATCGCAGCCGGCGGCGTTGTTGTCGTAGCTGCACTTGCCGGTCTTGCTGTTGCAGACGTCGTCAGTACAGGGGTTGTCATCATCGCATTGCACGACGTTGGCGCCGGCGCATTTGCCGTCGCTGCAGGTGCCGCCGACCAGGCACTTGTCGGCGTCCTCGCAGGGTCCGTCGACGTTGGCGTGCTGGCAGCCCTTGACCTTGTCGCAGCTGTCGGTGGTGCAGGGGTTGGTGTCGTCGCAGGGCTGGGGTTCGCCGGTGCAGGCGCCGGCGGCATCGCAGGCGTCGCCCTGGGTGCAGGCATCGCCATCATCGCAGTCGGCGCTCTCCTTCTTGTTGATGGTCTGGCACTGGCCCGCCATGCAGGTGGCGCCCACGCAGGGTCCGGCCAGGTGCTGGCAATCGTCGGCCTTCTTGCAGGTAGCGGCGTCGCCGCCGCTGGCGTCGTTCGTGTCGGCGCCGGCGTCCTTACTGCCGCCGTCGCTGCTGGTGTCCTTGGAAGCATCCAGCGAGGGCACGTCTTGGCCGCCGTCAGCAACGCCGCCGTCCACCGTTCCGCCATCGACAGCGCCGCCATCTGCCGCGCCGCCATCGCCCTGTATCACACTGTCGGTGGCCACCTGGTCGGTCGTGCCGCCATCGACTGCCGCGTCGCCGGTGGGCGCGCCATCGTGGGTGATCAGGGTCGGTCCGCTGCCGGACGGCGGCGTGCTGCACGCAACAAGCATGCCCAGCAGCGCGACCTGCAGCACTCGACTCAACGGTTTCATTTGCCACCCCCAGGCCCCTCAGAGCGTTGCAACCTGCGATCATTGCACGACTACGTCAAGGGTCACGTGGAGGCAGCGCGGAAGTGTGGGGCGGCGGTTCACCACCGGCCGGTTCCAACGTGTGCGAAGTGGGGGTGCAGGGTCCCGGTTGTCGGGCTTGTTCCGGCCTCGTAAAGGGGCTATCAAGGGCGCATGATGAGGGCTATCTACAAGTTCCGCAGAATCGCAATCCTGGCCGCTTCGGCGCTGTTGTTGAGTTCGGCTGCCGTCGCGCAGCCTCCTGCCGCGCAGCCTCCTGCCGCGCCTCCTGCTGGCTCGACGGTGGCGATGGCAAGGGCAGATGCCGTCATACCAGCCGGCCAGGAGGCCCTGGTGCAGCGGCTTCTGGCGCCGCCCGGACAGCCGAAGCCGGGCATCATCAGCATCCGCAAGAACAAGGTCGTCGCCAGTTGGCAGGAGCCGACCCAGTTGAAGCTCATTCTGCTGCATCCGGCGGCGACGATTCCCAGCGGTTCGACGCTGGTCGGCAAGACCAGCCGCTTTGCGGTCGCTGTGGACGGCAAACTGAGTACGGCCATGCGCGACGCCATCATGCGTCACATCTTCCAGCACGAGCTTCCGTTCCAGTGGCGCGTGCCGGCGCGAACGCCGCGCCCGTCGGACCGGATCGACGCCACCGTGGAATCCGCGCTCCAGCTCATCGTGCAGCAGGCCCGCACAAGCATGCGCATCGGCGAGCGCGCCAAGGCCCTGGCCACAGCCCAGGCCGGCAAGGCGCACATGACGGCGCGGCCGTTGACGCGCGCTCGCCTGGGAGCGGTCCTGCTGGAGCTCGGCGATACCGATGGCACCGCGTTGCGCGACAAGGCGCTGGCTGAGTTGGCGGATCAGTCGCTCACCAACGACGCCGCCAAGGTCGATCACCTGGCCGCTGTGGCCCTGGTCGATGCGAAGAAGGCCGCGCGCCTGGGACGAGAGCGCGTCGCCACCTTGACCGGCAAAGCGGCCTGCGCCTGGGTCGCGCTGGCCGATACGCTGGCGGCCTCCGGTCGACGCGATGACGGGCAAGCCCTCGCCGAATCGATCACCAAGGTCGCGCCCAAGTGTAAAAATGCCTGGCTCACCGCCGGCGGCCTGCTGCCCCACCAGGAGGGGGGCTCCAAGCGCGCCCTGGCCCTGGCTGAAGGGGCCCTGGCACAAATCCCCGACGACTTGGACCTGGTCTTCTTGAGGGCCAGCGCCCTGCACGGCCTGTGGCGCAACGAAGAAGCAGCCGCGGAGTGGGAAAAGGTCGTCGCTGCCAATCCGAAGCATCCCGGCGCCCTGGGCATGTTGGCTACGGCCTACACCCAGGGCGGGCAGGTGACCGACGACGCCTTCCTGCAGCGGTTTGCCGACCGCATCGCCAAGAATGACAAGGACGTCGCTGCTCGCTACGTCAAGGGCACCATCCATTACTACCGGGGCGAGTATCAGCAGGTGCTCGACCATCTGCAGCCGCTCTTCCCAGTCGCCCCGCGCGAGCCGCGGATCTGGCTGTACACGGCCATGTCGGAGTTTCACCTGGGCAATGTGCAGCGCGCCGACAAGATGTTGGAGCGCATCGAGAAGCTCGCCCACGACGACCCGGACTACTACTACTGTCGCTCCGTGGTGAATCGACATCGCGATTTCGAGGCCAGCTTGCGTGACCTGGAGACCTTCGTTCGCTTGAGCCGCGCTCGACAGAACAGCGCCGCCAAGGTGGCCAAGGTCGAGCGCGAGCTCGAGGTCATGCGCACGGGTCGGGTGCCCACCGCCTGGGACCTGTGGCCGGCCTGGCTGCGCTGGGGTCTGCCCGCAGCGGGCCTGCTGCTGCTCATCAGCATCGGCATCTGGATGGTTCGGCGGCGCAAATGAACATGCCAGATGGGGTCCTGCAGATCTGCGCTGCCTTGGCGCTGATCGGGACCCTGGCGTTGGCTCCTGGCGCCTGGCTGGACGCGAGAGCCACATGGCGCGGTTTGCGGCTCGGCGAGCGTCGCTGGCTGCTGGCCCTGCTGGTCGCTTCCGGGGTGCTGTTGGCCCTGGTGCCCGGCCGCATGGTGCAGGTCTTCACCGGTTATGGCCTGCTGGACGACATCGCCCTGGGCAACCCGCCACCGCGCTATGGCGCCGGGCAGGGCGCGCTGCTGGGGCCACTCTTCGCCCTCTTTGGCGGCGGCGAGACGCCGATGTTCGTCGCCAACGCCATCGCGGGATGGCTCTCGGTGGCCCTTGCGGCGCTGCTCTTCGCCACCTGGACCCGGCGCCCGCGGGCGGTCATCTACGCG
>CAYTLW010000069.1:0-29764 GCA_964438735.1 uncultured Enterobacteriaceae bacterium | reverse complement strand
CGGTCGGCGACCTGCCCATGACCGAGACCCTGGCCTGGGCCAAGCTGCCGGTCATGCTGTTCAGCCACAACCTCGCCCTGTGGCCCCACGTCTTCCCCATCGCCCTGACGGTGCTGGCGCTCTGGGCCATGGTCCGCTGCTGGCGTGCAGACGGCCCCGAGTCCGGGCTGGCGCGCTGGCTGCCGGTGGCCGTGCTGGCCCTCATGGCGCCGGCGATGGTCGACCCGCCGGATGTCTCCCTGCCCAGGTTGCAGGCGCCGGCGCTCCTGCTCCTGGTCGCTGGAGGCGCCGCGCTCGTGGAGCGCACCTGGCCGGTGGTGGCCTCGCGACGGGTCCTGCTGATCGCCGTCATCATCGCCCTCAGCGCCGCCCTCACAGCGCCGTGGCACAGCCGCGCCGACAACAGCGACCACGAAGCCGCCCTCTACGACGCCGCCGCAGCGCGACTGGTCGGCGCGCGCGGCGTACTGCACGTGCTCCTGCCGGGCGATGCGGGCCACGACAAGGTCAGCCGCCACCAGCCGGGGTACCGCTTCCGACGCCCGCACGCGGCGCTGAGGCTGGCGCGCCTGGCCGATCTGCCACCGGAAGGGGAGCCGGGAGATCGCGTCCTGCCAGCGGGCGAGTCGCGCTACGTGCTGTTGGGGGTGCGCTGCTACGCGAACCAGCGGTTGCCGGGAAGCGTGCCGCCGAAGACCTGGCAGCAGGCCGATTGTCGGCAGATTCGCGCCCGCTCGGACCTGGAGACGCTGGTGGCCATGAACGTGCCCAATCGGGGGGATGTGCACTTCCCCTGGTGGCCGGCGGAAGAGAGGTTGGCGCTGCGGTTGTTTCGGGTTGGTGACAGACGATAGCGGCGATCCAAGAACCGGTTCATCGCCACGCAAGTGGATGAGCGAGCACGACCTGCGCCGTGGTACGGGCCGAAGCTGAGCGACTCCTGGCGCGGCCAGGGCGCCGGCATCGCGCCTACTTGCGCTCCGGCGGTGCCTTGACGATGTCCTTGCAGGTCCAATCCACCTGGCAGGCATCCAGGCTGAAGCGCTTGCCACCGCTGGCGAGGTAATAGGCGAGCATCTCGTAGACGAGCGCACCCTGGTCGAAATACTCGGTCGCATCGCATTTTGCGGCGTCCGCGCCCGGCTTCTTCTTGCACGCCTTGCGTCGCCGGTCCGTATCCTCGCCCGGCTGGATGGGATCGTGTCGCCCATCCGGCGTCACCATGGGCATGAACAGGCCCGACTTGCCGCCGCTGCTATCGTCGACGATGGTCTGGCTGTGCAGCGGTGGGCTGAGGCGCGGCAGGTGCCAGGCGTCGTGGCCCTTGGCGAAGAGGGTGCCCGACGGCGCGCTCAACACATCGATGGACTTGTCGGTCAGCATGGCGCTCTGGCTCAGATCCTCGGGGTCGAGCAGCACGCCCACGCCGTCCGGATTGACGAAGCGCGGGATCTTGTCGACCCCCTCCAATACGAAGCCGTCGATGAGGGTCTGGTTGAGGGTGCGCCCGCCCCAGCCGGCGACCGGCTTGCTCCAGTCGAGCAATCCAGCGCAGCGGGCGATGGAGGCGCCCGTGCTTGGCGGCACGTTCATGTCGCCGGCGTTATGCCAGACGATGACGTGTGTATCGACGGTCTCGCCGGTGGCGTAGCTGAGCTCCTTGGAGCGCATGAAGGGCGCGTAGGAGGCCGGATCGCCGGCGTCGAGCACCATCTGCGCAAAGCCGAGGAAGCGGCGGATCTCCGGCCGCGCGCGGTGCAGTCCAAGACCCTCCGCCAGTGGCGCCAGGGCGTCTCCGGCGGCGTAATGCTGGGCGCGGGACTGGTAGTGGAAGTCGATGTCCTGGCTGAACTCATCGAGCACAAAGAGCGGCGTGACGCCGGGCTTGCGCTTGCAGGCGCGATGGCGCTCCTTGTCGATCACCCCCGATTCGAACACGTTGCCTTCGTAGAATGACAGCACGTGGCGTTGTCTCTGCGTCTTCTGGGCGTCGATGCTCTTCTGCAACTTCGCCTTCTTCTTCTCCTGGCTGGCGTCCAGCTTGCTGCCCTGCAGCTCCTCGGGCAGCACATCCACCGGCACCACATCCGAGGCCAGGTGGACGCGGAAGGAGCCATCCGGCCGCACCAGGGCGCAGTCGTATTCGCCATTAGCCAGGTTCTCGGCGTAGACGGAGCCGCCCGCCATCAGCTTGGCCGCCGTCGCAGCGGGCACACGGCCGACCTCGAATCGGCCGTCGTCGTTCAACTTGGGCACCACGGTGTGCACCACGATGTCCTCGGCGGCCTTGCCGCTCATCTCCTGGCGCATGCCGATGTAGATCGGCCCCATCATGCGCAGCTCGACGGCTTCCTTGACGCCGCCCTGGATGGAGCGGATGCCCACATCGCCCAGCCCGGCGCCGCCGGCGATGGGCACCACCGCCGCGACCTGGGGCTCCGTGGCGCCGACCATGGCCGACATGATGCCGCCCAGAGAGGAGCCGGTCATGGTGATGAGCCCGTCCGGACCGCCCACATCCACCTTGCCGTCGCCATCAAAGTCGCCCGCGATGTCCCCGCCCTTGCCGTCGCCATCCACGTCCGCATCGGCCGCCGCGGGCCAGGTCTTCTTGCCATCCCAGGTGCGGATCATGCGGATCAGCTGCATGTAGTCCACGGTCGTCTGGCGCACGTTGTCGCGGGTGTGGAAGGTGTAGGCCGTCCAGAAGTCGGCGCCCGTATCCTCGACCCCATCGGCGTCCTGATCCCAGCTGCGATTGGCCAGCAGCCCCTCGGCGATGCCGCTCATGCCCTTGCCCTGCAGGAAGATGGGCGCGATGGCGCGGTATTCGGACGGCAGGACCAGCCCGTGGCTGACGTTGTCGATGCTCAGGCAGGCGATGCCATGGCGGGCGAAGAAGGCGTGATAGACCAGCACCTCGAAGTTGCTGCTGGTATAGCCGTGGCCGATGATCGCCAGCGGAGCCGGCTTGCCATCCTTGCGCGCCGATGACTCCTTGCGCGGCACGGTCAGCCAGAAGGTCACCTTCTCCGGCCGGGCCGCCACCTTGCGGCGATGTACATCCGCCGGCCAGGTCATCTCGTTATAACCCAGGATCTGACCCTTATCGTCCACCCTGCGCATCAGCTGCGGGCTCATGTAGGAGCCGAGCACGTGGAAGTCGACGTACTTGCCGGCCTCGGCCAGGCGCGCCCCATGGGCGCCCTTCATGCTCATCAACTCCATGACCTCGTTGATCTCGATGAAGGTCTCGCTGGACAGGATGTAGGGCGTCTCCCAGCTCTTTTCCGGCTGGTCATCCCAGGTGCGATAGAGCCGGGCCAGGTCGGCCGGGAACTCCGTCGCCAGGTGTTTCTGCGGGCCATGGCCGTAGAGCCCGTCGCGCACCGCGCGCAGGTCGGCCGTCATGCTGCCGGTGGTGAAGGTCCAGGTGAACGCCACGTCGGCCAGCTTCAAGCCGCCGAAGGTGTCGCTGTCGGCCGCCAGGATGCCTGCCAGGGGCGCCAGGGCCTTGTTCTGGCCCAGGTGATTGATCCACGCGTACGGGGATCCGACCGGTTGCCCGGCGGCGTCCAGCAGACGTCGGGTGACCACCACGGCGTAGGTGGTGCGCTCGCGCATGGGCTGCAGCGGGCGCGCGATCAGGGTGTGGGTCTCGCGCTCGTAGAAGGTCATCAACGCGTCGGCCCGCTCGGCCAGGTTCATCGCCGCCACGGTCTTGGTGGTCGACCCGGGCAGGTAGTTGGGCTTGTCGAGCACGCCGTCCAGGTCCTCATCTTCGCCCTCGTCGAGCACGCCATTGCCGTTGTCGTCTTCATCGGTCTCCTCGAAGACCAGCGAGTTCGTATGGCCGCGTGAATCCGCCTCCCAGAAGGCGTCCAGCCGCTCCAGCACCACCGGGAAGTTGCCGTTGCCGATATCCAGCGCCACCGGCTGCCCGCGCGTCGGCGAGCCATCGGTGATGTCGATGATGTAGAGCACGTCATCGGTGAAGTCGTAGTCGTCGCCGTGGTGACGCTTGACCACCTCGAGCGGGTCGATGTCGTCGGTGAAGGGGATCGTCACCGGCGCGAAGACGCCCCAGCCGTCGAGCTCGTCGACCAGCTGTCGGGTCAGCCGCTCAAACCCCGTCGCGGCCACCATGGAAGCGTTGAGCCGGCGCCCTGTGGCCGACTTGCCGTCATGGCGCGTGGCCAGGTCGTTGGGCAGGGGGATGCGCGGCAGCGGGCGATAGCGGAAATCCAGCTCCACCGTCACGGTGGCGTCGCCAGCCGGCGCCAGACCTTCGGGTGCTTCGGCCAGGCAGCCGGCCAGCAGGCAGAGCGAGGGCAGCAGGCCGGTCAAGCGATGGCGGCGCCACCACTGCGTTTGTGGGTGCGTGATCACTGGTGCTTCCGAGGCGGCAGGTCGATCATTCGACAGACCGGTAGTGTATCCCAGGGGGCCGATGGTGGCCATGAGGGACTGTGCGGAGGCGACGACAACGACTCTTCGCTGGGCTACATTGGCGCGGTCGTACGGGATGTCCCCAGACCCGCTTCGGGCCGGGCGATGGAGGGGAGTGAACATGGACACGATGACGCGACGTGGGCTCTGGCCGGTCGGGGTCTCGCTGCTCTGCGCGCTCGGTATGAGCGGCTGCAGTTGCATGATCTCCTGCGACAATTTTGAGGACGACCTGGGCCCCTGGAGCGTTCATGCCAGTGGTATCCAACTCCAATACGTGAACTACGTGGCCCGATGGCAGCCGATGGCGCTGGTCGATGGCACGTGGCGAGGCGGAGGTGACAACGGGGACTGCTCCGTTCATGGCCAGAGCCTGCGCTGTCCGCTGGGCGGCGGTCTGGGCGAGGTCGGGCTGGAGGTCGGTGCCTCGAAGCTGACGGCCTGGGTCAAGCCGAGCCAGTCAGCCAAGATCCAGGGCCTCGAAGTGCGCGGCCATGTCGACTTGAACGGGGCCACGGCGTGGCTCTCCAACGGCTTTCAGAGCTGGTCTCAGAGCGGCGTGGTGGCCCTGCGCGACAGCATTGACCCGGCCGAGTTGGAGGCGGCGTTGGCGGCGCGCGGCGATATCGAAGTCATCCGCACCGGGCACGAGCTCTCCTGGTGGCTCACCGCGACCGAGAACGAACAAGCCGGGCTGGCCATGGCCGTACTGGATGTGAAGCGATTCAAGGCCTGGGCGCAGCTCACGAAAGCGGCGGATGGCGGCGTGGACATCCGCCTGGTGAGCGGCGCTGCCGGTGAGGAGATCGACGTCGGGGTCGGCGGGCGCGTCGAGGGCGAAACCTGGATGGTGGCGATGCGAAACGACGCCGACGCGGCGCTCGACCTCTTGTCGAGCTCGATCAAGAGCCGCCCCAGGGCCGAAGCGGACGCCGGCTGGAACTCCTGGTACGAGTTATGGGATGGCGTGAAAGCCACCGACGTGCTGGAGAACGCCGCAATCGCCGCCAAGTTGCTGAAGTCGGGGCTGCCCAAAGACGCCCCGCCCCTGCGCATCGTCATCGACGATGGCTGGCAAAAGGACTGGGGTGACTGGACGCCCAACGACAAGTTCCCCGATGGCCTGGACGGGCTGGCCAAGAAGCTGAAGGCCGATGGCTTCGAGGTGGGGGTCTGGCTGGCGCCGCTGCTGGTGCGCGCCGACAGCAAGCTGGCCAAGGCGCACCCGGAGTGGCTGGTCCAGGGCGCCAAATTCCCGCACCTCAAGATGGGCTCCATGGCCGTGCTCGACGTGACCCATCCGGAGGCGGCCGCCCACCTGGCCGCGTTCATCAAGCAGGTCGTCTCCTGGGATATGGGCCTGCTGAAGATCGATTTTCTCTTCGCCGGCACCTGGGAGGGCGGGCGCCACAAGGCCGTCACCGGCATGGAGGCCTACAACACGGCGCTGGCTATCATCCGCGAGGCGGCCGGGCCGGACACGATCCTGCTGGCGGTCGGTTCGCCCCCCGTGCCGACCCTGCGCCATGTGGACGCCTGGCGCGTCGGTGGCGACATCGCGGTGGAGAACTTCGGCGCGGCGTGGGCCTTCCTGCCCAGCCAGCTGCGCTCCCTGTCCGCGCGCTGGCCCTACTGTCTGAAGACGCTCTGCGACGCCGACCCCATCGTCGTGCGCGATCTGCCGAAACACGAGGTGGAGTTCGGCGCCTGGGTGGCGGCCCTGGGCGGCGGCGCGCTCTTCCTGTCCGACGACCTGCGCAAGCTGCCGGCCGAACGACACGGCTGGGGGCTCGACCAGGACCGCATCCCTCTGGGAATCCGCGGCTTCAGCGGCCGCCCCGAGCGCACCCTGGTCGACGATCCGCCGCAGACGCTGGCCAACGCGCTCTTCGACCACCTCAAGAAGCAGAGCACCCACGTCGTGCCGGTGACCTGGAAGACACAGGACAATCGACGAATCGCGTTCAACGTGAGCGACGAGGCGATCACTGTGTCCGGAACGAAGGTGCCCGCCCACGCCGCGGTGGTGCTGCCCAAGTCCCCCTGACACACGGCGCCCCAGGCGTCGTTGTCGAGCGTATGCAAACGCGGGATCAGGGCTTGAGCGGCGGCGTCTTCAGCGTCACGTAGGGATCGATGACCTCGGCCGGTTTGCCGGCCAGCCAGGTCTCGATGAAGTGACCGTCCTGGGCCATGGCCTCCAGGCAGGCCGGGGTATCGCTGTGGTTGGCCTTCTTCGGCCCCTCGATCACCTTCTCGGTCACGCGATCGAACTGAAACAGGGCCGCGGTGCCACCGTCGGGCAGGTTGCCCGAGATCGGCAGCGTGGCGGCCAGGGGCAGCAAAGAGATGGGCTGAAAGACGTTGCCGGCGTGGGTGATGGCCATGGCCCGGGCCAGCACACGCGTGGCCACGTTGGGCACGATGTCGTCGTCGATGGCCATCTGCAGCAGCACGCTGGGTGCCTTGGGACCGCCCGCCGTGAGCCTGTCGCGCAGCACATAGCGACCCCAGTTGGCCGCGTCGCCGGGTTCGATCAGCGTCTGCAGGGCCGGGAAGAAGCGCTCGATGTCGCCGTCGGTTGTGCCCTTGGGTTTGAGCACCGTCACGAACGCGCTCAGCTGCTCACCGTGTTGGATGATGGACGAGACCTTGCCGCCAGCCACCGACAGGATCGCGAATCCCAGGTGCGGGGTCAGGGCCAGCATCTCCGGACCCATGATGCCGCCGAGGCTGACCCCGATGTAGCCCATGCGCTTGGGGTCCAGCTCCGGCTGCCCGTCGCCGTCCACATCCGGGGCCTGTCGTAGCAGCCGAATCAGCTGCAGCTTATCCCAGGCGGACTGCCGCCAGTTGTCGCGCAGGGCGATGAAGTCGAAGCCAAACGGCGCCGTGGAGATGCCGAAGAAGGGCAACACGGCGGCGATGGTGCTCTTGGCGCCGCCCAGCGGATGTTCGCCATGGCGCACCGCGTCGATGGCCACCGTGGCGAAACCCAGGGGCGCCGCCACCTCGGCCAGGCGCTTGCCCTGGCCGCGATCCGAGCCCAGGCCATGGCCGAAGATCACCACGGGCCAGGGCCCGGTACCCGTCGGCGGCAGCCAGATGCGCACCGCGTGGTCGTGCCAGCCGGCAGGTTCGGTCTTGCCCACGGGCGGCAGCCACAGGGCGTCACCATGCTGGCTCTCGGGTGCCTCTCGGACGTGGCGATAGTCGGCCGCGGAGAAGACACCATCACACTGGCGAAAGGTGGGCCCCGCGGCGGCGCAGACGGCCTTTTCCTTCCACTTGAAGTCGTGCGTCTCGATGTCGGCAGCCACGGATTCGGAGCGCTCGACGATGGACTGCGTGGTGAACACCACAGCCGCCGCGACGTCGTCGGGGGCCACCTTCAGCCCACTCAAAGCCTCGTCGAACTGCGCCGACAGGTCGCATCCGCGCGGGTGTTCACTGCGCCGCTCCAAGATGTCCTGCAGCATGACTGAGGGGGCGATGCAGCCGCCGTCGGCGGCCAGCCAGGAGCGCGTCGCCAGCAGCACATGCCGGGTCGACGGCAACAGGGGCACCAGGGGTTCGACCATCAACGTGGTCCCGCCATCGACCAGGTGGGCCTCGAAGGGCACGCGCTTGGCCTCTCCGTCCACGATGGCCGCCAGGATCACGGTCTGGTCGTTCAGCGACGCCGGCAGGCCGCTCGGCGGCGGTCCAGCCGGCGCGGTGAAGCGCAGATAGAGGTTGGCGGTGGTGCCCCAGCCGTCCAGGAGCGACAGGTCTGTGAGCACCCGGCCGAACGCTTCAGGTACGCCGGCCAGGCGGGGCAGGGTGGTGGTGGTCACGTCGATTCGTAGACCGGTGACGCTGTCGGCGTCTTTCCGGGTGAGCAGGTCGTCGGGGAAGGCGTCCAGGGCGGCAAGCGCCGCGCCGCTCTCGGTCACCGGATCATAGAGCTGCGCCGTGGTCCCTTCGCAGAAATCCAGCGTGCGCTCGGGCAGCGCCTCGCCGCACAAGGGCGGCGGAGGCTCCTCTTCGGTGATGCACGCCAACGGCAACAAGAGCGACAGCCATAGCGTCGCGGTCCAGACGGGTCTGTCGAATCGGGCCATGGCCAACCTCCAGCGGGGCAGCGGATGGTAGCGGAATGTGGGGTTCGGTGCACTGGACCTGGTCTTGGACACTGCGGCTTGCGATCTGGCATCGTCGGCCGGCGGTCGTGCGAGTCGACAGTCGCTCGCAGCGTGCAACGAGGAGTCGGCTGATGTGTGCATGGACGAAGGCCGCTTGCGTATCGGTCGCCATCGCCCTGGCCATCGCCGCCTGCAATCGCAGCACGCCAGCTGTGCAGCCGGCCGCGTCACCAGCACCGGATCCGGTCGCCGCGTCGACCGACGATGACGTCAAAACCGAACAGCCTGCGGAGGTGGATGTGAGCACCAAGGAACCCACAGCCCCACCCACCGTGGAGATCGCGCGCTACCAGGACGACCTGGAGTTCATCGCCAAGCCGCGGCCGCCGGGCTCCAAGCACTGGCAGGCCGTGCAGGACCTGTGCAAGACACGCCTGGCCGCCCTGGGCTACCAGGTGCAGCTTCACGCCTATGGCACCGGCGTCAACGTCATCGGCAAGCGCGTCGGCAGCAAGGCGCCCGCCGAGCACGTGATCCTGTCGGCCCATTACGACTCCACCGATGACACCTGCCCGGGCGCCGACGACAACGGCTCCGGAGTTGCGGGGCTCCTGGAGGCGGCCCGCGTATTGGCCGCGCAGAGCCATGAGCGGACGTTGCTCATCGCGTGCTGGGATCAGGAAGAGTTCGGCCTGGTGGGCTCACGGGCGTGGGCGGCCGAGGCGCGCAAACGCAACGACGTCATCGCCATGATGTTCGCCTTCGAGATGATTGGATACGCCAAGGACACGCCGGATACACAGATGGTGCCGCCGGGCTTCGACTTGCTCTTCCCCGAGCAGATCGCCTCGGTCAAGGCCAACAAGATGCGGGGCGATTTCATCGCCCTGGTCCACGATGATGCAGCCGAGGCCGTCGCTGCGACGGCGGCGTTCATGGACGCGGCCACGGCCCTGCCCCTGCCGACGCTGCCCTTGAAGCTCGCCGCGGCGCTCAAGAACAACCCCATGGTCAACGATCTGCGGCGATCTGATCACGCCGCCTTCTGGGAGCAGGACTACCCGGCCATGATGCTCACCGACACGGCCAACTTCAGAAACGCGAACTACCACTGTACCAACGGACCGGACACGGTCGATCGGCTGGACCCGGTCTTTGCCACCCGCGTGGTGGCTGGTGCGGTGGCCGCAGTAGAGAAGATGCTCCAGTCGCCTTGATGGATGCCCCCTCTGCGTTGCCGCCGAGGGCACTTGTCAGTATGGTCAAGCCCCTTCGTGGAAGGAGCAGCGCCCCATGGCGAAGCCTGAAAACCTGATCGGCAAGACCTGGGCGGGCCGTTACGTCATCGAGGAGCGCCTCGGACGCGGCGGCATGGCCGTGGTCTATTCGGCGCACGACCAGACCCTCAAGCGAGAGGTGGCGGTCAAGATCTTGCGTCCGGACGCGGTCGACAGCCTGAGCGCCGCTGCGCGCCTGCAGCGAGAAGCCCGGGCCGCCGGGCGCATGCACCACCAGCACATCATCACCTTCCACGACGTGGGCATCTACGAAGATCGTATCTTCATCGTCATGGAGCGACTGCGCGGCCGTACGTTGGGCGAAGAGATCAAGCAGGAGACCCGGCTGGAAGTGCCGCGCGCTGCGACCATCTGTGCCCAGATCTCTTCTGCCCTGCGCATCGTGCACGGCGCCGGCATCATTCATCGCGACCTGAAGCCCGACAACATCTTCCTGACCGATCGGCGCGGCGACCGCGACTTCTGCAAGTTGCTGGACTTCTCCATCGCCAAGCTGCCCGAGAACATGGTCGACGGTCAGATTACGGTGACGGGCACCATCTTCGGCACCCCCCACTACATGTCGACCGAGCAGGCCATGGGCGACCCGGTCAGCCCGGCGTCGGACCTGTACTCCCTGGGCGCGATTCTCTTCGAGCTGGTCACCGGACGTACGCCCTTCCTGGCCAACAACCCGGTTGAACTGGTGACGCAACAAGGGCTCCGACCGGCGCCACGGGCCAGCGAGATCGTCGCCGGCATTCCCCATCGACTGGACGACCTGGTCGCCTCCATGCTGGCCAAGAAGCCCGCGGAGCGACCGGCGAGTGCGCGCGAGGTCGAAGAGGTCCTGACAGCCATCAGCAAGATGCCGGTGCAGAATGTGCCCCGTGCCCCCAGCCGCAGTCGCAAGAACCTGCCGGATGCGGCCACCACCCTCGTCGGCGCCGACCGCTCCGCCTCCATCAGCCACGTGACCGCGCCCAGCGCTGTGTTCAGGACCATCACGCCCAAAGAGGGTGGCAACGACAACTCCGACCTGGAGACCCAGCCGGCGCCGCTGCGCAAGAGCGGCATACCGCGACCTCGCGCGGCATCCGGCGCCAGCAAAGCCAAGCGCAGCACGGGCCGGCCGAAATCCGGCAGCGCGCCGCGCCAGGGCAGCGTCAGCGCCGGAGTGGTCACCTCGAGCGCCAGCAATCCCAGCGACGCGGTCATGTCCACCCAGCCGGGGGACCTGCCCGGGCCGCCCGTGCGTCCACGCAGTCGCAAGGTCACCACGCGCAAGTCGGGCTCCGATCCCGTCGCCTCGGCCAACTCCGCCTCCGCCGCCCAGATCACCGGCAAGGGGATGCGCGCGGTGCGCAACACCGAGCCGCGTACGGTCACCGGAGGCCGGGTGCGGCGCCTGACCATGCCGCGCACGCCCACAGCGCGCGATGCCCTCGAGGTCATTCGACTCGAAGAGGTGGAAGGCGCCGAAGACGACGAGCGCCCCGTGGGACCCGAGGATGAGACGATCTGAGCAACGCTGGCTCGCGCTCCTGTTGGGCGTGCTGGTCATCGGCTGCAGCGACGGCGCAGAGGACGAGCCCGATTCGCCGCCGACCGCCAGGACCGCCTGGACCGCTGCCGGCCCGACCGATACCGATGATGGCTGCAATCCGCTGACTCGCACCTGGGATTGCCTGCTGCCTTTCCCCAGCGACTTCCTGTTGGTGGAGGACGAGAGCATGCCGTCGGGCAAGCGGGTCGAGATCCCGCCGGCGGCCCGACCCGCGACTACGAACGGTCCCGGCATGGATCTCCTCGTCCAGTACCCGGTGGACGGCTTCTCGATCCTGCCCCAGATCGCGGTGCTCATCCCCGGTGCCGTGACCGAATCTGGCCTGTTGGGGCCCGCCGCCGACCCGGACGCCAGCCTGGAGTCGAGCCATGTGACGCTTCTGCTGGACGCCAGCACGGGCGAAGCCGTCGCCCACATGGCCGAGATGGATCCGCGTCCCGAGCCCGTCGATCAACGAGCCATCGTATTGCGTCCACTGATTCCGCTGGCCCACGAACGCCGCTACGTGGTGGCCTTGCAGGGCCTGAAACGGTCCGACGGCACCGCCATCGAGGCGCCGGCCGGTTTCGCTGCGCTGCGCGATGGTACAGCGACCGGCTCGGAGGCCACCCACCTGGCCGAGTACTTCGACGCGCACGTCTTCCCGGTCCTGAAGAAGGCCGGGGTGGACCGGGCCGGCCTGCTCCTGGCCTGGGACTTCACCACCGGCTCGCGCCAACACCTGTCGGCCGACCTGCTGGCCATGCGCACCGAGGTCCTGGCCGGCCTGGCCAAGTCGCCGCCGAAGGTGACCATCACCCTGGTTCAGGACGCGCCCGCTGCCGGCGTGGCGCGCTGGGTCGAAGGGACCGTGACGACGCCACTCTTTCTCGACGGCGAGGGCCCCGGAGCCCGCCTGATACGCGGCGACGACGGACTGCCAGTGGCAGACGGCACCACCGCCGAGGTGCCCTTCGCGGCCTTGATCCCCGCCTCCGCCCTCGCCCGTGCGGCGACGCTGGACACGGCGGTGGTCCAGGTGGGGCATGGCTTCTTTGGCGGCCGAGGGGAGCTGAGTTCCGGCTCCGTGCGCGAGCTGCTCCATCGGCTGGGCGCTGTGGGCGTGGCGGTGGACTGGTGGGGCCTGTCGCTGATCGACTCGGGCACCGTGGTCGCCGACATCGCGGGCGCGCCCTACCAGGCCCTGCGCTTCGTCGACCGCCTGCACCAGGCCATGGCCAACCAGCTCGTCCTGGCCGACGCCGCCCGCACCGCCATGCCCAAGCTGCCCGCCTTCGACCTGGCCGGCAGCACCCTGTCTGCGGACGGTCCCGTGCACTACGTCGGCAGCAGCCTGGGCCACATCCTGGGCGGTACCTATGCGGCCATCGCGCCGCGGGTGCGTCGCGCCGCCCTGGGTGTCGGCGGCGCCGGCTTCGGCATGATCATGCCCCGCTCGGTGTCGTTCGCGCAGCTGCTCGGCATCATCGATTTACGGGCGGCGAATCGGCTGGAGACGCTCAAGGTCCTGCTGATCCTGCAGCATGGTCTCGACCGCATCGATCCGGTGGTCTGGGCACCTCGATTTCGCGCCGAGCCGCTGCCCGGCGATCCCACCGACCGCGAAATCTTGATGCATGTGGGCATCAGCGATACCAGCGTGCCGGACATGACCGCCCACGTGCACGCCCGCGCCCTGGCTATCGGTCACTTGCAGCCGGCGCCGCGGCCCGTCTGGGGGCTGAAGAAGGTCAAGGCGCCGCTCGAAGGCTCGGCGATGATGGAGTTCGACTTCGAGGTCCCGGATCCAGCGCCTACAGCGCGCCCGCCGCAAGGTCCGAACAAGGTGCACGACGCCCTACGCCACCTGGAGGCGGCGCTGTCCCAGTGGGCGGCCTTCCTTCGTCCGAATGGCAAGGTCGTGCAGACCTGCGACGGGCCGTGCAACCCGGAGTGAGTCAGCCACCGGCTCCGCCATCACAGTTCCATCCGCACCCCGCGCCGCAGCAACACCATCAGGCCGAGGCAGGCGATGAGCACGCTGGTGCCGGCCACGACCTGCGCCCAGGCGCCGGAGTGCAGGCCGATGAAGCCGCCGACCAGCATGATGCAGGCCGGCGTCAGGATGCGCAGGGACCAGGCAGAGGCGGCGGCGAACAGGCCAAGGGAGGTGATCATCGCGCCGTAGCTGGACGTGAACCATAGGGACTCGCCCGCCATCCAGAACGACAGGTGGAGCAGGCCCGCCACCAGCGGACCCGGCGCGAATCGCACGTGGTTGCGCATCGCCTGAATCCCCTTGATCCGAGGCGCATGGCGCATCTGGGACTCGGCGAAGATGGGCACCAGCAACACGTTGATGAACCACAGCCAGGTGGGCCCGTGTTGCTTCGGATCGGTCCAGTCATCGACCACCAACGTGATGAGGACGGCGATGGCGACGCTCACCAGGCCGGCGAAGACCGTGATGCGCTGCTGTGGCAGGGCGTAGACCGACCAGTCCCGATCCTCTTCTTCCTTGCGCAGCCTGGCCAGCTCCGCGGCCTCTCGGGCGGCATCCTGCCGCGCCGCGGCGACCTCTTCGAGCAGCTGCTCGTCCTGCACTTCTTCGGCCAGCGTCTCGGCGCGCGCCAGGTCGCCGGAATCCAACGCCAGCCTGGCCAGCCGAGTCGTGACCGCCGCCAGGCCATCGATGGCCCGTTGCGATCGAGGCCACACGCGCAGCGCGGCTTCAAATGCCTGGCGTGCGGCCGACACGTCGGCCTGAACTTCGGCCTGCACATCGGCCTGCAGGCCAGACAGCCGTGCTTCTTCCGCCTGCCGGCTCCGGGCCATGGCGCGTTCACCGTCGCGGATGAGCACCTCGGCGTCCCGGTGACGAAGCCAACCGGCGAGCGCCTGCCGCATCTCCGCCACGGTCTCGTAGCGTTCTGCAGGCGCCCGGGCGGTGGCTCGATTGGCGATCGCCGCCAGCTCACGCGGCACGTTGTCGGGGTAGTCGATGGGGTCGGAGGCCGAGGCCGCCCGGAGCACGTCTTCGAGGGTGTCGCCCATGTGGCGAGGGGTGCCCATGAGCGCCGCGTGCAGGCAGCAGCCCAACTGGTAGATATCCGTCGCCGGGCCCTGCTGCGAACCGCGGCCCATGGCCTGTTCGGGCGCCATGTAGGAGGGCGTGCCGACCGGTGGCTCGAAGAGGTCTGGCCGCCGGAGCCCCGTGGCTTCGGCGGCGGCGTCCGAGATGGCGAAGGCCACGCCCCAATCGAGCACGTAGAACTCGCCGTACTCGCCGACCATCACGTTGCCCGGCTTGAGGTCGCGATGCACCACGCCGTTGTCGTGGGCGAACGCGATGGCGTTGCACACCGCGATCAGGACCTCGACGTGGCGATGGGCCGGCGCTGCCTCGGCGATCAGGTCGCTCCACGGCCGACCCCGGACCAGCTTCATGGCGAGGTTGGGCAGGCCGTCGTCGCCGCGGCACATCAGGTGCACCGGCACGACGTTGGGATGTTCGAGCCAGGCGACGACGCGGCCTTCGACGACGAAGCGGGACAGGGCCTGCTCATCGCCGGAGAGCACTCGCTTGAGCGCCACCCTGCGGCCGAGTGAGCGCTGCAGGGCCTCGTGCACCACGCCCATGCCGCCTTCGCCGATCTTGCTCAGCACCTGGAACCCCTCCAGGTGGCCCGGTGCGTCCACCGGTGCCGGGGTCGCCATTCGCAGTGCTGGCGTCCGATCCCCGAGCGTCGTGGCGTCGATGTCGACCTTGCCCTTGTCTATCCTGGTGGGCGGGGTCGTGTCGCGCGCGACGGCTCTCATGTCTCCGCTGGTGGATACGAACGCCCGTGGCAGCTGCGATACATCGGCCGGCGAGGCGACTCGGGCGCGGAAGGTCAAGCCCCCGACCTCGCCACCCGGCCCCGCCGTCTGGGCGAGTTCACGCCACGCGGCCTTGACCTCGGCGCCCGGTTCGCTGGCTACCACGTTGACGTCGTCGTTCACTACCTGCCCTTCTCACCCTTCTTATCCGGCTTGCCCTTCTTGCCGGACGTGGCGTTCTTGCCGGTCTTTTTGCCGGTCTTCTTGCCAGTCTTCTTGCCGGGCTTGCCCTTCTTCGCCTTGGCCGCGCCCGCACCGCGAATCGGGACCTCCAGCCAGCGCCGTCGGCCATCGGCATGGTAGAGCTCGACCCGCCCCTGGTGCACGAACCCCTTGGGCGCCTGGGGCAGGGGCGCGGTGGCCTTGACCTTCAGCTTCAGCGGCACGCCCGGATAGGCCAGCAGGCGGCCCTTGCCAGCCGGCTTCACCGTCAGGGAGATCGGCTTGCTCAGCAGCAGGTGCTGTCGCCAGCGCAGGGTCCAGGGTTTGTGCTCGCGACGATGGGTCATGCCCGCCTCGACCACCACCTTGTAGGTCGTCTCGCCGCCACCATGACGCCAGGAGATGCGCGCCTTGGGCTGCCCCATGGCCGTGCTGGCGATGGTCCGGCCGCTGCCATCACGCACCATGATGGCGATGTCGGTGGTGCGGTTGTAGTCCTTGCCGCTGAGCTCCAGCTCGACCCGGGCGCCCTTGAATCCGGGCCCCAGCGTCAGCGACTGGCTGTGTACATCGCCCTCCACCTCCTTCTTGCCGCTATGCACCAGGCGATCGATGCGCCCGCGGGCGCTGCCGGTGAAGGGTTCTTCGTACAGATTCGTCACCGTGAAGGAGGATTTCGCCAGCCCGCCCGATTTGGCCTTCAAGGGGGCCACATCGCTGACAGCAGCGCCGCTGAAGGCCAACTCGGCGTCCACCACCGACGGCTGATCCGAGCGGATGCTTGCCGAGAGGGTCAACTCCCAGGTGCCGGGCCGCAGGACCTTACCCGCCGCTCGCCAGACGGCCTCGCCGCCGTGCTTGGACCACAGCCCACGCCGGCGCATGGGGGCGTGATGGCCGTCCGGATCGAAGACTGACAGGATCACCCGCGCGAACCTGCCGTTCGACGGGCGCACCCGAAAACTCGCCTGTCGCGCGCCGGCCGGGATCTGCACGAAGCGCCGCCAGACCTGGCCCGGCTGGAGCTTGATCTTCGACCAGGTCGCGCCGCGCTTGCCCGGCCGATCGAATCGTTCGGGCACGATGACGGTCTGCCAGGATTCAAACGCCACCCCGCCATCGATGGCGCCGAGCACCCGCCCGCTGTAAATGCCGGGTCGGCTCAGCCGCTTGGGGTCGAAGGTCAGGCCGATGTGTTTGCTGCGCTCGCCGCGAAGCAGCAGCTGGCGCCGATCCACACGCAGCCATGGCACGTCCGTGTCCAGCTCATAAGCGGCCGACCAGTTGGCGCGCGCTTCGGCGTTCATGGTCCGCGGCAGCAGGGCCTTGACGCGCAGATCCACCTTGAAGCTGCCGTCGCCCGTAAACACGCCGCTCCGCAGCAAGGTCGCCGGCATGCGCTGACCGGAGGGGTGGGGTGCGTCGCTGCCGAGTTCATAACCCAGCGCGGATGTCGCCTCCGGTCGCTGCAAGAGCTTGCCAGCCAGCTTCCAGGCTGCGGGCACGTCGATAAGGCCAGCCCCCTGGGCCAGTCGATGCACGTCCTTCATGGGGCGGGCGCTGCCGATCAACGCCCGCCGCACGACGCCGGAGTGTGCGCCGCTGGCCTTGGTGGCACGCAGACCCGACCACAACAACGCCATGGCGCCGGCGACCTGGGGCGCGGCCATGGAGGTCCCGTTCTTGACCTCGCGGCCGTCCCAGATGGGCACTGAAGCGGCGGCCACGCCGGGCGCGACGATCTCGGGTTTGTTGAGCTCGCCGCCGCGTGACGAGAAGAAGAACATCTTGTCGCCCTTGACCTTGCCGCCATACAGGTCGGGCACCGACTCCTCGGGCACCATCGCGCCGACCGCCAGCGCCAGGTGGGCCGCCGCGGGGGTGCCAACCGAGGACAACCCGGGGCCCGCGTTGCCCGCCGACAGGGCGATGGTCAGCAGCGGATGCCGCTGCACCAGGCGGTCGACGAACGTATCGATATCGGAGCGCGCCTCGATGGCGCTGCCGATGCCATAGGACGCGTTGACCACCACAGGCACACCCTTGCGGCTGGACCAGCGACCGGCGAATTGCAGCGCCTTCTTGAACGCGCCGGTGGTGGTGGCGCCGCCGCTGCGGGCGTTGTGGCCGATCTTCAGCGACAGGACCCGGGCGCCGGGCGCGACGCCATGCCAGCCCTTCTTGTTGAAGGTCTCGTGGCCGCAGATGATGCCGGCCACGTGGGTGCCGTGACTGCCATCGGTGAAGTGCAGGATGGCTCGATGCTCGGAGGGGTGAACCTCGACCGCAAACGAGAGCTGCGCCACGTCCGCAGCTTGTTTGCGGGCTCTCGGCACCAGCAGGTGCTGACTGACGTGGAAGGGTTTGACCACCTGTTCGTTGGCGATGGAGCCGTCGCCATCCAGGTCCATGGCGATGCGCAGCCCGCTCTCGCCCGGCCCGACGCGCCAGACCAGCAGGGCCAGCTTGCCGTTGTTCGTGCCGTCGTGGTTGACGTCGCGCAGCCGGCGATTGCCGATGCGCGCTTCGCTGAAGGCGCCCAGCAGCCAGCGGCCATCCTGGGGCTGTTCCTTGAGGCCGTCGACGGCCGACAGCTCGGCGAGGTGATTGCGCACGCGCCCGCCCGGACCCTGCACCACCTCCGCCGGCGCCAGCGCCACGTCGCCCTGGCCGCTGAAGTCACGCGCTTCGATCACCTTGGTCTGGCCGGTGCTGGTCTTGCGCAGGCCACTGGCCCGGGGGTCGACCCCGGTGTCGAGCACGGCCACGACCACATCGCGGCCATCCCAGGTCGGATGCGCGGCCACGAAGGAGCGCGCGCCAATGGACTCGGCCGGCATGAAGGTATGCCACTTGGGGGCAGGCGCCTTGCCGCGGGCCTGCGAGGAGGTCGCGGCGCAGCCCAGGGCCACCAGGGCGGGCAGGGCGATGGCGACGACGCGGCGCCGGTCGGGCCTGGCGAAACGGCAACAGGGCATGGAGCACTCCAAAGTGAGAGATCTTCCGGCGACGACCGGCGGATGTCTGGCGGTTGGGGGCGGTGGCCTACTTGCAGGCGCAGTCGGCCGCGGTGGCGCACTTGGTCAACGTGATCTCGTCGAGGACCTGGTTCTTCTCGGTGATGAACTTGATGGTCAATTTGTCGCCGTCGACCTCGAACATGCCCAGCCCGATCTTGGGCAGGTAGACGACCATCGGCGCTTTCAGGGGCGGCGGGGGATCCTTCTTCGGCGGCACGCGGGCCCAGGAGCCGCTGCCCGGATAGACCAGGGTGGTGCCCTTGCCGCCGGCGCAGGCTGCGTGTTTCACCGTGCCGGGGGCGGCCGGCACCGAGGTGATGGGCAGGTAGCGCTGGTAGGAGTGCACGGCACCGGCCAGGAACAGGTCCGCACCGGCCTGGACCGCCGGCCGCAACATGTGCTTGCGGACCTTCTCATTGGCCTGCCGATCGACGCCCTGCGGGTCCAGGGTCAGGGGCGGTTCGTGCACCATCACCACGTTCCACTTGCGGGTCGACTCGGCCAGCCCCTTCTTCAACCAGGGCTCGATCTTCGGGCCGTAGTAGCCGTCCAGGCTGCTGTCCAGGGCGAAGAAGCGCACATCGCCAAAGTCGAAGACATAGGACGCCCCCGGGGCCAGCTTCGCCGGGCCGTTGGCCGGCGCCAGGAAGTTGCCGGAGATGGGCGCCATCTTGGCAAACAGGACGTCGTGATTGCCCACCGTATAGGTCAGCAACGCGCGCGAGGCGATGTCCTCGTAGGGTCCAAAGGCCCGGCTCGGGTAGTGTTCCCACTCGCCCTTGTCGTACACGAAATCGCCAAGGAGCGAGATCATAGCCACATCCGTGCCCTTCAGCACGTCGGCGACGCTGCGGGCGTAGCGGGTGCCCGTGCCCGTGTTGCCCATGGCGGCGAAGCTGAACGCGCCCGTCGGCTTGGCCTTGAACGTCGCCGTCCAGGTCCGGCCGGCCAGGGGCGCGCCGTTGCGCATCTGCACGATGCGGTACTCGTAGCTCAGTCCGGCCTTCAACCCACTCAGCGTAGCCACGTGCCGGTGCTTGCTGTTGGAGTCCATGACCTCGGGCGGGGCGCTGGTCACCGGCTGCCAGGCACCGCTGCCCGCCGGGCGATAGGTCACAGCGAAGCGGTCGTCGTTGGGGCCGTTGGTGCGCCGCGTCGTGGTCTGCCAGGCGATGCGCATGGAGTCCGCAGCGACCTCGGCGGCGCCTTCACCCAGCTGGATGTAGGGCGCCACCAGCATGTCCATCTCCAGCGCGGGGCCATCGCTCAGGCGCACAGGCACCGTGACCTGACCCAGCGTACCCGCGCTGTCGGTGACCGTGATGGTCGCCTCGCCGGGTGCCGAAGCCGGCAGCAACTCCACCTTCTGGGTCAGGGGCTCGCCATCCTTGAAGACCAGCTTGGTCGCGCCTGGCTGTCCGATGACCGACGGGTCGCTGCTCTCCACCATCAGCACCACGTCCCCGGCGCTGGTGGCACCGGCGGGCACGGAGACCTTGAGGTGCTTCGACTCGGAGCCCGCGGGCACCCAGATGCCCGGCGGCGATACGCGCAGCGGCAGGTCGCCCACCTGCACCACACCGACGGTGTCGCCAAAGTCGGCGCCGCCGTCCGCCGTGATGCGCGCAAAACCCGCCTTGCCGATGGTCAACTCGACCGGGATGGCCTCATCGCCCTTGGCGAAGGAGACGGTCTCGGCGCCCAGCGCGGCCACAGCCGGGTTGTCGCTGTTCAGCTTGACGTCCAGCGCGTGTTTGCCCACCGCCTCGCCCGGCAGCCGCAACATCGCCTGCACCTTGCCGCCGTTGGTGCGCGCCTGGAAGAGCGGCGTCACGAACGACAGGGAGGGCTTGAACGTCACCGTGAGCTTGGGACGGTGGTCGACCTTGGGCGCCTCGCTGGTCCAGATCCTGGCGTCGTAGACGCCGCCCAGGTTGTGATTCGGCACCGCCTTGCCCTTGTCGCGGGTGTGGCTCTCGGTGGCCTGCTTGTCGTCGTCGAGCTCCAGGGTCCAGCTCTCCAGGTGTACGGTCTTGCCGATATTGGCCCACTCATCTTCGAGGGTCAGGATCCACTGGCCGTTGCCCTTTTGGCCGCAGAGCCCGCCCCCATCGGTGGTGCACATGGGTCGCTGCACGCAGACGCCGTCGGGTTTGAAGCTGCCCACCAGGGGCGAGACCTTGTGGTCCGAACTGTGGATGTCGACCTCGGCATCCTGGTCGATGATCACGTCGAAGTCTGCGGCGACGGAGCCATGATTGGCGTCGCAGGGGACGCGCCCGGGGCGATTGATCAAGACGGCGGTGTAGGGGCCATGTCGCAGGGTGACGACGACCTCCGCGCGACGTTTGGCCTTGATTCTGAGCTTGACGCGGACCTTGGTGACCTTGTCGATCTTGGACTCGCTGATCGTGAGCACGTCTTGCGTGCCGTGGGCCATGAAGGCCCAGCCGAGGTTCTTGTCCGGGTCGTCCGTCCACTTGGCCAGGTGATCCTTGACGTCCAGGGCGAAGGACTCCGCGTAGCCGGGCAGGGTGGCGCTGATGTGCGGGTCGATGTCGGTGCCCCAGTCGGGACCGGGCTTGTCGCCGAAGCTCTGCCAGCGCACGGACTCATCCCACGGGGTCCGGATGCGGTGCAGGTTGGCCGGATCTCCCTTCGCCGAAGCGAAGAGGTTCAGGGTCGCGTCCAGGATCTCCGAGCCCGGCGGTATCTGCTTGGCGCCATTGCCGAATATGTCGCCGAAACGAACCAGGGCGACACTGTCCGCGAGACCATTCTGCAGCGCCATGGAGTGCCACCAGATGGAGCCGATGCCCCAGGTATCCTCCACGCCCCACTCCATGAAGGGGTTGTCCGGGTCGGTGGGAAAGTGCCCTGCCGGGTGGTCGTCGTGAAAGAAGTTGGCCGGTACGCTGAGGCTGAGATCCTGGGTGCCGGCATAGCCGCCGTCGCCGTTGCGGAAGGCGATCTTCTGTGCGCCTGGCGGGACGGCCTTGGTTTCGTCCTCGGGCGTGTCGGTGTCCGACGAGCAGCCGACGATGCCGGCCAGACAGGCGACTGCGAGCCACATGCAGGCGGTTGTAGCGCGTTTCATCTTGCCCCTCCCGACGGGCCGAGGCCGCGGCGCCGCCGACTCGGACCGGGCGCTCTTCCCTGGTGGGCTGCCCTTGCTGTCTCGAGCGGGCGAGACCATACAAGCGGCTTTGGTGACAATACAAGGATCCGCCGTCTGGCGGCCGCGTCGTGGGCCATTGGCGGGCCGTCGTCCTGTGCCAAGCTCCGCGAGGCGTGCTACATTCGCCGCGCCATCCACAGTCGTGGTCCGGGGCGACCCACAGCTGACCTTTGCCTTGCACCGTATTCCTCCGGGGAGTGTTGATGACGTCGCCGCCCCCCACCACATCCTCCGGCAGCCTGAGCGGCCACGTGGCGCAGCTGGCCAGCTTCGTGCCCCTGGACCTCGCGCGACGGCTGGCCGAAGCGGCCGGTGGACCGGTCTCCGGCGATACCCAGTTGGCCGGCTCGGTGCTGGTCGCAGATCTGGCCGGCTTCACGCGGCTCACCGAGCGACTCATCGAGCGCGAGGGCGTCGACGGCACCGAGCGGCTGAGCCGCCTGCTCAACGGCTTCTTCGAGCGCATCATCGACCTGGTCGCCGAGGCCGGCGGCGAGGTCACCACATTCGCCGGGGACGCGTTGATCGCCCTGTTCCAGGCCGAGGGCGGCGCGACATCAGCCCTGGGCAGCGCCGCCCGAGCGTCGGCAGCGTGCGGGCTGGCGATCCGCGACACGGTGGCTGGCATCGGCACCATCGAAGGGGTCGAGATCGACGTGCGCGTGGGCGTCGGTGCCGGGCCCATGGTCGCCGCCCGGGTTGGCGGACGCCGCGACCGCTGGGAGGTCGTGCTCTCCGGGTCGCCCATTCGCCAGGTGGCGCGCACCCTCGAGCGCACCGAATCCGGCAATGTCGGCCTGTCGGACGAGGCGTGGGCCTTGTGCGTCGACGATGTGGTCGGCTTCAACGTCGCCGTCGGCGTGCATCGGCTGGATCGCCTGCTGCATCTCCCCGTGGGCCAGGTGCGACCGCGAGCGAAGGCTGGTGCGGCGGACGAGCCGATCCTGCGCGGCATCGTGCCCGGTGTGGTCCGCGTGCACCTGGAGGATGGCGCCGCCAACTGGCTGGCGACCCTGCGCCGGCTGTCTGTTCTGTTTGTACGTATCGATGGACTGGACGCCGGCAGCGCTGGCGCCACCGCGCTCAATGACGCGGTGCGCGAGATCCAGCGCATCCTGTACTACCACGGCGGCTCGCTGGCCAAGGTGTTGGCCGACGACAAGGGCACGATGGTCCTGGCCGCGTTCGGTCTGCCCCGTGAGACCTTTGAGTATCGGGTCGACTACGCGCTCGCTGCGGCCATGTCCCTGGGACCGGCGCTGCGTGGCTTCGACCTGGAATGCGCCGTCGGCATCGCCACCGGCACGGTCTTCTGCGGTCCCATCGGCAGCGAGAGCCGGCGCGAGTACACCCTCATCGGCAGCACCGTGAACCTGGCCGCGCGTTTATGCGCCAAGGCCGGCTACAGCGTGCTCTGCGATGACGCCACGCGCAGCGCTGCCCGCCTGGAGGTGCGCTTCGAGGAGCGGCGGACGCTGGCGCTCAAGGGGTTCGACCAGTCGGTGCGCAATTTCGCCCCGGTGGGCATGGTCGACCTGGCGCCTGCCGCCCGTTCCGGCCGGCTCGCGCTTGCCGGTCGTGAGCGCGAGGTCGCGATCCTCGATCGGACCGTCGGCAGCCTGGTCGCCGAAGACCGATCCGGCCTGGTGCGCGTAGTCGCCGAACCTGGAACCGGCAAGTCTCGCCTGCTGGCCGAGGTCGCACGCCTGTGCACCGAGCGCGGCCTGGATCACCTGGCCGCGCGCTGCGACCGGCTGGCCACGGACACCTCGTACCGCTGCTGGCGACGCATCTTCCGGCGCATCCTGGGGCTGAGCTCGGACCTGGGCAGCGCCACGCGGCCGCGCCACGCGGCCGCGCCAGGAGTCCGCGGTCCTGCGGGCCATCGGCGGCGACGAAGGGAGGGCGCGCCTGGCCTCCCTGGTCAACCCCCTCCTGGGCACCACTCTGGAGATGTCCGAGCATGTGGTCGAGATGCGCGGCGAGAGTCGCGCCCGAGCCGCGTTGGAATTGTTCACGGCGCTGCTCATGGACGCCGCGGCGACCGCTCCGCTGGTGCTGGTCTTCGACGACATCCAGTGGATGGACCACAGCTCGCTGGCGTTGCTCGAGAGCGCGCTGGAGAACGTCACTCCGCTGCTGGTGGTGGTGGGCAGTCGACCGGTCGAGGCGCCCGAAGGAGACCTGGCTGCCATCATGGAACGTCCGGCCGCCGAGGATATCGAGCTCGGCCCGCTGGACCTGGCGGCGACGCGCCAGTTCGTACGCCAGGTCATCGGGGTCCACGAGCTCGACGATCACGTCGCTCGGTGGATCCATGAGCGCGCCGACGGCAACGCCTACTTCATCGAGGAGGTGACGCGGAACCTGCGCGAAGAGGGCGCCCTGTCGGTCACCAACGGCGTCCTGGCCCAGCCCCCCTCGGTCGCGCAGTTGGACGCCACCGCGCTGCCCAAGACCGTGGAGACGGTTGTCACCCGTCGTATCGACCGCCTACGTCCCGGCGAGCAGCTCGCCCTGAAGGCGGCCGCGGTCATCGGCACGACCTTCGATCGCGCCTCCCTCGAAGCGGTCTACCCCGGCCAGGACAGCGCCCTGGACCCGGCCCTGGACCACCTGCTGGACCATCGCCTGTTGACCCGTCGCGGCAGCGCGGACCTGAAGGAGGGCGGTGCCGCCCGATTCGGCTTCAGTCATCGCACGACCCAGGAGGTCGCCTATCGGAGTCTGCTCGGCGAGCATCGCAGGCAGCTGCACGGGGTCTACGCCCGGCATCTGGTCGCTCAGGCCGGCGACAATGTGCAAGCGCTCGCGCCGGAGCTCGCCCGCCACTTCGCCGCCGCCGACGACAAGATCCAGGCCATCGACTTCCTGGAGATGGCCGCCGTCCAGGCCCGACGCAATGGCGCCATTCACGCCGAGCATCGCTTCTGGGATCAGCTTCTCTCGCTGCACGACTCGCTCGATGCGGCGGACCGCGTGGACAAGGTGCGACAGGCAAGCTGGCAGCGCAAACACGGCATGTTGCACGCCCACCAGGGGCGCGCCGAGGTGGCCA
This sequence comes from uncultured Enterobacteriaceae bacterium, assembly GCA_964438735.1. Classification (GTDB taxonomy): domain Bacteria; phylum Myxococcota_A; class UBA9042; order UBA9042; family UBA9042; genus CAYTLW01. Next base: position 5,071 of record CAYTLW010000069.1, on the reverse strand, counting down.
GGAATCACCTCGATAGCGCCTTGAGCCTGGCCGGTGTGCGCATTCCGCGCGGCAAGGGCGCCCGCGCCTGGTTGCTGGTGCGCCAGCTCCTGTGGCAGATCGGCCTGCTGATTGTGCCCACCGCGCTGGTAGCGCGCAGCGAGGCGAAGAAGAAGCGCCTGAATGAGGCCGCCCGGGCCGCCTCCGACTACGCCGAGCCCTGCTATCTGCTCAATGACAACTTCGGCTACGTGCTGGCCTCGCTCACCGCCGCCAACCTGTCTGCACGTACCGGCGAGGTTCGAGTCGGACGGCCCTTCTCCACCCTGGGCTATATCGCCAGCCTCGCCCGCCTGCGAGGGCTGTCCGATCGCTACTTCGAGCGCGCGCTGGCGGCCTGTCGGCTGGCCCACGATGGCCAGGGTGAGATCCTGACCCTCAACAGCCGCGCCTCGGCCGGCATCTCCTTTGGCCGCTGGGACGAGGTCGAAGACTGGTTCACCAAGGGCGAGGCCAGGGCCAACGAGCTGGGCGACCGCCACGAGTGGGAGGTGGGCATGCTCATGTGGGGGCATGCCGACCACTTCCGCGGCGACTTTCCCAGCGCCCTGGATCGGGAGCAGCAGGTCTTCGAGCGGTCGCGCGAGCGCGGCAACCTGCGCCACGCCCGCTGGACCCTGTTCGGCATGATCCGCGCCCTGGATTGCATGGGCAGAACGGGCGAGGCTGGCAGCTTGCTCGCCGCTCACGCCGAACTCTTCGAATCTTCCGATGCCGGGCGCTTCGCAGAACGTCATACGACGCGCGGGCAGGTGGCCATCGCCTCCGGCGACGACGCCACCGCGCGAACGGAGGCGCTGGCGGGCCTGGAGCTGGCCATCGAGGCCGGCGCCGGCGACTTCACCACATTCTCGGCCGCCAACGCGGCATGTGACATCCTGCTGACGCTGTTGGAGCGCCACGTCGCCGCTGGCGGTCCCGCCGACGCGGAGTTGGATGCCGCGGCGGCCAAAGCCTGCAAGTGCATGGCCACCTACGGCGGCACCCACCCCATCGGCGCGGCGCGCTCCGCCTACCACAAGGGGCGACTGCTCCAGGCCCGCGGCAAGACGGCGGCGGCGCGCAAGTCGTGGGAGCAGGCCAGGCAGGCCGCCAGCGATCACGGCATGCCGGTGGACGAGGCCCTGGCCGAGGCCGCACTGGGCAACCTGGAGCGCGCCCGCGAGCTGCTCGTCGAACACGCACCGACGGCTCGGCGCAGCGTCATCGCCATGGAAGCCATGGTCGCTGCCAGTTGAATCGATCGACCGCAGCTCAGGGGATGGCGATGGTCGTCACCACCAGGGCGTTGTCGCCGATCTCGCGGCCCTCGGCGTGGACCTTCGCCCGCCCATCCTTCTCGGACCAGAATCCCAAGGTGAGCTTCAGGGGCTGCCCCGAGGGCATGGTCTGGGGCAGTTCGAAGACCTGCTCGTCGGAGATGAAGTCGCCCGGTCGCCACTTCGCCAGCGGCAAGGTGCCATCCACGGGCACGTGGTCGAGATTGACGAATGCGGTCGGGTGGCCCGGGCCCAGGTGTACGAAGAGGTTGTATCCAGCCGGCACCGGCGCCAGGCACTCGAACACCCAGCGCAACACCACGGCGCCCCCGGGTTTGGCGTCGCGAACTTCCAGGTCGTAGCCCACCAGCCGGATCCACTCGCCGTAGCGCGCGTTCACCTGGTGTTGCACGGGCGGAGCGACCGCGCTCACCGCGCTCTCGGCGCGCAGGAAGCGCCGCATCGTGGCCCCCAGTCGACTCAGCCAGCGGCCTTCATCGGGCGTGTGCTCGGGGCCGAGTTCGCGGTCGTCCGGCGACAGGCGCTTGACCACCTTGAAGCGATGGATGGGCCCGTCGCGCTCCAGCCACAACTTGTAGCCCACGTGCAGCAGCGCCAGCGTGCGGCCGCCGGTCGGGAAGCCGACCCCCGTGACCACCACCAGTCGATCGGCCGGCACCTCGGCGAGCAGGGAGACGCCGTCAGACCAGCTCAGGGTCGGTAGCGACGGCTGCAGCTCCAGGGCGTCGAGCACGGTGGGCAGGATGTCCACGTGACTCGAGATGCTCGGCTGGATCGGCTCGCGTTCGGGCACGCAGAGCAAGAGCGGCACGCGCGTGCGGGAGTTGTAGAAGCGCGGCGCGCCATGGCCCAGCAGACCCTGATCCCAGAACTCCTCGCCGTGGTCCCCGCTGATGGCGACGATGGTCTCATCCGGCCCGCCCGTCGCCTCGATCAGCTTGCCCACCAGGTGGTCGGTCCACATGACCGAGTTGCGATATCGATTGACGATCTTGTCGCGGAAAGTGCGCAGCTCGTCGCTGGGCATGAAGTGATTGTAGTTCTCGGGCATCGCCGGCTGGTGGTGCGCGAACTCCGGCGGGTAGTAGTAGTTATGGTGCGGCGAGACCAGGAAGACGAAGAGCAGAAACGGTCGCTTGGAGTCGCGCTCGGCGGCCCACTTCTGAATCCACTCCAGCGCCTGCTGATCGTCGCGCCAGCCCAACGTATCGGTGAACTCCTTGTAGGTCTCGAAGCCATCGAGCATGAAGTCGCTGTGATCCCAGCCGCGCAGTCGGCTGCCCGACACGCCGACCAGTTCGTAGCCCTGCTTCTTGAGCAGCTCCAGCGGCAGCGAGGGCAGATTCCGCTTGTGAAAGGGCAGGAAGTGGTAGGAGTTCAAGCCGTACAGGAAGCTGAACACCCCCCAGGATGTCGCGTGGCCACCCGAGTGGTGATTGGCGGCCAGCAGACAATCTGGCCGTTTCGCCAGCTCGTGCAGCCCGACCATCAACTGCGGCGTGGCAAAGTCGGAGCGCAGCGACTCCACCAGCACCATCACCACATTGCGTGGCTTGCCCAGCACATGTGCGCCCGGCGCCTCGCTGCTCGGATGGCGCACGACGATGTGACCGCTCTCATCGCCCCGCCAGAGCAGTGCATTGCCCAGGGGCAACGCCGCCAGCGCCGGATCGCTGGTCGCCCGCGCTTCGCCCAGGGTCACGACCGTGGCCGCCAGGCCGCCGCCGACCAGCGCCAACAGGGTGATGGATGTGATCAGCCGCAGCCTCGCCACCGTGCGCAGCCAGGCCCGGGACAGGACCGACAGGATCGCGACATGCAGGCCGATGCATGCCAGCAGGGCACCGCCGAGCGACAGATACGTGGCGATACCCAGCTGCGTCTCCCGCGCGAAGTTGCCCCTGGAGAGGGAGCTGAGGATGAAATAGTCATCCATGCGCACGCCCAACACCGAGTAGACCTTGCAGTCCAGGGCGACCAGCGCGGTCAGCACCCCCGCGGTGAAGGGCACCACCCAGCTCACCACCCGGCGGGACAGGCCAAGCCGACGAAAGCCGCCGACGACCGCCCACAACAACAGCGCCACGACGCCGAAAACCAGCGCTGACCAGCCACTCATCAGCAGGCGCGCGTTCACCCCGTCTGCCGTCGACGGTGGCGACGCGGTCATGAACTCGTAGACGCACAACTGAATGACAGCGCTGACCGCGAAGAGCGCGCCGTGGGGCAGCGTGGACCAGTCCCGACGGGCCCGTACAGGGCTCGTCGGCGATGGCGGTGGTGGTTCACCGATGTCCGGTTCTGCGATCATAAACAACGGAGCCTAGCACCAACAGCAGCCGCGGGGCAGCCGGGGCCGGTAGGACTCGACACCGGCGCGTCGGGCGGGCAGGGTGGGCCGCTATGAGCACGCCCCTGATCCACGACTCCGCCGGCATCCTCTTCGCTCTGGCCGGCAACGCAGCGCTCTGGTTCTGGCTCGAAAAGCGCACCAACGCGCGCGTCTTCCACTTCTTTCCGCCGCTGATCTTCATCTACATGGTGCCGGCCATCTTCTCCAATACCGGCGTCCTGCCCCATGAGGATCCCACCTACGACTGGATGGGTCGCTACCTGTTGCCCATGTTTCTCGTCCTGCTCCTGCTCGACGTGGATGTGCGAGGTGCCGTACGCGTGATGGGGCGCGGCGTGCTGGTCATGCTCGCCGGCACGGCCGGTGTGGTCATCGGCGCGCCCATCGCCTTCGCCCTGGTACACAGCTGGCTCGGACCCGAGGCGTGGAAGGGCTACGGCGCGTTGGCCGGTTCCTGGACCGGCGGCACCGGCAATATGGCCGCGGTAGCAGAGGGGCTCGACACCCCTGGCGACGCCTTCGGCCTGGCCATCGTCGCCGACCACGCGGTCTACCTGGTCTGGCTGCCCCTGCTGCTGGTCAGCAAGCAGTTCGCCGAGCGATTCAATCGATTCACCGGCGTTGACGAGGGCCGTCTCGCCCGCATGAAGGCCGCAGCGCAAGCCCTGCTCACCGACAAGGGCCGGCCGAAGATGCGCCACATCCTCTACCTGGTCGGCATCGCCTGTGGCGTCACCTTCATCGGCGGCGAGATCGCCCAATGGCTGCCCGAAATCAAGCCCGTGCTGGGCACCAGCACATGGCGCATCCTGCTGGTCACCAGCGGCGGACTGATCCTGTCCGCGACGCCCGCCAAACGCATCCCCGGCAGCCAGATGCTGGCCATGGCGCTGGTCTATCTCTTCGTCGCCCGCATGGGCGCCAAGGCCTCGGTGGACGGCCTGGCGGGCCAGGCGCTGCCCTTCGTCGGTGGCGCCTACCTGTGGATCATGATCCACGGCGCCTTCCTGCTGCTCGCCGCGCGCCTGTTTCGGGTCGACGTGCATACAGCGGCCATCTCCAGCGCAGCCAATATCGGCGGCGCCGCCAGTGCGCCCATCGTGGCGGCGTATCATGACGAGCGGTTGGTGCCCGTGAGCATTTTGATGGCGTTGATTGGTTATGCGGTGGGGAATTATGCTGCTTTTGCGGCGGCTTGGTTGTGTGCTTGGGTGGCGGGGTGAGGTGGTTTTTGGGTTGTATTTGGTTGGATTGAGATGCTGTCCTTCATTTGAGCAGCTTCCCGGGGGAAACCAGCTCCAAGGGGGGCTCCGCTTGGAGGTTCCGATGATTCGGTTGGACCTCGCGCTCCGCCCCCGCGCCGCAGGTTTCCCCCGGACCCCCTTCCTTGGCGCGCCCC
>CAYTLW010000068.1:0-38422 GCA_964438735.1 uncultured Enterobacteriaceae bacterium | reverse complement strand
CCCTCCCGCCGCGGGCGGCGCGGCGAGGGCGGCGGCGGGGGGGGCCGCGGCGGCGGCCGCCGCCGCCGCCGGGGGCGCCGGGGGCGCGACCGCGGGCGCTGCCGTCGACGCGGCCGGCGCTGCCGTCGACGCGGCGGGCGCGGTGCCGAGCTCCGGCCGCTGCGACAGCACCCAGCCGACCACGTGCTCCAGCGTCGGGAAGTCGCGCAGGTTGAGGTTCTCGTCGCGGGGCAGGTCGTATTCGCCCCGCACGGCGGCGAACATCTCGGCCTGCTTGACCGTGTCGATGCCGAGATCGGCCTCCAGGTCGAGGTCCGGTTCGAGCATGTCGGCCGGGTAGCCCGTCTGCACGGCCACGATGGCCATGACGCGCTCCAACACCGCGCTCTGGCCGCCAGCAGGGGCCTGGGCTGAGGGGGCGGGCGGTGCAGCGATCGGCTGCGGGGCTCCCTGTGGCACAGGCGCTGCCTTGGCCGCCACGGCGGGCGCTGAAGTCACCGGCGGCAGCGCAGCTTTCGGCGTGCTCGGCGCGCTCGGCTTGCTCTGCGCGCGCGGCGCAGCGCGGCCTGGGGCGCCCAGACGAGCACCGCGCGGATCCTTGATGCGCAGGGTGCGCAGCGCGACCTCCAATTCGGGCGCGTCGGCGCCGGAGATTGCGGCCAGCCAGCGCTGCCAGGTGGCGCCATCCTCGACCCGACTCTGGTAGCCAAGCGCGTGGGGCGCGGTGCGCTGACCGCTGGGCGAAGGGGTCCAGCGCAGCAGCGACATGGACAGCTGGCTGCCGAAGCCAGCGGCCAGGCGCAGGACGTAGCGCACCGGGTAGGTGCCGCCGCGCGACAGGTTGAGCCGGCCCAGCTCCGGGTCGGGCTCCTTGTAGTTGGCCACCGGCGGCACGATGCCGGTCTCCAGGATCTTGATCCCGACCACGTCTTCGACCGCCGCCGCCATGGCGTGCCCGGTGAAGCCCTTGGTATTGGCGATCACCACCTGGTCGGCGCCCGGTCCGAAGACCCGACGCAGGGCGTTGATCTCTGCGGCCGCGCTGCCGCCACGCGCCGGCGTGTAGGTCTCGTGCGAGACGAAGACGGTCTCCGGGGCCATCTGCGCCCGTTGCAATCCGTGCTCGCGCTCGGCCTTCTGGACGAGGGCTTCCATGACGCCGCCGATGTGCTCGATGTCCAGTCGGGTGCCGTGGAAGGCGCTGTTGAGCGTCACGGTGCCGAGGATCTCGCAGATCGGCCGGATGCCGCGACTGCGCGCCACGTCGCTGCGCTCGACGATCATCGCCGCGGCGCCCATGCCGGTCAGCATGCCGTGCCGTCGCCTGTCGAAGGGCAGGGCGGCGTCTTCGACGTGGGCGTCGGTGGCCGCCGCGCCGCTGGCCAGGAAGCCGGCGCCGATCCAGCCCATGAGGCGGTCGGTGGTGACGTCATCGGCGGTGATGCAGATGACACGCTTGCAGCGACCGGTTCGGATCCAGTCGTCGGCCATGGCCACCGCTTGTGGGCCACTTGCGCACGCCGCGTTGAGCTGCGTATTGGGGCCGCGGGCGCCGATGTACTCGGCAAACTGCGAGTGCCCCATGGACAGGATGCGGAACAGGTAGCGCCGATCGAACTTGTAGTCTGCGGCGTCAATCTGCGCCCGCACACCGTCGATTCGGCTGTCCAGCTCCCGCCGAACGGCCGCGCCCACCTCGGCGGGCAGCCAGTCGCGCAACGAGAGCAGCTCGTCGAGCCGATCCTGGCGCGCCTGGGCTTCGTGATAACGCGCCGCATCCTCGGCCAGCGAGTCCATGCCGGGGAAAGCGGAACCGAAGATGACGCCGGTGTCGTCGCGCAGCGCTTCGGGCAGCATCCAGCGGTCGGGCAGCTGGCTGCCGGTGCTGGTGGTCTTGTAGCGCATGACCAGCGGGAGGCCGGCGTCGCGCATGGCCTCGATGCCAGCGGCCATGGCCAGGCAGGTGGTGCGGTCGAACGCCACGACGCGCTCGGATGGCACACCGAACTCTTCGTCGAGCTCGAAACGGCCGGCCCGCCCGGCCAGCTTGATCACGTCATCCAGGCTGTCCAGGGTCTCGAATCGGGGCCCGCCATCGCCCTTGACCAGCCGGGTGATCCGCTTGGCCAGGATCGAATGGCGCAGCTTCAACGGGATGGCCTCGATGAGGCTCTCGCCGGCCAGGATGCGGGCCACATTGCGGTCGTCGAAGACCCGCTCGGTACCGGGCAGGCCAAGGCCGGCGCCGGTGATGACATTCGGCGGCAGGGCGTCCACAGCAGCCGGGCTGCCCACGGCCACGCCAGCGCGGGCCATGGCGTCGGCCAGCACGCGGCCGAGTTGTTCCAATCCTGCCGGGCTGCCCGGGGCAGGGGTCTGCAGCGCGACCACGGGAGCAGGCGCTGCGGGCAGCGGAGCCGCCACAGGTGCACTCACGAGCTGCGTCTGCACCGCAGGCGCGGACACGCCGCCGATCCCGGCCGCGTACAGGCCGGCCAACGCGTGATTGAAGCTGGCCACTTCGCCGGTCTTGGGATGATTGGTGGCCAACGCGACCACGCCGTCCCGGTCGCCCAGCACATCGCTGACCATGCCGGTCAGGGCACGCTTGGGACCCACTTCGACGAAGATGCGTGCGCCCTCGGCATAGAGGGTCTCCAGCCCGTCGACAAACTGAACCGGCGAGGCGATCTGCTGGCCGAGCAGGTCGATGATCTCGTCGACCACGCCGTCGCCCATGGGGTGGAACTGACCGCTGACGTTGCTGATCACCGGCAGCACGGGGTCGTGCAGGCCGAGCGTGGCCAGGACGCGCTTGAGCGGTTCGCTCGCCGGCGCCACGATGGAGGTGTGGAAGGCGTGGCTCACCGGTAGCGGGATCGCTCGCATGCCGGCCTTGCCAAAGGCCGCCGTGACGCGCTCGACGGCCTCTGTGGCACCGCCGACCACCACCTGCTTGTGGCTGTTCACGTTGGCCACCACCAGGTAGCCCTCGGTCTGTTCGACCACCTCCTTGATCTGCTGCAGGTCGCCGAAGACCGCGACCATGGCGCCGTTGTCGTCCATGGAGACGCGCGCCATCTCGGTCCCGCGGGCGCTCACCGCGGTCAGCGCGGCGTCAAAGTCCATGACGCCGGCGGCGACCAGGGCGCCGTACTCGCCCAGGCTGTGACCCATGACCATGTCCGGTTGAATGCCGTAGGAGTCCAGCAACCGGTGCAGGGCCACATCGACGGCCAGCATGGCCGGCTGGGTGACCTCGGTCTGCCGAATGGCCGCGTCAGCTGCCTTCATGGCGTCCGAATCGTCCGGATCGGCGTAGAGCAGATCGGTGAGCGGTCGGCCCAGCAGCGGCGTCATCACCCCGTCGGCTTCGGCGATGGTGCGCCCGACGACCGGGTCGCTCTTGGCCATGCCGGCCAACATGTTCACGTATTGCGAGCCCTGGCCGGGGAAGAGGAAGGCCACCTTGCCGGGCGTTCCAGCGCCGCGGAAGATGCCGCGACCGCGCAGCGCTCGCCACGCCGCGGGCTGGTTGGCGGCCAGCGCCTTGGTCGCCGCAGCACATCGGGCGGTCAGCTCGTCCGCATCTGCGTAGTCGATGGCCAGGCGCACGGGCGCCGTCACGTCCGCCCGCGCGGGTGCACGGGCCTCGGGAATCACGCCGCGCGCAGCGTCGGCGGCGAGCTGCTCGAGCCGCTTGGCCAGGTTCTCGTCATCGGCTGCACCGAGCACGACCAGGCCGCGCGGCGGCGTCTTGGCGGCGACGGGAGCCGCAGGGGTCGTCGCAGCCGCGCTGGTCATGGCAGTCGGAGGGGTCAACGCGGCGTCCCGCATCGCTACCTGTCGCCTACGCTGGTCGGCGATGCGCCCCGGGATGTACTCCTCCAACACCGCATGGAAGTTGGTGCCGCCGAAGCCGAACGAGCTGATGCCAGCCCGACGAATGCCGTCGACCGTGTGGTCCCAGGGCCTGTGTTCGGTGTTCACCGCGAAGGGCGAAGCGCTCCAGGAGATCTTCGGGTTGGGCGTCTGAAAGCCGAGGCTGGGCGGCAGCTGTTTGTGATGCAGCGCCAGGGTGGATTTGAGCACGCCAGCGGCGCCGGCGGCGGCCTTGAGGTGGCCGATGTTGGACTTGACCGAGCCAAGCGAGACGCTCGCCAGCGGCAGGCCGAAGTCGGCGAAGACGGTCGCCAGGGTGTCCGTCTCGACCACGTCGCCGACGCGGGTCGACGTGCCATGGGCCTCCATCATCGTGCAGCTCTGCGGCGACACGCCCGCGTTCTCCCAGGCCCGTTGCACGGCCAGTCGCTGCCCGGCGGGGTTGGGCGCGGTGATGCCCTTGCCCTTTCCGTCGCTGCTGGCGCCAAAACCGCGGATCACGGCGTAGATGTCGTCGCCATCCCGTTCAGCATCCTCCAGTCGACGGAGCAGGAAGACCGCCGCGCCCTCGCCCATGACGAAGCCATCGGCGCCGGCGTCGAAGGGCCGCGTTCCGGTGGCGGAGAGCGCTCCGATCTTGCAGAACTTGATGTAGCTCGTCGGGCTCATGTTGGCGTCGACGCCGCCGGTGAGCACCGAGTCGAAGTCGCCTTCGACGAGGCCCTCGACGGCCGCGTTCATGGCCGCCATGGCCGAGGCGCAAGCCGCATCCGTGGTGAAGTTCGGACCCTTGAAGTCAAACAACGCCGCGACGCGCCCGGCGATGATATTGGCCAGCTCGCCTGGCATGGTGTCTTCGCTGATCTGCGGGAAGCGTTCGGCCACTTTGGCGGCCATCTCGCGCAACAGATCGGCGCGGGTATCCGCCGGCAACGCGTCGAAGGAGTCGGTGCCAGCGAGCGACGCGGCGAACTCGGGAAACATGATGCGCGCAGAGGTCTGGTAGTGGCGGTCGCCACCCATGGCGCTGCCGAAGATGACCGCGGTGCGGGCCCGATCCAATTCCTTGCCGTAGTGCGCCACCGCCTCGCGAACCGCGATGATGCCGTACTTCTGCGCCCGATCCATGGCCCCGGCCACCTTGGGCGGGATGGGCAGACGCCACTTCAACGGTTCCCACTTCAGGTCGCGCACGAAGCCGCCGATCTTGCTGTACGCCTTGTCCGGCGCTGAGGGATCGGCGTCGTAATAGAGATCCGTCGACCAGCGGTCCGCGGGCACATCCCCGATGCTGTAGCGACCTGCGGAGAGGTTGTTCCAGAACTGACCGACGTCGTCGGCGTCCGGAAGCACGGCCCCGAGGCCGACGATGGCGATTGCGTTGCGTTCAGTGTGCTGCTTCATGGCACAGCTCCGAGTTGTATCGGGTCGGCAGGAGGCGACCCGGATGCGGCCGAGCGATCGGGCTCAGCGTTGGTAGATCACATCGGCAAGACGATTCATGTCGGCGAGCAAGCCAGCTTGACCTGCGCGAATGGCGTCCAACTGCAGGCGCTGGCCCAACCCCGCCACATCGTCTCCATGGCTGCCGCCGACGAGCCAGCGAAGGCCGCTCTCGGCCACCGTCTGCGCCGCCTCTCGGGCCGCGATGCGGGCGATCATGGCCTGTGCGCTGGCGTCGTATTGGGTGTCGGCGCGCGCATCGAGTTGCTTGGCTTTCGCGGCGGCGGCCCGGCGCACCATGGCCCCGGCGCCTTCTGCCCGCGCGATCAGCTCGCCCAGCCGGAACAGGATGTGCTGCTGGCGGGTGAGTCGACGCTTGCGCGCCTCGTCCAGCACCACCGCCAGGGCGTGCAATCCCAGGGCCGCCACATCGCCACCCAGGCCGGGTTGTTCGCTGTGCAGGGCTTCCATGGCCGCGGCCGCGTGGTGGTAGTACTCGCCGCGGGTCTTCAGGTGCTGCTGCCAGCGATCGCGGCAGATGGTCATCTCCATGATCTCCGAGGTGCCCTCGTAGATGCGCGTGATGCGCACGTCGCGGGCGTACTTCTCGACCATGTACTCCTTGGTATAGCCGTACCCGCCCAGCGCCTGGATGGCGTCGTCGGCCGCCTTGTCGCCCGCCTCCGTGGCCAGGTACTTGGCGATGGCGCCCTCGGTATTGAGCAGCTCATCGCCACCGGCGTCGATGGCGGTGGCCGTCTCCTCGATGTACGCGCGGGCGACTTCGAGCGCGACCACATTGGGCACGATCAGTTTGTGCGTATAACCCTGCTTTTCACTCAGCGGGCCGCCGCCCTGAATGCGCTCCACCGAGTAGGGGATCGCCCTTCGCAGGGCGCCCCAGCCGCCGCCCAGCCCGAACGCCGCGACCATCAGGCGGGTATAGCCGAAGACCAGCTGCGCCTGCCGCAGTCCCTGACCTTCCACGCCGCCGATCAGCGCATCGGCTGGCACCTCGGTGTTCTCGCAGGTCACGGTCGTGGTGTTGCTCAGGCGGATGCCGTGCTTGTCTTCCGGCTTGCCCCAGCTCAGCCCGGCTGCGCCCCGCTCGACGACGAACCAGCTCGGCCCGCCCGGCGCCTTGGCCAGGAAGGTGTAGACGTCGGCGATCCCGCCATTGCTGATCCACTGCTTGTTGCCGTTGAGCACGTAGCCGGTGATCTCGCCGCCGGTCTCGATGGGCGTCGCCGAGGCCCGCATGGCGCCCAGGTCGCTTCCCGCCTGGGGCTCGGTGGCGCCGTAGGCCATCAGCAGGCCCTCTTCGGCGATGCGGGTCAGCCAGTGCGCCTTCTGCTCCGGTGTGCCGCCGAAGACGATGGGATCGCTGCCCAGGAACGTGGCGAGCACGCCAGTCGCCAGCCCGACGTCGATCTTGCCCACCGCCTCGCAGACCCGGTAGACATCGAACGCGCCGCCGCCCAGACCCCCGAACTCCTCCGGGATGAAGATGAGCTGGATGCCCAGCCCGTCGGCGCCGCCGATCTCGCGGACCACGTCCACCGGGCATTCATCGCGCGCATCCCATTGGATCAACTGCTGTTCGCTCAGCCGCTTGGCGGCGTAGTCGCGAATCGAATCCAGGACCATGCCTAGCGTCTCGGCGTCGAGTCCCGTCTTTGTTCCCGCCATGTCTCACTCCCCGTCATACCGGCATCAACCGCCAGGCCGATACCGGCCACGGTGCGTGCAAGCTGCCCGACGTCGCCGGGCACGTAGAATCGAGAGGATCGGCGCCCCCCGGCACGATCCCGGCGTTCAAACTAGGCTCTTAAACGCATCAAACCATGATTAATGCCGGTTTGCGCATCGGACGGCTCTGGCGGCCATGCCCTTGCGCCCGCTCCCTCACCCTGGCATGACCAGAAGCACGCGCCACGCCAGGAGCCAAGATGACCACCCCGCCGCCCGCCGACGCCGCCCCAGCCTTCGACATGGCCGAACTGCCGCCGGTCAGCGCCGTATCCGTCGAGCGCGTGCGCGCCTTCTGGCGCAACCTGGCCTGGCAGTTGCTGCCCGAGGTCTTCGTTGGCGCGGCGGGTGACCAAGCCGAGGACCTGCCCGACGCCGCCCACGCGCCGCTGCTGGCCATGGTGCGCGGCCTGCATGGCGGGAGCCTGGAGCCCACCGCCCTGAAGCAGCAGGCGAGCAGTCGGCAGGAGCTGCGCGGCCTGGTCGAGGCGGGGCCCGTGCCGGCTTTCGAACGGGGCGATGACCAGCGAGCGCTCGGCCGCCTGGATGTGGCCTGCGAGCTGCTCGGCATCTCCGGCACCGAACGGCTGGCGCTGGAGCTGATCGCCACCACGGAGGTGGATCCCGTCACCGCCCACAGCGCCCGCGTACTCGGCGGCCGCCTGCAGCGGGTCGACGCCAACGACGTGGCGCTGGTCGACGACGCCTTTTCGGTGGCGGGACTGGGCAGCGGCGTGATCCGCCAGCTCTGCGGCAGCGGCGGCCTGCTGCGGCGGATCGGCGCGGTCGTCGGACTCGGTCAGCGGCAGGTGGCGCTGAGCGCTGCCCTGGTGGCCTTCCTGGACAACCGGTTGGATGCCCCCTCTCCCCTGGACGAGCACCGCATCCGCCTGCGTCTGCCGCCGGCCGCATTCGATGTGCTCGAGCGCTTGCGTGGGCCCTGGATCGACGTGCTCGAGCGCGCCCTGCGCACCAATCGACCGGTCTTGTTGTCGGGTATGCAGGGATTCGGCGGTCCCGAGATGGCGGCGATCCTGGCCCGACGGCTGGGCCTGGGCTTCCGCGGCATCCACACCGCGCCGCTTGTGGACGTCAACGAGGGCATGGTCACGCACCTGTTGTCCATCGTGCACGCTGAGGCCCGCCTGTGGGGTCACGTCTGGGTGCTGCACCACCTGGAGCGCCTGGAGACCCATTTCCGCGACAACGCCGACAGCCTGCGCCGATTCGTCGGCGCCGCCGCCGCCATCGCCAGACCCCTGGTCTTGGTGAACGAGGGCCCCGTGGCGCCGGAGATGGCCGCCCGGCTGGCCATCGAGGCGGGGCTGCTGCACGTGGAGGTTCCCATGATGGCGGCCGACGATCGCGCCGAGCTCATGGCCGCCTGCCTGGAGGCCGCGGGCGTGTCCAGCGAAGCGGCGACGACGCTGTCAGAGCAGGGCAGGGCGTTCAACCTGGGCGCCGAACACACCGCGGGCGCCGTCGCTTATGCTCTGCAGCGCGCCCAGCTCCGCGCCGCCCGCAGCCTGGCCAGTCAGCAGCCCGTCGACGATGGCGCGCCCACCGCTGGCGAGCTGGCCATGGCTTGTTCCACCGCCATGACCAACCGTCTGCGCACCCACGGCTCCCGCGTGAACACGCCCTACGGCTGGGATGATCTGGTCCTGCCCGAGGAGACCCTGGAGTCCGTGCGCAATATAGCGAGATTCGCGCGCGTGCGAGAGCGGCTCTTCGAGGAGTGGGGCTTCGGCGCCAAGATCCCATACGGGCGCGCCCTGTCCGCCATGTTCAGCGGCGCGAGCGGCACCGGCAAAACCATGGTGGCCGGGCTCATCGCCCGCGACCTGGGCGTGGAGCTGTACCGCGTGGACCTGTCGCGTGTGGTCTCCAAGTACATCGGCGAGACCGAGGAGCGCCTGGGCGCCCTCTTCTCCGAAGCCGGCCAGGTGGGCGCGGCGTTGCTCTTCGACGAGGCGGACTCCCTCTTCGGCAAGCGGACCGACATCAAGAGCGCTCACGATCGCTACGCCAATCTCGAGGTCAACTACCTGCTGCAACGCCTCGAGGAGTACGACGGCGTGGTCATCCTGACGACCAACTTCGGCAGCAGCATCGACGAGGCCTTCGTCCGTCGGCTGCGCTTCCGCGTGCAATTCCCGCTGCCCACCGCCGCCGAGAGGGTGCGCCTGTGGGAGGTCATGCTGCCGCCGGAGGTGCCGCTGGACGACGACGATCCCCTCGATCTGGACTGGATGGCCGGAGCCTTCGAGCTGTCGGGAGGGCACGTGCGAAACGCAGTCCTGCGCGCCGGAATGATGGCAGCGGATAGCGGCGCATCGCTGTCCATGCGCACGCTCTATGACGCCGCCGCAGCCGAATACCGCGAGCTGGGTAAACTCGCACCTCCGTATCCGTTTGACGACGACTTTTGAGATCGGAGCGAGGTCGTGGCGAGCGGATCTCATCTCCAAACCTGGGGGGAATAAACCCCGCCCCCGTCAACTCGCGGATCGTGTGGCTTAATCCCGCTATTCTAGGTCTCAGTGCCAGGCGGTGTTGAAAAAAAGCCCTTCGAACGGTTGCGATCGATCAAGGGCGATCGATAGACTCACGAACGCGAGGGATTTGCTCGTCCTGGGGACTTACTAGCGGAAGAGGGGGCTAGAATGTCGGATTACCGTTGTTGTTTTAAGCTGTTCGGAAGTGGTTTGAAACGCCTGAGCCCGGTTGCTACCAGCCTGGCTCTTGTTCTTTTTGCCGCCTCCTGCGGCAACGTTGATCTCGGTGAGGATCCGTCGACGCAGGTCGGCGATACCACCGAAGATGGCGCATTGGCCGACAGCGGCATCTCCGATATCGTCGATCCCGGCAGCGACGCCGATCCTGGCACCGACGATGTCGTCGAGGTCAAGGACGTCGTCACCGAGGAAGATGTCCCGGCAGCCGAAGACACCCCCGTGGCCGAAGACGTGCCCGTGGCCGAGGATACCCCGGCCCCCGAGGACACGCCGGTCGGCGAAGACGCCACCGATCCCGAGGACGCCCCCGTCGGCGGCGATGCAGCCGATGACGCCAGTGGCGGCGACGCCACGACCCCAGACGATGGCGGCGGCAGCAAGTCGACGACGGTCTGCGACCCCTGCGCAGCCAACGCCGACTGCAACAAGGACGGCAACGCCGGCGCAGCCTGCGTTGACCAGGGCGCCAACGGCAACTTCTGCGGCATCGCGTGCACCCAGGGCGCGTGCCCGGATGGCTACGTCTGCAAGGACGTCACCGACGTTGAGGGCGCAGCCACCAAGCAGTGCGTGCCCAAGCCCGACGCGGGCGCTGGCGACGACACGATCGGCACCTGCACCTGCTCCGACGCGGCCGTCGCCGCGGGCCTCTCCACCGCCTGCAGCAACACCGCCAACGACGCCGACGGCAATCCCATCGGCACCTGCCTTGGCAAGCGCACCTGCTCGGCCAACGGCCTGAGCGCATGTGACGCGGCCACCCCCGCCGCCGAGACCTGCGACGACATCGACAACGACTGCGATGGCGCCAAGGACGAGGGCACCTGCGATGACGGCAACATCTGCACCGACGACAAGTGCGACGGCGCCAACGGCTGCGTCAACGCCGACAATACCGCCGCCTGCGATGACGGCGTGACCTGCACCGACAAGGACGCCTGCAAGGACGGCAAGTGCGGCGGCGAGGCCAAGAACTGCGACGACGCCAACGTCTGCACCGCCGACTCCTGCGACGCCGCCACCGGCGATTGCGCGCACACCAAGGATACCGGCAGCGATTGCGATGACGGCGACGGCTGCACCGGCGGCGACAAGTGCGGCGATGGTGTCTGCCTGGCCGGCGCTTCGACCGATTGCAACGACGACAACGTCTGCACCAAGGACTCCTGCGATCCCAAGACCGGCAAGTGCGTCTTCGCGCCCGGCGCCGATGGCGACGCCTGCGACGATGGCAGCGCCTGCACCGAGAAGGACGCCTGCAAGGCCGGCGCCTGCGCCGGTGCCGCGGTGGTCTGCGACGACAAGAACCCCTGCACCATCGACACCTGCGACGTGGCGGCGGGCTGCTCCTCCAAGCCCGACGACGGCGCCAAGTGCGACGACGGCGACGCCTGCACCGATACCGACGTCTGCACCGGCGGCAAGTGCGGCGGCACGGCGAAGGATTGCGACGACAAGAATGGTTGCACCACCGACAGCTGCGACAAGGCGGCTGGCTGCAAGAACGTGAACGCCGACGGCGCCTGCGATGACGGCGACCTCTGCACCACGGACGAAGCCTGCAAGGACGGCAAGTGCGGCGGCGGCAACGCTGCGGACTGCAACGACGACGATCCCTGCACCACCGACGCCTGCAACAAGAACAGCGGCGAGTGCGAGAACACGCCCACCGACGGCGCCTGCAACGATGGCAACCCGTGCACCGATAACGACGTCTGCACCAAGGGTCAGTGCGCCGGTGTCGCCGCGGTTTGCGACGACAACAACGCGTGCACCAAGGACAGCTGCGATCCCGAGAAGGGCTGCGTGGCGGACCCGCTCTCAGGTCCCTGCGATGACGACAACCTCTGCACCGCCAACGACGCCTGCAAAGACGGCGTCTGCGAAGGCATCAAGAAGCCCGATGGCCACTGCGACGACGGCAACCCCTGCACCTCGAACAGCTGCCACGCCAAGTTCGGCTGCCTGGCCGACATCAACGATGGCGCCAAGTGCGAAGATGGCAGCAAGTGCACCGAGAACGACACCTGCTCCAATGGCGAGTGCAAGCCCGGCAAGAACACCTGCCAGTGCCAGAAGGACGCCGACTGCGCGGCGCAGTCCAGCCCCTGCGACGGCACCTTCGTCTGCAAGTCCGGCAAGTGCGCCAAGAAGGCCGGCACCGGCCTGACCTGCGACAAGAAGGGCATCTGCTTCCAGCAGTCCTGCAAGGCCGAAGGTGGCAGCGCCAAGTGCATCAACAACCCGATCAATGACGGCCAGCCCTGCGATGACGGCAGCAAGTGCACCCTGGGCGATAAGTGCAAGGGCGGCGTCTGCGCCGGCGGTGCCAAGTCCAACTGCGACGACAAGAACCCCTGCACCACCGACAGCTGCAACCCGAAGGACGGCTGCGTGCACACGCCCGCCGACGCGCCCTGCGAGGACGGCAGCAAGTGCACCGTCGGCGACAAGTGCGTGGACGGAAAGTGCGCCGCGGGCAAGCCGCCTGTGTGCAACGACAAGAATCCCTGCACCAACGACAAGTGCAACCCGAAGACGGGCTGCATCTACCCGCATAACAACGCGGTCTGCGACGACGGCAGCAAGTGCACCGCCGGCGACAAGTGCAAGGCCGGCAGCTGTACCCCCGGCGCGGCGAAGAACTGCGACGACGGCAAGGTCTGCACCACCGACTCCTGCGACAAGGCCAGCGGCGCCTGCAAGCACGAGAAGATTCCTGGCTGCACCGGCGCCTGCAAGTCCAACGCCGACTGCCCGCAGGACAAGAACCCCTGCACCAAGGCCAGCTGCGACCTGAAGTCCGGCGCCTGCAAGGTCGCGCCCTTCGACGGCAAGTGCTCCGATGGTCTGAACTGCACCATCGGTGATAAATGCGTGCTCGGTAAGTGCAAGCCTGGCACTCCGCCGAATTGCGATGACAAGAACGCCTGCACCTCGGACTACTGCGACAAGAATACCGGCAAGTGCGCGCACACCGCCAAGCCCGGCTGCAAGCCCTGCACGACCGTCAAGAACTGCTTCGACGGCAAGCCCTGCACCACCGACAAGTGCATCAGCGGCAAGTGCGCCTGGCCGGCCGCGCCGAAGACCACCCAGTGCAGCGGCAAGATCGCCAAGACCGCCTACAAGTGCGACGGCGCCAAGTTGAGCCGACGCTACGGCTACGGCGGCTGCACCGGCACCTCGGCGACCACCTGCTCCATCTCCAGCAGCTACATGCACTGGAAGGGCTGGACGCTGTTGAAGACCTGCCCGTCGGACACCATCTGCACGGCGTCCAAGGGCACCTGCGTGCCCAAGGCCAAGCCCTGCAAGATCTCCAAGGACTGCAACGACGGCAAGCTCTGCACGCTCAACCTCTGCGTCAGCGGCAAGTGCGCGCACCCGATCGCCAAGAAGAACAGCAAGTGCGGCATCAAGCCCCTGCAGACCCAGTACATGTGCAGCAAGAACGTGCTGTCGCGACGCTATCGCTACGCCGGTTGCACCGGCATCTCGGCGACGCTCTGCTCGACCAGCACCTCGTACAGCTACTGGTCGCCCTACAGCAAGATCAAGACCTGCAGCAGCAGCGAGGTCTGCGACGCGCTCAAGGGCATCTGCAAGCCCAAGCCCAACATCTGCACCAGCAGCAGCCAGTGCAATGACGGCAAGCCCTGCACCAAGGATGTCTGCGTCATCCCGCCGGGCGCCAAGAGCGGCAAGTGCGTCTGGTCGCCGGCCAAGGCCAAGACCAAGTGCGGCAGCAAGGTCGTCAAGACCACCTACAGCTGCTCCAGCACCCTGGCGACGGTCTACCGTCAGCAGGCGTACGGCGGCTGCACCGGCAAGTCGACCACTACCTGCTCCACCTCGAGCAGCTACCTGTATTGGACCGGCAAGAGCACCTACAAGAAGTGCGGCGCCGGCACCGTCTGCCAGGCCTCCACGGGCACCTGCAAGGTCATCCCGACGGTCTGCAAGACCAGCAGCAACTGCAACGACCTGAAGATCTGCACCACAGACTCCTGCGTGTCCGGCAAGTGCGTCTACAAGCTGGCCCCCAAGGGCACCAAGTGCGACTCGGCCATCAAGAAGACCGAGTACAAGTGCAGCTCCACCGGCACGGTCGTCTACCGACGTCTGGCCTATCGCGGCTGCACGGGCACCTCGTCCACGTACTGCTCCATCAGCTCGAGCAACTACAACTGGACCAAGTGGTCGACCTACAAGCTCTGCGCCAAGGGCACCGTCTGCAACGCCAAGTCCGGCGCCTGCGCGCCGCCCGCGTCCAGCTGCAAGGTCTCCAGCGACTGCAACGATGGCAAGATCTGCACCAAGGACACCTGCATCTCCGGCAAGTGCAGCTACAAGGTCGCGGCCAAGGGCACCAAGTGCAGCGACAGCATCTTGACCACCGAGTACAAGTGCAGCTCCACCGGCCTGTCGGTGCTCAAGCGCACCGCGCACCCGGGCTGCACGGGCATCTCGTCGACCACGTGCTCGACCTCCTCGTCGTATCGCGCCTGGAGCGGCTGGAGCACGTACAAGTCCTGCGCCAAGGGCTATGTCTGCGACCTGGCCAACAAGACCTGCAAGAAGCTGCCGACGGTCTGCAAGTCCAGTAAGGATTGTAACGACGGCAAGTCCTGCACGACCGACACCTGCTCGCTCGGCAAGTGCCTCTACAAGACGGCGCCCAAGGGCACCAAGTGCGGCACGTCGCTGCTCAAGAGCGAGTACAAGTGCATCTTCAACAACCTGTACAAACGTGACGCCTACGGCGGCTGCACCGGCCTGTCGACCACGTCGTGCTCGACCAGCTCCAGCTACATGCACTGGACCTCCTGGAAGCTCACCAAGGTGTGCGGTTCGACCCTGGTCTGCTCCGCGTCGGCCAAGACCTGCGTGTCCAAGACCTGCAAGTCGAGCAAGGATTGCAACGACAACAAGGCCTGCACCACCGACATCTGCTCGCTTGGCAAGTGCATCTACAAGACGGCGCCCAAGGGCACCAAGTGCGACAGCGCCATCAAGCAGACGCAGTACAAGTGCAGCACCAACAAGCTGCAGCGACGCTACGCCTACCGCGGTTGCAATGGCTCTTCGACCACCTTGTGTTCGAACTTGACGTCGAATTACCACTGGACGTCCTGGCTCACCATCAAGACCTGCACGCCGGCACAGGTGTGCTCGTCCAGCGCCAAGACCTGCCTGGCCAAGTCCTGCAAGTCGTCCAGCGAGTGCAACGACGGCAAGGCGTGCACGGCCGACTCCTGCTCCAGCGGCAAGTGCAAGAACACGTTGCTGAAGAAGAACACCAAGTGCAGCACCAAGATCTACAAGACCGAGTACAAGTGCACGCTGAACAAGCTGTATCGGCGCTACGCGTACCCGGGCTGCACCGGCCTCTCGACGACGCTCTGCTCGACCAGCTCCAGTTACCTGAACTGGACCAGCTGGCTCCTGTACAAGAGCTGCACCGCCGCCCAGGTCTGCTCGACCAGCTCCAAGACCTGCCTGGCCAAGGCGTGCAAGTCGTCCGCTTCGTGCAATGACGGCAAGGTCTGCACCATCGACAAGTGCGTCAGCGGCAAGTGCAGCAATACCACCGCGCCCAAGGGCACCAAGTGCGACTCGGCCATCAAAAAGACCGAGTACAAGTGCAGCACCAACAAGCTGCAGCGTCGTTATGCCTACCGCGGCTGCCCGGGCAGCTCGGGCAACTACTGCTCGAGCCTGACGTCGAACTACCACTGGACGTCGTGGGCGACCATCAAGACCTGCAACGCGGCGCAGGTGTGCTCTTCCAGCGCCAAGACCTGCGTGCCCAAGACCTGCACGCTGAGTTCACAGTGCAACGACGGCAAGATCTGCACCACCGACGCCTGCGTCAGCAAGAAGTGCAAGAACACCCTCAAGACCAAGGGCAGCAAGTGCGGTACGAAGATCCTCAAGACCGAGTACAAGTGCTCCAGCACCGGCAAGACGGTCTACCGTCGCTACGCCTACGCGGGCTGCAACGGCAGTTCGACCACGCTGTGCTCCACGTCGGCTTCCTACTGGAGCTACACCTCCTGGAAGACCTACAAGAGCTGCGCCTCCGGCACGGTCTGTGATGCCAAGGCCGGCACGTGCAAGCCCGTGGTCCTCAAGTGCACCACGTCGTCGCAATGCAACGACGGCAAGGCCTGCTCGGTGGACAAGTGCGTTCTCGGCAAGTGCGTCTACAGCAACGCGCCCAAGGGCACCAAGTGCGACACCGCCATCAAGAAGACGGAGTACAAGTGCTCGACCAACAAGCTGCAGCGGCGCTACGCCTACCGCGGCTGCCCGGGCACGTCCACGTCGTACTGCTCGAGTCTGACGTCCAACTACCACTGGACCTCGTGGATCACCATCAAGACCTGCAACACGGCGCAGGTCTGCTCGGCCAGTTCCAAGACCTGCCTGCCCAAGCCTTGCACCTCCAGTTCGCAATGTAGTGATGGCAAGGCCTGTACCAGCGACGCCTGCGTCAGCAAGAAGTGCAAGAACACGCTGATGAAGAAGAACGCCAAGTGCAGCACCAAGATCTCCAAGACCGAGTACAAGTGCACCTTGAACAAGCTGTATCGGCGGTACGGATACGGCGGCTGCACTGGCCTCTCGACGACGCTCTGCTCGACGAGTTCCAGCTACATGTACTGGACGTCTTGGGCGCTCATCAAGACCTGCACCTCGGCGCAGGTGTGCTCGACCAGCTCCAAGACCTGCCTGGCCAAGTCCTGCAGCTCGAGCAGCCAGTGCAACGACGGCAAGGTCTGCACCATCGACAAGTGCCTCAAGGGCAAGTGCAGCAATACCACCGCGCCCAAGGGCACCAAGTGCGACTCGGCCATCAAAAAGACCGAGTACAAGTGCAGCACCAACAAGCTGCAGCGTCGTTATGCCTACCGCGGCTGCCCGGGCAGCTCGGGCAACTACTGCTCGAGCCTGACGTCGAACTACCACTGGACGTCGTGGGCGACCATCAAGACCTGCAACGCCGCGGAGACCTGCTCGGCGTCGGCCAAGACCTGCGTCGCCAAGGCCTGCACCTCCAGCTCGCAGTGCAATGACGGCAAGGTCTGCACCACCGGCAGCTGCGTGCTCAAGAAGTGCAAGCAGACGCTCAGGAGCAAGAACAGCAAGTGCGGCACCAAGGTCGTCAAGAGCGAGTACAAGTGCACCAGCAACAAGCTGTACAAGCGCAACGCCTACGGCGGATGCACGGGCTTCTCGACCACCTCGTGTTCGACCAGCAGCAGCTACCTGTACTGGACCGGCTGGTTCTGGCAGAAGACCTGCACCCCGGCCCAGGTGTGCTCGTCATCGTCCAAGACCTGCCTGGCCAAGCCCTGCCTGCTCAACTCGCAGTGCAATGACGGTCGCAAGTGCAGCATCGACAAGTGCGTGAGCAACAAGTGCAGCAACACCACCTCGCCCAAGGGCACCAAGTGTGGCACTTCGGTCCTCAAGACGTACTACAAGTGCAGCAGCAACAAGCTGCAGCGGCGCTACGCGTACGCTGGATGCAACGGCAGTTCGCAGACCTCCTGCAGCACGAGCTCGTCGTACTACCACTACACCAGTTGGGTGACGATCAAGACCTGCAACCCGGCGCAGGCGTGCTCGTCGTCGCTCAAGACCTGCGTGGCCAAGTCGTGCACCTCCAGTTCGCAGTGCAATGACGGCAAGGTCTGCACAAGCGACTCCTGCGTGAGCAAGAAGTGCAGCAACAAGACCTCGCCCAAGGGCACCAAGTGCGGCAAGTCGGTGCTGAAGACCGAGTACAAGTGCTACCTGGGCAAGTATCGTCAGCGCCGCTACGCATACGCCGGCTGCACTGGCTTCTCGACCACGTTGTGCTCGTCGAGTTCGAGTTACTACTACTGGACCAAGTGGACCACCATCCAGACATGCAATCCGGCCCAGGTCTGCTCGACCTCGACCAATACCTGCGTGGCAAAGTCCTGCACCAGCAGTTCGCAATGCAGCGACGGCAAGATCTGCACCACGGACACGTGTTCGAGCAAGAAGTGCAAGAACACCCTCAAGACCAAGGGCACCAAGTGCGGCACCAAGGTGCTCAAGACGGCCTGGCGTTGCACGGGTAGCGGCAGCCTCACGCTGCAGGAGCGCAAGGCCTACGCCGGTTGCACCGGCTGGTCGACCACGACCTGCTCGACCAGTTCGACCTACTACTCGTGGACGTCCTGGAAGACCATCAACACCTGCGGTAGCGGCTCGAAGTGCAGCTCCTCGGTGGGCCTGTGCTACAAGTCGGGCTCGTGCAAGGGCAGCGATTGCAAGTACAAGGCTGGCAAGAGTTGCCAGTGCGACTCTACTTGCGTCAACTACGACGACTGCTGCATCGACAAGAAGACATACTGTAAGTAGGTAGTATGAATCGACAACTTGTTGTCGCGACGGCGGCGGGGCTCCTTGTGGGCCTCGCCGTCGGGCGCTATACGGCCAAGATCTTCCCGCCCGCTGGATCACTCGTCTGGGTGCAGACACCGGGCGCTGCCGGGGCGCCACCGACCAAGGTGGCCGAGGCGACTCCGACGGAGGGCTCGCCAGCGGTGCCGGCTGCTGCTGACGGTGCGACCGCGCCCGCTGCGGCGCCTGCTGCAACAGCGGCAGCCCCGGCCGACGGCCAGACCGTCCTTGCGGCGACGATGCCGTCGCTGGGGCCCGCCGACGCACCGGTCGTCGTGGTGGAGATATCGGACTTCGAGTGTCCCTTCTGCGCCAAGGTGGGGCCGACCATGAAGGAGCTGCTGGCCGCCTATCCGAAGGACATCCGCGTCGTCTGGGCCAACAACCCGCTGCCCTTCCACGCCAAGGCGAAGCCGGCCGCGCTGGCCGCGCTGGCGGCACATCGTCAGGGCAAGTTCTGGCCCTATCACGACAAGCTATTCGCCAACCAGAGCGCCCTGGAGGAGGCCAACCTGCGCGCCTGGGCCACCGAGCTGAGCCTGGATATGACCCAATTCGACGCCGATCGGGCCGACCCGGAGTTGGCTCGGCAGGTGGACCGGGAGCAGCGCGCGGCCAAGGCGCTGGGCGCTGAGGGCACGCCCGGCTTCCTGATCAACGGACGCCTGCTTGAAGGCGCCATGCCCGCCGATGACTTCAAGCGAGTCATCGACGAGGCGTTGGGAGCCGTTCAGGGGGCTCGCAGCGAGGGCAAGCAAGGCTTCGAGCTCTTCGAGAGCGCGGTGCTCACTTTCGAACCCGAGAAGGGGCGCTCCTTCCTGGAGTACTTCGTCCTGGGCGCTGACCCGCCCGCGGGCGATGGCGCAGCCGCCGGAGGTGAGCCGCCGCCCGGTGAGGGAGAACTGGGCCTGCCGCCCGGAAATGAGGACGTCTGGAAGCTGCCACTGGGCAAGGACGACGCCATCCTGGGCAACAGCGCAGAGGCGGTGGTGACCATCGTGGAGGTGTCGGATTTCGAATGCCCGTTCTGCAGCCAGGCGAGCCAGACCCTGAAGTCGATCAAGACGGCCCATGGCGACAAGGTGCGGCTGGCGTTCAAGCACTTCCCGCTGTCCGAGATCCACCCGAACGCTCGCGCCGCCCACGCCGCTTCGATCGCGGCCCAGGCGCAGGGCAAGTTCTGGGAGTATCACGACAAGCTCTTCGAAGGTCAGGACGCGCTCAACGAGGGCAACTACGTCCAGTGGGCCAAGGAGCTCGGCCTGAACATCCAGCGCTTCAACAAGGTCCGCAAGAGCCCGGCCACCATGGCCCGCATCGACGCCGACCTGGCCCAGGGCCAGTCCATTCGGGTAGATGGCACGCCCCATACCGTCATCAACGGCCGCAAGCTGGCCGGCGCGTTGCCAGAAGAGCTGATCAACAAGGTGATCGAACAGGAGATCGCCAAGGCCGAACGATCCGGTCGCAAGGGCGCCGGCTGGTACAACGAGATCATCTCCAAGGGCAAGGCCTACCGCTCGTTGGAAGACCAGACCTATCCGATGAACGTGTCCGCGCTGCCTTTCATGGGCAAGAAGAACGCGCCGATCACCCTGGTGGCCTTCTCCGATTTCGAGTGTCCCTACTGCCAGAAGATCGCCGGCCCGCTCAGCGAGCTGGTGGAGGGCTTCGGCGGCAAGCTCAGGATCGTGTTCGCGCACTATCCGCTGCCCTTCCACGAGAACGCCCGGCCGGCCCACGTCATGGCCCAGGAGGCCTGG
This sequence comes from uncultured Enterobacteriaceae bacterium, assembly GCA_964438735.1. Lineage (GTDB taxonomy): Bacteria > Myxococcota_A > UBA9042 > UBA9042 > UBA9042 > CAYTLW01. Next base: position 18,402 of record CAYTLW010000068.1, on the reverse strand, counting down.
GAGCAGGGCGGCCAGAAGATGTTCTGGCCCGTGCACGACGCGCTTTTTGCGGCCCAGGATCGGCTGTCACAGCAGGTCGTGGACGAAATCGCCAAGGCCAACGGCCTGGACATGGCGAAGCTGAAGGCCGCGCAGGCGGACAAACGGCACGAGCGGCGCATCGACTCGACCATGAAGATGGGCCAGAACGCCCAGGTGGAAGGCACGCCCAACCTGTACCTCAACGGCCGGCGCTTCATCCCGATGGCCGGTTCGCTGCAGGATGCGGTCAACAGCGTGCTGCCGCGTCTGGGCCTGTGAAAGCCAACTCGCGTGTCGAGGCGGCCGGGGCGTGAAAGTCCCGCAAACCCGGTGCTGCCGTGCACAAGGCTTGAGCCCGCAGGCAGGCGATCGTTATCCTCCGCGCGCCCGAGAGCTTTGCAGCGACTCATCGCATGGCGCTCGACGCATTGGGGAGACCATCATGGGAGATGACGACGCCCGCGCGTGGCCTCGGTGCCGAACCGTGGCGCTCGCCCTGACGCTGTTGGTCGCCGCGGTTGGTTGCGGCGAGCCGGCGCCCGTCGGTGGCGGCACAGGCGCGGATACGTCGCCCTTCGGTCCGGGATTATTCGACTCCGGCAGCGTGAAGTTCGACACCGGCTCACCCGTGCCCAGCGACACCGGCCAGCCGATTGCCGACACGACCGATGCCAGCGATCCACTGGTGGACGCGGGCGCCGAAGATGCCACCGCGCCCGGCGACGCGATGGTCGAACAGGATGTGGTCGCGGAGCCCGATGAGGCCTCAGAGGACACCTCGACCGGGTCCTGCCAGGGCAAGGTGGGCTGCGCGTGCCTGTCCGACGCCGATTGCGACAGCGGCAAGTGCACCTGGTTGCCCGACGGCAACCGGGAGTGCGCCGAGGTCTGCACCGATGCCTGCCCGGCGGCCACCGTCTGCGTCGAACCCTCCAGCGACGCGACGACCAAGTACTGCCTGCCCAAGAAGCTGACCCTCTGTGACCCGTGCACCGTCAACAGCGACTGCACGCACCCCGGCGATCCCTACGCCGCCTGCGTGGCCTGGGGACCGGGCAAGGGCTCCTTCTGCGGCACGTGGTGCAGCAAGTCGACGCCCTGTCCCGCTGGCTACACCTGCCAGCAGACCGACGACGTGGACGGCAATGGCGTCGTGCAATGCGTGCCGGATGCTGGCGCCATGTGCACGTGCTCCGGCCGGGCCATGACCTTGAAGCTGGCCACCTCCTGCGGCAGCGGCCCGTGCGCCGGGCAGCGGGTCTGCCTGGCCGACGGTGAACCCGGCGCGCCCGCCGGCGGCGGATTGACCGACTGCAGCGGCGCGGCGCCCATCGCCGAGGCCTGCGATGGGGTCGACAACGACTGCGATGGGCAGACCGACGAGGCCGCGTGCGATGACGGTCAGCCCTGCACCAAGGACAGTTGCGAGCCCGCCACCGGCTGCGTCAACGCGCCAATGGTGGCCCAGCCCTGCGACGATGGCGACGCCTGCACCTCCGGCGAGACCTGCGACGACCAGGGAGTCTGCGCCGGATTGCCCAAGGACTGCGACGACAAGCAGGCGTGCACCAAGAATACGTGTGATCCCAAGACCGGCGGTTGCGCCTTCCCGCCCCTGGGCGATGGCGACGCGTGCGATGATGGCGACGGCTGCAGCGTCGGCGAGACCTGCACCGGCGGCAAATGTGCCGGCGGCGTAGCCAAGGATTGCGCCGACAAGAACCCGTGCACCGCCGACGCCTGCGACAAGGCAGCGGGCCAGTGCAGCAACAAGCCGGTCGCTGACGGGGGCGCCTGCGAAGACGGCGACCTCTGCACCGAGAACGATACCTGCACCGCCGGACAGTGCAGCGCCGGAAAGGCCAAGGATTGCGGCGGCGGCAACCCCTGCGTGAACGCCTCCTGCGATGGCGCCACCGGCCAGTGCGCCAACAAGATCCTGGGCGACGGCAGCGCCTGTGACGACGGCAATAAATGCACCGTCAAGACCACCTGCACAAAGGGCGTCTGCGGCGGCGGTGACGTGGCCCAATGCGATGACGGCAACACCTGCACCATCGACAGCTGTGACAAGGCCCAGGGCTGCAAGATCACGCCCAAGAAGGCGGGCGCCAAGTGCGATGATGGCAACGCCTGTACCACCGGCGATGCCTGCGCCTATGTACAGGCGGGGGTCAAGTGTCAAGGCGCCGGCAATCCCTGTGACGACGGCAAACCCTGCACGCTGGACATCTGCAATCCCAAGACCGCCAAGTGCAGCCACACCCAGGCCAAACCCGGCGCCAAGTGCAACGACGGCAGCCTGTGCACCTACTCCGATGTGTGCGTCTCCGCCGGCGGCAAGCTGAGCTGTGTCGGCAAGGTGGTGCCCTGCAGCGACGGCAAGGTCTGCACCCTGGATGGCTGCGACAAGCAGACCGGGCAGTGCAAGTTCACGCCCGTCAAGCCGGGCGGTGCCTGTGACGATGGCAACAAGTGCACCGTGCTCGACAAGTGCAAGCTCGTCGGCGGCAAGACCGTGTGCAAGGGCTCGATCAAGACGTGCATCGACGCCAACGATTGCACGGCCGACAGCTGCGATAGCAAGACCGGCGCTTGCAAGAACGTGCCTATCGTCGGCTGCAACTCGGACCTCTGCAAAAGCGGCGCCGATTGCAACGACGGCGATGCCTGCACCAAGGACGTCTGCTCGTCGGGCAAGTGCAAGTGGCTTCCCGTGGCCGGATGTTGCGAACTCTACGATGTCAGCTACGGCAACGAGAAGGACAAGCCCATCTACTCCACCAGCGGGGAGTACCTCTTCGACGTGGCGTTGTCCGCCACCGACGGCGGTTCGTTCGCCGCCGGCTACGTGCACGCGGGCACCAACAAGGGCAGCTACCAGGGCCTGGTGATTCGACGGGCGGCCAATGGCAAGAAGGTCTGGGCCAAACACGTCGGGCCGACCACCGGTTCGCTGAGCGACTATTTCCGCGGTGTGGTGCCACGCAGCGACGGCGGCACGTGGGCGGCTGGCTTCACCTATGGCCACGGCAGCAAGGGCTCGGCGGACGGCTGGGTGGTGCGGCTGAGCGCTTTGGGCAGCGTCATCAGCAGCGAGGTCTTTGGCGGTTCGGGCAGCGACATCTTCTACGGCGCCACGGCGCGTGGCAAAGACGGCCTCATCGCGGTGGGCCGGCGCTACATCGGCGGCGCGGCGGGATACGACGCCTGGGTCGTCTGGCTCGACGCCAACGGCAAGAAGACCGGGCTCAAGGAGCGCTTCTTCGGCGGCAGCAGCACCCAGAACGCCATGGCGGTGGCCTGGCATGCCAAGACGGGCCGGACCCTGGTCGCCGGTAGTGGCTCCGTCGCCGGCAAGGGCTACCAGGGTTGGCTGTGGTCCATCTCCCCGGTCGGTTCGGTGACCAGCAAGCACTTCGGCGGCAGCAAGAGCGAATACCTCTACGGCATCACGGTGCTGGCTGATGGCAACGTGGCGGCCGCGGGCGTGACCTACAGCGGCAAGAACCCCGACGGCTTCGTGGTCCGCGCCAGCGCGACGTTGGGCGGCGCCAAGCAGTACAATATCGTCGGCGCCAAGAACGACTACCTCTATGACATTGACCAGTCACCCGACGGCAAGGTCGTGGCCGCCGGGTACAGCAACAGCGGCGGCGCCGGGGGGTACGACGGCTGGGCGGTGACGCTGGATCCGGTCAAGACGACGCAGGTGGCCAATCATCGCTTCGGCAGCGACAAGAACGACTATCTCTACGCCCTGGCGGTCGACAAGGGCGGCAAACGCCTGATGGCCGGCCGCACCTACGCTGGCGCCAACGGCGACACCTGGCAGCTCAAGGCCGACGCCAGCGGCAAGGCCAGCTGCGGCAGCTCGGGTTGTAAGAGTTCTAAGGAATGTGGCGATGGCAACCCCTGTACGCTCGACATCTGCAAGTCGGGCAAGTGCAGCCACCTGCTCATGAACGGCCTGTCCTGTGGCGGCGGCAAGGTCTGCCAGTCGGGCAAGTGTGTCTGCACCACCTGGAACGTCACTTACGGCAACGAGAAGGACAACCCCAAGTACAAGACCACCTCGGAGTACCTGCACGCCATCACCCGGGCCAAGAAGGGCGGCGGCAGCATCGCCGCGGGGTACGTCAACGATGGCAGCAAGAACGGCGGCATGCAGGGCCTGGTGGTGCGCCGCGACGACGCTGGCAAGCTGGTCTGGGCGAAACACTTCGGCACCCTGAAGACCTCCAAATCGGACTATCTGCGCGGCGTCGTGGCGCGTTCGGATGGCGGCGCCTGGGCGGCGGGTTATACCTACAATCCGGCGGTGGGCACCTCGCCCGACGGCTGGCTGCTGCGGGTCACCGCCAGCGGCGGCCTGATCAAGGAGGTGCGCATCGGCGGCAGCACCAGCGAGGTCATCTACTCGGCGGCGCGCTGGGGCACCGACGGTGTGGTACTCGCCGGCTATCGCAACGTGCCGGGTGGCTCCGGCAACGAGGCCTGGCTGGTCTGGCGTGACGCCAATGGCAACCCGTCCGGGCTCAAGGAGAAGACCTTTGGCGGTTCCGGTTCGCAATATCTCTGGGGCGTGGCCTGGGATTCGGTGAGCGGCGCCACCATTGCGGTGGGCTACCAATACCAGTCCGGCGTCTCGAACCAGGGCCTGATGGCCAGGGTGAGCAAGACCGGCTCGGTGAAGTCCCTGCTCACCGGCGGCTCGGGCGCCGAGCTGCTTTACGATGTGGAGATCCTGTCCGGCAGCCAGGTCTGGGCGGCGGGCTATACCACCACGTCGGCCTCCGGCGGGCGCGACGGCTGGCTGGTGCGCACCACGACCTCGCTCTCCAAACCCATCGGCTACAAGGTCGGTGGCAGTAAATACGACACCATCTACGACCTGACGACCACGACCAAGGGTCGGCTGGTCGCGGCCGGCTACAGCAACAGCGGCCCCTCGGCCAACTACGATGGCTGGCTCGCGGAGGTGGATCCGAAGACCGGCAAAGCGTTGTGGAATCGCTACCTCGGCGGCAGCAAGTCGGATTACTTCTACGGCGTCGCCCGCAACGCATCCGGCGGTTACGTGGCCTGCGGGCGCGCGTACTCCTACCCGCCCACCACCACGGACGCCGACACCTGGCAGGTGAGCGTGGCCAGCGACGGCAATCTGGTCTGCAAATGAAGCCGGGCATGCTGGCCGGCCTGGCGGTCGTCGTATGTGGCAGCCTCGCGCTGGTGGCCTGGTTGATGATGGCTGATGCGCCGGCGCCGGCCGTCTCCTCCGCTCCGGTGGTCGCCACGCCCGACGAATCTGTGGGGGAGGCCGCCCCTGCGCCTGAACCGGCCAGAAGACCGGCAACTGCACCACCCAAGCAGCCTGCGATTCGGCCACGACCCTCCTCGCCGCCACCGAGGCCGGCACCCGCACCGAAGGCGCCCAAGGCACCCCCGGCAGTGCCGGGCCACGGCTTGCCCGAAGCGACCGCTCAGGGGCTGGAGGCCGATGGCAACATCGAGCCCGCCGACGCCGAAGCCGTCGCCCGATTCCTGGTCCCCAGGATTCGCGAGTGCATGGCCGACGGCGGTCCCAACTTCATGGTGCTGGCCCGGGTGCATGTCATCAATAACGGCGGTTCGGCGGCCGTGTTGCAGGCTACCAAGGTGCTCGAGGCGCCGGGGGATATCGCGGCCATGCAGGTCTGCGTCGAACGGGCCCTCAACAGCCAGAAGGTGCCCGTCGGTGAGCTCGGCGTCGACGCCCTGGTCTCGGTGCCGGTCTACAGCGACCGTTGATTGCCGACCTCCGCCGGCCGGCCGGAATTCAAGACACCGCCAACGGCAGGCTGAAGATAAAAGTGGCTCCCTTGCCCAGCTCGCTCTCTACCTTGATGTGGCTGCCGTGCAAGGCGGCGATCTTCTCGCATAGCGACAGGCCCAGGCCCAGGCCAGCGGCGGCCTTGCGGCCCTGGAGCTGCTTGAACATGCGGAAGATGCGCGCGTGATGCTTGGCGTCGATGCCCATGCCATTGTCGATGACTGCCACCCGCAGCCGAGCGTCGTCGACATGGCCCTCGATGCGCACCAGCGGCGCCCTGTCCGGCGAGCGATAGCGGAGCGCGTTCTCGATCAGGTTCTGAAATAGCTGTCGCAGGCGCACCGGACAGCCGTGCACGCTGCCCAGCCCGTCGCGTTCGATGGTCGCGCCGGTGGCACCGATGCTCTCGTCCAGGCCTCGCAACACGCCTTGCAGCAACTCATCGAGGTCCAGGTCTTCCGGCTCTTCCTCTCCCTTGCGGCCAATGCGCGCCCAACTCAACAGCCCGCCGACCAGGTCGTCCATACTGCCGGCGCTGTCGACGATGAAACGCATGTATTGTTCGGCGTCCTCGGACAGGCAATCGGCGGCGTCTTCCTCCAGCAGTTGTACGAAACTGCGGATGGTCCGCAGCGGTGCACGCAGGTCGTGGGAGGCCACGGCGGCGAATCGTTCCAACTCGGCGTTGGAGCGCTCCAGGTCAGCGGTGCGCGCTGCCACCCGACGCTCCAACTCCTCGTTGGCCTCGCGCAACTCCGATTCGGCCAACTGGGCGCGCACGAACAGGCGCGCGTTGGCGATGGCCAGGGCGGCCCGGGCGGCCACATCCTCGAGCAGCCGGCGGTCGTCATCATCGTAGGGGCGGTCGGAGCCAGGCCGCGTCACCACCAGCTCGCCGAGCGTCTCGCCGCGGGCGCGCAGCGGCGCGATCAGCAGCCCGTTGGCGCCAAATCGCTGCAAATAGGGCGCCCAGCCCGGGTCGGCGGCGTGGCTGTCCTCGTCCGTATCGGTGAACAGGCGCTCGGTGCCGGAGGCGAGGAGGGCTTCCTGGGCGCTGACGCCGGCCGATGGGGCCGATCCGGCGACGACACCTGCCAGCTCCGGCGCCGCGTCGGGGTCGGCATGATCCACCGCTACCGGCACCAGGGCGTGCCCATCTTCGGAGACGAGGCGGATGATGCACGCGTCTCCCACCATGGAGGCCACCCGCGAGGCGATGATGCGCAGCAGTTTGACCAGGTCCGTCTCGGCGGCCAGCAGCGCCCGCGACATGCCGGCCATCAGCTCGCCTTCGGCCTGGCTGCGTTCGGCGGCGCGTCGGGCGGCCACCAGCTCGCTCTGCAGCGTTTCGAGATCGCGGCTGGTCTCGGTCATGGAGGGCTCCGTCGTGCGCGGGTCAGCCCAGTATGGACCGTTCGTTCCGTGGTGTGAATCCGGGGCAATTGTGGTAGACCCGTGCCGATCCTGAGCGGGCCTGTACGCCCGCGCATGGCCGATGTGGCGGGGGTGGCAGGTGCAGCAACCCAGGGTGGTCCAGCCGGGCGAGCAGATCGGCGACACCTACGTCGTCGAGCGATTCCTTGCCGGCGGCGGCATGGGTCAGGTCTACGTGGCCCGCGATACGCGCCTGGATCGCCGGGTCGCGGTCAAGTTGCTGCATGCCGATCGCACCTCGGCGGAGGCGGAGGGTCGATTCCAGCGGGAGGCCCGAACCCTCTCGCAGGTCGTGCATCCGAACGTGGTCGGCATCCACTCCTTTGGCCGCTACGGCAGCGCCTGGTACCTGGCGATGGAGTACGTCGAGGGCCACAGCCTGCACGAACAGCTCAAGAACGACGGCCCCATGGGCATCGAAGAGGTGATATCGGTCACCCGTCAGGTCGCCAGCGGTCTGGCCGAAGCGCACGAATTCGGCATCATCCACCGCGACATCAAACCCGGCAACATCCTGCTCCGGCGCGTCGCCTCGGGCGCCCTGGTGGCCAAGGTGGTCGACTTCGGCCTGGCGCGGAACTTCGGCGACGAGGGCAGCAGCGACGTGACCGTCGGCACCGGCGTGCTCGGCACCCCGGCCTACATGTCGCCCGAGCAGATCCAGGGCCAGGGGTTGGATGGCCGCTCCGACCTCTACTCGCTGGCGGTGGTCGTCTACCAGATGCTCACCGGCCGGCTGCCGATCTATCGCGACACCGTCCAGGGTATGCTCATCGCACACCTGGTCGACAAGGTGCCGCCCATCGAGACCACCGGCGTCGGCGAGCACATCTCGCCTGGCTTTCAGCACGAGCTGCTGCGCGGTCTGGCCAAGAGCCCGGACGAGCGCCCGGCGACCGTGGCCGAGTTCGCCGAAGCGCTGGGGCAGGCGGCCGGATTGCGCCAGGAGGCGGCGCCCGGTGGCGTGGTCGAATGCCCGGCCTGCGGTCATCCCTCGGCGGAAGGCGGCCGTTATTGCAGCCACTGCGGCTCTGCGGTGCCCCTGGCCGTCTGCCTCACCTGCAACGCCATCCGCGCCGGCGAACGCTACTTCTGCTCAGATTGCGGCACGACCCTGTTGTCGGCTGCCCGTCGTCTGCGCGAGGGCAGCGCCGATGAGCCCGGCGGCAGCGAGCCGTCCAGCAGCCTGGATCGGGTGACCGCCGCGGCCATGGTCGTGCGCCTGGGCGAGGCCACCGGTGACTCGGTGCTGTTCAGCGACTTCCCACAGACCTTCGCCGCCATCGTCGAGCGCGAGGGCGGCCGGCCGGTCGCGTTCCTCGGCCGCGAATGCATCGCCCTCTTTGGACTGGGCGGCATGCGCGAGCGCGAGATCTCCGCCGCGGCAGACGCCGCCCTGGGTATCGCCGCCGCAGCCAAAGGCATCGTTCTGGATGGGGGATTACGTCCCGAGGTGCGGGTCGGCATCGACCTGGGCCTGCTCGGCACCCGCGGCGTGGGCGTGGCCTGGGGCACCGCCTTCGCCGGCGGTGAAGCCGTCGAACAGGCCCGTCACGCGCTGGACCTGGTCGGGCCCGGCGAGGTGGGCATGGGTCGCTCGGCCTTGCGCGAGGTGCGCGGCCTGTACGAGACCCGCGCCATCACCGACACGCTGGCTGTGGTCGAGCGACGGCGTGACCAGGCCCGCTCCTTCGCCGACTACAAGGTGCGCGGCATCGACGTGCCCCTGATCGGTCGTGACCCGGAGCTCGCCTTGCTGATGCGCGCTGCCCGCCGCGTGCAGCGTCGCGGTCAGCTGGCCGCGGCGCCAGTGGTCGGCCCGGCTGGCGCGGGCAAGAGCCGCCTGGTGGCCGAGTTCCTGGGCCGCCTCGAAGACCTGGGCCAGAAGTGGCAGGTGGAGATCGCCGGCTGCAGTCCGGTCGGCATGCCGCAGCCCTACGAGCCCTTTGTGGACATCCTCCGCAGCCGCCTGGCTACGCGCGAAGAGCCGGACCTGCTGTCGAAACTGGCCGCCCTGCCGGGCATCAGCGGCGACGGCATCTCCGCTGAGCAGAGCGAACGGCGCGCGCGCTCCCTGGCCCGCATCATGGGCACCCGCCTGGAAGAAGGCGAAGACGACACCCTGCGGCCCGCCACCGAAGACGAGAAGAAGTCGGCTCTGGAGGCCTACGTCGCCTTCCTCAGCGCCGCGGCGCGTATCGAACCGGTGCTCATCGTCATCGAAGACCTGCAGTGGGCGCGGGAGCCCACCCTCGAGCTGCTCGACGCCATCGTCAAGGGCTGCGACACCGCCCAGACCTTGCTGGTCCTGCCCATGCGGCCCGAGCGCGCCGATGACATCCTGGGCGCCATCTCCCTGCCCCGGTCACGGACCACGACCCTGGACGTGCCGGCCCTGGATACCGACGAGAGCGCCGAACTGATCGAGGAGCTGTTGGGCGGCCTGCAGCTGCCCATGGGCATGATCGAAGGCGTGCACGCATTCGCCGACGGTGTGCCGGCGCGAGTCGAAGAGGCGGTCGATGCGCTGATCGAGGATCGCGTGCTCATCTCCGCCGCCGGCGGCTGGCACTTCGACGAAAAACGCGCCGCCGAAAAAGCCTCCCTGGACGCCTCCCTGGGCGACATGGTCCTGCGCCGTATCGGCCGCCTGCCGCCCGCCGAGCGCAGTCTGCTGCAGGCCATCGCAGTCGCGGGCAACTTCGCGCCGCACGGCATGGTCTGCCACATGCTGGACCGCGACGTCTCGGACGCCGAGCTGGACGTGGCCATCGAGGCCGGCTTCCTGCTCGAGGCCAACAGCCGCCACTTCATGGGCGAGCGTGAGTTCTCCTTCCGCCAGAAGACCATGGCCGAGACCATCGCCCAGGCCCTGGCCGCCAGCGCGCGCGCCGAGCAGCACCAGCGTGCCGCCCGCTGGCTCCAGGATTGGAGCGGACCGCGCCCGCCAGGCTTCGGCGGGATGCTGGCGCACCATTTGCTGGTGGCAGGAGACAACGAGAACGCGGCGCAATACGTGCTCAGGACTGCGCGCGATGCCATGCGGGCGTTTGCCAATCGGGATGCGTTTGATGCGTTTGGGGTGTTGGTTGAGGTGGGGCGCGACCTGCTGGAGCAGACGCCTGATTCGTCAGAGGGGTGGCAGCACCTGTTGGCCGGCCTGGTCGGGCGCGGCGAGGTGGCCCTCAGGATCGGCGAACTCGAAAAGGCGATTGAAGTTGCCGAAGAGGCAGCTGCGGCTGGCAAGGAGCGCGGCGAGCCGGACGCGCGCGCGCGCAGCCTGATCGTGCACGGTGACGCGTTGGGGCAGCTCGGGCGCTACGAAGAGGCCCGCGTTGTCCTGGACGAAGCGACTCGGGCCGCCAGCGAGTCGCAGAACACGGCCGGAAAAGCGATATTCGCTACGGGACTGTTGGCGATGATGGCGGTTCGCCAGCAACGCTACGACGTCGCTGAGTCCGTGGCTGAAGACGCGCTGCAGCGCGCGACACCCGGCAGCGAGGACATCGGGGAACTCGCCGGCCTCGGACGATTGCACCTGGTCATGGGGCACGCCTTGTCCCGGCGCGGCAAGGTCGAAGACGCGATGGGGCACTACGAGCAGTCAACAACCTGCTTTGCGGCCATCGGCGACGACATCGGGTCGGCGATGACCGAACTGTCCATGGGCAATCTCGCATATCGCCGCGAGGCCCTGGACGAAGCCGCCCAGATCTACCGCCGCGTCGCTGACCGTTGCGAGACGATCGACTATCATTTCGGCCGGACCCTGGCGAACACCAATCTCGGCAACGTCTTGTACGACCAAGGGAAACTGGAAGACGCCCTGCGCCGCCTCCGGCTCGCCGAGCAGGAACTACGCCGGTTGCGCACGCTGGACTACCTGCCTGAGACCTTGCGCCTCATCGCTCAGTGCCTGGTCGGGAAGGGCGACGCGCATGGCGCTCGCGTCGCCGCCTCCGAGGCCGCCGAACTCGCCCGCACATTCGGCAACGAGGCCTGGGAGCAGGCGTCGGTAGAGGTGCTCAAAAGGGCGGAGACACTGGACGAATCCATGTCCGCGACGACCATTGCCGAGGGATTCACAGACCTGTCGCGTTCCTCAGAACTCGGCTCTCTGGGCGACAAACGAGATTGACGCTCCGCCGCCAGGCGCGGCTTGAGGCCACATCTGCCGCACTGCCAGTGCTACTTCGCAATGGGCGGAATGCACTTGGTCTCGGCAGGCTTGTTCACCCCGCAAGGGCTGACCTGTACGTCTAAGTTGCCGGCCGGTTCCACCTTGGTCTTTTGACCATCAAAGGAGTTGTTCTTCGTGTACTCCGCCGTCGGCACGCTTGCAGGTGTGGCGCCCGCCTTCTGCTTGTTGACCACGATGCCGAACTCGCCGCCGATGAACTTCGTGCCGGAGATCTGAATGTCGACCTGCCCCGACTTATTGGCTGCGGAACCGTGCGCCACAACGCCCGCTCGGGCGTTGCCCTCTAGGGTCGCTCCGTCCATCTTCGCGTGCGACTTGTCGAACACACCGACCCCGTCGCCTATCTGTACCGGGATGCCGCCGCCAGGATTACCAAAAGCGGCCAGTTGAGTCTTTTCAATGCGAGCGCCGTTGGCCTCAAGTCGAGCGCCCCACGTGACAGCTGCCCCGACCATCTTGTTCTCCGTGACCCGCGCCTCCGAGCTCAATCGAATCAGCGCCTTGTCTCCACGCGCCCAGAGGCCCCCGTGAATGTTGCCCCGAATCTCACCATCCACGTCCACGATGGCCGGGGTGGACAGCAGCAGACCCGTACGCTGGTTGCCTCCGATCACTGCGTTGCCAGCTATCTTGATGGCGCCCTGCAGGTCGGGGTCTGAGCCATCGGACAGCACCAGACCGTCGGCGAAGTCCTGGCTGCTGTGCTTCTGCGTGCCTGTGATCGCCGAGTTGAAGACGGTGCCGCTGCCGCCGTAGACAGCCAGGCCGTACATGCGATTGTCCTTGATGATGGTCGACTTGATGACGAAATGCTCGGCCGAAGAGTCCGACTTGCCCTTGCCGCCCGGCGAATAGGCCGGATCAACGATGGCGATCCCGCCGCCGAAGTTGCCGGCGATGCTGCTGGCCGGCGAATACGCCGGGTCCACGATGGACTGACTGCCACTGCCGCCCCTCGGCGAGACGGAATATGCCGGATCAACGATGGACACCGAAGCCACCTTCTGAGCGATGACCCCCGTTCCCGCGCTCATGGTCACGTTGCAGTTCTCCATCTTCAGCTTCGCCGCGCCGATCACCTGGATGCCATGGCCCGTGCCCGGCGAGCCGGTCTTCATCTTGGTCTTTTCGACCTTCACGTCGACCAGGGTGAGTCCCACCACAGGCGCCGAGATGCCGTAGCCCCAGGCCTCAGTGATGGCGACGCCTTCGATCTTGATGTCGACGCCGTCCTTGCCCAGCGTGATGCCGCTGCCGTCTTTGGGCGGCTTGATGACCGTCTTGCCGGAGCCCTCGCCCTTGATGTGCACGTCTGCGGGCAGGGCGACGCTCTCAGAGAATGTGCCCGCGCTCAGGACCAGGGTGTCGCCGGCTTTGGCCAGCTTGATGGCGGCTTCCAGCGTGTTGACAGGGTCGTCGAAGGTGCCGGCGCCTGCGGCGCTGCCTTTGACCGCGTCGACGTAGACGGCGGGGCCGTCGAAGCTGCCGTTCTCATCGGGGTCATCGGAGCAGACGCCGACGAGCAATGCGAGCGCGAGTGGGATGACGAGGAGTCGGAGGGCTTTCACGGGGTTCTCCTTGTGCCGCCATCCTGCGTTGCGATGGCGCAGCCGCCATGTTGCGTGCGTCGTCCGGATCGGTTTGAACGCAGGACTGCACGCGGCACGCGATGAGAGTATCCGCGGCATAGGAGCGAGGCAAGGAGGGATCTGCCGAGATCGCCACAGGCTGGGGTCTGCGTGGTGGGCAAGCGCCGCCGGACGGTTCATGATCGGCGCGGCGTCAGAACCCTGGCGCGCTGGGAGGCACCATGAATCAGCTGCGCCGGCACTGGCTGCTCGACGAGGGCGTCACCTTCCTGAACCACGGCTCGTTCGGTGCTTGTCCGAAAGAAGTGCTGCGGGTGCAACAGGGCCTTCGCGAGCGCCTGGAGCGGGAGCCGGTGAACTTCTACCTGCGGCATCTCGAGCGTGATCTCGACCGGACTCGGGCCGCTCTTGGGGCCATGATTGGCGCCCGTTCGGATGACCTGGTCTTTGTGCGCAACGCCACCACAGCGGTCAACGCGGTCCTGGCCAGTCTGGACCTGCAGCCGGGTGACGAGCTGTTGACCACCACCCACGCCTACGAAGGCTGCAAGGCGGCCCTCCGTCGGACCGCCGAGCGAACAGGCGCGCGAGTGGTCAGCGTGCCCCTGGAGCCACCTCTGGACGACCTGGACACCGTCGTGCAGGGCCTGCTGGACCGTGTCGGGCCGCGCACGCGCATGGCGTTGATCGATCACATCACCAGCACCTCGGCCATCGTGCTGCCCGCCCAGCGCATCGTCGCCGAGCTGGCCAACAAAGGCGTGCCCACCTTGCTCGACAGCGCTCATGCGCCGGGCATGGTGCCGCTGGACGTGCAGGCCCTGGGCGCCGCCTGGACCACCGGCAACTGCCACAAGTGGCTCTGCGCGCCCAAATCCTCCGCCTGGCTGCATGTGCGAGCCGACCAACAGGCCCATACGAGGCCCCTGGTCACGAGCCTGGGCGAATACGTCGACCGCGAGGATCGGGCGCTCTTCAAGCGACGCTTCGACTGGGCCGGCACCGACGACCTGACCGCGATCCTGAGCGTGCCGGCGGCGCTGGAGTTCATGGGCGGGCTGTTGCCTGGCGGCTGGCCGGCGGTCATGGCGCACAACCGCGACCTGGCAGCGCAGGGCCTGGACATGCTGCTGACGGTGCCCGGCGTGCAGGCGGTGGCCCCTCGTTCGGCGCTGGGCAGCATGGCCAGCGTCATATTGCCGCCGCTGCCGGAGGACCTGCCGAAGTCACCCTGGCCGCTGATCTGCGACCTGCAGGATGTGCTCAAGCAGCGCTATCAGATCGAGGTGCCGGTCATGCCATTGCCCGGTCCACCCGGCCGCTGGCTGCTGCGCATCTCGGCCCAGCTCTACAACGAACCGGCCGACTACCAGCGCCTGGTCGATGCGTTGTTGGACGTGCTCAATTGAGGAACTTCGCGCCCGGCGTCAGGTCGGCGTGGAAGTGGTCGGCATGTGCCTTGTTGAACTCGGGCGTGAGGATGATGTTGTAGACGTCCTGCTGGAACATCTTCATCGTGAAATCCTTCAGGAACTTGCCCGCCGTGGTGACCGGGAAGGACTTGCCCTTCTCCCAGTCGCCGAGCACCGTCCAGTAGAGCCCGGCGCCGGTGACGAACCCGCGGAAGTCGATGGCGTTGGCCAGCCCGTGCTCGCTCAGGGTGCTGGTGCCGCTGATGACCCGGCAGTTGTAGGTGCCCCAGTGGACCACCTTGGAGATGCCCTGACCCTCCAGGTATTTGGCCGACTTCTCCAGCGCCAGGGCCAGCCCGCAGGTGACCAGCATGGGTTTGGGCGTATTGCTCGGCTTGGAGGGGTGGAAGGTGACGCCGTGCATGACCGGCGCCACCCAGATGGGCTCCTGCAGGTCGCAGGTGAGGTTGGGGTGGGTCTTGGGGTGGTCCTTGGGATTGATGGCCGGGGCGAAACCGACGCCCAGCTGCTGCAGCTTCTTGTGACAGGCGCCGAGCTTGTAGCCCTGGCCGGCGCCGGGGATGCAGACGAACTTGGTCGTCTTGGGGTCGTTGTAGCGGGGCAGGGCGACGCACTGGTAGCCAGGACGGCAGCCGGTGGAGCTGGCGCCAAAATCGCATTGCATGGCGCATAGCCCGGGTGGGTTGTTGATCTTCACCTTGGAGCCGGCGATGCAGAAGGTCGTCGCCATGCCGGTCTTGTCGGGGCAGAACTTGGTGCAGCCCTTGGAGCACATGCCGTTGGGGAAACCCTCGATGGACTTGAGGCAGAAAGCGTCGCTGTAGCTGCAGTCGAAGTCGGCCCCGCACGCGCTGCCGATGAAGCCCTTGTTGAGCCCGGGCGTGCCGCCGCTGTCCTTGGGGCCGGCATCTTTGGGGCCGGCATCGGGCGTGCCCACATCTTTGGGACCGGCGTCCACGGGACCTGAATCGACCGGGCCGGTGTCGACCGGACCCGAATCCACGGGACCGGTGTCGACCGGTCCGGCATCCACCGGACCAGCGTCTACAGGTGCCACTGGCCCGCTGTCGAGGGGGCCGCTGTCCACGGGGCCGGCGTCCAGGGGTCCGACGTCCATGGGTCCGGCGTCGAGCGCGCCGCTGTCGGGGGTGGGCGCGAGTCCGGTATCTGCGGCCACGTCTGGCGACCGTGTGCCGCTGTCGAAGGCGATGCCGCTATCCCAGGTGCCGGCGTCCGGGGCGAGTCCCGAAGCGGGGATGCCCTGGTTGCTTGGGCAGCCGCTGAGCAGGCACATCGCCGCCGCGCCGATGATCCCCGGCGTGAGGTTCGGAATGTGGCGCGCGATGCCCATGGCAGCCCCCGATTTGCGGTGGCGGGGTACATGATGGCGCGCCGGAGGGCAAGCGTTATGTCAGAACGCGGGCCTGCGTGCCCGGCCCATGGGGTGGGGTCAGGCGGCGGCCTGCCCGGACCTGCGCACCTCAGCCCTTGAACAAAGTCAGCAGCATCTTGAATCGACGCACCGCCTTGACTGCGTGGGGGATGTCGGCGGGCATCAGGACCAGGTCACCGGTGACCGCGAGGACCGACTCGCCGCCGATGATCAGCTCGACCTCGCCGTCGAGCACCTGGACGAAGGCGTCGAAGGGGGCGCTGTGTTCGGACAGCTCCTGGCCCTGGTCGAAGGCGAAGACGGACAGCGTGCCGCCTTTTCCCTTGGCCAGGGTGCGGCTGACGATGGCGCTGTCACCGTAGTCGACCAGGTCGGCCAGGCGGGCTGCGCTGGAGGGAGGGAAGGCGGTCTTCGAGGCGTTGCTGTTGGACATCGATGTGGGCTCCAGGCCGGACGTGGTGTTCGTCGGGCTGGGAACCTAGGCTCGCACCCTGCACGCTGCAACCGCGAAGTCCCATCTGGTCCGCTCTGCGCAGTTGCGTTATACCAGCGTTGTAACCGGGTGCTGAACACAGCAGGAGGAGCCCATGACCAGTCGTTGGATGACACATTTTGTACTTGTCGTGTCGGTGATCGCCCTGATCGCTTGCGGGACCAACACCGACGAACCATCGGGCACCGCCGGTGGCGATACCGCCGCCACGGATAGCGGCGGTTCGTCCGTCGAAGAGGTCACCCTGGACGACGTGGTCGACGTCGACGAGCTGCTGTCTGATATCGGCGGTTCCGGCGGCGCCAAGCTGGGCGATCCGGCCTCCCTCTGGGGCCAGGCCAAGCAGACGGTCAAGAACACGGTCGACCACATCGGCGTGGTCGTCGAACGCATCAAGGACACCGTGGCCAATGCCAAACCCGAAGCCACTGGCGTGACCAAGCTGGGCCAGCCCTATGGCGTCTGGAAGAAGACCAAGAACGGCGTCGACTATCGCTTCGTGGCCGTGCGTACCGCGCCCAAGCGGCTGCGCTACGTGCTCTTCGGCCAGAAGGGGGCCGTCAAGAAGGTGCTGCTGACCGGCATCTTCGTGAAGGTCGCGCCCCGCACCGGCGGCGGTCGGTTGCACGTCAACATCACCGGCGCCAACGAGCTGGGCGATGCCCCGTGGGCCACCGGTTCCATCCATGTCTTCTTCGCCAACCACAAGGCCACCGCCCGCGCCCGACGCATCGTCTATCGCAAGTTCAAGAAGAAAGACGACAAGGCCGGCGTGCCGTGGAACTTTGGCGTCGACCTGATCCGCTTCCCGGGCAAGGGCGGGCGGCTGCGCTCGATGGGCGTAGGAAACATCCTGCAGAATCCCGCGACTGTGGAAGCGGCAGCCCTGCGCGTGCTGTGGAAGACCGGCGTGGGCGGCCGGGCCGACGGCGTGCTGGTCCATATGTGGCCGAAACCGCTCAAACTCATCGGCGTGATGCACGAGTGCTGGGATGGCGCCTTCAAGCGCACCGCCTACAAGGACTCGTTCAAGGATAACGACGCCAACGATCCCGACGAGGGAGATCCCAAGGACAAGGCGACCTGCGGCGGCTACCCACAGGAAGACGTCGACCAGGGCTCGGCCGACCCGAACAAGTCCGAGGGCGACGCGGAGTTGGACGCCATGCTGCAGGAGCTGGAGGTCGACCTGATCGACGAGAAGGCCGCGGGCGACGAGACCGACCCCGAGGCCGGCTGACCGCCGCCCCATGCGGCGCCCGACCCCTCGCCAGCACCGTTGTTCGAATCGCAGCCGCCGATGCATTCATGCGGGCCTGCTGTTGGGGATGGCGCTTGGCCTGGCCGCGAATTCGGCCGCCTGGCAGCGCGCCAACTCCGACCATGGTGTGCCGCTGCGCTGGACCCGGGCGCCGCCCATGCCAGTGCTCCTGGACCCGGTGCCGGGCCTGCAGGATGGAGGTGTCGCCGCCCTGGCTGCAGCGGTCAGCGCCTGGACCGCGCCCGCTTGCACCGGTTTGAAGGTCATCGCGACGGCTGGCGCGGCCGCCGCCACGCCGACCAATGCGGTCGTCATGGCATCGGAGCCCTGGACGCACGAGCCGGGCGATGCCGCCTACACCACCGTGCACTCCGACCCGCGCACCGGCGCCATCGCCGGCGCCCGCATCGAGCTCAATCCAGCCGTGTCCTTCGCCGATGATGGGGCAGCCGACCGCGTCGACCTGCAGGCGCTGCTCGTCCACGAGTTGGGCCATGTGTGGGGCTTTGGTCACAGCCGGATCCGCGGCGCGACCCTCTTTGCGGGCATCCGCGCGGGCAGCATCCACAAACGGCGCCTGCAGCCCGATGATGTGGCCGGTCTATGCGCTGTCTATCCGGCGGCCTGGCCGACGGCGGCCATGGGGCAGTACGAACCGGCTCCTGATGAGATGCACGAGTCCGGCACGCCGTGGCTGCTGTTGCTGGGGCCGCTGGGCCTGCTGCTGGCGTTGGGGCTCATCTGGCGCCTGCTGCGCGCCAACTA
>CAYTLW010000067.1:0-38702 GCA_964438735.1 uncultured Enterobacteriaceae bacterium | reverse complement strand
GGGGGGGGGGGGGGGGGGGGGCGGGGGGGGGGGGGGGGGGGGGGGGGGGGGGGCCAACCGTCGTAGCGGGCCAGCAGGGGCGCCAGGAAGATGTCGGTGATGCCATGCAACAGCCGGACGACGCCCTTCTGCGGCAGGTCGGCCGCCGCGTTGCGCAGCAACCCGTGGTAGCGAACTACCAGGTCGGCACCGAAGGCGAGCGAGCCCTTTTGGCGCATCAGCGTGATCGCTCGGCGCACATCTCCGGCGGTCGTGTGGGTACGGCCCAGCAACAGGATGCCCTGCAGCTCGGCCCGCTCCGTTGGGTCACAATGGCTCAGGCAGTGGCCGTAGAGAATGCCGACGGTGCCATCGATGATGGTCGCGCCGCTTTTGAATCGCTGGAAACCACCGCCGATGCCCAGCAGCTCGTCCTGTACTTGGAAGATGACGCCGAAGTGGCCGCCGATGTCGCGCAACCGGTCGACCATATCGTCGTTCGCTTCGGCCAGGATGGCGCCGCCCGTGACCGATAACCCGAACAGGCCGCCGGTCCGATGACGGGCCAGTTCGACGCGCTCGTCTTCGGTCGCCGGCGTATCGTCCAGTGTCCGAACAGCGTTCGCCTGTGCCCGGATGACCTCCATCATCTGGCTGGTGACCATGCGGGCCAGACGGGCGATCACTGTCGGTGGGCGACGCAACCGGCCCACACAACCCATGGCCGCGAAGACCATGGCGTCGGCGCAGCAGGCAGCGCGATCCAGGCCGTACCGCACCCAGACGGCGTCGCCTCCGCGCCGCGCCCGTTGCCGGCTGGCCGAGTCCATCTGGACCAGGGTTGCGTTATGCAGCAGCTCCATAGCGGCGGCGAAGGGCACCGCATCGGCCGGATCGCCGCCAAAGGCCTCGTAGACGATCAGGGGAATGATCGCCCGTAGGCGTTTGCCACCGGTATCCAGCTGGTACCAGAAGACCTCGGACAGGCCGCCCTCGTCGTCCTGTCGCGGCATGACCTTGGCGATGGTCGCCTCGATGGCCGGCCAGAAGTGTTCGCGAACCGCCTGCAACTCGGCCATGCCAAACGCGCCCGGATAGTCGCTGATGGGCAGGTCGCGTCCCACCTTGACGATGGCTTCGGCCGCATCGTGGGTGATGGTGCGGCGCTTTATCATCTCCGAGACGACCTCATCGATCTCGTGGTCGCGGGCGCCGGCGGCGGCGGCGATGTTGCGCGCATGCAGGGACATATGGCCGCGCTGAATGCCCTCGGTGCCCAGGGCCAGGATGGCGGCCAGGTTCTGAGCCAGGCCCGCTGCGGCAGCTACGCGTCCGACGTCCGACGCCGTCTTTGCGCCGACGACCTTGAGCAGCACCTTGACCACCGGGTGCACGCGGGTCACGCCGCCGACCACGCCCACCTGCATGGGCACCTCAATCCGGCCGACCAGTTCGTCGTCCTCGACGCGCCAATGCGCCATGGCCGAATAGGTGCCGCTGCGCGCGGCGTAGGCATGAGCACCCGCTTCCACGGCCCGCCAGTCCTGGCCGGTGGCCAGCAGGAAGGCGTCCATGCCGTTCATGATGCCCTTGTTATGGGTCGCTGCGCGGTAGGGATCCACCTCGGCGAAGACGCTGGCCCGGACAACGCGCTCCGCCACCTCCAGGCCGTCCATGCCCAGCGCAGGGCGGTTCAGCAATTTCAACGGCACCCGCCCGGTGGCGCTGACCAGCCGGCGATCGGCCAGATTGGACAGGATGCGCAGGAAGGCGCGCCCGCCGGTGAGCTCCTCGCACTCCGATGCCAGTCGCTCGGCCATGCCGTTGACCAGGTTGGCGCCCATGGCGTCGCAGACGTCCACCAGCAGGTGCACCACCAGCATGGGGCCGATGTCGCTCGCCTCGAAGACCCGCACTTCCAACTGCCGGGCGCCACCGCCTCGCGCGAGCAGGCGGTTTTGACCGTCGTTGGCCAACTCCACCAACCGATCGGCCTCCGCCAGCAGGGCGGCGCGACCCGCCTCGAGATCGGGCACATCGCAAAGTTGAATCTGGCCGATCATCAGCGGCGCCGTTGCGTCCGTGATGATGCCCGGGCCCCCACGCAGCATGCGGGCGGCGTTCGACGAGGCAGCGACCACCGACGGCTCTTCGATGACCATTGGGACCAGCACGTCGCGACCATCGAGGCGGAAGTTGGCCGCGATACCAACGGGCAGGTGAAAGAGCCCCGCCACGTTTTCAATCATCCGGCCGGCTTCGGCGAGGCGCTCCGGCATGGTGCCGCGCAGGTTGTCGATCTCGTTGTCGCTCAGGCCGGCGAATCGCTGCACCACAGCCAGGCGTTCTTCCACTTCCAGCTTGTAGAACTTGGGCAACCGCGATGTGCGTTCCTGGGTCGTCATGTCACCGCCATGTGGCCGGCGCGTCTGCGCGGGCAGGGCTGGATTGGGCTCAGTCGTCAGTGCTCGAGGCGCGCCGGCTGCGCAGGACAACGAAGGCGCCTCCAGCGAGCCCCAGCAGGGCCAACAATACGATCCACCAGGCTGGCATGCCACCGCGTCCGAACAATGTTCGGTCTGCCTGTGGACGCAGCCTGTCTGCCGGCAACCGGCCCGCTGTCAAGCTCGCCAGGTCGGCCTTCAGGTCTTGGATCTCCTGGCTCTTTTCATCGATCCCCGCGGCAACGCGCAGGTCGATATGGCGGCCGAGGTCTTTGGCGGCGCCTGGCAGATCTGCCGGACGCCGAACCACCGAACGACAGAGGTGCACCGCCGGGTCGCCCGGCGTCAACTCGACGGCGTTGTCGGCATGGCGACGCGCTGCCTCATGGTGGCCGAGCCAATGGGCGCTCAACGCCAGGCCGGACAGCACGCGCGGGTCCTTGGGTCGGCTGGTCAGCAGGCGGGTCAAGCCGCCGAACGCCGCCTCGAGATCGCCGCGGTGGTACTGGCCCATGGCGACCCCGAACGCGGCCAGCTGGTTGCCCTTTGTCGCCGCGCCGCTCAACTCGCGGAGCAGGTCGTCCAGCGCCGCGCGATCGGCCCCCTGCTCCAGTTCAGCCCGGCGCATGCTGCCGATGCCGTCGGCCATCGCCGCCACGGCGCCGGGGTACTCAGGCGCCGTCTCCGCGAGCGCAAGCCAGCGCCGCAACCCGGCCTCTGAAGCACCGCTCAGCAGCTCCGCCGAAGCCAGGCTGGCCACGGCGTCATTGGACTTTGGCCACTTCTCAGCGGCGACCTTGGCCCACTTCAACGCGTTCTCGGTCTGCCCCTGTCGCCTGGCCAGGGAGATGCGGTCCAGGACCAGCGCCTCGTCGCCGGGGCCTGGCTTGGTCAGCGCTTCATCCAGGAGAGCGGTGGCCGTGCTCAGGTCACCCTTCAAGGCCGAGACCTCGGCCATCTGGCCCAGGCCACAGTCGGAGGGGGTGCCCCTGTTGGCTTTCTGGCAATCGGCGATGGCGGCGCGGGCCTCCTCGGTCTTCCCGCGAGCGTGCAACGCCCCTGCGTAACGCTGCCATGCCTGCCGGGGCATGGGCCCCAGACTGCGCCGCTCTCGATGCAACTTCAGGATCCAGTCGTAGAAGACCAGGGCGTCGTCGGGACGACCGACGCGCTGTAACCGGACCGCCACATCCCACGTGGGCAGCAATTCCATCTGTTCACGCCGGTACTGTCCGATCAGCGCGGTCATCTTCAGCCCGGCGTCGCGCATCTTGCCGCGGGCCACGAGCTCGTCGACCCGCGCGAGCAGCTTGGGAATCTCAGGGTTGACGGCTGCCATGGTCGGCTTGGCCCGCACCTCCTGCCAGGTGAAGGCGGGTTCGCGGGCCAATACCAGGCGGGTAATGGCGGCGTCGAGTTCCGGCTGCGGCGTCTCGTCGGCTCCGCGCTCGATGATGAACTTGCGCGACTGACCGGCAGGTGCCTGGCCAATGCGGGCACGCAACCGCCAGGTGGCGAATGTCCCGTCGGCCAGCTTGACCTTGACGTCCACCTGTTCGCGGCCGATCTGCACGCCATCGATGACCGCGCCACCGGGCAGATTCGCTTCCGGACCCTCGGGGAACATGGCCGCGAGGGTCGGCTCCATCTCTTTGGAGATCACCGCGTGGATGCGGCCATCGTCCATCACGCGGGTGTCGCCATCGCCCGGCCCCGGCGGCGGCGGCGGTGCCCCGCGGGGGATAGGGGCTGTGCCAGGCGGCGGCGCGCCGATGCCCACCCCTGGCGGCAGGTCCGGACCTCGCGGCGGCGGCGGCTCGGCGGCTGAACTCGCCGTGGCCATGAGCAACGAGACGGCCATCACGGCCGTAGCGATTCGGTCGACATGCACCATGGATCCTCCCCGGAGTCGGTTCCGAGCGGGCGCCGACCATAACACGTCGGTGGGCGCGGGGAGTAGATGCGGCCATGCCCATAACGGTCTGCCGACGCTGCCCAAGCGAAGGCGAGCCTGCTATCCTGACCTTCGACGCGCGCGTACAGGCCGCAGAACCCATCGCCGAACAGCGTTCGGAACAGGTTGAGAGATGACCGCTGCCATCGTCGCGACAGGGATCACACTCCTGGGGCTGGCCGTCATGCTGGTCGCCGAATGGAAGGGACATCGGCCGGCGCGGGCGACCGCCAAACCGATCGCCTCGGCTGGCTTCATCGGCGTCGCCCTGGCTTGCGGTGCGACGGCGACCCCGTGGGGGATCGCCCTGCTGGTCGCCTTGATCCTGTCCTGGTGGGGGGATGTCCTCCTGCTCTGGCGCAATCACGCCGGTTTCCTGGCCGGGCTGGTCGCATTTCTGCTGGGCCATGTGGGCTTTGTCGTCGCTTTTGTGCTGCGTGGCGTCGACCTGAAGGTCGTCGCCATCGCAGCGGTCATCGTCCTCCTGGTGGCCATCGGAGTGGGAAGATGGCTGCTGCCACGGGCACCGGTGCGCCTGCGCTGGCCCATCGTGGCCTACATGACGGTGATCTCGGCTATGGTGGCCACAGCCTTCGGCACGGCGGTGGCAGTACCCGCGTTCGCCATCGCCGGCGCGTCGGTGGCCTTTTTCATCTCCGACATCTGCGTGGCGATCGACCGCTTCATCGCGCCGGGCTTCGCGGTTCGGGCCGTATTGCTGCCCCTGTATTATGGTGCCCAGCTGGTGTTTGCCTGGTCGGTGGCCTGAAGTCCCCTGGTGGCCCGCCAACCATTCGTTGACACCCGGGCCGATGTCAGCGGACTCTGAAAGCGGCAGACGCGCCGTTGGGAAACTGCAGCATGGACGATCACGTCAAAGGTGGACGCCTCAAGCGCATGGCGAAGTTCGCGGTGGTGACGGCCCGCACGACCGGCGACCTGGTGGCGGCGCGCGCTGTGCAGAAGCTCCAGGGTGCCGACGAAGGAAAGCTCAGCGAGGCCCTCAAACCCACCGCCGCCCGCATGGTCGAGGTGCTCGGCGAGATGAAGGGCGCAGCCACCAAGCTGGGTCAGTTCATCTCCCTGGTCGACCAGGATACCTTCCCCGAAGAAGCGCGGAGGGTCCTGGGACGCTTGCTCAACCAGACCCCACAGCGCATGGACCCCGAGCGGGCAAGGCAAGTGCTCATCGACGAGTTGGGCGCCCCGCCAGAGGAGATCTTCGCCACCTTTGATCCCGAGCCCTTCGCCGCGGCGAGCATGGGCCAGGTGCACGGCGCCACGCTGCAAGATGGTCGGGAAGTCGTCGTTAAGGTGCAGTTCCCGGGCGTGGACAAAGCCATCGACTCGGACATGCGCAACGCCTCGGCCATGGCCCGTGGCCTGTCTCTCGCTGGCGGTATCTTCGACGGCCGGGAGTACTTCGACGAGATCGCCGCCACGCTGCGCCGGGAGCTCGATTACCGCGAAGAAGCGCGCCAACTGCAAGCCTACGCCGCCGCATTGGCGCCATGGCCCGACCTCGCCGTGCCCGCCGTGCATCATGAGCATTGCACCACCAAGATTCTGTGTTTGGAGCGCCTGCATGGGCCGACCCTGCTGGAGTTCGCCGAGCATCCGGCCAACGACCAGGCCGCGCGCCTGCGAGTGGCCAGCCAGCTGGTCTGCGCCATATGGGGCCCCTTCCTGACCACCGGGCTGATCCACGCCGATCCGCACCCCGGCAATTACATCGTCATGGACGACAATCGCCTCGGCGTGCTGGACTTCGGCGCTACCAAGCAGCTATCGACCGCGTTCGCCATCGCCTACTGGCAATTCGTCACCGCAGCTCTTCGGCTCGAGGATCAGGACGTATACGACGCCCTGGCGCCGGTTGGCTTCACCTTTGGCGAGGACCTGGAGCGGACCCGCGTCTGGCTCAATGGCCTGCGTGATATCGTCGAGCGACCGGTGCGCAACGAGTTCTACGACTGGGGTGCCTGCCGGTTGGCCATCGATTGTCGCAGCCATTACCTGGCCGAGGCGGGCACGGCCATTCGGGTGCGCGGTCCCGCGGAGAGCCTGATGTTCTACCGGGCGGCGGCGGGCGCCGGTGGCGACTTCCGGATGTTGCGCGCCCGCGGCAACTTCCGTGCGGTGCTGCACGACCTGTTGAGGAAGGCGTGGGCCCAGGCCTCGCCGGACATGAAGAGCGCGCTGGAAGCGGCCGATGTGTCCGTAATCGACGAACTGCCCGTAGCCCTCAGTAAAATAGACTGAAAGGTCAGGATTGACTGGATGGACGTCGCTGCACGCACGACGCTGGTCCGACGGCTGGCCCTGGAGGCTGGATTTCATCGTGTGGGCGTCGCCAGGGCGCATGCCCGCGACCTCGACCGCCAAAGACTGAGTGACTGGCTGGCCGCAGGCCATCATGGCGACATGGACTGGCTGGCGCGCAACATCGACCGCCGCTGCGACCCCGACCAGGTGGTGCCCGGCGCACGTTCGGTGATCATGTTGGCGGTGGATTACGACAGCGACGCGCCGCACAGCATGGAATCGGGCGCCGTGCCGAAGGGACACGGCTGGATTTCGCGCTACGCGTGGGGCACCGACTACCACGACGTGCTGACGAAACGCCTGCGTACCCTGGCCAATGCGATCAATGATCACATCGCCCCCACGCTGGCGCCCGACTTCCGCGGCCCCGGCCAGGCGGAGGGCGCCTTCGAGTCTCGCCGCGACTTCCGCTACTACGTCGACCACGGCCCGGTCTTGGAGCGCGCATGGGGCCAGGAGGCCGGCCTGGGCTGGCAGGGTCGGCACAGCCTGCTGGTAGATCCCGAGCGCGGCTCCTATTTCTTCCTCGCGGCGGTGTTGACGACCTTGGAGCTGACGCCAGATCGTCCGCAGACCGATCATTGCGGATCCTGCACCGCCTGCGTGGATGCGTGCCCTACCGACGCCATCCTGCCGGGTCGCACAGTGGATGCTCGCCGCTGCATCTCGACGTTGACCATCGAAACCCGCGGCGAACTCAGCGCTGCCCAGCGCCCGCTGCTCGGCCATCACGTCTTCGGTTGCGACATCTGCCAGGAGGTGTGCCCGTTCACGCGCTTTTCGCAGCCCTCGGGGGAGGGCGATTTTGCCCCGCGTCCGGGCAACGTGGCGCCGGACCTGGCCGACCTGCTGGCGCTGGATGAGGCGGCCTTCCGGGAGCGCTTCCGCAAGAGCCCGCTGAAGCGTCGCAAGCTCGCCGGGCTGCAGGACAACGCGCGGGCGGTGGTCGACAACGAAGCGTGAGGGCAGGCAACCCTCGGGTCGCCTGGCGGCCACCCCAAGAGTCGGTTCAGTCGTCGGTCACGCTGGCGGGTGGTGCGGGAACCGCCAGGCCGGCGTCGCTGCTGGAGTTGGTTTCGTTGTTGTAGAGCAACAGCCCGTCGCGAACGACGGCGGAATCGAGCTCGACGATGCCGAAGACCGCACCGGTGATCAGTGAACGTGTCGCCCGCCCATCCGTGCTGCCCTCGAAGTGCAGGCCAGCGCGATCGACGTCCAGCACCAGCGACTGGTCGATGTGTACGGTCTTGGCGTTGTAGCCGATCACACCGTCGGCGACGGTCTTCTTGATTGCGCCCCTCCGCACATCCCCGCGTGCGCTGGCGGTGGTCCCCTGCATGACGCTCCGTCTGATCTTGAGCGAAGAGCCATGCCAGCAGCCGACGGCTGCATGGCGGTTGTGTTCAACCATGCACGCGTCGAGCCGTACCATGGTCACCTTCGGGGTGATGATGAGGCCGACGCCGAGGTACTCGGTCAACGCGTCGTTGCCGGCGATATCCGTCGAGGCGAGATTGTGGGCGATTCGGGTGCCGATCACCGTCGCCTGTGTGCCGGCACTCACCACGACCGCGCCGGATGTTGCGTTGCGAACCACATTCGCACCGGAAACCGCTGCATGGGCGCCGCTGGCGACCGCGAGGCCATTGCCGGCGTAGCCGTCGGCAGGCCTGGGGCGGGTGCCGTCGATGAGCGTGCCAGCCACGATCAGCCGGCTGCCCGAGTTTATGGCTGCGACCCCGGCAGTGGTGGACCGGTGTAGTCGGGCCGCGGAGAGTACGGCCAGCGAGCCGTCCTGCACCTGCAAGCCGACGCCGTTGTTGCCGGCGAGGCTGGTCTCGGTCTCCTGGATGAGGATCTCCTCGGCGCGTAGCGTGCTGTCCGGCCCGATGATTCGCAGGCCATAGTCGCGATTGCCGGTGAGCAGCGCCCTTCGCAGCGTGACGCCTGCGCCGCCCGCTATCTGTGCCGCCAGGCCGTGCAGACCAGTGAAGGGATCGGAGCTCGTGCCGTCGATGACGATCGCATCGGCGGTCCACCGGCTGCCGAGATGATCGATATAAACGCCTGCGGTGTGGTTGGCCGACAGGCGCACGTGTTTGCTCTGGATGGCGCCGCCGGCCGTAATCCGCAGGCCGTATCCGTGCCCTGTTGCCAGCGGCACCTGGCGACTGGGATCGTACTTGACCGGTTGCGTTGCGTCGACGATCAGTCCCTGCACATCGACCATCGAGTTGGTGGCATGGGAGGCCAGCCCCACCCACGCATTATGATGCAGCCTGGCCCCCCTGAGCCACAGGACGCCACCGGCGGAGGCCATGGCGCCGGAGCCATGCGGACCGGTGCCGCCCTCCTTCAGTGGAGCCAGACCGGCTCGTCCCGCGTTCACGAGCGCGCCTGTGGCGCTCAGGGTGGACGCCTGGCCGATTGTCTGCAGGCCGCTTCCGACCACGTCATGAACTCGCACGGAGTGCAAAGTCACCTTGGCGGCGGCGAGCGCGGCGACGCCCACAGCGGCACCGCTGCTGCCAGGACGTGTGCCGTCGACCAGGAGCTCACGGGCCTGCAGGAAGGTGCCCGACTCGAGGCCATAGACTCCGAATTCCCGGTTGGCGCTGGCTCGCACGCGCACCAGGCTGGCCTTGCTGCCGGAGGTGATGCCCACCCCGAGGCCGTCACCCTTGGCGCCCTTGCGACCACCCATCACCACCGAATCGCTCAGCGCCAGCGAGCCGCCCGCTCGCACCCAGACGCCGATGTCCTTGCAGTCGCGGATCCACAGCCGCCTGGCTACCACGTGGGGGCCGGGGCGGATCCGCAGGCCGGGCACGTCGCCGCTGATCTGCAAGTCCCGCAGAACCAGTGTACCGCCGGTCGGACCGGCCACGTGCACCACCGCCTGGCCGGTGTGGGCCACGAGCTTCACCTGCGTGGCGCAGTTGCCGATGATCTGCAGTGGTCGATTGATGACAAATGGTCCGGGGTAGGTGCCGGCGGCGACCAGGACCGCGGTGCCGGTCGCAGCCACGGCCAGCGCGGCCGCGAGGTCGGCCAATGGCGCTGACTCGCTACCATCACCGCCCGCGGCAGCCCCCTCCTGCACGTACAGCAGCGGCAGGTCGGGCGGGGCGGTGGCGAAGGGCAGCAGGCCGCAGCGCAGGGCGTCAGGCCGGCAGCCGACCAGGTAGGGCGACGCCGTCTGCTTGGCATCCGTGACAAAACCGCTGGGACAGGTCCATGTCACACCGACCGGCAGGCAGGCCGCGGGCGCCTCCGGATCGGCCATATGACCCTCCGGGCAGGTGCCCTTTGCCGAACGCGGCCACGTTGTCGGCCGACTTCAGGCCCGTGTAGTCCCGGCGCAGGAAGAGGTCCATCTCGTTGCCGATGAGGATGTGCGTGACCACATCCGGCGACCACCGCGTGGCCAGCTTCTTGGCGAACGCCGCCATGGCGCTGATGGTCGGCTCCTGATCCCAGCCCTTGAAGGGGATGTGCGAGGGGAACGAGGGGAAGTCGCCCGGGTTGCCCTGCAGCCAGCAGTTGGCGTCTTCGGTCTTCTTGCAGTCGGTGGTGGTGACCTCGATGATGAGCGAGGCGCGCATCCCCAGCGACTTGATGATGGCGATGGTGTCGTCCACCTGCTTGAGATCGGTCCTATCGTCGGGTTTGGTGGTCTCGAATTCGTGCCAGGTGTAGTACAGGTTCACCCGCCGGATACCCATGTCGTGCAATGCCTGCAGGCGGGCCTTGCCTTGGATGTTGACGACGTAGTTGGAAGCGATGCCCAGGTCGAGGGTGCCCGTGCTTGGCGTGCTGTCGGCTTTGGCAACGGTGTCCGCGCTGTCCGCCTTGGCAGCGGCGTCTGCCGCCTTGTTGTTGGTCGTCTCGCCATCATCGTCGCCGCCGCAGGCCGCGCTGAGGGCCGCGATGATGAACATCGTCGTGATCAGCATTGGAGCCTGTGTCGCGCGCATATTCCCCTCCGTGTGATGTTGATACCACTGGATGGCCTGGATGGCATCGTTCGCCTGGCGTCGTCATAGAATTTTCATCTGGTTAGACATCAGTTTTATGATATGTGAGGGTCTGACACCTCCTATTTGCCCCCCTGGCGCCGCCGACTCGACGAATGGCCTGCGTGCCGACTACCCTGACCGCCACGACAGGTGGCCGACCATGCGCGCGATCGCCCGAATCCGGATTGTCTCCATTGTGCTGCTGGCGCTGACTGGCTGCAGCACCGCTGTCGCTCCGCCGGGCCCGAGCGGGCTGGATGGCTTCGCGGTGACCGATACCGGCGGGATCGCGGCGGACACCACCACGGCGACAGAAGATTCCTTCACAGCCGATGTCGCGACGAGCGCGGCCGACATCGGACCGGCGGATACGGCCCCGATGGACGCGGGCCTGGTCGATATCGTCATCGCTGATGTCGGCGCGCCTGACGACATCACAGGGCCGGTCGCGACGGACAGCGCCAACATCGATTCCGCGGCTGTCGTTGGCGGCGATGCCTGCCCTGAAGGCGGCGAGCCACCCTGTGTCTGCCCCTCAGATACCAAGAAGACATGCTACTCCGGCGGCCTGGGCACCGAGGGTGTCGGCATCTGCAAGCCCGGCCTGCGCGCCTGCGAAGGCGACGGCACCTGGGGCATCTGCCAGGGCCAGACGCTGCCCGCAGTGGAGACCTGCGATGGATTGTTGGACGAGGACTGCGATGGTCAGACCGACGAGGGCTGCAAATGCGTCAACGACAAGGTCCAGGGCTGCTACTCGGGCGGCTTTGGCACCGACGGCGTCGGCACCTGCCTGGCCGGGCTGCGCTTTTGCGTCAAGGGCGCCTGGTCGGGATGCGTGGGCGAGGTGGTGCCCAAAGCCGAGACCTGCAACGCCAAGGATGACGATTGCGATGGCAAGACCGATGAGCAGGCCACGTGCCCCGAAGCCGGCGCGAGTTGTGTCGCTGGCGTCTGCAAGTCGCAGTGTGCCGCCGCCGGCGCCAAGGCCTGCCCCGCAGGCACCATCTGCAGCGTCGGCGACAAGGCTCCAGGCACCTGCGTCAAACCCGGCAGCGGCTGCGTGGTCACCGGTACGAGCACCAAGTGCGGCGCCTGGTCCTGCGGTCCGGGCACCCTCTGCGACGAGCTGGCCGGCGCCTGCGTGCCGGCGCTGCCCTGCCAGACCATGATCTGCGCCAATGGGGGCTGCTGGGGCAACACCTGTCCGTGCAAACGACCACAGCCCTGGTGCAAGACCGCGACCCTGCCCAAGCTGAACCAGAACGCCTTCACCTCCGGCCTGGTGGACCTGGACTTCGACCTGGGCTGCACCGGCTGGGGTGTGACGGTGCTCAACGGGCCCGACAAGCTGCGCAAGATCCCGCCTTCAGGCACGGTCAAGGAGTTCGTCGGCGTCAGCAACCTGGACATGGGCGAGGCCGCCGCTCTGCAGGGTTTCGCCAGCACGTTTGGCGGCAACGAACTGGAGGTCGCGCTGACCTATACCTGTTGCGCCACCTGCGGCTGCTTCCTCAATCCACCCCAGGGCGTGGCCTGGCTGGATCAGAACAAGGGCACGCTGCCCATGATGATCCCGTCGGTGAAGACCACCAAGGGCCTGGGCCCCTTCGGCAACAAGCTGCTGGACAGCGGCCCGCAGGGGCTCACCTGGGGGCTGGGCACGCAGTTGTATGTGGGCAACGTGGACAGCAATGGCGACTTCCATGCCCTGGACCTGCAGACCAAGAAGAAGACCAAGCTGACGACCCTGCCGGCGCGGGTCTACGCCGCGACGCCCTTTGATGGGGTGCGGCTGGTTGTGGCGTTGGAGAATAAGCAGCTGGTCCTGCTGCACATCGGCGACGGCAAGACGAAGCCGCTGGCGACGGTGAAGCAGCCCGTCACGTCATTGGCGCGAGATCCCTTCAGCGGACACATCTATGTGAGCTTCAAGGGCGGTGAGATTCGCACCTTGTCGGGTACGGGCACCGACCTGGGGACCTTCGCCAAGGCGGCTGGTTCTGGACGGTTATCCCTGGCCGGCGACAATCATCTCTACCACCTGACGGCCGGGCCGGTGAGCAAGGCCAAGGTGGAGCGTTTTCCGCTGCCGTCGGGGTTCTGAGGGTCATGGTCGCCAAAGAAGCCGTCATCGAGGCCCTGGTGGCCAGCCTGGAGCGCCAGATCGAGGGTGCGCGCACGCTGATCACCCATGCCCAGCAGTCGGCGACCCACGAGGAGGCGCGCGCAGAGGATAAGTACGACACCCGTGGCCTGGAGATGAGCTACGTCGCCGCCGGGGCCAGCGATCGCATCGAGGAGCTGCGGAAGGTGCTGTCGCAGTACCACTTCTGGCAGCCGCCGGTGGCCGATCCGGAGGCGATTCGACCCGGTGCGCTGGTGGCGTTGGCGGCCGATGACGATCAGATGACGGTCTTTGTGGCGCCTTTTGGCAGCGGCGAGCGGCTGGAGGCGGCCGGCGAGTCGGTGCACGTGGTGACGCTCAAGGCGCCGCTCGGCCGGGCGCTGTTGGGCCGCGCCGTGGATGACGAGGTGAGCGTCGGCGTTGGTGCCCGACAGCGTGAGTGGGAGATCGTCGAGGTCTGGTAGCTCGTCAGCGCGTCACTTCAGCGTTCGTGATCGATGTCGCGGGACGGCCCGAAGTCTGCGAGCGAGCTCAGGCCACGGTCGGGCTCGGCTCGCCGGTGCGACGACGCGCGGTGAGCTCAATCGCCGCGCGGGCCTCCTCGGCCGACGTGACGATATGCTCCGATGCGATGATGCCCGGCGCGATCTTCAGCCGCTCCAGCAGTTTGGCGGTCGCCGGCTGCAGATCGGCCAGGTAGACGTGCACGCCGCGGTCATGCACTCGCTTGAGGGCGTCACCGAGCTCGTAGGCACCGGACTGGTCGAGGAACTGCAGGTCGCGCAGCGAGACGATGACGGCTTCGTGTTCGTGCACGTGCGACAGAGACTCTTCGAGCAGCCGGGCGTTGCCGAAGAAGAGCGACTCGCGCACCCGGACGACGCCCATGCCAGGCTCTTCGTGGAAGGCGTCGTGGACCTCAGGGTGCAGGTGGCCGGCGCCGCCCGGTTCCGCCGGCGCCTCGTCGGCCATGCGCTTGACCACCAGGAAACTCGAGCACACCACGCCGACACCGACGGCCCACATCAGGTCGACGAAGACGGTCAGGGCCAGCACCACCAGCATCACCATGGCGTCGCCGCGCGGCACGTGCAGCAGGTCGCGCAGGCCGCGGTAGTCGAGGATTCCGATGCCGACGGTGACCAGAATGCCGGCCAGCACGCCCAGGGGGATGAGCTGGGCCAGGGGCGCCAGGCCGAGCAGCACGCCCAGCAGCAGGAGCCCGTGCACGACACCCGACAGGCGGGTTCTGCCGCCGGATTGCACATTGATGACCGTACGCATGGTCGCGCCGGCACCGGGCAGGCCGCCGATCAGGCCGGCGGCGATGTTGCCCAGTCCCTGGCCGAGGAGTTCGCGGTCGCTGTTGTGACGGGTCTCGGTGATGCGGTCGGCCACCAGGGAGGTCAGCAGCGAGTCCACGCTGCCGAGCACGCCGAGCACGATGGCGGCCGGGATCGCCGCTTTGAGCGCCTCGACGCCGAGCGGCGGGATGTTCAGCTGCGGCAGGCCGGCGGGGATGGACGAGATGGTCTCGACGTCCAGATCCAACAGCACTGCGGCGAGTGTGCCGATGATGAGGGCAGCCAGTGAGCCGGGGATGGCGCGCGTGATTCGCGGCGAGATGTACACGATCGCGATGGTGCCCAGGGCCAGCAGCAGGGTCACAAGATGGGTCTCGGGGATGAACTCCAGCAGGCCGGCCAGGGCGTCGATGGGGCTCTTGACCGGGTCGGCGCCGAGCATCACCGGCAGCTGCAAGGCAATGATGATGGCCCCGATGCCGGTCATGAAGCCGGATACCACGGGGTAGGGCACGTAATGGACCACTCGGCCCATGCGCAGGACGCCGAGCACAATCTGCACCACGCCGCCGAGGATCACTGCCAGGAAGATGTAGCGGATGTCGCCCATGGAGGCGGCCAGTCCGGCGACCACCACGGTCATGGGGCCGGTGGGTCCCGAGACCTGGGTGGGCGTGCCGCCGAACATGGCGGCCAGCACACCGATGGCAATGGCGCCGTAAAGGCCCGCCGCGGCGCCGCCTTCGATGCCCGAGGCGACACCGAAGCCCAGGGCCAGGGGCAGGGCGACGATGCCGGCGGTGATGCCGCCGAGCAGATCGCCCTTGAGGTGGGCCAGTGGCCCTGTTTTGGTCTTGTCTGCGTCCATCGAGTGCTCCTGTCGGGGGCGGAACATAGCAGCCGCGTCGCGCAGTGTCGCCAGGGACCCGGGGCGGGTGAAGGGAGCGCTCCCTATATATTTGGAAAAACTGAGTAAAAATGCGTGGGGTCGCCCCGGATGGGTCAGCTGAAATCCGCGCTTCACCAGAGGTCCGCCAGGCGCTACCCTCGCGCCATGAATCGCGATCCTGAAGTCGACGGATGGCTGGCAAACTACGACAACCCGCAGAAGCCCGTGGTGGAGGCGGTGCGCGAGCTGGTCACTGTCTGGTGCGCCGATGGGGATGCTTGGGGTCGATGACTGTGTTTCAGTTCCTATTGCCCCGTCGTGATGCCGCTGGCCTGGCGGTGGTCTGTTGCCTGGTGGCGATGCTGGCGGGCTGTGCCACCCTGTCCAGCGGCGCGGTGATGGATGGCGCCTTCGTGCGCTCCCGCCCGCTCGTGGTCGCCCATCGCGGGGCGTCCGCCGTAGCGCCGGAGAACACCCTGGTGGCCTATCGGCTGGCCATCGCCTCGGGCGCGGCCATGGCCGAATGCGACGTGCACCTGAGTCGGGATCGGGTGCCGGTGCTGATGCACGACGACACGCTCGAACGGACCACCAATGGCAAGGGGCTGGTGAGCGAGTTGACCGCGGCGGAGTTGCAGAAGCTGGATGCCGGCTCGTGGAAAGGGCCGACGTTCAAGAGCGAGCGGGTGCCGACCCTGGAAGAGGCGCTGGCCCTGGTGCGGGGCAAGATTCGATTGATCATCGAGATCAAGGCCAGCGGCATGGCCAGCGACGTGATCGACGCGCTCAAGAAGCAGAAGGTCCGGCCCTCGGATGTGACCATCTTCTCCTTCGACGCCCGCGCCATCTGGGGCATTGCCCGGGTCGAGCCGCGCCTGCCAACGGTATTGCTCTGGCGCGACGTGCCCGCCGATCGGCCGGGTCGGCAGGACCTGCTGGACAAAGCCCTGACCGCCCGCGCCCAGGGTATCGGCGTCTCGTTTCGCAGCATCGACGTCCGCTTCGTGCGCATGGCCCACGCGCGCGGGCTGCACGTGTTCGTCTTTACGGTGAACGTGGAAGACGACATGCGGCGATTGATTCAATGGGGCGTGGACGCGGTGATCACCGACCGGCCGAAGGTGGCGCTGGAGCTGCTGGAGTAGGCTTCGTCGTCTGTCAGCCGCGCCGATACATGGTGATCACGCAGGCACCACCCAGGCCCAGGTTGTGCTGCAGCGCGATGCGCGCGCCCTCCACCTGGCGCTCACCCGCCTGGTCGCGCAGATGCCAGACCAGCTCGGTGCACTGGGCCAGCCCGGTGGCGCCCAGCGGATGCCCCTTGGACAGCAGGCCGCCGGATGGATTGGTCACGTAGCGGCCGCCGTAGGTGTTGTCGCCGGCCTCGATGAACGCCTCGGCTTCCCCTTCACCGCAGAGTCCCAGCGCCTCATAGGTCAGCAGCTCGTTGGCGGTGAAGCAGTCGTGCAGCTCGATGACGTCCACGTCTTCGGGGCCGATTCCGGTGGCCTCGTAGACGTCGCGGGCTGCGGTCACGGCCATATCGTAGCCGCACATCTTGATCATCGAGGCCTCGTCAAAGCTCGACGAATAGTCCGTGCGCATGGACTGCCCGGCGATCCAGACCTCGTCGGTGCGGCCCAGCTTGGTGGCGAATTCCTCTGAACACAGGACCGCCGCCGCCGCGCCGCAGGTGGGCGGACAGCACTGGAAGCGGGTCAGCGGGTCGAAGACCTCGGGCGAACCCATCACCTGCTCCAAGGTCATGGGTTTGTCGAAGAGGGCGTAGGGATTGCGGCTGGCATGGTCGCGCGACTTGACCGAGATCTTGCCGAACGTCTCCCGTTTCGTGCCCCAACGCCAGCGATACTCGCGCCCGGCGCCGCCGAACATCTGCGCCGCGGGCGGGGCCTGGGTGAAGCCCTGCACGTCGTTCATCAGGCCGGCGTGGCGGTCCAGGGGGTTGGTGCGGTCGTTGAACTTGGAGCCCAGGGCGCCCTTCTCCATCTGTTCGAAGCCGACCACGAGCACGCAGTCGGCAAGGCCGCCCGCCACCGCCTGCCTGCCGAGCATCAGCGCAGATGAGCCGGTCGAGCAGTTGTTGTTGACGTTGAAGACCGGGATGCCGGTCAGCCCCAGGCTGTAGATGGAGCGCTGGCCGCAGGTGCTGTCGCCGTAGACATAGCCTGCGTAGGCCTGCTTGACCTGATCGTAGGCCACGCCGGCGTCCTCGAGGGCAGCGGCGCCGGCTTTGCCGGCCATGACGTTGTAATCCTCGCTGGCGCCGGGTTTGGCGAACTTGACCATGCCTACGCCGAGGACGATGACCTTCTGTGTCATTTGCTTCTCCCTTCCTCCGTGCCCGTGCCCGTGCCCGTGCCCGTGCCCGCTGCCGCTACACGAGGCCGTTCAAGAAACCCAACTTCCGAGCCACGGCCACGTCACCATCCACCGCCAGCTTGCCCCGCTGGAACAGATCCCGAGCCGTCGCTTCTTCCTTCGCCAACGCCACCAAATCCTCTTCAGCCAGCGACAGCACCGCGTCCACGTCCGCCGCCTCGCCCTCTGTCACCGACCCCTCATGCGGTCGCAGGTCGACAACCCAGGCGCCATCGGGCTCGGCGATCTTGAACTGGATCAACGCCGCCACCTCGGCCGCGATGCCCGCGTCCGCCGCGAGCCGGTCGGCCAGGGCTGCGAAGAGGGCTGGACTCTGGGGCTCGCTCTCCTCTGTCGGCGCCGCCGCCACAGGTGCCGGGGCCCGCGCGGCGGCGCTCTCGAACTCGGATGGATCCAGCTGCGAGAGGAACTCCAGCTTCTGGGACGCCATCACGTTGCCGGTGATCTTGAGCTTGCCGCCGAAATACAGCTGCTGTGGGTCGGCTTTGCCGCCGGTCATGTCCATGAAGTCCGCGTCGGAGAGGTCCAGGGTGCACTCGGCTTTGGGCTCGCTGCCCGGCACGCAGGCGCCGGCGCCGTTCTTGAGGTCCAGGGTCCAGATGCTCTCCGGATCGCGCAGGTGGAATTGGTAGACGCAGCCCACCTTGGCGACCAGCTCGGGATGTCCGGCCACATAGCCTGCGATGGCGCCGAAGACGCCGGCGCTGGTGGGGCCGGTTGGCGCGGCGGGTGCTGGTGCCGCTCCTCCGCTTCCGGCGCGAGCTTGCGCCGCTGTATGGACTCGTTCTGGGTCCAGCTTCTGCAGGAACTCGAGCTTCTGCGAGGCCATCACGTTGCCCGAGATCTTCATCTTGCCGCCGAAGTAGAGCTGCTGCGGGTCGGCCTTGCCGGTGCACATATCCATGAAGTCCGAGTCGCTCATCTCCAGCACGCAGGCCGCCTTGCCACCGCCGGCAGTGACCGAACCTGGCGCAGCGCGCATGTCCAGGGTCCAGGCCGAGTCGGGATCCTTGAGCTCGAAGACGTAATCGGTCTTGACCTTGGCGGCCAGGGCCGGGTCGTCGGCCAGCCAGGCGCTGATGGCGTTGAAGACGTCGGCGCTGACCGGCTCGGCGCTCACGGGTGCTGCGGCCTCTTCCGCCGCCGGCGCGGCCTTGGGCGCCTTCTTGGGGATCTCTGCGTAGAGCTCGATGCTGGCCCGCGAGAGTACCTCGGCGTCGCGCTCCTTGACGGTGGTGCGGAAGACGATGCGCAGATCGGACTCCTGCCACATCTCGGTCACCAGGGTCTCGCCCGGGAAGACGCTGTCGGCAAAACGCACGCAGATGTTCTTGAAGAAGCGCGGATCGCCGTCACAGAAGGCGCCGATGACGTGCCGGGCGGCGTACCCGAAGGTGCACAACCCGTGCAGGATGGGCCGCTCAAAGCCGAACGCCACGGCCATATCCGGGTCGGCATGCATGGGATTCCAGTCACCAGACAGGCGGTAGAGCAGGGCCTGGTTGGCGCCGATCTTCTGCTCGACAATGGCGTCTGGTTCCCGCTCGGGGGGCGTGCCGTCGGCCAACGGATCGCCGCGCTTGCCGCCCCAGCCACCGGCGCCGCGGATGACGGCGCTGAAGCGGTTGCGGATCAGCTCGTCGCCGTCTTCGTCCAGGCTGCGGGTGTCGTAGACGACCACGGCGTGTTTGCCCTTGTCGTAGATGTCGGTGATGCGGGTGTGGTGGGTCAGGGTCGCCGAGGCCGGCAACGGGCGGGTGATCTCGGTCAGCTGCTCGCCATGCAGCAGCCGGTCGAAGCCGAAGTTCAGGCCGGGGGTCTCCAGCCCATCCTTGGCCCGGCTCAGCATGGCGTTGATGGCCGGCACCACGCCGTAGGTGGGCAGGCTGCGGAAGCCGTCGCCGTGCAGCTCGTAGGCCGTCTGCAGCTCGGGGCCGTCGGCGGCGTCGTCGGCCGCGCCCACGCCCAGCGCGTAGAGCGCCAGGTCGCGCTCGTCGTAGCTCGTCTCCGTGGGTGGATACTCGTAGCCCACGGCCAGGTCGAGATCGATGAACTCGTTGCCACCCAGGCTCGGCCCCTCCTGCACATTGCCCAGGATCGGCTGCAGGGAGGCGTTCACGTCGGTGGGATGGGTCGGGTGCTCGAAATCGGTGATCTCGGGCCAGGAGCGCTGCACATCTTCGATGGAGATGGGGCGCCCGACCCGGTACATGCGCCCGGCCGCCCGCTGCCAGCGCAGCTTGCCGAAGAAGCCGCCGCCGACCTCATACAGGCCGCCATTCGCCTGGCAATCCTCGTGGCTCAGCCAGGCCACCAGGGGGCTGACATACTCCGGCGCCAACGCTTCGACCATCGCTGGCGGCAAGATGGTCTCGGTCATGCGCGAACCGGCCAGCGGCGCGATGGTATTGACCAGGATGTTCCGCCCGCCGCCCTCGAGCGCCAGGGTATTGCACAGCCCGACCACGCCGAGCTTGGCCATGGCGTAGTTGGCCTGGCCGAAGTTGCCGTAGATGCCGGCCGCCGAGGCCGTGAAGACGACCCGGCCATACCGTGCCTGTCGCATATGCGGCCAGGCGGCGTGGGTGACGCGGAAGGAGCCCAGCACATGCACCCGGTAGATGAGGTCCCAGTCCTCCTCGGTCAGCTTGGCGAAACTCGTATCGCGCAAGATGCCGGCGTTGTTGACCACGATGTCGATGCGGCCGTAGTTGTCCATGGCCGTCTGGACCAGCTTGTCGCCATCCTCCACCGAGTCGTAGTTGGCCACCGCCTCGCCGCCGGCTTCCTTGATCTCGGCCACCACCAAATCGGCCGCCGCCGAGCTGGCCCCGGAGCCGGTATGACTACCGCCCAGATCGTTGACCACGACCTTGGCGCCACGCGCCGCAAAGAGCAGGGCGTGCGCCTTGCCCAGTCCATTGCCAGCGCCGGTGATGAGCGCAACTCGGTCGTCAAATCGCAGGTGGTCTCGCATCGGGCCCTCGGGGTCATGGGTGCGCAGTCGGGCTGAACCGCACGGAGGGTACCCCGGTCCGGGCCGCCGACACCACCCGCCAGTACAGTTCTGCAAAAGTCCTCATGAGGACGAATGCACGCGCCGAGGGTCAGGTATTGACACTTGACACCTTTGTATCTGTTCGCATGACTGCAAGCCCACCGCAAGAGGGGTCAGGTATTGACACTTGACACCTTTGAGCGATCGCGTCGCGCCGCTGCGCGGGTCGCTCCAGCCAACCGCGCGCAGGCGCTTGGGAAACCGCCACTCGCCGTGCATTCGAGGCGTGGCCGTGAGAACGTCGATGCCCGCCATGGCGCGGGATCGAGGCGCAACATGGCAGCCAGCCACCGACCGGCCAGCCGGCCCCAAGACGAGCCCCTGCATCGCGATGTGGGCGATCTGGCGTCTGCCCTGGGCCGGGTCATTCGCCGCCTGGAGGGCGACGCCTGTTTCGACGCGGTTGAAGGGCTGCGTCGCGAGTGCCTGGCTCGGCGTCGTGGTGTCGACGGCGCCCGCGACCTGGATGGCCTGCTGGCGCTGGTGGACGCCATGCCTTTGCCCATGGCGGCGCGGGTCGCTCGGGCGTTCACGCTCTTCTTCCTGCTCATCAACACCGCCGAGCAGGCCCATCGGGTGCGTCGGCGGCGGCACTATGCCCTGACTCGGACGAGTCACCAGCCGGGCTCCTTTCGCTGGGTATTCGAGCAGCTGAATGAGCGGGGGCGGACTGCCGACGAGGTGGCCGAAGTCGTGGCCCGCCTGGACCTGCGCCCCGTGCTGACAGCCCATCCCACCGAGTCGACGCGTCGTACCGTGCTCTCTCTGCAGGATCGCGTGGCGAAGCTGTTGCTGGCGCGTGACGGGGTGGGCGAGCTCGAGCGAGCGGCGAAGGCGGCCAATGCGGCGCTGGAGCAGGAAGTGGAGATGTTGTGGCTGACCTCCGAGGTTCGCCACGACCGCCCGACGGTGCTGGACGAGGCCAGTACTGCCTTGTGGTATTTGCGCGACCGGATGTTGCCGGCGTGCGCCAGGGCAGCGACCGATCTGGCCGACGCCTTCCAGGACGAGTACGAGCAGCCGCTCCCGCCCGTGCATCCAGTCGTACCCGGTAGCTGGGTTGGCGGCGACCGCGACGGCAACCCCTTCGTCACCCCCGAGATCACCCTGCAGGTCGCTCGACGCACTGCTCGCGCCGTCATTCGACACTATCTCAACGTCATCGACGGGCTGTTCATCCGGCTGAGCCTGAGCGCACGCATCAAGCCCGCGCCCGAAGCGCTGTTGCGCTCCTTCGAACGCGACAGGGCGGAGCTCTCACACGTCTGGCAGAACAACGGTCATCTGGAAGCCGAAGAGCCCGTGCGGCTGAAACTCTTCTGCATCCACGCCCGACTGGGAGCACTGCTGAATCGACTTGCCGAACCCGGTGGTGCCCGCCCAGCGCGGGGCGCGCCCTACGACGGGCCCGATCAACTGGTCGACGATCTGCAGCTGGTGGCGTTGGCAGTTGGGGAGGCGGGCGCGGCGCGAACATCCGAGCAGGTGATGGCGCCGGTCATCGCCCAGGTGCGGACCTTCGGATTTCACGGTTTCCGGCTGGACCTGCGCGAGGATTCGGCCGTGCACAGCGTCGCCATGGCTGACCTGGCCGCGCATGAACTGGTGCCCGAGGGCGGCGACAAATTGTCGGACTGGCTGCTGGGCGCCGAGGCAGAGAAGGCGGCCCGCAAGGACGCCAAACTCGACGCCGCCACCGTGAGGACCTGCCAGGTCTTCGACGCCGCCCGTACCCTGCAGGACGAGGTCGGGCGGGCCGTGGCCAGTACGTACATCATCTCCATGACCCGCACCGCCGACGACCTGCTGGCGGTGCTCGCGCTGGCCCACCGCTCACGTCTGGTCGACCTGGCCGCCTCCCCGCCGAGCTCCCGCCTGGATGTGGTGCCCCTCTTCGAGACCCTGGACGACCTCGTCGCCGCACCGCAGATCATGGCGAGCCTCTTCGCCAACCCCGCCTACCTGGCCCAGCTGCAGGCCCGGGGTATGCGCCAGGAGGTGATGCTCGGCTACTCCGATTCCGCCAAGGATGCCGGTGTCCTGCCGGCGGCCTGGGCGCTGTACCGCGCGCAGGAGAAGCTGGTGTCCATCTGCAGCAGCCACGGTGTGTCGTTGACCCTCTTCCACGGCCGCGGCGGTACGGTCGGTCGCGGAGGTGGCTCGCCCGTCTTCCGGGCGTTGACGGCGCTGCCGCCGGGCAGCCTGGACGGCGCGGTCAAGATCACCGAACAGGGCGAGGTCATCTCGCAGAAGTTCGGCCTCCTGGCAATCGCCGACCGCAGCCTGGAGGTGATGATCAGCGGCAGCTTGATGGCCGGCTTCTCAGACTGGCGGCAACAAGTTGACTCCGGCGAACAGGCGTCGTTCATCGAGATGATGAACCACCTCTCCGACCTCGCCCTGCCGGTCTTTCGGGAACGCGTGCATGCCAACAGCAGGTTGTTCGATGCCTTACTGAATGCCACGCCTCTGGAGGAACTGGGCCAGGTGCACTACGGCTCGCGGCCCGCCTTCCGCGCCGGCCGCGCCGCGACCATGGCCGGTCTACGCGCCATCCCATGGGTCTTCGGTTGGACACAGATTCGCCTGATGTTGCCAGGTTGGCTCGGGGTGGGCACAGCCCTGAGCACCGTCGCCGCAGAGCCCGAGGGGCTCGTCACCCTGCGCCGGATGGTCGCCGCCTGGCCGTTCTTCGACGACCTGCTGGCCAACGTCGAGATGGTCTGCGCCAAGGCCGACATGGCCATCGCGCGGGGATACTTCAGCCACCTGGGCTGCGACCTGACGCTGCTGGATGAGCTGGAGGCGGAGTTTGCGCTCACAGTGGCCACGGTGCTGAAGATCCGCAACGTATCTGGCCTGCTGGAGGGAAACCCGGTCCTGAGAGCGTCCATCGCCAGGCGCAATCCCTACGTGGATCCCTTGTCGCTGTTGCAGATGAGCCTGATGCGCCGCAAGCGAGCGCTGGCTGAAGGCGTCGAGGCCAACCCGTTGCTCGGCGAAGCCCTCGGCACCACGCTCAACGGCGTCGCGCAGGGCATGCGCAACACAGGATGAGGTGTCAGACCCTCACACTTTAGAAGATTGATGTGTAACTGACTGATCATTGGTTGGCGACGCCGTACGGCCTGGGTCCTGGCCGACTACCGCGCCAACACGTAGCCGAAGACCTTCGTGTTCCGATTGCCGGCATCGCCACTGCAAGTCGCCGTATTGCCGCAGGTGTTGTTGTTGTCCTGGCCACAGGCACTGCCAGCGCCGCCGAAGCCGATGCGGGAATCGGGCGAGCTGCAGTTGTTCTCCTGGTTGCTGTGGATGCCGATCCGCACCCGGGCGTAGGCGTGGTAGACGTTGAAGCCCTCCTTGTTGCAGTTGGGCTGCAGAGACGGCGCCGCCAGCAGGCTCTTCCACTTGTCGCGGCCCATCTTGGTCGGCTTGTAACCGCCCTGGATGGTCGCCCAAAGCGACACCGCTTTGTAGGGCACCTCCAGCCAGCGGGTGACGCCGCTGTCGATCATGCCCAGGCGCAAGGTCGTGAACGGCACGGTCCAGTAGCTGGCCAGCTTGGCCTCGCTGGTGTCGAAGGCGGGCTTGTCGGGTTGGAAGGCGGTCTTGTTCAGCCACCTGGCGTTGTCGTAGCCGAAGTTGGTCTTGGTGCCGTCGATTTTCAGCAGCAGCGTCCAGCCGCCGCCGTCGGTCTTCATGTCGCACCAGGCGCGGTAGGTGGGCTCGCCGCCGACGGGTCCGTCGGGGTCGAGCCAGTACAGGCCATCGGGCGTGGTGGGCTCGGCTTTCTTCAGTTCGAGGCAGTTCTTGGACGGGTTGCCTTTGGTGCCGGCGGTGACGCATTTGCCGCCGAAGCAGGCGCCGCCGTCGCATGGGGTGGCCGGCTCTGGCAGGGGATGAGCGCAGCCGGTGTCGGTGGCGCAGGTGTCCAGCGTGCAGCTGTTGCCGTCATCGCAATCCTTCTTGGCTCCGGGTGCGCACTTGCCGCCGGAGCACGCGTCCTTGACGGTGCAGGCGTTGCCGTCGTCGCAGGGCAGGGTGTTGGCCTTGAACTGGCAGCCGGTCTTGGGGTCGCAAGCGTCGGTGGTGCAGAGCAGGCCGTCCTTGCACGCCAGGGGTTTGCCGGCTGCGCAGGCCCCGGACTTGCAGCCATCGCCAATGGTGCAGACGTTGCCATCGTCGCAGTCGGCGCTGTTGTTGCTGTGGGTGCAACCGGTCTTGGCGTCGCACTTGTCGTCTGTGCAGACCTTGCCGTCATTGCAGTTCAAGGACGCGCCGCCGACGCACTTTCCGGCCGTGCAGACGTCGGCTGTGGTGCACGCGTCGCCGTCGGTGCAGGGCAGGCCGTGGTTGACGTGATGGCACCCTTTGACCGGATGGCAGAGGTCGGTGGTGCACGGGTTGTTGTCGTCGCACACCTTGGCCTTGCCGGGCACGCACACACCCTTGGCGCACGCATCAATCAATGTGCAGGTGTTGCTGTCGGTGCATGTGACCGAATTCGGCAGGAAGACGCAGCCCGTCTTGGCGTCGCAGGCATCCTCGGTGCACGGATTGCCGTCGTAGCAGGTCAGGGGTTTGCCGGCGGCGCAGTTGCCGCCTTTGCAGGCGTCGCCCAAGGTGCACAACGAGCCGTCATCGCAGGGCAGGGTGTTGGCGCTGGTGCCGCAGCCTTTGGCCGCGTCGCATGAGTCGGTCGTGCAGCCGTTGCCGTCGTCGCAGACCTTGGCGGCGCCGGGTGCGCATTTGCCGCTCTTGCAGGCGTCCTTGACGGTGCACACATTGCCGTCGCTACAGGGCGCGGTCGACGGCGTATGACTGCAGCCCTTGCCGGGTACGCAGATGTCGTTGGTGCACGGATTGCTGTCGCTGCAGTCCACTTTGGCGCCGGCGGTGCACTTGCCGCCCTTGCAGGCGTCGTCGCCGGTGCATGGGTCGCCATCGCCGCAGGGCAGGGCGTTGGCGGTGGTGGTACATCCCTTGGCCGGGTCGCAGCCGTCGGTGGTGCACGGATTGTTGTCATCGCACACCTTGGCCTTGCCGGGCACACAGCCGCTGCCCTTGCATGCGTCGTCGACCGTGCAGACATTGCCATCGCTGCAGCCGGACAGGTTGGCGTCGTGGGTGCAGCCATCTTTGGGATCGCAGCCGTCGCCGGTGCAGGGGTTGCCGTCGTCGCAGGACTGTTTGCCCCCGCCCTTGCAGGCGCCCGCCTTGCAGGCATCGCCGGTCGTGCAGACGTTGCCATCATCGCAGGCGGCGGTGTTGTTGGTATTGGCGCAACCGGTCTTGGCGTCGCAGCTGTCGTCGGTGCAGACGTCGTCGTCGTTGCAGTCCTTGGCGGCGCCTGGCTTGCACTCGGCGGCGGCGCAAATGTCGCCCGCGGTGCAGGCGTTGCCATCGATGCAGGTCGCCTTGTTGGCCGTGGAGCCACAGCCGGACTT
Organism: uncultured Enterobacteriaceae bacterium; assembly: GCA_964438735.1. Lineage (GTDB taxonomy): Bacteria > Myxococcota_A > UBA9042 > UBA9042 > UBA9042 > CAYTLW01. Next base: position 12,752 of record CAYTLW010000067.1, on the reverse strand, counting down.
GGCGTCGCAGGCGTCGTCGGTGCACGGGTTGCCGTCATTGCAGACCACGGGCTGGCTGCCCTTGCACGCGCCCCCGGCGCAGCCGTCGATGGCTGTGCAGGCGTCCCCGTCGTCGCATGAAGCGGTATTGGCCGCGTTCGTGCAGCCGGTCTTGGGGTCGCAGCCGTCGTCCGTGCAGGGGTTGTCGTCGTCGCAGATCTTGGTGGTGCCGGGCGCGCAGACGCCGGCTTTGCAGACGTCGCTCTCGCTGCAGACGTCGCCGTCATCGCAGGAGGCGTTGTTGGGTGAATAGACGCACCCCGTCTTGGCGTCGCACGCGTCATCGGTGCAGGGCTGGTCGTCGTTGCAGACCTGGGGCGGTCCGGCGGTGCAGGTGCCGTTTTTGCAAGCATCGGCGGTGGTGCAGGCGTCGCCATCATCGCAGGTCGTATCCGAGCCAGCCGGTCCCGTGCCGCAGACCCCGCCGGCGTCGCAGGTGGCCACCAGGCAGGCTTCGGTCGGTTTCGGGCACTGGGCTGCAGTCCCACATCCGGTGCTGTCCGCGGTCACGTCCTTGTTCACCGTGCCCGTGCCATCGGCGCCAGGCTCCAGGGAACCGTCCAGCACGCCGCCGTCCTTGGCCACGCCGCCGGTCGCGTCGGACGCCGGCCCGACCACAGAGGTGTCTTCCCCGCACCCCAAAGCGGCCAGCAGCCCGGCGCTACACAGGATCGTCGCCAGATTCCCGATGGCGTGTGTATTGCGGTTCATGTGACCTCCTGGATGGTCGATCGAGCGGCCTGATAGTGCCGGTTGCCGGGGTCGCGAGCAACGCGGTGCGAACTGAGGTGTCACAGGTATTCAACAGGTTAACCACTTATCAGGGGGTTAGATTGGCATGTTATGATATGTGAGGGTCTGACACCTCACTATCACACTCGACAACGCTCGCTCCGGACTTCAACCTTGGGCGCCGTAGGAGGCGAGCATGACGACACACGTGAAAGCCGGTGGACGGCAACGGCAGGTCCTGGCGGCGTTGCGTCGCAGCCCTCTGCTGGCCAGTGTTCCGAGCAGCATGTTGCTGCGGTTGAGCAAGGCGGCGGGGCCCAGGGAGTTGGCGGCTGGCGAGGAGCTGGTGGCGCAGGGCGCGGTGCCCGAGGGCATGTTTGTGCTCGTCTCGGGGGCGCTGACCGTGGCCGCCAGCGGCGACGGTGGGTCCGCGCGGGCCGTGCATCCGGTCACGACGTTGGGCGAGCGCGAAATCGTGCTGGATCAGCCCATGAGCGGCGCCGTGACGGCCAGCGAGGCGTCTCGGGTGCTGGTCATCGACAAGGGCGTGTTCGCCGGCCTGATGGCACGCAGCACCTCGTTCCGGCGGGCGTTGCGGGCGTTGGTGGCGCATGATGGCCACGAGCTGGGCGCGGCCACCCATGAGCACGAATTGCAGTCGGCCGAGGTGTTGGTGGTGCAGGGGCCGCGGGGCTGGCGCGATGCGCCCCTGCCGCGGCTGCTGGCCGAGGCGCTGACCACCGACCACGGCGATCATGTGGGCCTGCTGGTGGTGGAGCCCGATCTGGGCGATGGCACCGTGAAGGGAACCTCGCGGCCGGCGCCGGGCAAGGTGGCCAATCGACGGGTGGGCAAGGACCCGAAGCGAGTGCTGGCGAGCCGGAATATCGAGCGCCTGGTGGCCCAGTCGGACTACCTGGTTGTGGACACGCGGGCGGCGGACGACGTAGTGGCCCGGGCGTGGCAAGCGGAGGCCGACAAGCGGGCCAGGGTGCTGACGGCCCTCGAAGCGGTGCGGCGTCAGCCCGCCCGCTCTCATGACCCGGCGCACGAGCATGGCCAGGTCGGCACGCGGGTGGGCACGATCACTTCCACCGACTCGGTGGGCCTGCACGGCATGGACGCCACGGGGGCCGAGGATAGCGAGCGCCTGGCCATCATCCTGCCGGATGGGGCGTCGGTCGCTCCCGGCTGGCTGCCTTTCCCGGCCTGCCGGATGCGCCTGAGTCGGCGTGAACTCGATCGGCCGTTGGGCAAGCAGACGACCGCCAATCGGGCGGCGTTGTCGCGTTGGGCGCGTTTTGTGAGCGATCGCACGCTCGGCCTGGCGTTGGGCGGCGGCGGGGCCTGGGGATACGGCCACGTGGCCCTGATCCAGGAGATCTGCAAGCGCGGCGTACCCATCGATGTCGTCGCGGGGGTGAGCTTCGGGGCGCTGGTGGGGGCCTACTACTGCGCTGCTGGTTTGGATGGATTGCGCCTGCTGATCGACAAGGGCGACGCGCTGCAGCGCATGGTGCCCATGGCGGTATTCAGCAGCCGGATTATCGGCTATCGGGCGACTCAAGACCTGGGCGACCTCTGGCTGGACGACCTGGACACCATCTTCTTGCCCGTGGCCTGCGATATCAGCCGCGCCGAGACGGTCGCCATTCGGGGGACCTCGGTGGCGCTGGGTGCGCGCGCTTCGGGCTCGTTTCCGACGGTCTTTTCACCGACCACGTGGATGGACCAGGTGGCGGGCATTCGTCGCCGGTATGTGGACGGCGGAATCATCGACAATGTGCCGGAGGCTGCCTTGATCCGCGAAGGGGCGGACATCGTCGTGGCCTCCAACATCGTGCCGCCGCCACCGGCCAAAGACGCGCCGAAACAACTGATTCCAGGGCGCGTCGGTCGCCTCGCCCAGGAGTTGAATGTGGTCGGTCGCCTGGTGGATGGCTGGCGGTCCACGTTCACGCTCTTCCACGCCGTCGGCAGCGGCAACAGCTATGGCGCGGACGTATTGCTGGACGTGCAGGATGCCAACTCGGCGCCGACCCAGTTCTCGGAGGCCCGCGCCATCGTCGCCCACGCGCAGCCATTGGCGGAGGTGACGGCGGATCGCGTGCTGCAGCGCTGGCAGGCCAATCAGCCGCGCTTGAAGCACGGAACGTCCACCGATTGACGGTCGACGCTGACAGGAATTCGTCATGGCGACGCCGGCCAATCTCGCAGTGCTGGCGGCCTCGCGCGGCTGTGCCACAACCTCAGTTCGCGGGCTCATCGGCACGCCGCTCCAACTCATAGATATAATCATCTGCTGATGTGTATATCGGTTTAGTTGCAAGTACGGGCACTTGGCGGGCCAGTCTGTCCATTATCGGCTTGACAGGTCCACCGGTGATGTCGATGGTTTCCCCGTCATCCAGGTCCCGGCAGATCGGCCTCCTGCTTCCGATTTGCGACCGGAGGAGGGGAACATGTCCTTGATCGACGAAGGGGCGGCCGACGCGCGCATATACGCGGCCGGTCGCCTGACTGACGCGCGAGCCACGCCTGCGCGCGAGTTGGCCCATCCTGTCGCTGGCGGCGTGTGCGCTCATCGCATGCAGCGACCCGGGCACCGGCGGCGATGAAGCAGCCACGGACAGCGGCGCGGTCAAAGACGGCGGGATCGACAACTCGGACGGCGCCGTGGTGGACGCGCCGACGCCAACGGACGATGTGCTGGCAGACAGCGGCAACGCGACCGATTCGGGCGCGGCGGCCGTGGACGTCATGAAGTCGGACACGGGGTCGGCCGCCGAGGATGGCGAGTCCGCTGGTGACGACGTCGCCGGGTCGGGCGATGACGGCGCCGGATCTGCGGCAGATGGTGGCTCAGCAGCCGAGGATGGGGTGGCGGTAGATCCAGACAGCGCTTCCTCGGCAGATGGTGGGGCGGCGCAGGCCGATGCCGGGGCGGCCGAGGATGCCGTCTCGCCAGACGATGGCGGTGGCAGCGATCCGGACGGCGGTTCGGCAGCAGATGGCGGCGCCTCATCCGATGGCGGCGCATCCGCAGACGGCGGCTCCGGTGCAGACGGCGGCAGCGCAGATGGCGGCGCCGCAGATGGGGGAACACAGCCCGACGCGGGACCCCAGGCGCCAAAGACACCGACAGTCAAGGTCAAGCAGGATAAGAAGACCTTCACCTGCCCCATCATCGACGGCCAGCCCGACAAGGGCGCCACCCTGACCTGGCGCTGGCGCGTCAACAGCGGCAAGTGGGCCGACGGCAAACCCGCCTGGGCCGGCGAAGCCAAGGACTGCGACCTGCTCGAGTGCGAGCTCGAGGTCAAGACCGCCGGCGGCAGCGCGACCTCCAAACCCGCGTCGTTGCAGCTGCCCCTGGGCGACGGCTGCAAGACGGGGAACGTCTGCGCGGTTGGCATCTGCAGCGATTCCGGCGGCTGCACGACCAAGGAGCAGCCGGGGAGCTGCGAGGACGGCGACAACTGCACCCTGTCGGACAGCTGCGTCGGTGGCGTCTGCAAAGCCGGCAACAAGGAACAATGCGTCAAGTGGTATGGCGACGACGACGGCGACGGCTACGGCGCCAAGGCCCTCGGCTGCCTGTGCGGCACGCCCGACAAGGCGTCCAAGGTGGCGGGCGATTGCAATGACCAGAACAAGGCCGCCTATCCCAAAGCCAACGAGACCTGCGATGGCGTCGACGAGGACTGCGACGGCGCCACCGACGAGGCGGCCTGCGATGGCATCTTCCCGCCCGGCACCACCGACTACAAGCCCGAAAAACCCACCAACGGCGACCAGTTTGACGTCGCCGCGACGGCCACTTTCGACGCCGGTCCCTTCGGCAAGCTGACCCTCAAGGGCAACGTCAAAAAGGCCGGCAAAGACAAGCCCGTCACCTGGTGTTTCGCAGGTCCGGCGACGTTGAAGGGCGCGCCCTTCGAGCTGAACAACGTGAAATTGACCATCTGCAAGGACGACAAGGGCGTCATCACGCGCACCTTCGCTGGCGACCTGAAGCTGGAGGGCGAGTCGGCTGAAGTCACCGGCACCTTCTCCACCGGCGCTGCCAGCGGGCTTGTGGTGAACGCGGCGGCGCTCAAGCTACTGGCGATGCCGGCCAAAATGGTCCAGTTCCAGTGGAAGACCGCGGCCAACGACATCCACGTCAAGCAGGGCGAGGTGGTCATCGACTATCTGGGCCAGTCGTTGATCGGGGAATCGGGTGGCACCTTCCAACCCGGTGCCGCCAATGCGGATTTGCAGATCACCCTGGCCAAACCGGCCGGCATCAAGACTGTCGGCGGCGTGGTGAACGCCTTGTCCCAGACCGGGCAGGGCAGCCGCGCCCGGGTCGGCAAGCTGCTCATCACCGGCCTGAAGCTGGGCGCCAACAAACCCAAGCTCAGCGCGGCGAGCCCGACCACGTGGCAGGTCAACGCCAACCGGGTCGACGGTGCCAAGTGGCAACTCGTCCTGGATTCCAAGGGCACGGTCGTGGCGCCCTTCGATGGACTGTCCCTGAAGGGGAAGTTCGTCGAGAACGCCAAGACCGCCTGCGTCAGCGGCGACACCGGGGTCAAACCGGCCGGCGCCAACACCAACATGCAGGTCACCGTCTGCTGGACCAACGGCAAAGGCACGGTGACCTTCAGCACCGAGGTGAACGCCAAACCCACGGGAAAGGTGGAGCTCAAGGGCATGTTGAAAGACGGCAAGCTCTGCTTGAGCGCGCCGGCCGGTGCAGCTGTGCCGGGCAGCGCCCAGACGGTGGTACGCACCTGCTTCGACGCCAAGGGGAAGACCTTCTCGCCGCTGACTTTCGCCGCCAAGGTGGCCCTGCCCGACAAGTCCACGGTTGACCTGGCCGGCACCTGGGATGACAAGGCCTCCAAGCTCTGCCTGGCCGGCCTGAACAAACCCCAGGCCAGCGCCTTGTTCCCGCTCAAGGGCGTGAAGATCCTGCAGATCCGGGCCCACTCATGCTACGCCGACAAGGGATTCGGCGCCGTCCAGCTGGCCATCGACTTCCGCGTCGGCAAAGCCGGTGACAAGGCCAGCGTGGTCCTGCGCAGCGTGCTCGACTTCGGCGAGGCGGGCGGTCTTTGCGTGAGTCCGGCCAAAACGGCCAAAGCCTGCGCGGCCGCCGACGTCGCCTGGCGCAAGGTCGCCGTCGATCCTGGCGACCGCTTCCACGGCCGCTTCTTCTGGCGCGGCGGGGCCTGCATCGACCAGTCCGCAGCCACCCCAAAGGCCTGCGGCAGCGCTGGCAAGTGGCTCTCCGGCGGCCCGGCGCGGGCCAACACGACCCTGGCACCGGCTTGCAAGGACAAGGGCGAGGTCGCCTGCAGCAATCCGTGGCAGGCATTCTGGAACATGCCCATCGGCGCGCCCTACGACCTGCGCACGGCGGTCTTCGGCGCCGTCACCGGGGCGGTCTGGATCCACGGCGGCAAGGCGGCCATGGCGGTGCGCTCGGCGGTGACCAGCAAGCTCAAGGATGACCGCGCCACCCTGGCCAGCAGCGGCGGCGCGGCCATCGCGGCGCTGAAGAAGCCGCAGGTCCTGGCGACCCTCGATGAGAAGGGCGCCTGGCTGGCCGAAATCGTCGGCAAGATGGACGTCAACCTGGCGGCCCAGAAGGTGGCGCCCTGGAATACCCACGCCATCCTGCGCGGCAGCGTGGGCAAGGATCGCCTGACCTTCGTCGGCGTGCGCCTGCCCAAGGGCTGCAACGCCTCCAAGACCACCTGCGAGTGGCCCTCGTCCGAGCCCTTCAAGAAGGTCATCGGCGCCGGTCGCTTCGAGATCGGCGGATCCGGCGGCACGGTCGACCTGTCGGTGCCCTTCAATACCGCCAAGGCCGTGCCCATGGTCATGAACCTGGTCGCCACGTCCAATATCAAACTGCCTGGCAACGACAAGACCACGGCCGAGGCGCAGGTCTACGTCATCTGGCCCCGTCACGAGCAGAAGGGGACGTTGTCGAGCCTGCCCGAGTTCACCTTCGCCGTGCCCATCGCCAAGGCCAAGATGAAGGTCGGCAAACACGAGGTGGTCTTTGGCAAGGGCAAGAACAAGCTCGGCAAGTTGGAAGCCCGGCCCATCGTCTTCCTGGCCTCCAGCAACGGCGCCGAGGCCATGCCCATCGATCTCGATGGCGACAAGTCCAACGGCAAGGAGACCACCTGGCAGGTCAAGACCGGCGCCGCGGTGCGCAGCACGGCCATCATCCCGCACTTCAAGCATCTCTTCGACGATCCGACCGCGACCATCGAGTTCGCCTGGTACGGGCTGAGCAAGTTCTACATTCTCGGCAAGTTGGACCTGAAGTGGACGCTCATCAAGCCCGAGTATGGCGTGCCGACGCTCAAGTCCCTGGTGCTCGACGACGTCTTCGTCAAGCTGGAGTTCCCCGGCACCCTGCGCCTCTATGCCGGTGGCCACGCCACGGTGGAGACCATCGACCGCAAGAAGAAGGTCAACGTCCTCAAGGGCCTGGCCCAGTTCGAGATGGACAAAACCCTGGCCATGGGCGGCACCATCGGTCTCAGCGGCCTGTGGAAGAACCCCTTCTGGCTGCCCAATGTAGCCATCTTCAACGTCGGCCTGTCGGCCAAGTTCCGGCCCGGGCTGCCCACACCCACTGCCTTCGGTTACACCGGCCAGGCGCTGTTGCTCAAGAACAAGCTCGACGGCGAATGGCCCGAGATCAAGGGCAACAAGCTGAACTCACCGGTGGGCGTCAACCCGGACGGCACCTTGATGGACAAGCTGCCCAAGAGCGTCTTCACCTTCGGCCATACGCTCTACTTCGACACCGTGCCCAGCAAATCCGGCTTCTGCGTGTTGCCCGGAGTCTGCCCCAAGCTGCCGCCCATCCTGCTGCGCTTCGACATCCAGAACCTCAGCACCGACGACATGGTGGACCTGACCAACCTGCTGCTGGCGGGCCTGAAGACCCTCATCGACGAGGCCAAGGTCCTGCGCATGTACGACTTCGACAAGAAGAAGTTCGTGCAGACCAAGGCGCCGTGGAAGCCGCTGTTGGACTTCATCCCGGCGGGCAAGCTGCTCGGCAAGGCGACCCTGGGGCCGCTATCCTTCGGCCTGGATCGCTTCCTGCTCTACATGCACACCCACAACGACGAGCGCTTCGGCGTCGACTGGCCCTTCGGCTTCAAGCTGGCGGCCGATGCGCGCTTCAAGGTGCTCGCCGGGCCGGACAAGGGCAAGGAGAAGAAGGTCAAACTCAAGGGCGACCTGGACGTCTACGGCGCCACCATCAAGGGCTGGATGAGCCCCATCCAGCTGGTGCCGGGACTCAAGCTCACCGGCGACCCCTTCCGCCGCTATGTGGAGCTCAAGGGGGGCCAGATCCGCGTGCCCCTGGGCAAGGGCAACCACAACTGGGCCACCTGGGAAGGTTGGGTACACGCCACCGAGGTCAAGGCGGGCAAGGATGCCGCGGTGCTCTTCGACCGACGGGACAAGAACGGCGTTGGTGCGCGCATCGCCACCGACGAGCTGGCCGCGCCCTGCGAGGAAGGCGCCATCGACCTGGACGGCAACAAGCTCGACTGCAAGACCAAGAAGGGCCGCCTGGTCGTGACCTTCAAGACCAACTCCGGCAGCGTGCCAGCCGCGCAACGCACCCGCATCGTCAAGACCCGATTTGGCGTCATCCATCCGGCCGTGAACCACCACGTCTCGGTGATCCGCGATCCAAAGACTCACCAGGTGCGCATCTACGTCGACGGCGGCGAACCCGAACTGCTCGACAGCTCCCACGGTAAGGACGGCAAGTTCGGCACCAAGGATGACCTGGCCCGCTTCGGCCTGCCCGACGTGTCGGCGAACATCGTCATGGGCAAGAACTTCCACCACATCGACGACGTACGCCTGTGGACCGCGGCCCGCAGCCAGGCCGAGATCGGCCGCCGCGCCCTGCGCCTGGAGAAGGGCTATCACATCGACAAGACCCTGCTCGCCCGCTGGGAGGCCGACTTCGACCGCAAGCTCGACCAGATCAACAAGCAGACGGTCATGCGCAACAGCCGCCTGGACATGGGTGATCCCTGGCACGGGCGCTATGAAGGCGGCGCCAAGCCGGCCATCGACCCGGCCAACCAGGACCTCTTCTTCCAGATGGACTGGCCCCTGGCCAACCCCCTGCACACCGGCTGGGCCATCCGCGCCGGCGTCGACCTGAAGCTGCCAAAGAAGTTCCTCGAGCTGTCCGGCAACCCCGACGGGATCACCTTCGCCGCCGACCTGGCCTACACCCAGAAAGCCATGGGCGGCCGCCTCTATGCACGTGAGCTGACCGTGGTGCCGATCCCCAAGAAGGGCGGCCTCGTGCTCACCGGCGACGGACCCGACGCGCGCAAGAACAACTGGGATGATGGCCTGCTCATCGAGGGCGAGTTCCGTTATCCCACCAAGCTGAACTTCGAGGGCGAGGTGCTGCCCTTCATCGACGCCACGGCCCTGCTGGCGGTGGACTGGGAAGGAAAACGTCAACCGATCCTGGGCTCGGTGCTGCGTCTGGGCTGCCTGAAGAAGGACGACAAGGTCGGCGCCGTCTTCAGCGACAAACCCTGCAAGTTGGGCAGCGGCTACCACATCTATACCAAGACGTTGCTGGGTAAAAAGGGCGAGCTGGGCGTCAACCTGGGCAAGGGCCTGGGCAAGCTGGCCATTCAGGGCATCTTCGAGCTCTCGACCCTGGACGCGCCGGTCAAGCTGAACGTGCAGGGCGGGGTCAAGGTCTTCGGCCGCCAGCTGGTGGACGTGCTCATCAAGCTCGACAAGTCGGGCTTCAAGGCCCTGGCGGCCCTGGATCTGGGCATCAACCACGGCGTCAACCTGGGCCTGGCTGCCAAGGTGGAGATCACCTACGACTGGAACCCTGCGCGCCTGTGCGCCTCTGGCAATACGGACTTGAAGATCCCGGTCCTGGCGACCTTCAAAGGCAAGGTGGCGGCCTGCTTCGGCACCAACCCCATGGCCAGCTTCGAGGGCACCGCCAAGGCGGGTAAATTCGGCGGCATACCGGTCGCTGATCTCGCCGTGAAGTTACACACCTCCAAGGGGTTGGAGATCACCAAGGCGAGGTTGAAGATCCCGACGGTCTTCGACGGCAACCTGACCGGCTTCTACAAAGGCGTGTCGAACTTCGACCTGAAGGGCAACGCCAAGATGAAGCCCGGCACCGGCAAGTTGTTCAAGCTCGACAGCACCACCACGGTCAAGCGCGGCCAGGGCGACAAGACGACCCTGATCGCCAACACCACCGACGTCAGCGCGGTCAGCGGCTGGGTCAAGGCGACCGTCAAGGGCGCCATCAAGTACCAGAAGAGCCAGTGGTACTACGCCCTGGCCGGCACCGCCACGCTCAAACCCCTGGGCTTCAAGATGGCCAGCGGACGCTTCTGGCTGTGCAAGACCTGGAGCAAGACCGACAAGAGCATCCCCTCGGAGTGCAAGACGGAGTCCGGCATCGGCGCCTCGGCGAAGCTCGACCTGGGCATCGCCAAGATGACCGTCAAGGGCGGCATCAAGACCAACGTGAAGATCTCCGGCAAGACGGTCGACCAGGTCTACCTGACCGGCAGTCTGAAGCTGAAGGTGCACAAGGTCTTCAGCGTCGAAGGCACGGCCCATATGCACATGACCGAACCCTTCGTCGGCGGCTACAACCAGCTCAAGCTCACCGCCAAGCTCTCGGCCCTGGGCGCCAGCACCACCAAGTCCTACACCCTGCAGTCGGGCGCCAACGGCCTGCCCAAGCCCTACACCATGTCCGCCGCCGGCACGCTGACGCCGTTCTCCGGCTTCAAGCTGGCGAGCGGTTCGGCCCTGTACAAGTGGGATGGCAGCAAGACCCTGGCATCGGCCAGCGGCATCCTGGACCTCAGCCCGGTGCTCAAGGGCAAGACCTCGGCCACCTTCGCCACAAACGGTTCGGCCACCTGGAAGGGCACCGGCAAGATGAACCTCGCCACCCTGCTCAAGGCGGACACGAGCTGGACCCTGGGCACCAAGGGCGCCGCCTTCGACGCGAACTTCAAGGCCAATACCTACGTGCTCACCCTGGGCGTGGACATCGCCGGCACCATCCCCAAGGACGTCAAGTTCGCCTTCGACGGCAAGGGCTGGATGAAGCTCTACCCCTTCCCCAAGTCCACCTTCTTGAGCTTCGACGTCAGCCACGACAAGGGCTTCAAGGGCGAGGCCATCGCGGATTTGAAGGTGGTCAAGATGAAGGTCGCCATCGTCGCCGGCCCCAAGTCCACCGGCATCGGCGTCAGCGGCAGCGCGACCCTGTCCACCTGGAAGATCGGCACCTTCCTCTTCAAGTGGATCGAGGACGTCACCAAGAAGGTCGCCAAGAAGCTCAAGGGCTGCAGCTGCAAGGCCTGTGGCAGCTGCTGGGGTGGCGCGCCGGGCTTCCGCTGCAAGTGCAAGGAGACCAAGAGCAGCAACTCCGAGGTCAAGGCGTCGGTGACGTTCAAGCTGTCGGGGACGAGCTACGAGAAGTCGAGCACGGTCAAGCTGTCGGCGACGGCGATGCTGACGGCCGGTAAGTGGAGCGGGTCGAGTACCACGTCGTGTTCCATCGGCAGCAAGCCGCAGTGCTGCTTCAAGTTCGTCAGCCCGATTGGCAACCGGTGCTTGAAGTTGTACTGAGTTTGCAGAACTTCGTGTCAGGTACGTCCAATTTCCAATTCACGCCGCAGCGGCGAGGAATAGACGGCACCCGAATGTTAAAAACGTCGTACTGCGCGCCGATCGCCTCAGTTCCCAGACGCCGGCGGGAACGTACAACAGACCTCGTAGCCCGCACCGCAAGCTGACGCCGCCAACTTGCGCACCTTGGCGGTCCGCCCCAGGTGATGCTCATTGATGGCATGGCGGCAATCCAACTCCGCCCGCAGCCTGTGTTTGGCGCCAATCTCAGCCCGCAGGGCGGCCACAGTCCGGGCATAGGGCGGCCGCTTGCCCTGGGCCATCTGGCTGATGCCGTGATGTAGACGCAGGTAGAGCCCCGGCTTGCTCAACCCCATGGCCCTGGCCAACGCCGCCTCGGCATCGGCGAAGCGTTTCGCCACCATCAGAATCACGCCTCGACGGTGGTGAAATGTGACCACCCTGTCGTCGAGAAGAAGGGCCGAATCGATGGCCTCGAGGGCCTTCAGCGGCTTGCCATCGTCCAGAAGGTTTCCCGCCGCGACATAGGCCCTCTCCGCAGACGCGGGGGCGAATTTGAAGCCTCTGGGCGCACAACGCGGTCCCTCCCGATACATGCTCAGGAACATCGCCACGCTCTCGCCACCGGGGCAGCTGACTCCCCACGCGTCGACGGCGAGCTCCTTGCCCGCGACGAGTTGGCCACGGGGAATGTAGCCCTTGGGAATGCCGATGCTGCCCGAACGACTCGCCTCGGGTGAGCTGCCATCGGCGCAGAAGAGTGACGTGCCGAAAAACCCTCCACCACCACCGCCGGCGCCCATGCCGGCCTCGATGGGCAGGTGTGCCGTCGCTCGACGGTCATGCCAGGGGTGCCGCCCTCCGGCTTGAGAAGAACGGTCGCCACATATCCGCGCGTCTGTGGCAGCAGGGGGAGCCCGCGGACAGAGCGATTGCACTAAGCCTCGCCCCCCCTGACGACGTTGGCGCTGTCGCGGAAGGCACTGTTTCCTCGGAGGCTAGAGAGCCTCTGCGGGCCATGTCGCGAAAGAGCCGCGAAGCGGCGTCAGATGTTAGCCTGGGGCGTAAGCCCCAGGTCCTGCGGTCCCATCTGGCCAAGCCGCGAAGCGGCGACAGAACCCCCGGCACAGGGAGTACCTCGCCAAGGCCGATCCCGTTGGGTGCGACGTTCTGCCGCCGCTTCGCGGCTGGGCAAGGGGAGAGGTCCGACGTCCTGGGGCTCACGCCCCAGGCTAACGACTACCGCCGCTTCGCGGCTGCGCGACCTTGCA
>CAYTLW010000066.1:0-39404 GCA_964438735.1 uncultured Enterobacteriaceae bacterium | reverse complement strand
ATCGGGCCGCCAGACTGGCAAGCTACCTGGCTCGAGTCGTCGCGATGGGGTGACGAGGGGCTAAAGTCGAGTCTAGGATGTCGAGGTCCTCAGCGTGTTGGCCACCGCCACGCCTACCCCGGAGCCCCCAATGAGCTGCTCGCCTGTCGGTCATCGGAATCATCGAGTCATCGCGCTGTCACTTGCTGCGCTCTCTGCGATCGCCCTGCTACCGGCGACATCGGATGCGGCGCCGAAGGTCATCATCGGGATGCGCGGCGTCGCCCGCACCGCTGCCGGATTGCCGGTCGCGGACGGTACATACGGCATCTCAGTGAGCTTCTACGACAAGCAGACCGGCGGCCAGGCGCTGTACACCGACGTGAGCCCGGCGGTGAAGGTGAACAAAGGCCTGTTCGTCATGCATATCGGCTCATTCAAGGACCTGGACACCAAGATCCTTCTGTCCGGCCAGGCGGCGTGGCTGGGCGTCTCCATCGCTGGCGAGCCAGAGCTGCCTCGACAACCGATCGAGTTCGTCGCCTACGCCGTTCGTGCCCACGCCGCCAACTCCATCAACTGCACCGCCTGCGTCACCAAGGGGCACCTGTCCGCCGATGTGCTCAAGGGCCTGGTCCAGTCCTCGTCCCTGGCCAAGGTGGCCTCCACGGGCGCCTGGACCGACATCAAGGACAAACCCAAACTCATCGATCCCTTCCTCTGCCCCGCCGGGCAGGTGCTCACCGGCCACACGCCGGACGGCAAGCCAGCCTGCACCAAGGACAAGGTCAACACCTACAACGGCAACAGCTTTGCCCTCAGTGGCCAGAGCTGCAGCAAGGGCAAGGTCGTCACCGGCATCGACGCCAGCGGCAAACCGGTATGCGCCAGCGACGCCGACACCAAGTATGGCGGGCTGCATTTCGCCTTGAGCGACCAGGACTGTGGCGCCGGCAAGTTGACCCGCGGGGTCGACCCCAACGGCAAGCTGATCTGCGCGCCCGACGAGGGCAAGGTCTATACCGGCAAGGACTTCGCCCTCAGCGGCAAGGACTGCGGCTCTGGACAGTTCGTGCAGGGCATCAACAACGACGGTTCGCCCAACTGCGTCAATGGCGGCAGCGCGGCCAAGTGGGGCGCCGAGGGCTGGACCTCCGGCAACACCTCCATGGGCTGGAACAGCTACAAGGAGCTCCAGTACATGAACCTGCCCTCAGCCGGCAAATACCTGGTCATCGCCAACTACCGCATCCGTCGAAATGGCTCGGCACACGGCTTCGTCAAGGCCCGCATCCAGTACGAGGGGAAGACCTCCGAGGCGCGCATGATCTGTGAGGGCTTCCGTCCGGCGAGCTCGAATTTCACCAACTACGGCGGTAGCGTCAGCTGGGTCATCAGCGTCAATGGCGCGACCAAGGTCAGCGTCCAGTACTCGTCCCATTACAACAACATCTACTCCTGGGTGAACGACAGCAACGGCGTGCCACGACCCATGGCAATAAAGCTGTAGGTTCGGCGGTTGGCATGCGGAGGTCAGCCCAGACTTGCGCTGCCGCGCCCCTGTGAGAAGCTGCCAAAGTGATGCCAAGACGCCACCTCCTCGTCGCCATTCCGCCCCTTCTGCTGCTGCTCGCCGCTTGCGGTTGCAAGCGCAGCGCCACATTCGATCCGCCGCCCGCACACCTGCAGGCGCCGGCTCCGGCCGCAGCGGCCCTGGCGCAGCCTGCGACTGTGACGACAGCCCCGAAGGCTCTGCCGCCTCCTCCTGTGGATGCTGGCGGCCTCGAGCCGCTGTTCGCGGGCACCGAAGCGCGGCGGCTCTTCGACGCCTCGAAGTGGGCGGATGCGGCGCGCGCCTTCACGCTCTGGATCGATGCTCATCCGGGCCACAAGGACCTGCACAGAGCCCGCTTTCTGCGCCACTTCAGCGAACACCGCGCCGGGCTCTACGTGCCGGCAACCACAGGCCTGGCGGCGCTGGCAGAACGCGGCGGACTGCTCGCCAACCACGAGCGCCTGTGGGCAGCGGAAGCGGCGACCCTGGCCGGCGACGCCGGGCGGGCGCTGGAGCTGCTGGACGGCATAACCAAACCCGACTTCGTGCGCCGCGATCGCGTCCTGGTGCTCAGGGCCCGGGCCCTGGCCAAAGAGGGTCGCGATGAGCGGGCGGCGGCCACCTGGCGTGAGCTGCTGCACTGGATCAAGGCACCGGGTTCCGAGGTGTTGATCGAAGCTGGCGTGGCGCTGGCCGCGGCGGGAGACCACAAGCGTGCAGCCAAGGCGCTGCGGGCCGTGCGGGCGCGCTTCCCGGGCACCCGAGCCGAGCGCAAGGCGATGGATCACCTGGGCCGGTTGCCGGGCGACGCCGCGCGGCTGAATCGAACCGAGCGCCTGCGCCGAATGAGCACCGCCCGTCGCCTGCACAAGCGCGAGATCGCCCTGGCCGAGGCGAGGACCATCATGTCCACACGGCCGCCCGGCAGCCACGACTGGTGCACCGCCGCCCTGACCGAAGCCCGCGTGGTGGAGACGTACTTCAAACGCCGCCCCGAGGCCATGGCGAAATACGACAACGCGGTGAAGCGCTGCCCGAAGACGCCGGCGTGGGCCAAACTCTGGTACCGCGCCGGACGTCGCCAGAACAGCAGCGGCACGCCGGCGAAGGCGCGGGCGATGTTCGGACTGGTGCTCAAGCATGCGCCCAAGACCACCCTGGTGGACGACGTGCTGCGCTGGCAGGCGCGCATCGCTCGCCACAGCGGCCAGGACAAGCGCGCCAATGCCCTGCTGCAGCGGGCCATCAACCACGGCGGCGACATGGGCGAGTACGCCAGCTGGGACCTGGTCTGGCATCACTACAAGGGACGGCGCTGGGCCAAGGCTTCCGCAGCCGCCCGCACGGCCATCGACGCCGGGCGCAAACCATCGCGAGGCTACAACGCAGGACGTCTGAAGTACTGGCTCGGTCGGGCTGAGGCGAAGCGCGGGCGCAAGGGCAGGGCCAAAGCCATCGCGGCCTGGGCCGACATCATCCGCGACCATCCGCTGACCTGGTATGGCTGGCTGGCGCGCATCCGGCTGCAACAGATGGCGCCGGCCGCCGCGAAGAAGGCCTGGCAGGCAGCACGCAAAGAGCGCAAGGTCGCCAGCGTTCTCGTCGCCAACGCCGACTTGCTTCGTGACCGCCACCTGCTCGCCGGAATGGAGTTGATGCGCCTGGGCCTGAGCACTTCGGCCGCGCGCGAGCTCGCCGCGGTCCAGTGGAGGAAGCTGGCACGCGAGCGGCGGGGCGAGCCGGGTATGTTGCAGGCGCTCCTGCACCACGCGGTCGGTCAGTACAACAAGGGCACCGCGAAGGCCATGCGGGATCGCCGCTTCGATGACTTCTGGCCCGTCGGCAACAACCTCGAGCGCTGGCGCCTGGCGTACCCCCGACCGGCCGATTTTGCCGCCGCCGTGCAGGCCGAAGCAAAGCGCAGCGGCGTCGATCCGAGCTTCGTCTGGGCCATCATGCGTTCGGAGTCGCGCTTCAATCCGCGCATTCAGAGCCCGGTGCTGGCCACCGGTCTGCTGCAGCTCATGTTGCCCACAGGTCGCAAGATGGCCAGCCGCATGAGCGTGGCCGAACCGATCACCCACGAGACGCTGAAGCGACCGGCCCTCAACATCCGCCTCGGCGTCGGCTACATGGCCCGCCTGCTGGGTCGGGTGAAGGGGCAGTACCCGCTGGTGGCCTCGGGCTACAACGCCGGCCCGCACAACACCAACAAGTGGCTCAAGAAGCGTGGCCAACTGCAGCTGGACGAGTTCGTCGAGGCGATTCCATTCCGCGAGAATCGCCGCTACGTCAAGAGCGTGCTGACTTCGACCCTGCGTTATGCCACGTTGTATGCTGATGGCGCAGCGCCTCCGCTGCCGCTCGATCTTCCCGCCCCGCGTTGACGCTCACTCGTTCACGCAGACCGCAGCGCTCCGGAGTCCACCATGCCCCTGCCTCCGTTGCGCGAGCCCGCATCTGCGCGCCACCGCCTGGTCGGGTGGCTGGGCGCCGTGCCGGTCGCTATCGGTCTGTTTGTCAGCCTGTTGCTGATCAATGTCCTGCAGACATCTTCGCTGCTGCTCCTGCCCTTTTCGCGCTCAGCATTTCGCCGCGTCAATCGCTGGTGCGCCAACACCTGGTGGGGCGCGTGCGTGCTGACCTCGAAGCTGCAGTGGGGGTTTCGACTGCAGGTCAGCGGCGACCCGGTGCCCATGCGGGAGAACGCAATCGTCGTGGCCAACCACCAGCAGATGCCCGACATCGTCATGCTCATGGCCTACGCCCGCACCCGCGACCGCCTCGGTGACCTGAAATGGTTCGTCAAATACCCCATCAAGTTCGTGCCGGGCATCGGTTGGGGCATGGTCTTCTTGGACTGCCTCTTCGTGCGACGCAGCTGGAGCGATGACCGCGCCTCCATCGAGGCGACCTTCGGCCGAATCGTCGGCGACAAGGTGCCGCTGTGGCTCATCTCATTTGTCGAGGGCACACGCCTCCGCCCACACAAACTGGAGGCCGCGCGCCAGTTCGCGGCCAGCCGCGATATGACGCCGCCGGAGCACGTATTGATCCCGCGCACCAAGGGTTTCGCCGCCACCGTCGCCGGATTGCGCGGACACGTCGAGGCCATCTACGACGTCACCATCGGCTACGTCGATGGCGTGCCGACGCTGTGGCAGTACATCAAGGGCTATGTGCGCGTGACCCACCTGCACGTGCGCCGCTTCCCCATCGCTGAGGTTCCCACGGACGACGACGAGATCTCGGCGTGGTTGTTGGCCCGGTTTCGCGACAAGGATGCGTTGCTGACCGGCTTCTACAACACCGGCCAATTCGAAGAGACGCCCGCAGCCTGAACGATCCGGTTCTGCCGCTCAGCCTGCATCATCCGACTTGCTCAACGTGGCCTGTAGCACTTCTGCAAGCTGCTGGATGGTGTACGGCTTCTGCAGGAACCCTGCGAGCCCGCGGCCATGGAATCTGCTCGTCGCTTCCGTGCGTGCGTAGCCGGTAGACAGCACCACGGGCACATCGTCCCGCTCCCTGCGGATGAGCCGGAACACCTCTTCGCCGCTCATCTCGGGCATGGTCATGTCCAGGATCACGCAAGCGAGGCGATCGGCGGTCTCTGAGAACGTCTGCAGCCCGGCGGCGCCATCATTGGCCTCCACGACCTCGAATCCCAGCCGCTCCAACATGAACCGTGCGGCCAATCGCACATCTTCTTCATCGTCGATGATCAGGACCAGCCTGCCGTCGCCGAAGTCGGAGATCTCGACCGCGTCGCGGTCCGCCAACTCACCTTTGGATGCCGGCAGGAGCACCTTGAACGTGGAGCCTTTGCCCAGATTGCTGTAGACCTTGATGGCGCCACCAAGGGATCGGATGATGCCGCCGACCGCAGCCAGCCCCAGTCCGCGCCCCGTAGACTTGGTCGTGAAGAAGGGGTCGAAGATCTGCGCCCTGGTGGCGTCGTCCATGCCGCACCCGCTGTCGCTCACCTCGACAAATACGTGGAGTCCCTCGCGCACCGGGCTGGTGGCATGCAGGCGTCGAGCATAACCAGCGTCGACCTGTTGGGTACCGGTGGTCACGTGCACCGTGCCGCGGTCCTCGACCACGGCCTCAGCCCCGTTGATCACCAGGTTCATGAGCACCTGCTGCAGTTGCCCCGGATCGGCCTGGACCAGCGGCAGGTCCTCCGCCAGGTCCAGCCGCAGCTGCACACCCTCCTTGAATTTGGTCTCGAACAGACCCGCGATCTCGCGCACGTGCGTGGACAAATCCACGGTCTCGATCCGGAAAGACGCGCGACCGGAGTAGGCCAGCATCTGGTGGGTCAATTCGGCCGCACGCTGGGCAGCGGTCATGACCGCATCCAGGCGCGAGCGGATGGGGTTGTTTTCGGGCAAGTCCAACAGGGCGATGGACATGTTGCCCATCATGCCGGTGAGCAGGTTGTTGAAGTCGTGCGCAATACCGCCGGCCAGAATGCCGAGGCTCTCGAGCTTCTGCACCTCGACCAGCTTCGCCTGCATGTTGCGCTGCTCTTCCTCGGCTCGCTTCTGCTGGGTGATGTCCAGGGTGATTCCGCGGTGAGAGAGTACCTGCCCGTCGTCGTCGCGGACCAGGTTGACCACATCCTGCAACCAGCGCAGTTGGCCATCTCCACCGTGGAGCCGGTACTCGTGCACGAACCCGTTCTGTTGGGGATCCGCCGCGGCTTCGGCGGCCACCCGCCAGTGCTCCGCCCGGTCGGACTCCGGCACGATCTTCGGCCACAGGTCCGGGGCGGCCAGCTCCTCATTGCTGTAGCCCACGATGGCTTCGACGTTCTGCGTCACGTAGGTCAGCCGCTGGGTGGCCAGGTCGAACTCCCAGACCAGCCCGCCCAGGCTGTCGACGATGTCGCGCACGCGGCGCTCGGCCGACTCGATCTTCTTGCGCGCCAGCACGCCCTCGGTGACCTCCACCGAGTGGGTCACCACGCCGATGACTTCGTCTTCCGTCGAGCGGATCGGCTGCCAGACGTAGTTGAAGTAGCGTTCCTGCCGCACGCCATCGGCGTCGTCGATGTCGGCCCGCACCTCGTGCCCGAACTCCGCCTTGCCCGTGTGGAAGATGCTCTCGAAGATGTCGGCGAAGCCCTGCTCGGCGAACTCCGGGAAGGCGTCCCGATAGCGCTTGCCGATCATCTCGCGCGGTCCGACGGCATCGCGCCACAGGTCGCTGACAAACTCGACGATGAGGTCCGGCCCGCGAAATACGCTGATGATGGCGGGGGCCTGCTGGATCACCGCGCGGACCCATTCGCGTTCTGCCGCGGCCTCGCCCCAGTTGCCCGCATCTGCGCGCAACGCAGCCAACTCGCGCTGCAATTCTGACAGTTCTGACGGCGTCATTCAGACCTCGGCAGCGGAGCATAGCGCAACGGGAGGCGAAGGTCTTCATGTTCGAACTGCCCCGTGCCGCTTCCCAACCGGCAACAAACTCCTATCATGTCCCGGGCGACCTCAACGCCCCCGCCAGGAGACCCACATGATTCGCAAGCTCATCGGCCTGGTCCCCGAGGGACCGGCCCGCAATGTCGCCGCCACCGCCACCGGTCTGGGCGCGCTGTTGGGTGGCCGGAAGATGGTCGGCCTCTCCCTGCTTGGCGGCGGCCTTGTGGGCATGGAGCAACAGTGGCGCGAGGAGCATCCCGGTTTTGACGACACGTTGCGATCCCGCATCGACCTCGCCATCGACGCCTGGCGGGACGCCCACCGACATCCCATCAACCGGGCGCTGCATTATGCAGGCACCCCCATGGTGCTCGGCGGCGGCCTGGGCCTGGTCGTTTTCGGCCCCTACCGTCCCCTCTGGCTGGGCGCCGCCGGCTGGTTTGTCGCCGGCTGGGGATTGATGGCGCTGGGCCACGCTGCCTTCGAAGGCGGTCGAATGGCCGATGGCAACGACGCCGTAGCCTTCGCGGTCGGCCCGCTGCACGGTCTGGCCAGCATGGTCGCCCGCTCCAATCTGGACGACGAGGACCTGGTACCCGAGGGCGAAACCATCACCTTCCACATGGGCGAGCCGGCCCAGGCCTGATCTCGTGAAGGCATCCACGCACGACCGCGCCATCGCGGCGCTGGCGGCCTGCCTGTTGTTCGCCTCGGGGGCGTGCGCGCTGGTCTACGAGGTCGCATGGGCCCGGCAACTCGGGGTGCACCTGGGCCGTACCGCGGTGGCGCAGGCGACCGTGGTGGCCACCTTCATGGCCGGACTCGGCCTGGGCTACCTGTTGGTGGCACGGCGGGCAGACGCCGTGCGCAGGCCGCTGGCGCTTTATGGAGTGCTCGAGCTGGTGATCGCGCTGTGGTGCGCGGCCACGCCGTGGTTGATGCCGCTGCTCGCAGGGCAGGGCGCCACGACTGCCATCGGGCGACTGTTGCAGGCTGCGGCTGTGATGGCGGTGCCGACGGTCTGCATGGGCGCGACCCTGCCGATCCTGGTGGCGGGGCTCGGACGGGGCGCAGATCGTGGCGGACGGGCCCTGGCGGCCCTGTACGCAGCCAACAGCGCCGGAGCGGTGGCCGGAGCGCTGCTGGCCGGCTACGTGCTGATCGAACACCTGGGATTGACGAACTCCATCCGCCTGGCGGCGCTGGTCAACGGTGGCGTGGCGTTGATGGCGCTGTTGTTGTCCAGGTGGCGACCCGCCGACCCCTCCGCGCCCGGGGGCGCAGCCTTGGCGGACGAGCTCCATGGGAGCGGCCCCGCGTCCTCGTCCTCGACCATCCACCTGCCCTCCCTCACCCGCCTGCTGGTGATCGCCGCCGTGGTCGGCGCGGCCTCCATGGCCGTGCAAGCAGGCTGGTTTCGGATCTTTGGCGTCGTACTCGGTTCCTCCACGCACTCCTTTGCGCTCGTGGTGGCCGCTTTCGTCGGTGGAATCGCGCTGGGTAGCGCGCTGCTGAATCGATGGCTGCGCATCCATCAACCGTCCGGCCAGGCGCTGGCGATGTGCGCCGCTGTGGGCGGTGGTCTGATCTTCGCTGGCCTGCCCGCGGTGCCATCCTTGCCCTGGTGGCTGGTCCAGTTGCGGCATTGGGCGGCCAACAGCGGCGGCGGTTGGGCCGATATCGAGCTGGCCAAGGCCGCGCTGGTCGTCACCCTGGTCGCCCTGCCGGCAGCGTTTTCCGGTGTGATCCTGCCCCTGACTGGCCGCCTCGCCATGGCAAATGGCGGCGCCAGCGGCAGCAGTACGGCGTTCGTCTTCGCCGCCAGCACCGTGGGCTCTGTGCTTGGCGCTGCTTTTGGCGGCACCTGGGGCGTGCCCACCCTGGGCCTGGCCGAGGTCCTGCGCACAGGCGCCGCGCTGCTGGTGGTCGCGGGTCTGGCCGCCCTGCCGTGGCCGATGGCGGGGCGCTCCCGCCAGGTCGCTTCGCTGAGCGCGGCGGTGCTGATTGTCATCGCCATCGTGCCGCTGAACTGGGACCCCAGGTTGCTGACCGCCGGCGCGTTTCGCGGTGACCTGCCCGACGTGGCGGACGCTGAGGCGTGGCAGCAGCGCTGGCAGCGCGAGACGGTTCGACTACACCGCGACGGCGCCGATGCGACCGTCACCGTGCTGGAGAGGAATGGCCGCAAGGTCCTCAAGATCAACGGCAAGCCGGACGCCAGCAATCGTGGCGATATGCTCACCCAGGTGGCCAGCGCGCATATCCCGCTGCTGCTGCATCCCCATCCCGAGCGTGTCCTGATCATCGGCCTGGGCAGCGGTGTGAGCGTCGGCAGCGCCGCATTGCACGGCCGACACGTGGACGTATTGGAGATCTCTTCAGCGGTCGTGGAGGCTTCGCGTCATTTCGACGCCGACAGCGGCGCGCCCCTGGACCGCGCCAACGTGCACCTCTGGCGCGATGACGCCCGCTCATGGCTGGCCGGTCAGCAAGGACCCTGGCAGGTGATCATCAGCGAACCCTCCAACCCCTGGATGGCCGGCGGCGGCAGTCTGTTCACCGTCGAGGCGTTCGAGCTGGTCCGCAGCCGATTGTCGCCAGGTGGCGTATTGGCGCAGTGGTTTCACTGTTACGAAATGGACGACGAGCTGTTGGGGTTGGTCATTCGCACCCTGCGGTCGGTCTTCCCGCATGTGGCCATCTGGGAGCTTTACCCGGACGACCTCCTGCTGGTGGCCTCAGCACAGCCCCTGGAGGTGGACCTGGACAGCCTCGCAGCCCGCGCCCTGGACCCCGCAATCGCAGCCGATCTGGCGCGGGTCGACATCCACGGCCCGACGACGCTGCTTTCGTTGCAGGCCATGTCTGCGTCCCACACCGCTGCCAGGTTGCCGGCGGGACCCTTGCATCGCGACGATCTGCCCATCCTGGAACATCGAGCCACGCGCACCCTGCAAGCCGGCAGCCGGGCACGCCTGGTCCGTCGGCATGACGCCCGTAGCTGGCCGTTGGTGGGCACGGGGCTGCTGCTGGAGCAGTGGCTGAGCGAGCACCCCATCTCCGAACCGGAGGCACAGGCCTTGTTCCGTCTTCACACGCGCTTCCCGGCGGCGCCGACCGAATTCCGCATGGGCCTGGTCCCCGGACTGACCACTGGCGACGACGTGGAGTTCCTGATCGACCTGCTCTTCACCCTGGCTCGCGACAATCACCACGACAGGGCCGAGCCCGTCGCCCTGCGGTTGATGCAGTTGGCCTCTGACAAGCCGCGCGCGCTGCTGGCGATCGCCGACCTGCGCCTGCGCCAGGTCAAGCGCTCCGGCGAGACCGGCCTGGTGGCGGACGAGACCGCCCGGCACCTGTTGCATCGCTGCGTTGCGCTCGGCGACTCCAAGGGACGATGCAAGGCACGACTTCGACAACTGGCCGGGGTTGACTGAAGTCGCAGTCCGGCTTGCCCCGGCGCCGCACGATGCTAGGCTGTGCACATGATCATCCGCCACGTGATCCGAGAAAAACACGGCAAGGGACTGCACCACGTGCTCAAGTACGCCGACCTGGAGGTCTGCGCACAGGCGCCTGGGGTGCGGAAATCCTATCTGCACCTGGACTATCCAGCCGAGCCGGTGACCTCGCGCCCGGAATGGCGCCGCGGCCAGCAGCGCGGCGAGGACTGGTTCGAGGTGTTGATGCTGCACTTTCACCCCAGCGCCGCGCGCGTCATGTCCGACGAGGACACGCCGTGGCAAGGCGTCGAGGAGCCGGTGGTCCTGTTCGGCAGGGTGCCGCCCGTGCCGCGTGAGATCAGCGCCTGGTTGCCACAATTGCGTTCTTTCGTCGCCGATGTGGTGGCGGAGCGGGTGCGCAATCTGGCGCCGTCGGGCCTGCCCACCCAACGCTGGACGGTGCACGTGGCGCTGCTGCCTGAGTCCTCCACCGTGGAGGTCGGCGTGCAGACCTGGACCGACCTGCGCCGCAATGACGAGCGAATCGAGCGCATCCAGGTGCCGTGACCGCCATCTCGCCGGACATCGTGAGCGACATCATGTCGGTTGCCGACGACAAGAAGCCGGGCCCCGAGGGCCCCCTGGTCCTGCCGTCGGCCGACGTGCCGATGCTCGCAGGCTGGGGACGCGCCTTCCGGCCTGGCCGCGAAGTTCTCACCGAAGACCTCGAGACCGCCACCCGCAACGCGACCCTCAGCCGCGGCCTCGGCCGGTCCTATGGCGACTCCGCGCTGCCGCCACCGGGTGTGCTCGATGTGGTCACCACGCCGCTGGCCGATCGCATCCTGGCCTTTGACGCCGAGACCGGCCGCCTGCGCGCCGAAGCGGGTCTGTCGCTGCGCGACCTGGTGCAGACCTTCCTGCCCCGCGGCTGGTTCCCGCCGGTCACCCCCGGCACCTGGTACGTGACTCTGGGCGGCATGGTGGCCGCCGACGTGCACGGCAAGAACCACCACGTGGCCGGCTGCATCGGAGAGCACGTCACCAGCCTGCGCATGCGAACCGCCGACGGCGAGATTCGCACCTGTTCGCCGGACGAGCACACCGACCTGTTCGACGCCACCCTGGGCGGCATGGGCCTGACCGGCCACATCCTGGAGGTGGAGATCCAGCTCGAGCGCGTGCCCAGCCCGTGGATCCTGCAAGAGACCGAGCGCTTCGACGGGCTCGAAGCCTTCATGACGGGCCTGACCGCCGCCAGCGCGGTCTGGCCCTATACGGTCGGCTGGATCGATTGCCTGGCCCGGGGCGACAAGATGGGCCGCGGCGTGCTCTACAGCGGCCGCTGGGCCACAGCCGAAGAGGCGCCCGGTCCCATCCCGCCATGGCGGCGGACGGTGACGGTGCCCTTTCAACTGCCCTCCTGGCTGATCAACGACTTCACCATGAGCGTGGCGGCGTCGCTCATCTACCTCAAGCAGTGGCGCCGCAAGCAGGTCGACCTGGTCTCGGCGGAGACCTTCTTCTACCCCCTCGATCGCATCCGACAGTGGAACCTGGCCTATGGAAATCGCGGCATGACACAGTACCAATGTGTGCTGCCGCGGGAAGGCCTGCCCGATTCGGCGCGCCGGTTCATGGAGATCGTCACGGCCCGCCGCGGCGTCTCCTTCCTCTGCGTGATGAAGGATTGCGGCGCCGAGGGCCGCGGCACGCTCTCCTTCCCCATGCCCGGCATGTCCATCGCCCTGGACATGCCCTTGCGTGAGCATACCCAGGACCTGGTCGACGCCCTCAACGAGCAGGTCTTGGCGGATGGGGGCCGGATCTACCTGGCAAAAGACAGCCTGTCCCGGCCAGAACACTTCCAGGCCATGGACAAGCGTCTGGGCCGGTGGCTGCAGGTCCGCGACAGCTGGGATCCCGACCGCCGCCTGCGCAGCGCTCAGAGCGTGCGCTTGCTGGACGACCCGGTGACGGCCGGCGGAGGCAAGTGATGAAGGTGGCGATCCTCGGTGGCACCGGCGGAATGGGCCGCGCCCTGGCGCGCCAGATGGCCGGTCGTGGCGATCGGGTCTTCTTGCTTGGTCACCTGCCCGACGAGCTCGAGCGCAGCGCGCGCGACCTGGAGGTGCGATCCAAGCAACGCCCCGTCGGCACCGCGCACTGCGACCTGGAACAACCTGACACCTTCGGGCCGGCCTTGGAGCGGGCCGCCACCGCCATGGATGGCCTGGATTGTGTGGTCATCACCGCGGCGCTCTTCGCCTCCCAGGAGCGGCTCGAGTCCGACCGCGCCTTTCGGCGACGCATGCTGGCGGCCAACTTCGCCCACACGGTGGACTTCTGCGAACTCGCTCGCCGTCGCCTGCTGTCCAATGGCGGCGGCACCCTGGTCGCCTTCAGTTCGGTCGCCGGCGACAGGGGCCGCAAACCCATCATCCTCTACGGCGCCGGCAAGGCCGGCCTGAGCGCCTATCTCGAAGGCCTCGACCACAGGTATCGTTCCGAGGGGTTGAACACCATCTGCGTCAAGCCGGGCTTCGTGAAGACGGCGATGACATCGGGCCTGAAGCCGCCACCATTTGCCGGCGAGCCAGAGCAGGTCGCCAAGATCGTGCTGGCGGCCATCGATAAGGGCAAACCGGTCGTCTACGCGCCGTCCATCTGGCGCTGGGTGATGTTTGTCATCAAGCGCCTGCCGCGATTCGTGATGCGGCGGATCGGCTTCTGACGTTCACGACTCGTCCCGCTCCGCCAGCCAGTCCGCCGCTTCCTTCAGCCCCTTGAGCCGCTGCCGCTTGTTGTCCGGCACCGACGGCGCTGGCGCGCCTTCCTCTGCAGGGCGACCCGGCCCCACGATGGACGGATGGCTGCCGCTCCCCCCGGCGGCGCCGAGCATCTCCTCGATATTGCCCGGCAGAGGACCGGGGCGACCGCCCGGCTTCGTGTCATCGACAGAGGGGCGGCCCGCTCGCCGGGTCTTCGCTACCGCAGCGCCCGGCCGCTGTGGAGAGGAAGCGCGCCTGGACGTCGGCTTGGTCGGCGGTGCTGACATTCGCAGCGCCCTGACGGCCCGCGCGCGGGCCCCATTTGCGGCCCTCTTGAGGACTTCGGAATCGGAGGACTGGCGCTCAGGCCAGGACGCGATCTCCTCCAATACGTCGGTCGCTCCGTCAGGCCGATCATCAGGTGACTTGGCCATCAAGCGCGTGACCAGCCCGGCCATGCGGGCGGACAGGCCTCCGGCGGCGGCCGACGTCAGGGGCGGCAGGGGAGCGGTCACATGCTGGTGGATGACGTTGTAGACGACCTCGCCCTCGAAGGGTGGCTTGCCCTCCAAGCACTCGAAGAGCAGCACGCCCAATGCGTACAGATCACTGCGGCCGTCAGCGTCCCGGCCCGTCGCCTGTTCCGGGCTCATGTAGGTCGGCGTGCCGACCACGCTGCCGGCACCGGTCAGCACCGAGGTCACCGAACCGACAATGCCAAAGTCCAGCAGCTTGATGCCGAACTCATCGACTCCATGCCAGTGCAGAAATACATGCGATGGACGGAGGTTGCGATGCACCAGGCCGGACACATGCAGCTCGGCCAGGCTGCGCAACGCGGCCACGGCCACCTCCAGCGCGGCTGCAGCCGAGATGGCCGGCCCTTGCTTGGGCGGATGGGCGAGCATTGTCGCCAGGGTCAGGCCGTCGAGGAACTCCAAGGCCATGAAGAGCGTGCCATCGATGTCCTGCCCGGCGTCCAACAAGCGCACCGTATGGGCGCTGCTCAGGTGGGCCAGGACTCGTACCTGGCGACGAAAGCGAGCGACGGCGTTGGTCGGATCGGTGCCGTCCGCCACCGCCAGCTTGATCACTGCGGGGTGGCCAGTGGTGCGATGACGGGCCTCGTACAAGGCGCTGAATTGCCCTTCGCTCAGGCAACGGGTGATCTCATATCGACCACCGACGATCGCCCCTGGATCCCGGCGTGCGTGCTGGTGACTGGATCGGCTCATATCTCAGGCTCCTGGAGATGCGATCGCTTCATTTACAACCGAGCACTTCCACCTCATAGCTGAAGGGCGCGCCGATACCGCCCACCTCGACCTTGTAGGTACGTCCGGCTTCGGCTTTCCAGCCCGATGGCACGAAGGCGAGGGCGTATTTGCTGCCAAAGAACGGCTTCAGCGGGCGCGTCTTCACGGGCAGTGGCGAGCCGTTGGTCGTCACCTTCACAGTGGCGCCGTTGAGGTTGATCGAATCACTCTGCACCGACCAGCCGGTATGGTCCACGGCACCGCCCTTGTAGGGCCTCATGGCGGCCAGCGGCACCGGGCCCGCGGGCGGCCACGGGGTGTACGCGACCTTGACCTTGCCCTTGCCACCGATGACGTGCAGACACGACGAGCCGCTGGCGGTGGAACCCACGCCGATGGGGCCCAATGTGCGTGACAGGATCCAACGTCGATGGCCCAGGGTCACCGCGTTGTGGCTGCCCGAGTCGATCATGTAGCGGTCGACCGACCTCACGGCGGGTGCTGTGGAGATGTTGCTCTTCTTGGCGGCCGCGGCGCCAGCGGAGGTCCAGCATTTCCAGCTCTTTGGCGGCGTGTGCGAGAGCTTCTTGTTGGCTCGCATGAGCAGCGCACACGCCTGCGCGTCGGCGTTCTTCTTGGCGTTGACGACCACGGGCGGCAGGGCGGCCAGGAATCGGTACAGGTTCACCACGCGGAGCGTGTTTTCGATGGCGTTATCGCTTAATGAACCGGCCAGGCATCCGGCGATGGCGCCATCCCATTTGCCTTCGCTCAGATCCTTGCGGTCATCGGCCCAGCGTTCGCATGCCAGCTCTCCGGCGGTCTTTTTCGGGCCCGCGTCGACCGCGCCGCCGGTGTGCGCATCGACATCCCCCCCATCGCTCTCGGCTACATCCTGCCACGTGTCTTGTGCAGCCGGCGCGAGGCCGGTTCCCGACGGCCGCACACAGCCAGCAACCGCAACCATGAGCGTCAGGGCGACGACGACGCGCATCAGGTGGCTCCAGGCGTGGCGTGCGCCGGGTCATCGCCGTCCGCTCGCTCTTTGGCCGCGTTATCTTGGGCGGCCTTGTCCTTCATCGCCTCGCCGTGAATCGCCGCCATGACCGTCTCGACCACCTCTATCGGAGTTCGTCCCTCCCGCACGTCGCCCGCTCGGATGGGTTCGGCAAAACGGATGCGGATCGGCTCGCCACGCTCGCCATCCTTGCGCGCCCAACGGGTCGTCTCGTGCTTCCAGTCGTTGGTCAGACCGATGATGAAATAGGGCACGATGGCCACGTCCGGGTGGCAGCGCTCGACCAGCAGACCGAGGCCCGGCTTGGGCGGCAGGAAGGTGTAGGGATCGCCCGTCTTGTTGCGGCGCCCCTCCGGATGGATGCCGATGGAGGCGCCCTTGCCGAGGAAGTCGGCCATCTGGTCCAGCCCGGTGTGGTTGAGCTTGCGGCGCTCGCCGTCGCGGAAGACCGGCGGCCACATGGCAGCGCCGCTGATGGCGGTGTTCAGCAACACGCCGATGGGCCCCTGATAGTGCCAGTTGGCGCGCACCGGGAAGCAGACCCGCTCCATCAGGTGCGTCTTTCTGTCGATCAACGAGCCGCCGATATACATGTCGAAGAATGACAGGTGATTGGCCACCAGGATCATGCCCTGAGGGGCATCCAGACGCTTGATGGTGTCCAGGCCATGCACCTCCCAACTCTTGCCGGTGGCGGCGGTGATCCAGACACAATTGAACCACCCCACGGTCGCGTGCAGGCCCCGCTTGATCAGTCGGCTGCGATTGATGGTCTCCAGGACCGGCACCGCCACGCGCTCGAAACCGCGCAACAGGTCGCGATCCATCGCCAGCGGATCGTTACTCCCCACGGTACTCTTCCCCCTGTTGTCTTCGGTCTACTTGCAGGCGTAGACGGCGGCGGTCTTGGAATAGCTGTAGATCTTGCACTGCGGGCTGTTGCTGCTGGTCGGCTTCCAGTTGAAGGTCGGCTTGCGCACCCAGACGTCGGGGCTGCTCTGACCGGGGCCCTCCCACGAAGCGATCGCCTTGAAGTTGGTGCACAATCCACCGTCAGCGTCGGAGTCGACGGCCGAGCAGTTCACCGACCAGCCGATCTTTTTGCTGACTTCCGCGCAGATGGCCACGAAGTCGTTCTTGCTCCAGTTGGTGGAGGGTTGGTAGGGGTTGCAGCCGGCTGGCACCTTGTCGGAGTTGCTGCCCAGGGTCGTGTGCATCAGGCAGATTCCCTTGTAGACCCAGCCCTTGCATGGGCTGCTGCAGTCGTTCTTGCACTTGTCCCCGTCCACCTTGTTGCCGTCGTCGCAGGTCTCGCCAGGGTCGACGATCTTGTCGCCGCAGTAGGGCTTCTTGCAGTCGACGCGGCAGGCGCCGGGCGCGTTGCCATTCTTGGCCCCGTCGTCGCACTCCTCGGGGAACTCCTTGATGCCATTGCCGCAGTCGGCAAAGAGCACCGCGTCCCAGGTGTCGCGGCAGACGTAGACCTTCTTGTCCTTGCTGTTGATGTACATCCGACCAAAGTGCTCCGGGCCGCATTTGACCGGCGGGGCGGCGGCGATCTGCATGGTGAAGCCGCCGCTGGTGGTCAGCACGCCCTTGCTGTCGGTCTTCTTCGTGCTGAGCACCTCGACGGTGACGTTCCAGCTGTTGATGGCGCCGTCGGTGGTGTTGTCCTTGAAGGCGGTGTCGATGGCCTTGAGGATCCACTTGCCCTTGGCGTTCTTGCCCACCCAGCTGCCCAGGTCGCCGCTGACCGGCTTGGTCGGCGCCGGGTAGCTGGTCTTGAGCGCCTTGGTGTTCTTGTCCTTGTTGAACAGGATGTACTTGGCCCCGTTGGGGGCGAAGAGCTGCACTTCGACGGCGCCGAAGTTGCTGTTGGAGATGTCCACGCTGACGGTCAGCTTCTTGGCGATGCCCACGTCGGCGACGATGATCTCGCTGGCCACGCCGATGGGATTGTTATCCTTGATCTTCACCGGCCCGGTCGACTTGTAGACATAGGTGAACTCGTTGCTGAGCAAGCCGCCGGAGACGTTGTCGAGCCCGTCGGCGGGCAGGGCGTCGGCGGTGCTGGCGCAGATGAGCGAACCATCGGCGGCCACGCCGACCACCGCCTGGCCGGCCTTGCACTTGCCATTGGGCAGTTTGAGTCCGGTGAGTTTGGAGCCGTCGCCGATGAAGGTCTTGGCGGTGACCGTCTGGGCGCCCACAGTGGTGGCGTCGACGGAGCCGGCCTTCACGGAAGATGCGGTGACAGTGCCCACGGCCACGGCTTTGGCCTTGAGCGCGTGACCGCCCAGGTCCAGGTCACCGTCGATCTTCAGCTCGCTTACGCTCACGCAACCGGTGCATTGCAGGTCGCTGGCCGGACCGCCCTTGGTCTTGCTGCCGGCGTAGGGGAAGTCGGCGCTCTCGGCGATGGCCGCTCTGGTGGCAAATGGCACCGCGTTGAGAGGATTGCGCTTCAGCTCCGGTTCGGCGCCCACCTGCAGGGCCAGCCAGCCGACCTTGGCGCCGTCGACCGTGGCAGGGGTGAGCTTCTTCACGCTGCCCAATGTGTGCTGGAAGGCGCCGCCCTTGATGGCCAGCTTGGCCACTGTCTCCGACCAGACCGCCTTGCCGCCCGAGGCGTCTTTGTAGAGCAGGAAGGTCACTTTGTACGTACCGTCTGTCACCGGGCCGCCAGCCGCGGTCAGCAGCGCGCCTTCGATGGAGATGCCGCCAGGCACCGTGGCGTCGGCCTCGCCGGCGGAAAACGCCAGCGCGACCACCATCGCCGCGGTCCAGATGAATCGTGTCGCTCTCATCTGCTCACCCCTTCCTACTTGCCGCCAACCAGGCCTTTCAGCCAGGCCGCCAGACTCCAGCGCACCGACAATTTGCCGCCGCTGGCACTGCCGGCAACGACCCGGCCGCCACGGCCCTGCAGGCCGATCTTGCCGCCGCTGGACGACAACTGGATCGGCGTCAAGGCGTAGCGGAATCCGCCCGCCTTGCAGCCTTCGTCCGTCTGGCCGTTGCAGGTATCGTCCAGGCCGTCGCAGACTTCCTTGGCCGCCGGCAGCACCGCGCCCTCGCAGGTGCTCAGCTTGCCGCTGGCCTGGCAGGTCTTCTTGCCCGCCTTGCACTGGCCCACGCCCTCGGTCTTGTCCGGCCCGCCGTAGCAGGGCCAGGTCACCTTGACGTCGACCACGTGGCTGCAGCCCTGCTTGCCGTCGCAGCCATCCTTGGTGCACACGTTGCCGTCGTCGCACTGCTTGCCCTTGCCCGACACGCAGCCATGGGCCCCGGTCTTGGGATCCTTGCCGCATTTATCGCCCACGGTGCAGGCGTTGCCGTCATCGCAGAGCACATCCAGGGGCAGGGCGGTGCACTTGCCGGAGGCCTTGTCACAGCCGTTTTTGGTGCAGATGCTGCCGTCATCGCACTTCTTGGCCGGCCCGACGGCGCATTTGCCCGCCTTGCAGCCGTCGCCGACGGTGCAGGCGTCGCCGTCCGCGTCACAGGGCGCGCTGTTGAAGGCGTGCTTGCAGCCGGTCTTGGGATCGCAGCTGTCATCGGTGCAGCCGTTGCCGTCGTCGCAGAGCTTGGCTTTGCCCGGCAGGCATCCAGCGGCGCCCGTCTTGGCGTCATCACCGCAGGCATCGCCGGTGGTGCAGGCGTTGCCGTCGTCGCAGGGCACGTTCAGGGTGGCGAAGGTGCATTTACCGCTGGCCTTGTCGCAGCTGTCCTTGGTGCAGGCCACCTTGTCGTCACAGACCTTGGCTTTGCCGGCCAGACAGGCCTTGTCCTTGCAGGTATCTGAGACGGTGCACGCGTTGCCGTCGGCATCGCAGGGCGCGGTATTGGCGGCGTGCAGACAGCCGGATTTGGCGTCGCAGCTGTCGTCCGTGCAGGGGTTCTTGTCGTCGCAGTCCACGGTCTTGCCGACCACGCATTGGCCCCCCTTGCAGGCGTCGCCGGCGGTACAGACGCTGCCGTCGCCGGGGCAGGGTTTGGTCTCGTTGATGGGCTGCATGGCGCACTTGCCGGTCTTGCTGGCGCAGGTGTTGCGGATGCAGGGGCCATCCTTGTCCTTGGCGCAGGTGATCACGGTCTTGGGGTTGACCTTGCAGAGGTAGGGCACCGCGCCCTTGTCGCAGTACAGGGTGCCGTTGCAGAGGTCGCCATCCTCCTGCTTGGCGCACTCGCTGTCGTTGCTGCAGGCGCAGATGTTGGTGCCCGAGACGCACTTGCCGGCATCACAGGTGTCGGACTTGGTGCATGGATTGCCGTCGTCGCAGGCCAGCTTATGGGACACGTGGGCACAGCCGGAGGCCGGCTTGCACAGGTCGGTGGTGCAGGGGTTGCCGTCGTCGCAGGTCGCGGTGATATCCACCGGCAGTCCAGCGCAGTTGCCGCCCTTGCAGACGTCGGATTGGGTGCACTTGTTGTTGTCGTCGCAGGGGTTGGCGTTGGCCGTCGAGGAGCAACCCGCCTTCGCCGTACAGCCTTCATTGGTACATGGGTTGGCGTCATCGCAGTTGACCACCGCGCCGGTGCAGTTGCCCGCTTTGCAGGCGTCTTTCACCGTGCACAAGGTGCCGTCGTTGCAGGGCATGCCTTCGGGCGCATCGAAGAGCTTGCACTTGCCGTTCTTGGCGTCGCACTTGGCCTGCAGGCAGGGGTCGGGGCTGTTGCAGGACTTGGCCACGCCCGACTGGCAGGAGCCGCTGCCGCAGACGTCGCCGATGGAGCAGGGATTCTCGTCATCGCAGGGCGCCCCGTCGTCCTGGGTCTGGGTGCAGCCCTTGGCCATGTCGCAGAAGTCCTTGGTACACGGGTTGCCATCGTCGCAATTCTTCGGCTTGCCCGGCTTGCACACACCCTTGGCGCAGAGGTCGCCTTCGGTGCAGGCGTTGCCGTCGGCGTCGCAGGGCACGGCGTCGAGCAGCTCGGTCTTGCAGGACTGCGAGCCATCACCGGGCAGGCAGGTGTCGGTGGTGCAGGGGTTGTCGTCGTCGCAGGCGGCCTCGTCGGTGACGCCGTCGCAGTCGTTGTCGGCGCCGTCGCAGGCCTCGGACGTCACCGGTGGCGCGATGCAGTCGCTCAACCCCTCGGGCAGGCAGCTGCGCGTGCCGATGCAGGAGACGTCGCCGCCCGTATTCGGATCCTTGGCCGACACCTTGCACGGGGTGGCCAGCTTCTTGGTGACCGCCTCGGTGTTGCAGGCGCAGATGCCCGGCTTGTCGGGCGCGGCGGCGTCGGGCGAGCGCACACATTGTTTCGTGCTGCCGCCTTCGACCGTCTTGACCGGCTTGCAGTCATAGGTCTTGGGGCAGTCGTCATCGGCCGCGCAGGGCGCGCCGCAGAAGGCGCCGTCAACGCCCTGGTCGACGCAGACCGCATCTTCCACGCCGAGCGATGCGCAGTCGGTCGACGCCTGACAGGGATTGCACAGCTTCAGGAAGGTGGGCACGCAGATGCTGATCTTGTCGCTGCTGCCCAGGTTGACCAGCTTGCAGACGAAACCGGCCTCGTCGCAGGCGTCCACACAGGTGAAGGCGCAGCGTTTGCCCGCTGGCGTATCGATGCAGAAACCGTTGTCACAGTCGACGTTACCCTGGCACTCGCAGCCCTGCTGGCCGGGGCAGGTGGGCGGCAGGGCGTCCGGCTCGGCGTCGCTCTGCCCGACATCAACCTGAACGTCATCGGCGCCACCTGTGGAGTCCACGCCGCCATCGTCCTGGGTGCCGTCGTCGGTGGCGTCATCCTGGGGCTGAACGGTCACGTCGGAGGTGGACGTGCCCGTGTCCGTGGTGGGGCCTTCGACAGGTGTGGACGCGTCATCGCCGCAAGCGCCGCAGAGCAGGGCGCAGCATAGGGTCGCGGCGATGGTATGGACTCGCGTCATGGCCTCCCTTCCGGGCCACTGCGTGGCCGCGCAGAAGGATGCTGGACGCCGCGATGTGCTGTCAAACATCACGGTCTGCTTACGCTTGCGTCGCGGCTTCTTGCAACGCGGGCGCGGCGACGTATCGTGAGGACAAGGCCGAAACGGCGACGTAGCGAATCGTCAGGCCTGTCGGGTTCACCACCTGACGCGGGGCGTCCCGCATAGCTGAACCGTTCGTCCGGCACGGCACCGAGTCGCGCGGCGCGATGGGATTCGCGGAAGGAAAACTGCCGATTTCCAAGGAGGTGATCACGTGATTAGCTGTTATTACGGTGAGGTGATGCCTAGCTAGCGACACGTAGTGGTTGCCAGGCGGCCAGACCGCCTGATTGGACAGAAATCTTCTTCCTTCGGGATCGCAACGTCGTTCGACTGGCGCATCCCAGGCATTGCCGGCCCCGCGCCCCGCCTTAACCAGGCCCGGCGCGGGGTTTGTCCTTTTTGGTTCCTGTACGTCAGCTCTGCTGCATCCGCGCATGGGCGCGGGCGGCCAGCCGGAGCGCCCCCTCGCCATCGTCCAGCAGCGCGCTGGTCAGCGCCAGGCCCCAGCAGGCGTCCAGGTCAGCTGGATTCAACTCGAGCGCACGCCGGAAGGCCGTCGCCGCGTTGGTCACCTCGCCCTGGTCCAGCAGCATCGCCCATGCCAGCCGACTGAATGCAGCGCCCTCGCCAGGCGACTCGATACATGCCCGCCGCAGGGCGGCCATCCCGTCGGCCTGCTCCGCGGGCGCGGTGACGCGACCGTGGGCGACGAATCGAGCCAGATCCGCGCGCGTCTCGGCGACGATTTCGCCCACCGTGATACGCAGACCAACGCGCAATCCGCGATCGTCCTGCACCATGCGATCGACCGTGCCCGACAGGGTAAACTCACCGTCGCTGTCGGGATGGATGATCACCACGACCGCGTCGTCGCCCGGCTTGCACGGCGCCTTGGAGCGCAGATGCAGGCGGCCGTGGCGCAGCAGGTTTCGCTGCACCGCGCGCAGCTCGTCGGCGTTGCGCGGGCGGGCCACGATATGTGGGCCTCCATCGCGCACGGTCGTCATGCTCGACTTGCGCCTGGGTGCGGTCGCCCCGGCACCATCGTCGTCCATGTTCACGTTGGACTTGGCCTCGCCGCCGACGCGCAGGACAAAGTCCTCCCAGCGGGCGCGCGCCACCACCGTTACGTCGGTCAACTCGATGGCGAGTCCGGGTCCGGGCTGGCCGGGCGGCGGCTTGCGGACGACGCGGCGGATGGTGCCGCCCAACTTGAGCATGCGACCGTCGAGCATCTCGGCCCGGATCTGTGCCGTCTCTCCGACTTCCAGCAGCCGCGGGATCTGCACGAACATGCCACCACGAGAGACATCCACAGTGGCGCCCTCGACCCAGTCGTCGCCGATGTGGATGTAGACCCGAAGACTGACCGTATGGCGGGTGTAGACACGGCGCCGAATGCTCATGATTGCCCCCCGAATGAGCGGACTACGAGGTTATGCCCGGTCGATTCCCTTGCAAGTTTACAGGGCGTGGCGGCCGACCACCTCCAGTTCGAACACACTGCGGGTAGAATTGATCCTGGCAGGCGCCGTCGTCCACCTATCTATGCGGCCAAGACCGCACGGAGGAATCATGCGCCCCCCCACGCCTTTCTCCGCGACGACCTGCCTGCCTGTCTTGGGCAGCGCGGTGGTTTGCTTGCTTGTCGTCACCGCGGCATCGCGGAGCCACGCTGCGCCCGGTGCCGACTGGCCCCTGCAACGTCGCGACGTACACCTCACCCGACACAGCCCCGGTAGCGGCCAGATGGCTGCGCCCGTGTTGCGCTGGCGGGCATTCCTGGGCGGCAGTCCCACTGGCGCCATCGGTCACGACGCCGATCTCGACGGCGACCAGGACGTGCTGTCCATCGAGGGCGGGGCCATCAGCGCTCGAGCCTGGTCTGGCACGGTGTTGTGGAAGAGCGCCCCCATCGGAGCCAAGTCCATCTCCAGCGTGGTCGACGTGAACGGCGACGACATCGACGACGTGGTGGTCCGGCTGAGCAGTGGCGTGCAGGTGCTGTCGGGCATCTCAGGCGACGTGTTGTGGACCTCACCGACCGCTCTCTACCCGAAACTGTACTTCGTCAGCGTGAACGACTTTGACGGCGACGGCGTGGCCGATATCGCGCTGGCCGACCAGGGAGGCGCGCTCTCGACAGCCGATGGCGCCGTGCGCATCTACAAGCTGACCGGCAAGAAGGGCTTGTTGGCCGCGACGCCGAAGCTCCTGGACGAGGTGAAGGCGCGCGGCGACACAGCGCGAGTCACCGACGTGGATGGCGACGGTCTGCCCGATGTGCTGATCCCGATCCACGAGTCCAGCGGCAAGTCTCGCATCTACGCCTTCTCGGGCAAGACCGGCAAGCTGCTGGCCAAAGCGTCCGACCTCAAGGACGCAAATTGTCACCGCGCCACGACGCTGCCCCAGGCCGAGGGATCACCGCTGGTCATCTGCACGGCGACCCCGGACGAGATCATCAACGCCAACTCCACCCGCGGCGCGTGGGGCATGGTGCGGCAGGGCGCCAAGCTCGTCCGCCTGTGGACCTACCTGGTGCCAGACGTCAAGGCCGATCGCTTTCAGGCCGTCTTCGTCGGCGACATGGACGGCGACGACAAAGCCGAGGTGGTGGCCTCTGAGCACATTGGCGGCACGTGGCGCGTGCACGTCCTGGATGCCCACAGCGGCAAATCCCTGGCCGTGCAGGCGGCCAACGCCACCTGGCTGGGTGGCAAGCACATCAAGGCGCATGCAGTGCAACAAATCGGGGCCAAGGGCGCCGCCGTCATCCGCTGCAGCGTCGGCCAGAGCGGTCCGGACGGTCCCCAGGCGAGCGCACGTCTGGTCAAGTGGAGCAGGAGCGCCGGATTCAGCGCCCATGCCAACGTCGGCAAGGGCCTGGTGACGCCGGCTGTGGTTCAGTCGTCTCCGCCGACGACGGGGTTGCCGGGACCTGGCGCTGCTGTCGCCATGACCGCATCCGTGCCCGCGGCCGACTATGTCTTGCGCCTCGATAGCGACGGTGACGGTCGCATCGACGCGATCTCCATCGTGCGAGTGGACGAGTCCGGAGGCGTCAAGGAGGTCGCCAAGCGCAGCTTCAAGCTGGTGCCGGCGGTGATCGCCACCCTGGCCGCCAAATCGGGGCCGAAGCTGCTGGTGGTCACCGGTGACGGCTACGTGCGGGTCCTGGACAAGGGCCTCAAGACGGTCAACGACGCCGACTCCGACGGCCTCGCCGACCTGACCTATGGCGGCAGCTCCAACCCCGCACTCACCGCCGTTCGCGTCAAGACCAGCGACAAACAACCCCGGATCCTGGTCGGCAGCGGCGCGAATCTGCGCGTGTACGACCTGGCCGGTGCCGGTCCGCTGACACCACCAGCGCTCAAGTTCTCATTTGGCTCCGGCCCGGCTGGCACGGTCGGCACACTGCTCGACCTGGACGGCGACGGAGCTCGCGAGCTGGTCGTGCGCCATCGACCGGTCAACGGCTCGGCCACCATCACCGCGTGGACCGTCTCCGGCGCCAAGATGTGGAGCTATACCCATCCCGGCGTCGACCTGTACTGGGCGACGCGCCACGGCAATGTCTTCGCTCCCGTCGATCTCGACAAAGACGGCGCCCTGGAGTTGATGCTCGGCTACCGAGAGCCGGGCACGAAACTCACCGACGCAGGCCGCATCACCATCGTCAGCGGCAAGACCGGCAAGAGCCTGTGGGCCCCCGGCCGCCCATGCAGCAAACTGCTGGGCACCAACTTCTCCATCGACGACTCCGGCAAGGAGCTGACCGCCATCTTCTCGGTCTACAACAAGCGGCATCATTGTCGGCTCAGCGATGGCGTGATCACCGCTGAGATCAGCCGTCCATCGCCGCAATATGGCGTGCCCATGTTGACCGACCTGGACGGCGACGGCGACCTGGACGTGGTCCTGTCAGAAGGTTTCAAGTCCGTCGGCGCCGAACGGAATCCGGGCCACGAGCCCATCTGGCAGACCGCCGGCGACTTCTACTTCAAACCCTCTGCGCTGGTTCCCGCTGGCAAGCAGACCTTGCTGGCGACGGCGGTCGGCCCGGCGCCCGATCTGCGCGTGCTCGATGCCAAGACCGGCAAGCAGAGCTGGCAGCGTCGATATGCTGGTGGCAAGGCGCTGGCTTCGGACGCACCCGCCACGACCCTGCCCACGCTGCGCGGGCTGATCTCGGTGGCCGACCTGGTGGGTGACGGCAAGCCGAGACTGCTCTTTCACACCAGCGACGGCTGGTTGTATGCGGTCTCGGCCCTGGACGGAGCCATCACCTGGTCCATGAACTGGGGGGGCGTGGTCGGCGACCCCATCGTCGCCGATATCGACGGCGATGGTGACGTGGAGGTGCTGCTGACCTCACCGGATGGCTACCTCAACGCGCTGGACCACGACGTGCTG
Organism: uncultured Enterobacteriaceae bacterium; assembly: GCA_964438735.1. GTDB lineage: Bacteria > Myxococcota_A > UBA9042 > UBA9042 > UBA9042 > CAYTLW01. Next base: position 13,554 of record CAYTLW010000066.1, on the reverse strand, counting down.
GGCAGCCCCGACTGGCTGTACGAAAACGCAGGCAAGGGACCGGCCACCACGGCCAAGCAGGACATCGACGAGCAGGAAATCAGCGACCGCATTCACCTGAACTGGGCGGCCATGGACGGGGTGCATGGCTACGCCGTCCAGGTGGCCGACAGCGACGGCGGCATCATCGTGCCGTTGCGCCACGTGAGCGCGTCCACATCGCTCACGGTGGAGGGTGTGAACCTCCACCTGGGTCGCACCTACCTGTCCACCGTGCGCGGCTGGATCGACGGCGACAAGGGCAAACAGTATTCGCGTCCCACAGCTTCTGATGGCGTCACCATCGTCGATCTTTCGGCTCCGTGGATCGAGGAGCTGCGCGCCACACCGCCCATCGTGCCCCACGCCGACGGCGCCAGCGACATCATGGCCACCCTGCACGACGCCACCCGCCTGGCCCGCGTGAAGATCGTGGTGACCACATCCGATGGCGACGTCGTGGCCACCTGGCAACGGGCCCTGGCGGTCAAGGACTACGACTTGAATTGGACCTGGTCGGGCCTCGATGGCGACGGAGTGCCGCTGCCCGCCGGCATCTACACAGCCACGGTCACCGCGAAGGATGGCGCCGATCACCAGGTCACTGATAGCGTCGATATCGTGCGATGCGGGGCCGACGAGGTCATCGCCGACGGTGCCTGCACCACGCCGACCATCGGTCCGGACGCCATCAGCGCACCGGATGTGGGCTCGGAACCATCGACCGAGGCTCGCGTCGGGAGCGAGTCCGACGACTGCTGTAGCGCCTCGCCCGTCTCCGGCGGCACGGCATGGCCCGCGCTGTTGCTGCTGTTGACGGCCGCGAGCCTGCTGCGAATTCGCCGCCGTTTCGCCCGCGGCTCAGCGCACCAGCATCACAAGTGGCAGGAATGAAGCCACGGTGGCGATCAAGCCGCAGGTCGGCCCCTCCAGGTGCAGGCTGACGATCGCCCGGTAGCGGTCGCGCTGACTCACGCCCACCGTCGCCGAGAAGCCGATGATATTGGCCAGCACCATGCGCACGCCCGTGTTTACGCCAAGGGTGGCGAAAGTGCTGCCCTCCATGGGCACACCGAAGTCGAGCAACATGGCGCTGCCCTCGACGAAGAAGATCCAGTTGCGGCGCAACATCTGCAGTCCGGCCACCGCCTCCAACTCCATGCGCCAATCCCAGGCTGTGCCATCCTCCTCGCCGTTCTTCTTCTTCTCGCGGTCGCCCTCGTCACCGGTGACCTCCCAGCCCGCCTTCTCCCAGGCCGTCTTGGTCGGCGCGTCGTCGTAGACCTTCACCGCGACACGACCGCCGAAGTAGATCGAACGCTCCATCAGGCTGCGCGGCTGGCCCCAGAGGCCAAAGGCCAGCCCCTTGAAAGAACCCAGATTCGCCGTGCGGCCGAATGTGAAGCCGGCGTTGCCCGCCACGGGCCACAGTTTGCGCGAAACGCTACGGTGCTCGCCGTCGACCCAGTCACGATCGGCGCCCTCACCAGGATGGTATTCGCCGTCTCCGATGCCGGCGAACTGCAGCGGCCAGTCCGTCGCGCCGGGGGCGGCCGTGACGACCACAGGATGGAGTAACCCGCACGCGCCCCAGAACGCCGCCACCGCCAGCAGCGAGTGGCTACTCCTCCAGGATTTGCCATGCAGACGATCGCCCATGTGGGGCCTCCTTCAGTGCGCCGACCCACCGGGGTCGTGGCCATCATCGCGCAGTCTGGCGTCGATCCAGGGACTGCAATCGAGTCTCGCGAATCACTACCGGCACATCTTGCGCCAGGCCCCGCGGGATCGCCACCGCCATCTGGTGTTCGTCTGTCGGTCTCGCCAGGTGGAATTGCCAGCGCTTCGGCTCGTCCTGCAGTTCCGGCTCGAAGGCGACTGTCACCGGGTTGGCCACGTGCATGGCGAAGCCTTGCAACGGTATGGCGAGCCCCAGCCCGCGCGCCTTGATGTACGACTCTTTCAGCGTCCAGTACTCGAAGAATCGGCGCCTTCGCTTCGCCCGGGGCAGGGCCAGCAGATCGGCCCGTTCCGCGGGCGAAAAGCACGCTCGGGCGAGTCCGTCCATGTCCACGTCGCGGCCGATTCCTTCGACGTCGACGCCACAGTCCATGCCCAGGTTGACCTGGACCGCGGCCAGCCCCTGGCTGTGGCTCAGGTTGAAGCGCAATTCAACGTGCCCATCCGGCGCCGCGATCCGGGGCCTGCCGTGGGTCCCGATGTCATACTGCCAGTCCTCAGGCGGCACCTCGGCATAGCGGCTCAGGGTGAAGCGAAGCAGCCCGTGCGCGACCAGAAAGAGGCGCCGATCTCGCGGTCGCAGATAGCGCTGCCAGCGCTCGGTTTCGACTTCGCTCAGCACCTGCGCGCAGCGATCGAGGATGTGCTCGTCGGTGAGGCGCTCGGTTCGGCAGAACCACACGTGCACGGCTTGCCCAAGGTCGTCGGCGGCGGGGCCTTCGGTGGCGGCGTCCCCTTCCAGATCGTCGCCAGTGGGGCTCTCCTGGCAAGAGATGTCCGTGCTCATGGTCGGCTCCGCCACGTGCTCAGGCGATTCATGGCAGGCACGTAGCATTGACCATTGGGCGCAGGAACGAAACCCGTTATAGTCCGCCCCTCGCTTCGAGGCGTGTTCAAACGATGGCCCAGACAGCAGCACCCGCCACCGGTTCCCCCGCCAACGGCCACACGTCGATGGCCGCTACTGCCTACATGGCGCTGATGGTTGTCGCCGCGGCGGCCATCCTGGCCTGGGGATTGCTCGCCGGACCGGCGCTGGGCGTGGCCTTCGACGACCGACATCTGGACTCGTTGCTGGTCTGGATCCTGCCCATCGCCCTGGTCGCCCGATTCTTGTCCTTCTCCCTGGGCAATGTCACGTTCTCGTTGGACACGCCCGTCTTCATCGCGGCCATGTTCCACCTGGGGCCGCTGCCGTCGGCCTTCGCCGTGCTGGTGGTGATGAGCGTCTACGCCGGTTATCGCGTCATCCGCCGCCTGGGCCCCTATGCCAGGCCGGAACCCCCACTGCGACGGGCCCTTCGGGTCGTCTTCGCGCCCCTGGTCACCGCTGCCCTGGCCATGCTCTACAGCCACCTCGCGGCGACCCTGTGGAGCGATCCCGCGCACCCGCCTGGTGGCTTTGCCATCCTCACCGTGCGCGTTATCGGCATCGCCGTGGCGTTCCTGGTCCTGCAGTACGCGGTCATCCTGACGCGTTATGCGCTCGAGGGTCAGCCGGTGCGCAAGCTGCTGCGCGGCACAGCCGGTCCCGGCTTCATCGCCGAGATGGCCATGCTGCCCCTGACCGCGCTGTTCATCTGGACCCTGGACCGCAGCGATCCCGTGCCCTTCTTCGTGCTGGGCGGCAGCTCGCTGGTGCTGGCTGACATCTTCCGACGGCTGGCGCGGGCGCGGGCACGTACGCTGAAGACCGTCGACGAGCTGGAGCGCCTGGTGAATGTGGGCGAACGCATCTTCGCCACGCTCGGCTTTCGACAGGTGCTGGCTGCGCTGGTCGAGGCGATCGCCGTCGAAGTGCCAGAACGTCGCCGCGCGTTGGCCGGCATCTGGGACGACGATGGTGAGCTGCCCAGGTGCCAGATTGCCGCGCTGGATCGTGCCGGAAAACTGCATACCGAGGTCGACGAAGCGGGCTTGCACGAGGCGCTGGGTGAGCGCTTGTTGCACGGCAGGCCGGCGACCTTCGAGGTCGAATCGGAGTCCGGCAACTGGACCATGTTGATGGTGCCTTTCGCGGTCTCCGGCAAGCCCGAAGGATTCATCGGGGTCGACCTCGGCCCAAGCGGCGCGGTGCGAGCTGCGGAGCCTGCCGGGCCCGTCGCCACGGCGCGTGAAGGGCTGCGCCGCCTGGCCAGCATCGCCGGCGTGGCCATTCACAACGCTCGCCTGTATCGCGAGGCCACCATCGACGGCCTGACCGGGCTCTATGTGAGACGTTTCTTCGACCGCCGATTCTCGGAAGAGGCCGCCCGCTGTCGCCGCGCCGGCGGCTCCCTGTCCGTGCTGCTCATCGACCTGGACGACTTCAAGACGGTCAACGATCGCCACGGCCACCAGGCCGGTGACCGGGTCCTGCAATGGCTGGCGGGCCTGCTGCAGAGCGCCATTCGGCTGACGGACGTGCCCTGTCGCTATGGCGGCGACGAGTTCGTCGTGCTGCTCCCAGACGCCCGCATCAAGGACGCCCGCCGGATTGCTGAACGGCTCAAGGCCTCCATCGAGACCCACGCCTTTGTCTTCGACGACGACGAGGCGGTGGTCACGGCGTCCATCGGCGTATCGGGCGTGCGTTGCGATACAGGCGAGCCGGTGCCCGACCTGGTCGCCGCCGCCGACGCGGCGCTCTACGAGGCCAAAGCGAAGTCGGGCAAGGGGCAGATCGTCATCGCCGGCCCCGCCGCCGCCGAACTGCACTCGCCGGCGAGCGACTTCGCTGTCGAATCCATGGGCGATCCTTCAGGTTTCGACGCCTGATACGACCACATTGTCGCCTTCGAATGCCGCGATGGCGTCGCGAAAGGCGGCCGGGATTCGGATCGGCTTGAAGTCATCATCCAGCCACGCCAGGGTCAGTCGTCCCGTCGCCACCACCCGTGGCCGCTTCCGGTCGCTGATCAGGAAGTGGAAGGTGTAGCTGGTTCGCCCCAGGTGGACCACACGCACGTGCACGGCCAGCACATCGTTGTAGTGAGCGGGGCTGTGGAAGTCGGCGCTGGCATGCACCACGGCGCCTGGCACCAGGTCGCGCACCGTGCCCTCGAATGTCGGCAAGCCCAGGTTCTCCAGGTAGTCCATCCGCCCCACATCCATGTAGGTCGAGAAGCTGCCGAAGAAGACGATGCCCACCGCGTCGGTCTCGCTCAAGCGCACCCGCACCTCGGTGTGGAAGCGGTAGGCGTTCAGGTCGCGTGTGATGGGCCCGTGGGCGGCATGTGAAGGGTTCATCCATTCTCCCGTGAACGAATCGCGCTCACGCTGCAGTCTGGCCCGTGCGGTACGGCCCGACAAGATGTCGCAAGCACACGCGGTGTGAGGTTTGTCAGATGCATGTCGTTGACCGGTACTAACTTGGCAAGACTGGCGAGCCGATTGCCCAGCGAACACCTCGGCGCCAGCAAGTTCGGGGCGACTCATGAGCTCAGGTCTTGATGCTGGGGTGCGGACACAATCGACCGAACGAATCAACCGGGCCCGGGGCATCCTGGTGGCCACCGCCGTGGTCGCCTTTTTTGCCATTACCGACGAACCAATGCTCACCGTCCCGGGCAACGAGACGATCTTCCTCCGCGCCGCGTGGATCGCCCTGCTCCTGCTCTGCGCCGCGATGACAGCTTGGGGACCGCCGAGATTCGTCGAGGGTGCCGCCATCGCGGCAGGCGGCGGTTCCACGCTCGCCATGGTTCAGATCGCCTTGCTGACCGGCGGCGTCTCCAGCCCCAACTACAGCTGGCTCATGGCGTTCCCATTCCTGGCCGCAGCGATCGCGCCGCTCAGCGTCGGGGCCGCGGCGGTCACCGGCCTTGCTGTGGTGGTTGGCGGCGCCGCGATTGCCGTGTCGGGTCACGGGTACAGCCTCGCGTCCGGACTCTGGACGACGAGCCTGATCATCGCGGCCGTTCTGGGCGTGGCGGCGACCTTGCGACATCGATACGCCACCGCCGAAGCCCTGAAGGCTCAGACCACCCAGGCAGAAGCCGAGATGGCGTTGGAGTTGAGCATCCAACGATCCCGCGACCTGGAGAGAATGGTGCACGTCGAGCAGCTCGCCACCGTGGGCCGCATGGCCGCTGGTGTGGGCCATGATCTGCGCAACCACCTGAACATTCTGAGCCTGTCGATCCAATTGCTCGAAGACAGCAGCACACCGGCTGAACGCAAGGAGCTGGTCGACGACTGTACGAATGCGCTGAATGGCCTGTCGTCTATCCTGCGTGGCATGGGCTCCGTCGCCCGTCTGCCAGACAAGCGCGGCGGCTCGTGCGACGTGGCAGCCACACTCGATGATTGTCGGCGGCTGACCCGCCATCGATGGCGCAAGTCCAACAACGACCTGATCATCAGCGTACCCGACGAGACCGTCGTCGCCGCTGTCGGCGCCACGCAGCTCAGCCAGGTGGTGGTCAACCTGGTCATGAACGCGCTCGACGCCTGCGAATCCGAGGAGTCAGGACGGGATCACAAGGTCTGGGTGTCGGCTTCGAGACAAGAGCAGGCGGTCGCCATTCGAGTCGAGGATAACGGCCCTGGTTTCGATCAGGATCTGGGTGAGAAGGTCCTGGAGGCCTTCGTCACCACCAAGCCAGAAGACAAGGGCAGTGGCCTTGGCCTGTCGATCTGCCGCGACATCGTGGTTGGCGTCGGCGGTGAACTCCAGATCGGGTCATCGCCGCGAGGTGGCGCCAGCGTGGAGCTGCGCATCCCGTGCGCGTGAGCGCCCGGTCTACTGGTAGATCAACAGCCAGCTGTCCATGTTGATCTGGGCCCCGAAGCCGCCCTTATTGTACTGGCCGGGCGGCGCCTTCTCGGGCACATAGGTCTTGCCCTGGAACAGACCCTGGTAGGAGATGACCACCTCCTTGCCGGCGGGCGCCTGCTTGCTCACATCCCAGATGGTCGGCGTCACCTCCAGCCCCGGGCACCAGCCAGCCCTTCCCAGCGTCCACGTGCCGAACTGGTTGGGCACCACGCCTTTGTCGATCTGCTTGGCGCAGCCGAAGTTGTCGCCCACCCATGGGTGGTCCCGCACGAAGGTCTTGTCGCCCACCTTGAAGTGGTGGGTGTGGTTGCAGAACTCGGCGCAGTTGGCCTTCTCATGACCCCAGCCGTGGCCGGTGATGACCGTGACCACCTCGACCCGCTTGGCGGACTTGGGGATGGCGACCGTCTTGGGTTTGTACTTGTCGTTGTAGTTGGCCTTGAACGCGCCGCCGGTGAAGAGCGGCACCACCTGGTTGGGCACGCCGCCCTTGCCGGTCTTACGCAGGCGCAGCTTCATGTCGAGGATGTAGGCGTAGCCGCACTCATACCGGAAGCGCACCTTGCCGCCCTTGGCCAGGTGGTACAGGGCGTGGCTGGCGTCGCTCACCCAGCGGCCCTCGCGTTTGTAGGTGGTGATCCAGCGCTGCACCAGCGACGTCTTCTGGCAGGCGCAGGCGCCCCAGGTCGACTTGCCATCCTTGGCCTTCTTGCAGTTGCGCGTGCGGGCGACGGTCTCCTGGCGTGGCGTGATGCAATCGCAGGCCTGGGTGGCTGTGCCCTCGCACGCCTGGCCGACCACCGGGTCTGGCTCCACGGCGGGCCGTTCGACCACGTAGAGGCGCGCGCCGGTATCCCACTCGAAGCAGTTCTGCCACATGTGATCCTTGCAGTAGTGGCCCAGGTCCACCTCGAGGGTGTCGTAGGTGGCCATTTCGCTGGCCGGTGGCAGCTCTACGTCGTGCTCGGAGGTCTTGGTGGGCACCTTGTCGACGATGGAGACGATCTTGGCGTTCTTGTCCAGCTTGCCCTCGCGCTCGAACTCGAAGTTGTAGCTGTGGGCCTCGAACTGGAAGTTGAACAGGTGCATCTTCGGGCTGCCGACGTAGCTCAGCGAGCCGATCTGGCGAATGCGCTGAAATCGGTCGATGCCCAGGTTGAAGGGCCCCTTCTTGGCCGTGTAATCGGCCAACCAGCCGTCGAGGAAGCCGCCACCCGCCGTCGGCTGGTTGGGCAGCGGCGCGCGCTTGGTGACGTAGTGGATGCGACTCTTCCACCAGGCCCGATCCACCGGTGAGAAGGCCTTCAGCGCTTCCTCGAAACGGCTCGACATGGAGTCCAGGTGCGTCTTGCTGCCGTCGCCGCCGCCCTTGTCGGTGTAGGGCACGAAGAAGTAGTGCACGTTCTTCGGCGAGGCCTTGAGCAGGTTGGTCAGGTCGGCGACCGTCGCGCCGTACCAGATCTGCGCCAGGTAGTCGTGCACCTTGCCCTGCTGATCCTTGTAGGTGACCAGGTCCTTGCCCATGAAGGCGAAGAGATAGCTGTCGTGGCCGTCGTAGTGGTCGGCGAAGTGCCAGTCACCGGCGGTGGTGGGCACGGTGAAGTCGCCGGCGAGTGCACGGAAGGCGTATCCGGCTTTGCCGTCATCGAAGGTGCGCAGGGGCGTGGTGGTCGGTTTGGTCAGCGCCAACATGCAGGGGATGAAGCTGTCGCAGTCGGCTTTGGTGGTCAGGCAGGTCTTGGCACCGTCGGCGGTGGCTGTGTCGGTGCACAGGGCCAGGCAGGCGTCCTGGGGCAGGGCGGAGCCGCAGACCTTGAAGGTGTTGCAGCCGGCGTCGCAGTTGAAAGCGGTGTTGGTGTCGACAGGGGGGACGTCGACAGGGTCAGCGTCGACGGTTGAGCCGGCGTCTGGCGCGCCAGCGTCGACCAGGCTGCACGCCGGGATGCCGCCTTTGTCGGGATGGAAGATCTCCTGGCCTTCTGGGCAGACCATTTCGCAAACGGCGTTCTGCGAAGCCGGCGCCACCGCACCCGAGGCCAGGTCGCAGCACATCATCGCCGGCGGCGCCGCACCCGCACCGCCCAGACACTGGGTCTTGGGTTTGGATTGGCTATTGGAATCGCCGGCACAGGCGGGGCTGAGCGCCATGAGCAGGAGGGCGGTCAGGGGGGTGGCGAGAAGGCGGTTGAGAGCGCACCTGGCATACTTCATGGCGGAACTCCCCAGCACCGTCCGGTCGGTTGGAACGGTGGGGATCACACCATGGTGTTGTTGGTGGGGCAACTTGTCCCTCCTCAATACCCGTCTGCCGACGAAAACGACGGGTTGGGGCAAGCCAGAGGATGTGGAGACCTGTCCCTTGTCAGAACTCCGTCGGCCCGCAAAATCAAGTGCTTGTCACTCCCCCCCACCTCTGCCGCGTCTTGCCGGCTCCGTGGCCGCGGATGTTGAGATCGGGACCGTGACCTGCCAGAGACCGCGGTCATGAACCAGCTTGTCGTCTTCCTGTTGACCGTCCTCATCCAAGCGCTTCAGGCGGCCAGTCGGTCCAAGAGCGAGCTTGTCTTGGAAAACCTGGCGCCGCGGCAGCAGGTCACTGCGCTCAAACAGAGGCGTCCTCGACCTCATCTGCGCGACACGGTTCGCGGCTTCTGGCTTGCCCTTCGCCGGGGATGGACGAGATGGACCGGCGTGCTCATCATCGTGAAGCCTGAGACCGTGGTCGATTGGCACCGGCGCCGGTTCCGCCGCCACTGGGCGAAGATCTCGCGGCGTGGAAGGCCTCCAGGCCGTCGGCCCATCGATGCTGGCACCCGCGACCTGATCCGCAGGATGGTCGAAGAGAACAACTGGGGCGCGCCGCGCATCCACAGCGCGTTGGCCATGCTCGGGCTCGACGTCTCGCAGAGCACGGTGTCCCGCTACATCCGACGATTCCTTCGGCGAGACCCGGATCCCGCTGTGGTCAAGCGTTGGATCGCGTTCTTGCGCAACCACAAGGAAGCCATTGCTGGAATGGACTTCTTCATCGTGCCGACGATCAGGTTGCGCGTGCTCTACGTGTTCTTCGTCATCCACCACGGGCGCCGGCACATCCTCCACTTCAACGCCACCTACAACCCAACAGCGCAATGGGTCATCCAGCAGCTTCGCGAAGCCTTCCCATTCGACACGGCCCCCAAGTACCTCATCTTCGACCGCGACTCGATCTTCAACAAGGATGTCGTCCGATTCATCAAGTCGGTGGGCACCAAGCCCAGTCGAACTGCCTACCGCAGCCCATGGCAGAATCCGGTGGCCGAACGCTGGATCGGGTCCTGCAGACGGGAGATGCTCGACCACGTCGTCGTCTTCGGTGAGCGACACGCCGTCCAGCTGGTCCGTTCCTTCGTAGACCACTACCACGCCGACCGTGGGCACATGGGCCTCGGCGGAAACGTGCCCGATCGCCGGCCCGTGATCTCAAAGCCATCGGCGGCAGCGGAGGTCGTTTCCCTCTCGCGAGTCGGCGGTCTACATCACCGCTACGAGTGGCGCGACGCGGCTTGAGCACCCGGCTCTGGATGACGGCTTGGCCAGCAAGGCCGGCGTTGGACTTCTTTGCCCGGCCGTCCCGATTTGACGGCGGTTCTTCAGCGCTGGCCGACATCAGCACCGGTTGCTTGGGTTTCTGGCCGAGGTCACGGCCTTGGATCGTCAGGTCACCGGCCCCTGGAGGGCTTTCCAGGATGCCGGACCCGGTTGTGGCCAGGGACAGCCTCGCAATGCGTCGTTGATGAGCGCGGAGACGCTGGTGCGAGTCTCGGCAGCCTGCAGGCGGAGCGCGCGGTGCAGATCCTGCTCGAGATAGACGGTTGTTCGCTGGGATCCTGCCATGACGCACCTCCAAGGACGCCCTGGCGTTGTAACGCCATAACGTCAAAAAATCATGACGCGCGAGAGCAGCTGGAAATCGGGTGGCAATGCCCACTGGCACGGGATGCTGGCGCGACGCTCCTCCGTTTGATTCCAGCCAGTTGGAAATCGGGTGGCACTGCCCACTGGGCGGGCACGACCGGGACGGCCGGCAGTCGGGAGTAGAAACGGGCAGTCCGTCCAGCTTGACCTTCATGGCCTGTTGAGCTGCCTGGCGCGCCGCGCTACCAGCCCAACGTCAGCCGCAGTCCGGTCCGACCCCCGGCAACCATTGGCGTGAGCAGCAGGCGATCGGCGACCGTTGAACCCACGGCCGAGCTCTTGCGGTTCGTCGCAAAGCCCGATCCCACGGTGTGGCCGATGCACCATCCCATGGCTCCGCCGGCGACAGCGTCGGCCAACCAGTGGACCTGACCTCGCCCGCCCAACGTCACCGTCGCCATGACGAATCCGGCCCACGTCCAGGCGGCAATCTGCGTGCCGCGCGAGTCGTGGAAGTAGCTCGCCAGGGAGGCCGCGAGGGCCATATTCACCATGGAGTGACCCGACGGCCAGCCCTCGAACACGCCGCCTCTGAGGAAGCCGAAGCGGAAGCCGCGGCTGCGCTCTTCGACGCTCCGGCCGTCGTCCGCGTGGTCTTCGTGAGGCGGCGACTCGCGGCCCGTGAGCGCCTTGAGCAGGGTATTGGCGGCGAAGGAAATGACCACAGCCTGTGCTGCGGCGGCGGCTCCCTGCAGGGTGTCTGGATCGTCGGACAGCAACCACATGCCGGCCGGAAGCAGGACCGGTATGCTGGCGCCCCCCAACAGCCCTGGCAGCGCCCATGAGAATGACACTTCCTGGTGGCTGGCCGCCCACTTTTGCACGCCAGAGTCAATGTCGTATGTGACCAGCAGAGCCGTCGCTGCGACAGAGCCGAGGTGCACCGGCGCATTCCAGCCGACGAAGCTGTCCACCAGGTGTTCGCCGACGTGCCAGGTCGGCCCGCGCGGGGGACCTTCCACAGTGGGAGCGGCGCCAGAAGCGGCGGCGGCGGCCGTTCCAGGCACGCAACATGCCACGAGCGTCAGGACTGTCGACCAGATGACGCGTTGGTTCATTGAGTTCCTTGTCCGTTGCCCGGTCCCCCGGTGACGTTGCCATGGTCGCGTCAAAGCGATCCAGAGTCGAGGCGTTGCGGGGGAACCAGCTCAGCCGAGGACATATGTTTGACGTTGCCCTTCAAACACGACCGGCAGAAGCAGTTGACGTTGATCACAAGGAACCTGAAGCGTAGCCGGCTATCGCCTGGCCGACTCGAGCTCCGGGGCCTTCCCGGGAGTCGAGGGAATGGGGTCAGACCCTCACATATCATGTTGTTGTGGCGCAACTCCATGGTCCGTGGTGAAGTCCCTAAAAATACCGCCAAATTGGCGGGCAATTCCGGCTGGCATTGCCTCCCGCTCGTATGAGGTTTTCGGCTTGGATTTACGCTGTTGCCCGTCAGTCATCGGGTTGCGTCGGAGAGTTGTGATATGTGACTCCTGTGAACAAACTCCGGGCCGGCCAGAAGACGCGATCTGCGGCGCTCTGCCGCACCGCAACTCCTTGAATTGGCGTTGCCAGTCCGGCGTCGTTGCGAAACGACAGCGCTTGCACCTCACGCCTTCTGCCTCGACCCTCCGTTCCTTCACAGGAGTCATATGTGAGGGTCTGACCCCGCTGTCACAGATGCGAAACCGGGATCACCTGCACAGTCCGAGTCAGCGGCATCCGCTCTTGGGCGAGGCAAATCACCGCGCCTTCAGCCAGTTGCGTTCCGCTACGTTCAATCGCCCGCATGCCTGCCAAGGCCTTGCGGTCTGGCGCCGCGCTGAGCTTGACCTCCACGGCAAACAACTTCCCGTCCTCGGCGATGAGCACGTCGACCTCATGTCCCTCCTTGTCGCGCCAGAACCATAGCGGTGGCTCCAGGCCCCGATGCCGGTAGCTGGCGAGCAGTTGCGCGACAACATGGTTCTCGAACAACGCTCCCGCCATGGCCCCGGACGACGCGGTCCTGCCGCTGCGCCAGCCCACCAGGTGGCAGGCAAGGCCCGGGTCGACGAAGTAGAGCTTGGCGTTCTTGGTCTGCCTCTTGCCGATGTTTCTGAAGTACGGTCGCAGCAAGTGGACCTGAAATGTCGCCACCAACAGCTCGAGCCAGTCCTTGATTGTGTTGACGGTGACGCCGACATCCCGGGCGATGTCAGAGTAGTTGAGCAGCCGCCCCGTTCGGCTGGCAGCAACGCGCAGGAAGCGGCTGAAGTCCGCCAGGTTGCGTATGTTCATCAGCGAACGCACGTCGCGCTCCACGTAGGTCTGCAGGTAGGCGTCGTACCAGGCCCCCACGGGAGGGGCGTCGGCGTGCAACAGGCGCGGGAAACCGCCGCGCACGATGCGGTCGAAGACGTCCGGCAGCGTGGCCGCCCCAGCCCCGGCCGTCGGGCGATCTGGTCGGAAGGGAAGCAACGGGTGCTCAACTTCAGATTCCTCGGCGGTCGACATCCCCATCAGCGTGACGATGCCTACACGACCCGCGAGGCTCTCAGAGACCCCTCGCATGAGCGGGAAGTGCTGCGATCCGGTGAGCCACCACCCCCCCATTGCGTCGGCTCGATCAGCCCGGGGCTTGAGGTGGGCGAGCAGGTTCGGCGCGTGCTGAACCTCGTCGATAATCACCGGCGGCGGATTGGCCTGCAGGAAGAGCCCGGGATCCTCCAACGCCAGGGAGCGGGCGGCGAAGTCGTCCAGGGATACGTAGGCGCGTTCCTGTTGCTGCTGCGAAGCGAGATGGCGCAGCATCGTCGTCTTGCCTACCTGTCTGGCGCCCGTCAACAGGACGACAGGAAAGGAGGCGGAGAGACGCTCCACTGCGCGCTCTGCCAGACGGGGGATGTACATGAAGCTCCGGCTCAGACGCGGGGTTGCTCACGCCGATCCTGACTATTTTGCAGTTTTGGTCGAAAATCGTCAACTCAGGGCGACGCGAGGTGCTGTCTCTGGTGACAACCAGAACCGGCGGGCTTGAAGGGCCTGTCTTTGGGTGCACAGGGGATAAGACGAATGGCCCCCGATCTGCTCGCGCAACCCCTGAATAAAAG
>CAYTLW010000065.1:0-39475 GCA_964438735.1 uncultured Enterobacteriaceae bacterium | reverse complement strand
GGACGGGAAGGACACCTGGATTGACACATAGGCTGTGGGCACGTATCCTGTGTCGAGATTGGGTCCGCGGAGGCGTAGACATGAATGTGACACTCTCGGTGCAGGCGTCGGTCTTGAAACAGGCCCGCGAGGTGGCGCGTCGCCAGGGCACCAGCCTCAACGAGTTGATTCGCCGCTACCTGGAGTCCATCGCCGGACAGCATGACCGTGAGGCGGTCGTCGATGCACTGCGGACCCAGTGGCGGACAGCAGAGGGCCACAGCGGAGGCGAGGCGTGGAAGCGTGAGGACGCTTACGAGGATCGGTTGTGAGCGGGCGCGTATTCCTCGACACGAACGTGCTGGTGTACGCGGATGATGCGGACGCGGGGGCGAAGCGCGACGTAGCGCGGGCAATCATAGAGGACATGGTGACAAGTCGCCGCGGAGTGCTGTCCACGCAGGTCTTGCAGGAGTACTTTGTCGTCGCGATGCGCAAGCTGGGCATCGACCCTGCACACGTTCAGCGGACGATGGAACTCCACGCCCAACAGGAGGTGGTGGTCGTCGGCGTGCCCCTTATCGTGCAGGCTGTGGAACTGCACCGGCTGCATCGTGTGAGCTTCTGGGACGCCCTGATCATCCGGGCGGCGGAATCGGCTGCGTGCGAGACGCTGCTGACCGAGGATCTGAACCACGGCGCAACCATCGCCGGCGTACGCATCCACAATCCGTTTCTTTGACCGACAAGGTCTGCAAGGCTGGTGGCTGCAGTTGAGCGTCTGTGCATGCCGGCCTCAGCGGGGTAGGGTAGAGCTCTGGAGGACGCGAACAGGTGATTTCGGCACGTGTGGCTTCCAGAAACCCATCTGGAAACTTCAGACACAGCGCCCCAATGACAAGGCGGCGTTCAAGCCGGGCCAACCCGGCATGCCCGACGTTGTACAGGCGCCGACAGGTCTCGACCAGACTCCCGCTCGTACCGCGCCATCAGCAAGTGGCCTTGCTGGTCGCTCACCGAGAGGGTCGCTCTTGCTCTCGTCAGGCAGCTCGTCGGCTGTACCGGTGATGCAGCCCGCCAGCGCGGGGAAGTTGAATCACTTCTCCGAGTCCCGGGCCTTCGACGGCCCGTTCCTCGGGGCTGTCCTTGCCAAGCGCAAGGTGAGTCCGGTCGTCGGCATAGTACTTGGCGTAGCGGGCCAGGATTCGCCGAAGGTGCCACCCGCCAAGTACGACGACGTGGTCGAGCAGCTCGCGTCGGAGCGTCCCCACAAGGCGCTCTGCGTAGGGATTCTGCCAAGGGGACCGAGGGGCCGTCAGCACTTCCCCTATCCCGAGACTCGCCGCCGTTGCACGGAATTTGGCGCCGTAGACGCCGTCGCGATCACGCAGCGAGTATTTCGGCGCGTTGTCCCATGGGAACGCCTCCCGAAGCTGCTGGGCCGTCCAGGCGGAGGTCGGATGCTCGGTCACGTTCAGGTGCACGATTCGGCGACGGTCGTGCGCCAGGATGGCGAGCACGAAGAGAACCCGGAACGTGGCGGTCGGCACAACGAGGAAGTCCATCGACACCAGATCGGTGACGTGGTTGTCCAGAAAGGTCCGCCAAGTCTGGGACGGTGGCTTCCGTCCACGGACGATGTACTTGGAGACAGTGGCCTGAGAGACGGTGATCCCAAGCTTGAGAAGCTCGCCGTGGATCCTGGGCGCTCCCCACCGGGGATTCGCGATCGACATCTTGCGGATCAGATCCCGGAGTTCGCGTGGCACAAGAGGCCGGCCGGGGCGCCGCCGTCTGCTCTTCCACATCCAGTATTGGCGGAAGCCCTTGCGGTGCCACGCGATGACCGTCTCCGGCTTGACGACCACCAGGACGCCCTTCCATCTGGCCCAGATCCTGGACAACACCACCCAGAAGGCCCGGTCTGCGTCGGATAGCGGCGGCCGCCGGCCGGTCTGCTTGAACAAGGCAAGCTGTTGGCGAAGAGCAAGGTTCACCAGGGCGAGATCGCGTCTCGTGCGGAAGGCCGACACCACACTGGCCAGAACGATTCGAAGCAGTTTGATCATAACGCCAGCGTCACCCGTTGTCGGGATCGAGATCAAGAGACTGCGAGCCCGGATGAGTTTCTGGAAGGGACACGCCAAACTGGGGAAGTACCTACGGTCCGTCGAACTAGCCCTATCAGAGACCGCGGCGCGGTCAAGCAGCCCAGGCCTGTCAGTTCCCAGCGTCGACCCTGGGCAAGACACCGCCGGGGCGCCCGAAGTGAAGCACGATTGGACGACCTGATCCGACCTCTTCGCCCGCTTGTGGTGCAACGAACGCCCGTCGCTCGAGGTGGTAGTAGAGGCATCCAGCCTCTGACGACGGCCGCTGTCGGACGAAGGCGTCGGCGACTTCCAGAGCCCTCAGCCACCATGTCTTCAGCGCCAGGGGATCGACGGCGTCGGCGAGGTGCAGGCGTGCGAACTCCTCGGGGCGGTGCCGGCCCCTGCGTTTGAGCAGTTCGAGCAGCGACAGTGGCGTGAATCCGGGGTCCTTTCCGGCGCCAGCCCAACACAGGGCGCCCAGCGGCAGCAACTGCCGATCCAGTTCAGATACGTCCAGGAAGTCGCGTGCCTCGTTGCGACCCGCGAGCGCCAGCACCTTGTTGACCGCTATGTCGATTGGGTGCAGGCGAAAACCGCACTCTTCGTCGGCCTGCGCCGGCATGAAGCGCCAGGCCGAATCATGTGCCCACTCCACTTTGGTGGCTTCGCGAGCGCGGCGTACGACCGCGCGCACGAAGCCCGGCTGGTTCATGTCGAGCTCCACCTCGTAGCCCTTCGAATCGAGCAGCGCGCGGTCGTCCCCGAAGGCGCTCGCCACCCTTTCGATGGAGTCGTGGAAGTAGTCGAGGTCATTGCTGTATCGTTTCGAGTTCGGGGCGAGGTGCAACGCGGCGCCGCCAGCCAGGTGGCTGTCAGGCGTGCGATTGGTGGCCAGCAGGCGGGCCACCGACTGCTGGAAGGCTGTCAAGGGCATAATCTCTCCGCCGCCTGCCACGCGTCGTGTCCACCGTGTTTGCGCAGCTGCTCAGCCACCCACGGCACGTCCGATAGCGTGACAACCATCTGGGGATCGCACCACCAGAAGCAGCGCTCCCTGAATGTGCGGAAAGCCCGCCGCGCCTCGCGAACCAGGACCATGTCGCGAGCTTGCCGCTGCGACAGCGTGCGACGACTCTTTCGACCACCGCGTCGGCCGATCTCTGCCAGATAGCGCTGTACGTCGGGCTTCATGGAGTTATCGTAGTCCGCTTATGATAAATGTCAATGTTTAACAGGCTTATCTATGGTCACAACCCAAGCTCATCGAGCTCGATATGCGTCGAACAGGCTTGCAGAAGCTGCCGGTCGCCCTGTGCGACCACCCCACCCAGAGCCACGAAAGACACGCCCAGGCGCTCGCCCAACTGGCTCAGCAGTCGGATCTGCCCCGCCTTCTCGCAGAAGAGCAGAACCTGCGGCCGCTCCAAGCCTATCTGCCGGTTGCGCCAGTTCTCGTCGTTGAAGCCGAAGTGGCAGTAGTCAAACAGCCGCCGCTCCTCGGGGCCCATGTATGAGATCGGAAGGGTCCGAAGTGTGCCCGCGCTTGCTAGCGTTCTTGTCCCACAACCGGGCGTCGTGGTCACGACCGTCGTAGACGAGAAGGGCGGACTGCTCAGCGAGAGCCGGACCAGCTTCAACGGCGATGAGGACGACGTCCAATACCGCGCATTCGGCTTTGGCAAGGGCGCCAAGCAGGCGACCACGACCACATCGGTGAGGCCGGAGCTGCTGTAGTTTCTGGTGTCGAGTGTCGATGCCTGACGCCAACGCTATCGTTCGGCTGTACGAAGGTCGGACCGGCGCTTCCGGCTACGTCGCCTCTCACGTCGTCCGCGAGCTGCTGTCACGGGGGGCCACGACGCACGCTACCGTGCGCGACCCGCGAGCCCCGGGGCACACCCTCGCGAACGCAGCTTCTCAGCCAGGTGGCAGGCTGGACCGGCGGCAAGGGAAACAGGCCGCCAGCGGCCTATCATGAGACGCAGTCCGCACTCGCGTGCACAACCGTCTCGGCAACGATGATCCACCTGGAGTAGCGATGAGCACTCGCCAGCGACGTCTCCGTCGCCTGCTTGTGGCGGTCGCGGGCGTCTGCCTGCTGCCGTCAGCCGCCGACGCGGCGACCCATTCGGGCAGCGTGCAGATGAGCGGCACCACCCAAGGTCTGCGCGTCAAGATGAGCGGCACGTTGCGCATCAAAACCAATCCGCAGAAGGGCAGCTTCACCTGCACCATGGGCGGCACCTCGACCCAGCGCGGCAGTCAGTCGCACCAGGGTGTGAGCGTGAAGATCTCGGGACGTAGCCGCATCAAGGCGACCGCCTGTCGCGGCAGTTTCGACGTCGCCACCGGACGGCTGCGCGGCAAGATGACGTTGCGCGAGCGCGGCAAGGTGACCATGACCGCCCGCGTGCCCGATGAAGAAGGGAAGATGCAGACCCGGCGCCAGACCGAAGATGGCGGCCAGACCTTCGACGTGGCCTTGCACGGCCGGATCGCTGACGGCAGCGGACATGGCAGCGCCAATGACAAGCGCGGTGGCAGCTGGTCGTGGCGCGTCTCCGAAGTCGGCGGTGGTGCTGGCATCGCGCCTGCCAGACCGCCCAAGGCTGGCCCCACGGCACCGCCCACGGCCGCCAGGAATCCCGCCAAAGCGGCCGCCAGAGGACCCGCCAAGGAGGCCGCCAGAAAGCCACCCGCGGACCCCGCCAAAGGGAGCGCCAGGAAGCCAGCGTCCAGCGGCAAGCCGACTACCGCCACGCCCGAGAAGCGCGCCGAGGAGGCCGTCCGCAAGGGCAAACCCCTGCGCACGGCGCTCAAGGGAATCAGCGATCCGGGCAAGCGAAAGAAGGCGACCCGCACATTCCTGCAGGCCAAACGGGCGAAGGTGGATCGCGCCCTGCGCAAATCGGACAAGGCGCTCAAACGTGCGCGCAGCAAGAAGAAGGTCACCACGCCCCTGAAGGCAGCGGCCAAAGCGCTCGCCAAGGCGCCGAATGGTCCACTGAAGGCCGCACAGGCGAAGAAGGTGGACGGGGCCTTCAAGCGGGGTTGGGGCTGGCTGAAGTCGAAGTTCACCGGCAAGGCGGCAGCGTCGGGCGGCGGCAAGTCACTGGCGCGGGTCAAGAAGGTGGTCAGCGGGGTGCAGGGAATCAAGGAGAAGGTGGACCAGGTGGTCAAAATCAAGCGGTCCATCGACAAGCTGAACGCACAGGTGAAGAGCGGCGAGATCAGCAAGGATCGGGGCAAGGTGCTCAAAGGCGGCACGCTGCTGGGCAAGGCGCTGTCGAAGGTGGTCAGCTACCTGCCCGTCTTCGGCAAGACCGCCTCCAAGGTCACCCAAGAGAGCTTTGGCGTGGCCCTGAAGGCTGGCAACAAGCTCGCCAAACACTACACCAAGACCGATTGCTGCATCGCCACTCCGATGGCCGACTGCTGCATGTGAGGCGGAACACATGATTCCAACATTCCGCAGAGTGATGGTGGTTGGCTGCGTCGTGGCGCTGATGGGAGCGCTCGGCTGCGACCGCAACGACGAACCTGGCAACGCGTCGCGGACCTCGGCCGTGGCGGCGGGTGCGGGCGCAGAGGGGCCACCACGCGTTGATCTACTGATGGCCGCGCGCCTGGCGTTGGAGAATCGCGGTGTGCGCACGTCGGGCGGCATCAAGCTGGTCGAGGGCGGCATCGAGTTCACCTACGAGACGTCCCAGGC
The DNA here is from genome assembly GCA_964438735.1 of uncultured Enterobacteriaceae bacterium. GTDB lineage: Bacteria > Myxococcota_A > UBA9042 > UBA9042 > UBA9042 > CAYTLW01. Next base: position 33,688 of record CAYTLW010000065.1, on the reverse strand, counting down.
GGATGGTTACGACGACGAGCTGTTGCAGGTCTGGGCGACGGTATTTGGCGTCCTTGGTGAGCAGGCCCAGGAGTTCGTCGCCATCGTCAACACGGTCGGCGGCAAACCCGCCGCGGTGGTCGTGGCGGAGGTGGCGGCTATCGAGGCGCTGGCGGCGGGCCGGATCGACAGCCGGGCGTTTTTCGCCGGTCTGCACATCCACGCATTTGGCGACGGCGACGGGCTTGGACTCTAAACGCCGTCTCACCAACATCGATCCACCCTCACCCGGAGGCTGGCTGACCGAAAAGACCGCGTGACCACCCTGGCTGGGGTAGGTGAGCCGCATCATGCTGACAATCGCCAACGGCCACAGCCAACGAGCCGCTCACCTCAATGGCTCAAAGGACGAGCGGCTCGCCGAGTTGGCGGCAACGTTGGCCGCCCTGGCTGATGACGAGATCGCATTGTACGCCGACGAAGTAGACCTCCGCCTCAATCCGAAGGTCGGCCCAGACTGGATGCCGCCGGGAGTGCGCAAGCCAGTCTCGACGCCCGGTCGCAACCAGAAGTGGTACATGGCCGGCGAGTTGTTGTCCGCCGCCGCGTCCCTTGAAATCGCTCACGGTCAGGTCACGGTGAGGGAGACCACAAGCAAGCAATCGGCACCGCGCCCAGCCGATCGCCGAGCGCGAACACCCGTGGCCCCGCGTGCAACACGACACCCGCGACAAAGCGCTCGCCCAGTTTGTCGCGCAGCCAGGCCAGATGGCGGGCGTCATCGGTCTTGGGCGCGACGGTCGCCTTGATCTCGAAGGCGATGATGCCCTGACCCGGCAACTCGGCCACGACATCGACCTCGTGGCGCCCCTGCTCGGTGCGCAGGTGGTACAGGCGCGCCGGGTGGCGACAGGTCGGTAGCTCAGCGCGCAACTGGGCGATCGCGAAGGTCTCGAGCAGACGGCCCAATACAGTGCCGTCGCGCATGATGCCAGCCTCGTCGATGCCGATGGCGGTTGCGGCCAGGGCGGCGTTACAGAACAGGCGCTTGGGTCGCTGAACCAGGCGCTTGACTCGATTGCTCCACCAGGCTGGCAGTCGGTCGGCCAGCGACAGCCCGGTCAACAAGGCGTCGTAGGCCTGGGCAGTCCGCCGGTTGATGCCTGCGGCCCGGAACAAGGTCGCGTCGTCGGCCACCGTTGCAGTGTGCACTGCGAGCACCTCGAGGTAGCGACGCAGTCGGGTTGGATCGCGGCCGGGCTCCAGGTTTGGGGCGTCGCGGGTGACCACTTGTTCCAGGTAGCTGGATTGCCAGTGTCGGCGCCGTTGGATGGGGATGTGCAGGGCCGCCATCGGAAACCCAGGCACGAGCAGCTCCCGGACGAGGCCACGCAGGTCGGTCGGGTCCTTCGGATGAGGCACCGCTTCCAGGCCTTGTTCGACCAGCAGGTCGAGCAGCGCCGGACCACCCACCGCGCCGCGTCGCTCTCTCGGCGTCAGGCCGTACAGGGGCAGACGGACGAACCTGCCCGTCCCTGGCCACAGCCCCAGGTCGGATTCCGCCGCCGCTGAGCCCGTAATCAGGAAGCGGCCGGGGCTGGGGTCGGCGTCGACCGCGCGTTTGACCGCGCCAAGGATGGTCGGCACAGCCTGCCACTCGTCGATCAGCACGGGCGAGGCCAGCCCGGACAACAGGCCGTCTGGGTCGGCCCGGGCGACTGCCGCCTCGGCTGGCTGATCCAGACGGACAATGGTGTTGGCGTGTCGTTGTGCAGTCGTCGTCTTGCCCGCCGCCCGCGGGCCGGTCAGCAGTACAGCCGGCAGCTCAGCGATTGTGTCGGCGAGGGTTGGATCCAGAATTCGTTTGAGGTATCTGGTCGTCGTCATGGACTACCAGTACCATGTTTCGGCAGGTTTGTGTACAGTCCATACGCACACCACAGTACCGTTTTTACGCATCCAGGCGCTGCAAGGCCAGCACCTTCATGGCGATGGTCATGGAGCGCGTTCTCCGCGGCGCCGCTGTGCGCTTGAACTCGAAGCCGACGCGGGTCTGACCGCGCACCACGAGCAGGTCGAGTTTGGCGCCCTGGTGCGTTGCCCAGCAGTAGCACTCGTGCGGTCGACCAGCACTCGGAGCAGTGGAAACAGGTCTGGCGGGCGCTGAACCTCGTCGATGGCCACCAACCCGTCGATGTGTTCGAGCACGACCTGTGGTTCCCTCAAGGTCTCAAGGTCGCGAGAGTTTTCGAGGTCGAGCCACCGTTGTGCGTAGTCGCTGGCCAGCTGGCGGGCGAGTGTGGTCTTGCCGACCTGCCGCGCGCCGAGCATGGCGACCACGGGAAACTGCTTCAGGAGGGTGCTGACCTGCTCGGTGTGGTGGAGCCGGGAGAGCATGGAGGTGTTGACCATGAAATCTCTGCGGCATCCACTGTGATTTCATGCCAGTGGTGTCCCCCACACTTTCGGAGCGAAGCGGAGAAACGGACTCCCCACCTGCTGTCAAGGAGTAGCTTCGCGTCTTGCAGGGCGCACGGTCCGGCGTCTACGTCAGGGGCAAGTATCGTGCCCGAGTCCGCGTCGGTGACCGTGTCCATGGCCGACCTCGCCCAGCCTGTCCATCGCAGGAGCATGGCGGATTCCGGCAGCCCACCCGAAAGGCAGCGGGACCTACCTGGCACCTGGCCTACTCTTCGATCTCATAGCGTCAAGAGTCTGGTGCAAATTCGTCAGCGCTTCCGCGGCCGCCGAAAGCCGGCGACAGGCTTGTCCTTCATGTCCTCATTGACGAACCGCGCCACCGTGACGGCGATTCGCGTGACGTTGACCTCCCCCTTCATCGCTCCCACCTCACGGAGCTTCCGGCGGAATTCTCGGTTGAGACGCTCGAGCGCGTTCGTGGACCGCAGCCCCTTCCAGCGGCTCGAGTCGAAGTCGTAGAACGCCAGGCTGGCGTCCAGGTCGTCCTCGATGATGTCGGCCAGGTGCGGGGCCGTTTCCCGGTACTCCTCGATGAACGCCTTGGCCCTGGACAGGGCCTCTGCCCGGTTGGGTGCCTTGAAGATCAGCGAAGCCTTCGCCGGGGCGGTCTTCTTGAGCGCCTTGGAGCTGCGCCCCACGACGTTGCGCACCTTGTGCACTGCGCAGCGCTGTCGCCGCACGGCGGGCAGATGCGTGCCCACGGCGGAGATGAGCCCGGCGTCACCGTCGGTGATGACCAGACGCAGCTTGTTCACGGGCAGACCTCGCATCTTCAGGCGTCCCACCAGCGCTCCCCACGAGTCCGCGCTCTCGCTGGCTGCGTGCATGACGTCCAGAACCTCCTTGTGGCCCTCCTCGTTGATGCCCAATGCAACCAGCAGCACCTCCTTCTGCGAGCTCTCGCGCACCACCGGCACGTACAGCCCGTCGAGCACCAGATATCGAATGTCCTTGCGCACGGGTCGGTTGAGCCACCGAAGCGTCTCGTCGGTCACGTCCTTCACCCAGCCAGCCATCGTCGTGTGGGACCGCTGCTGATCGACGACCTCGGGGCTCACCGCGCTCAGATCGCGGCTGGACAAGCCGCGCACCCAGAGTTCGCGGACCATCTCTTTGAGGCGCTCCGGTGCCTGCTTCAAGAGCGGCACCCAGTCCGGCTCGACGGCCCCTTGCGCGGCTTGGGCACCGAGATGCTCACCGGCCCCGCCGAGAAGTGGAAAACGTGGTCACGAGCCCCGCTACGGAAGCCTACACTGGCGGCGTTGCGCTCGTAGCGCCCCGCCCCCACCACATCGTCGGCCCACCGCTCGGCGGCGGTCTGCAGTGCCAACCCGAGCCCTTCCACCACAGCCTGGTCCAGGGCGGCTCGCAGTTCATCGGGCGAGCTGCCCAAGGAGGCCGGGGTCGCCAACGATGAGGCTACCGCGGCGGTCACCTGGGTGCTGAGGCCGCTCCAATCGGGGTTGTTGTCAGGCTGCTGCTGCACGTTGTTCTCTGCTACGATGTTGCTGGGCATGGGCATCTCCTTCGTGCCGGGGCCGGGTGGCCCGCGGCGGTTGAACTCACATGAAGGATGTGCCCATCGCCCAGCTTTCGGCAAAGCACCGGCGGCAGCAGGACCCGGATGGCCGCCAGCACATGGTCTCGGTAGAGCACGACGTCAGGGCCGTAAAGGGTAACCCTCGCCAAGGCTCGGCACCTTCGGTGCCCTTGACTGCCCTGCCGTCGCACTCCGGACTCGGCTGGTTGCTGCTGGCGGCCATCCTATGTCCTGCTGCCACCTCCGCTGCCGAGAATCTGCACCAACTCTTTTACGCTACCCGGTTCTCCGGTCATGCGTTGGACCAAATGCAGAATCGAGGCATCATGCCAAGCGTCGTTGACAACACCATCATGACCGGCACGACTTTTCCGACGAAACCGGGGACGGTGAGACACTTCGACCCAGTGAACAAGATCCGGGTGATTACCAACGCGGAAAATGGCACAGTTGTCACGGTCATCCGAGGAGCGCCCTGAATCATGAACGATGTCGGTGAGGGTGTCCGGAGGCTGCCAGGGCCAACTTCGGCGGTAACCGGGTGTTGCATCTGTAGGGTGCCATGGGTGGGTTCCTGCTGTGTTCATGGCTGCTCCCGCTTCTCCTCTTCCTGGTCATCTGGAACGTCATGCGACGTCGGGGTCGCCAGATCCTGGCACTCCCTTCGTCTGAGCCGCCGCTGCCGACAAAGCCGCTCGGCATCACCATCGGCGCCCTCGCCCGAGGCGGCAACTTCGCCTTCGGCGCGTGCCATCTGGTGCTCTGCCTGTTTCTCTGCTTCCTGGCCATGGCGGACCGGTCGGTGTCAGCTCAGACTTGGGGTTCCCTTCTTCGTCGTGGTTGTCTTTGTCTATCCGACCGTGGCAGGCCTCGCCCTGTACCGTAGCTCGAAAGCAGCCCGCGCCTGGGTTGCGCTGTCGCTGAGCGGGTTCTCCATCTGCATCGGCTCGTGCCTTGTTGTACTGGCATTGAGCTACCGCGAGGCCGAGCAATCGCCGCAGGAGGCGATGGCGAAATGTGCTGGCGGCCTGCCCATGTTATCCGCCATGCTGCTGTTTCTGTCGCCGACCACTTGGTACGGGCTGCTTGCGGGGCCCCTGCCTTTGCTGAGTCGCGCCAGCGAGGGTCTCTTCGGTCGCGGTCGGGGCGTGGGCCGAACGGAGGCGGACTCTCGCTGAGGAGGGGGAGTCGATGACTGAGGCCGATTTGCTGGTGATGGAGAACATGATTCAACTCACGCTGCCGGACGTCTGCCGGCAGACGATGCTTGACTGCGCGCTTGGCTCGGACTCGTTCGCCAGTGACTGCGAGTTGCTCGGGCTGCCGAACGAAGCACCGAAGCTCAACGACGCTGCATAGCGGGACGATGACGCGGGAGATGCTCGTACACCACCTGGCTGGGCACTACCGGCCGCGGGCGCCGTTGCCTGTCTCCGGCGAGCGTCTGGGCCCCAACTGCAGCAGGTGATATGTTGCAACCTGCAATCCAGTGGGAGGCATCATGCGAGCCAGCCACCGCGGCGCAACGGGGCCTGTCCGGTACGGTCGTATGCTGCTTGTGTTGGGCGCCATCTGTCTTTGCAGCGCCCAATGCACCGATGACAATGACGCGACCAGCAAGGGCGCCAAACTCGCCGCTGACGCCGTCGAAGATGCTGCGGGAGGGGAGTCGGACGCCGACTTGTCCGACAGCGGCACGACAACGGGGGACGCGGCGGCAGATGTCAGCTCAACAACAGACGCCGGCGACACCGCGGCCAGCAACTGCCCGGTGCCCGCGGGATTCGACCGTTGCATCGACGCCAGCAAGTTAGTCAAGGGCCAACACGGCGCCGCCCTGCAGAGCGCGCTGGACTTGGGCGGACGCACCCGTTTGTTCGGCGTCTTCGAACTGGTCGACGACGATGTGCTGTTGGTGGGACGAGTCGACGACTCCGGCAAGGCCCACGACGCCGAGCTGGTCGGCAGCGCGCCCGCGCTCACCCCGGACACGACAAGCGATGCCCACTACGACGCCAAGGGCTTCTGGGCGCCCGATGGCGGCAGCCACCGCAAGACCTGGCCGACCCGTTTCGTGGGCGGCGGCGTCAAGACGGGCAAGCTCATCACCAGCCACCTGTCGGAGCAGGACGCGCCGGTCAATCCGCCCAAATTCGCCTCGGTCAAACTCGTCATGCGCAACCTGCAGGTCCACCGGCCCACCGGCATGGGCGTGCTGCTGACCAAGAGCGCCGGCTCGACCTTCGATGAGTTCTCCATCACCGATGTGCTGCCGTCACCGATCAAGGGCATCCCGGACCCGGCCCTGGCCTTCGCCCTGCAGATCGGCGTCTCGGGCATGTCAGAGCTACCGGCGACGCCCATCACCGGCAAACACCTGATCCGCAAGACCACCATCGACCTCAACACCAAGATGGACCCCGCCATCCTCAACTACCACCAGGGCGGCATCACCATCATGCGCACCAACGCAGACGTGGTCATCGAGGACAGCGCCGTGCTGCACGGCGAATACTTCGGTATCGCCTGTGGCCCCATCTTCAAGCCGCCGAAACCGGGCGACCCGGTGCTGAAGTCCAGCTGCACCATTCGGCGTAATTTCATCGACACAGGGCCGCCACAGTTGGGTCCGAAGGCGCTGGCAGACGGCAAATCCGCGGTCTGGAACGCCGGCAGCGGCATGATGCTGGCCCTGGGCAGCAACCACGTCACGCTGGTCAACGACAACATCATCCGCAGCGCGATCCCGTCAGCCATCGGCATCAACGAGGGCTGGGGCATGAACCTGGGCAACGCCAAGCTGCTCATCGAGGGCAACACCATCGAGGTGCCCAACGCAGGCATACGCCTGGGTGTACACATGCTCAATATCAGCATCTTCAGCCGGCCGAATATGCGGGTCGCCAACAACGTCATCAAGGCCAAGAGCGCCTCGATCGAAGTCTTCGCCGCCACCGGTTTGATCATTGAGGACAACAACTTGACTGGCGCCATCAATCTGCACGGCGTCAGCAAGTCGCGGGTGAGTGATAACGTCATTTCCGTGACGGGCGGCTGCCTTGACGTGGATGTCTGGTTCGCTCCGGGCGGCTGCAAGTCGAAGCAGGATAACGGTCTCTGCGGTGTTCCCGCAGGTTGTTATTGCGATCTCGCCGACTGCCAGTTCGTGAATGCTGCCATCGCCGAACGACCCTACTCACCGTTCACCAAGCTGGTCAGCGGCCTGAATCTGTTCAAGGAGAACACCATCACCGGCACGGCCGAGCATGGCATCTCCCTGGGCGGCGGCAGCGGTACATTCAAGTTTACCAAGGATGGCAAGCTCTACACCTGGGCGCCGAGCCTCGGCAGCAAGGTGTTCGACAACGACCTGTCCGGGCTGCTCGCTACCAAAGCGGCGCTGCATACGGCGGCGAGGTCCGGCCAGGCGCGATTCGCCGACAACAAGCTGGGCGTGCAGGGCATGGCGAGCATATCCGGCCACGGTGAGGCCAACCGCTTCGAACACTGCGTCTGGCCGCCTGCAGCCGCCAGCGAGACGTCGGGCAGGGTGGCCTTTGCGGGCAAGAAGCTGGTCTTGGTCGAGGGCGGCGAGACAATCCTGAAGGACGAGACCAGCGGCAAGAACCTGCTGCCCGGCAAGGCGGGTGGGCCTGTGGTGACCTGGTCTGATGTCGGCACCGACAATGTGTGGAAGGTCCAGTGAGCTGCCGGCGCGCAGCGATGTAATCAGGCCGCGTCGAGCAGGGCACGGGCCTGCTCCAGGTCGTGTTTGGCGCCGATCTCCTCGAGCACCGCACAGGCCTGTTCAAGACGCCGTTTGCGCTCGGGATCGGAGCCCAAAAGCAACGAGGCCAGTTCGCGATGGGCGAGCCCCGCTTCGTAGGGCATCTTCAGGCGCGTCGCTTCTTCGACTGCCTGCCGCAAACTCCGCAACGCCGCTGACTCCCGGCCCTCCATCGCCCGCACGACCCCGGTCCACAACAGAGAGGCGGGCCGCCCGAAGGGGAAGATGCCGCCGAACGTGCGCAGCGCGGCACAGGTCCGCTGCGTCTTGCTTCTCAGCTCGTCCTCGCGGGCCTGCCATACCGGTTCGTCGCTCCAGAGCGCGTGCCGCCACAGGTAGACGTAGACCTCGACGAGGGCGGCGTAGATGTGGCCGATCCAATAGGCGACCGGCCGGCTGCCGACGATGTGGGGCAAGGTGAGGTCCGCGCTGGCCAGGGCCCGCTCCAGGTCTCCGAGGCGCAGGTGGGCCAGGGCGGTCAGACCGTGACCCAGGGCCTTTTCCGTCGTGTTGCCACCGAAGACGACCCATTCCATGACCGGCTCGATCAGCGCCAACGCCTCGCCCGCCCGGCCCTGCCGCAGTCTGCCGCCCGCCTCGGTGACGTGCGCCCAGCAATAGGTCTGCTCGTTGCCACTATGGCGCGCGGCGGCGCGCATCCCGCTCCACATGCCGTCGTTTTCGGCGTAGCGCCCGGCGTACAGGCAGTACAGACCGATGACCGCCATGGTCTCTTCACGTAGGCGCGGATCGCCGATCGAATCGGCGATGTCGAGCGCGGCCTGCTGATTTCGCTCGGCCTCTGGCCAGTTGGCCACGTAGATCTGGTAGACCCCGGCCCGCGAGTGCGCGAAGGCCACGGCGCTGTTGAGCGGCTGTCCTTGCACCTCGCGCAACGCGCGTTCGGCGAGTCCGCCGGCGATGCCGCGCAGGGGCACGGATCCCAAGACTACAGACATCATCGCGCAAGCCCGCGCCAGCTCGCCGGGCGCCCCCGCCGCCTGGGCCATGTTGATCTCGCGCAGGCCCCGGTCCAGGCCAGCCAGGGCCTCTTCGCGGTACAGGTGGACCTCTGTCAGGCGATTGAGCAGGTTGGTCATGCCCAGCCGTCGTCGCTGCTCTTCGGGGTCGTGTGTGCGCACTGCCGCGGGCCACCAGCGATGCAACAGTCGAAGGGCCACGCTGCGCGCGATGCTGGCCAACTGGCCAAGACTGCTGCGCGCCAAGGGGGCACCTGCCAGCCGCATGGCCTGGCCACCCCAACGACGACATGCGGTGATGTCGCCCAGACGGTGATGCGACTCGGCCAGCCCCAGGTACCAGCGCCGCTGGGTGTCCACATGACTGTCGGTGGCGTGCCTGGCGTTCAACTCCACAGCTTCGTTGAAGTGAGCCACAGCCTCTCGATTCGAATAGCGACCCAGGGCGTCGTGCCCGGCCAGGTCGAAGTAGCGGACCGCCTCGTCCCAGTGCTCCGCCTCGCGCCAGTGGTGTGCCAGGATTCCATATTGCGCCGCAGGCACGCGATTTTCCTGACGTTCATACCAGCGCGCCACCTCGCCGTGGAGGTCGCGTCGTTGCGAGTCCACGATCAGGCCGTAGACAGCCTCGTGCGTCAGGGCGTGCTTGAACTCGAACGTCTCGTCCGAGTCCTGCTCGGCGCGCAGCAGGTCTCGCGCCACCAGCGCTGGCAGTGACTCTGCCACCGCCTCCCGTCCCTCTGCGACCGGATAGATGCCGCCCACCAGCTCGGCTGCGAAGTGCCGCCCGGCGACGCTGGCCACCTGCAGCACAAGCTGTTCGCGCTGCGGCAACCGGCCGATGCGGCTGACGATCAGTCCCTGCACGCTGCCCGCCAGGTGGGCCGCAGGTTTCAGCTCCTGCATGTGGCTGACACCGAGCGCGGCCCCGACGGGTGACGCAGAGGCCGCGGGTTGTCGCAGTGCGTGACAGAGTTCTTCGATGAACAGCGGATTGCCGCCCGCACGTTGCCAGATGGTCTCGAGCTCTTCGGCGGAGGGTTCGGCGGGCACGAGGCGGCGCCGAACCAGCTCACCCGACTGCTGGCGGTCGAGGGTCTTCAACGGGACGACGACCCGGGGGTACTCCGTCAGCAGCCAGCGGTACTCGGGAACGCGTTGTTCATCGAGCGGTCGGGTGGCGATCACCACGCCGACGCCTTCCACCTGTTCGAGGGTCGCGCGCAGCAGCGCCCACGTGGCCGAATCGAACCAGTGTGCGTCCTGGAGCAGCACCAGCGTTGGCCGGCGAGACGCTGTCGCCGCGATGAGCGCAGCAATCAGGCGTTGCGTCATCACCGCCCGGCCGTGGCCGCTCATCACCGCGGTTCGATCGCTGTCCTGTGTGGGCAGCGCCAACGCCTCGGTCAGCAACGGCGACAGACCCGCGTGGGTGGGGCCCAGGTCGGCCACCGCCGCGCCCGCCAGCGCGGCCCAATCCCGTGGCTGGGTGGACGCCTCCGACCGCAGGAGCGCTTCGATGACGCGCCGCCAGGGGAAGTATGGCGTGCCGCTCTCCAGGGCCTCGGCGCCGCCCTCCAGCACGTGCACGCCCAGCGCTCTTGCCCGTACGGTCAACTCCTCGACCAGGCGGGACTTGCCCACGCCGGGATCGCCTACCAGGACCGCGACACCGCTACCGTTGCCGTCGACCACGTCCTTGGCGAGGGCGACCAGCCGCTCCAGCTCCTGGTGACGTCCCACCATTTGTGGCCGTCGGCCTGCCGACGAGGGTGGCAAACGTGGGCTGTCAGGGATTTGCGAATGGTGCGCTGGGTCAGCCATGTGGATTCTGCGGTCCGCGACGGATGGAGGGGTGCGTCTCCATGCCATGTGACATCGAGTAACAGACTAACAGATGGGAAGGTCGTGATTCAATCTTCCAGGTCGCGCTCAGCGACGGTCTCTCCCGATTCGCTGACTGGCTCGACAGTGGCCTGCTCGACCGCGTCCAGGATCTGGCGCACACCATATGGCTTGGGCAGCGAGCCGACGAAACCGCAAGCCCGCCAGTCGGACGCCGCCGTGCTGTCGGAGTACCCGCTGGAGACGATGATCCGTGCCGACGGATCCAGGTCCAGGATGGCCGCGGTCGCCTGCTCCCCGCCCATGCCGCCAGGCACCATCAGGTCCATGATGGCGACGTCGAACGGGGTGTCTGTCGCCATCGCCTCCCGCCAGGCCCCCACCGCCGCCGAGCCGTCGGTTACGGTGACGACGTCGTGGTCGAAAGCGCTCAGGATTTCGTCGGCCGTCTCGCACACGGCGAGCTGGTCGTCCATCACCAGGACGCGCCGCGGCGGGCAGGATGTCGGCACGTCCGCGCTCGCGGCCGGAGCACTCTTTTCGCCCTGCGCAACTGGCAGGCGTACGCGGAAGGTCGAACCCACGCCTGGCGTGGACTCCAAGCCGATGCTTCCGCCGTGCCGGTGCACGATGGTTTGGGATGTGGCCAGGCCAAGTCCGGTGCCGGTCGACTTGGTGGTGTAGTCCGCATCAAAGACCCGGCCCGCGTGCGCCGGATCGATGCCTGTCCCGGTGTCGGCCACGGTCAGCTGCACGTATCGGCCCGGTGGCAGCTCGGCGGCCAGCTCCGGCGGCACTTCGACGTTGCTCAGCTTGAGCTCGATGGTGCCGCCCTCCGCCATCGCGTCTCGGGCGTTGAGCAGCAGGTTGTCGATGACCTGCGCCAACTGGGATGGGTCGACAGCCACGTGCCATTCGGGCTCGGTCGACACCGATACGTGGCATCGGGAGTTCGAGCCGGCCATGCACAATTGCGCGCAATCCATCGCCAATTCCGACAGCAGGGTCGGTGTGATGACCGGTTCTTTGCCGCGTGCAAAAGAGAGCAGATCCCTGGTGAGGCTGCGGGCCCGCCCGACCGCCCCTTCGATGCGATCCAGGCGGGTCAGAGCGGCCTCGCGTCCGTCATGCCTGGCCAGCGAGGCATTGCCGAGGATTCCGGTCAATATGTTATTGAAATTATGCGCGATACCTGCCGCCAATTCGCCGACCGCGCGGTATTTTTCGCTGCGTTCCCTCTCTCTCGCCAGGCGCGCCCTTTCCGTGATGAGCAAGCGTCGGCCGCTGACGTCCTGGACCACGCCATCCTGTCGGCCGTAGTGGCCGTCGGCATCGGCGGTGACGGTGATGGTGACCTGCGCCCAGAAGGGCGGACCCCCATCGACCCGGCGTAGCTGGGTTTCGTAGCAGATGATCGACGTGCCGGCGCCGACGGTGCGCTCGGCGAGGCCCTCCACAGGGGCCAGACCGTCGCCGACCTGAACCTGGTGCACACGGGGGTCACTGCCCAGGGCGGCGGCCACCGATCCGTAACCGAGCATGCGGGCCAATTCAGGGTTCACACTGCTGAAACGGCCCGAATCGGGATCATCGATGCTGTACAAGCCGACGCCCAGTCGGCGCGCCAGGGACTGGTAGCGTTGCTCCGCCTCCCGCAGGCTGGCGCGGCTGACGCCGGCGCTGTCGGCATCGCAGAGGTGCAGCACAAGGCTGCCATCGACGTGTTCGAAGCGGGTGGTCAAGTCGAGTGTGCCACCGGCACGGTCCCGGCACTGCAGCGTTCCTTCCACCACGCCGGTGGCCTCGGTCATCGCCTTCCACCACTGGCGCAACTGCGCGTGCTCCTCCTCCCCCGGCGCCAGGCGCCGCAGCATGGTCGCAGCGTCGGCCACGTCGGCGGCAGGCCAGCCGGTCAAGCCGGCCATTCCGTCGCTCCACAAGCACATACGACCCGACGCCGTGAAGATGGCGACACCCTCCGCGGTGGTCGTCTGCGCCCGGCGCAACAAGCGGTTCTCGGCGCGCAATCGCCCAAGCTCCCGGCCCTGCTCGCGTAGCTGCGCAACCAGCCCTGCGACGTGCTGCTGTACACGTCGCAACTCAGGTTGGCGCCGCTCTCTCAAGAAGCCAGACAACATCGCTGCCCCAGTCATCCCGGTTGCGCCGCTCGGCGCTTGAACTCACTCCCCGCTGTGCGGGAATCTTGCACGCTACAGGGCAATCGCACAACGCACAATTTAGTCCGATTCAGCTGCGGTCAGGCCAAAACAGTCGGCACCCGAATGTTAAAACCGCAATACTGCGCGCCATCGGGTGCGCCTGATGGCTCCTACACGCAGCCGTCTGCGCTGGGCAACCCAGCGACCTTGCAGGCCCCATCGGCAGGACCCGAAGGAAAGAGCCCGTAGATGGCCTTGAGCTTGATGCCGGTCGTCTTGCAGATCTTGCGAATCAAGGGCGCCAGTCCGTGTTCGAGGTAGAAGTTGCGGATGTAGTGAATCACCGCCCAATGCTGGCGATTCAGCTCGGTCACGCCCTCCATCTCGAGAGCCAGCAAGCGGGCGACGTCCTCTGTCCATTGGCTGGGATCAACCAGGAAGCCGTCCTCATTGACGTCCAGGGGAGCGCCATGGTGATCCAGGGTCGGCATCTTCAGGCATTCCTCATGGACGCGATGTCCTTGACCGCGGCGATGGCGGCGTCGATGTGGGCTTTCGTCGTGAACGGCCCCGGGCTGAAGCGGATGGCGCCCTTGCTCTGGGCGGTGCCCAGGTGCTCGTGTACCAGCGGCGCGCAATGCAGGCCGGTGCGGCAGGCGATGTCGTGGTCGACGTCGAAGAGGGGCACGGTGGTGCCGGCTTCGAAGCCGTCAATGTTGAACAGGAAGACAGCGATGTGGTCGCTCAGGTCATCCTGGCAGTAGGTGATCACGCCCGGTACGTCGAGCAGGCCATCACGAAGTCGCTCGACCAGCGCCATCTCGCGCTCGTGAACGACCTCGATGCCCTCCTTCAACAGCCAGCGGATGCCTGCCTGCAGGCCCGCGATGCCGAGCAGGTTGGGGGTGCCATACTCGAGCCGATAGGGGTATTCCGGCAGGTGCTCCTTGCGGGCTGAACGCACCCCAGTGCCGCCGGCGCGGGTCTGGCGGATCTGGATTCCTTCGCGCACGTAGAGACCGCCGATGCCGGTGGGTCCCATGAGCGACTTGTGGCCGGTGAAGACAACCACGTCGATGTGATCCCGCTCCATGTCGATGGGCACCACACCGGCCGTCTGAGAGGCGTCGACCACGAAGGGGATGCCGGCACGGCGGCAGCGGGCGCCGATGTCGGCGATGGGCTGCACGGTGCCGATGACATTGGAAGCATGGGTGATGATGACGGCGCGGGTGCTGTCTCGGAAGGCGTCACTGAAGTCATCGGGCGCAACGAACCCTTTGGCGTCGCAGGCGATGCTCTGTACCTCGACGCCGCGCTGGCCGAGCGCGTACAGCGGTCGCAGGACGGAGTTGTGCTCCAGGTTGGTGGTGATGACGTGGTCGCCCGGCGCGAGCAGGCCGGGGATGACCAGGTTCAGCGCGTCGGTGGCGTTGTGTGTGAAGCAGAGACGGTTGGGGTCGGTGCCGTTGAAGAGGTCGGTCAGCAAGCGGCGCGTGTCGTCGACCAGTTGGCCGGCCTCGCGGGCCCGGTCGCAGCCCGAACGCCCGGGGCTGAGGCCATGACTGCGGAAGAAGCTGTCCATGAACGTGTAGACCGCTTCCGGCTTGGGAAACGAAGTGGCCGCGTTGTCGAGGTAGTTCATGGGGATCATGCGCCGCTCCAGGACTCATGGTAGCCCGGTGAGCGGTCGATGCCCATCGGGCGACGGCGCTCGCTATCCCTCGTCCGGTTGCGTGCTCAGGGCGCGTGGCCCGGGTGCACCTCGCCATAGGCCCAGATCATCAGCTCGCGGATGGCCTCCAGCGGCTTGGGACGGAAGGCGACGAATGCGGATGCGTCGCCATCGCTGGTGTGCACGTAGTCGTGCCGGCGGGAGAGGTGCCATTTCTTCTCGACGAAGACGGAGTTGACCACCTCGTCGATGCGTCCGTCGGCGTCATAACTGAGGGCCATCTTCTCGATAGGCGCCCAATAGCCGTCATCAAAATGCTCCCTGAACTGGCCCTGGACCCGGTGGTTGTCGTGCCAGGACCAGGTGGTGCGGTTGGCCGCACGCCAGCCACTGGCCACCTCGGTGCTGGCGTAGCGTCGCGTCACCGACATGGCCCGCCCCTGGTCGTCATAGGCGAAGATGTCGCGCGCCGAGGCCTCCAGGCTGCCGTCGCTTTTGTAGCGCCAGTGATGGATGACGGTGAGCTCGCCAGTGTCGCCATAAGCAAAGACCATGCGTCGCCGCCAGGGCTCGTCCTCGGTCGCGAATCGGCTGCGTTCGATGCGCACCAGGCGTTGTTTGTCGTCGTAGTGAAAGTCCAGGCGGGCGTACTTGTCGTAGGCGGCCCGGCACGCGCTGTCGAGCTTGAGCGAGCAGCCGCTCGGCGAGGGGCTCAGCACCCGTTCGTCGTGGGTCTGCAGGCGATCCTGGCCATCCCAGGTGTAGTCGACCGTGTACTCAGCCTTGCCGGCGTGCAGGCCTTCATTGCCGCGGCCGGTGCGGCGCAGTCGTCCCTGGTCGTCGTAGTCGAACGAGAACCATTCGCCGCGTTGCCAGCCATCGGCCACCCGCCGCTCGTCTGACATCTTGCGTAGCCGTCCGCCGGCATATTCCATGGCCCATCGGGACTCGTCGAGCCAGCCACCGCCGTTGTATTTCTGGTTGATGACCATCACAGGCGCCCAATCCGGGGCGGCCGCAGGCGGGCTCGCCACCTTCTCTTCCGCGGGCTCGGCCGCGGGCGGAGGCTCTTTGGACTCGGTGCACGCCAGTGGCACCAGGCACATCAGCAGCAATGGTCCTATCCACACGCGCACATGGACTCCCGGCAGCGCATTTTGCACCTCAACAGGCATACCAGAGCCCACGGGGCGCGGCCAACGAAAGGTCGCCGGACGCGAGCCATATGCCAGCGAGTTCACCCGGTTGTGCTGCATTCACCGGGCGCCTGTATGAGCGCTCAGGGCGTGTCTTTGGGCGGCCATCCGCAGCGCTTGGCGAAGAAGTCCTTGGGCGCAGCGGCCAGCTCCTTGGACCACCAATCCCACTGGTCAGCCGCCCGCTTGGCGAAGTCGGCCACTGTCGGGATCGGCGTCCGTATCCAGGGTGTCGAAGTACTGATTCGCCTGGTCGACGTACCAGGACGGCTCACGGGTCGGCTTGCGGCACGTGGCGGTGGCACCATCGGTGCCGGAATCCAGACATGGATCGCCGGCCTTGGGCGTGTCCTCGTCAGTGTTGTCGGTCTCCGCGCTACAGGTGGTGAGCGAGCCCACGCACAGGCACAGCGTGAGCAGAAGGTGCGGGAAGGGGGGTTGAAGACGAGCGGGGGCGCGAAACCATGGCCGCCGATCGTAACAGTGGGCCGTTCGACCGCCACACATCAAACATACGCACCCTCACGCGCCCAGCGGCCGTTGCGATAGGCCAGCCAGTCCAGGACCGCCTTGGCGACAAAGGCCAGGGGGATCGACATCCACACCCCGAACGCGCCCAGGCCGAGGGGGAAGCCCAACAGCCAGGACAGGGGAATCTGCACCAGGAACGTCGTCCAGATGTTGATGCGCAGGCTGGTCATGGTCTCGCCGGAGCCCTGCAGCAGGCCCGCGAAGGCGATGTGTACGCCGAAGATGGGCATGCTCCAGCCGAGCACCTCGATCCACTCCTTGGCATAGGCGGCCAGCAGGGTGCCCGATTGCACGTCGAAGATGGCGATGATGGCGTCATCAAAACCGATGAAGAATGCGCCTGGAATGGCCATGATCAGCACGCAGAGCACAATCGAGGCGCGCAACGTCTGGCGGGCGTGTTGCGCGTCGTGGCCGCCCAGGGCCTGACCGACCAGCGCGCCGGTGGCCTGGGAGATGCTCATGCCCGGCACGAAGGCCAGCGCCTGGATGCGCAAGCCGACGCCATGGGCCGCCACGGCGACCTCGTCCAGACGGCCCAGCAGTCCGACAACAGCCAGGAAGCCGGCGTTGAGGACGACCATATCGGCCGCTGCAGGCCAGCCGACGCGAGCGAGCGCGCGCGCCAGCTTCATGTCCAGGCGCTCCAGGGACAGCGTCAGGCGCACGCCGGGCAGGGTCTCGCGTTGCAGCAGGTAGACCATCACCACGGCCGCGAAGCCGTGCGAGATGACGGTGCCGATGGCCGCGCCCTGTACGCCGAGCGCCGGCAGGCCCAGGTTGCCCAGGATGAGACCGTAGTTCAGCACCACATTCAGGCCGTTGCTGGCCAGGGCGATGAGGAAGGGCAGCCGCGTATTGCCGACGCCGCGAAGCACGCCAGCGTAGAGGATGTTGAGGTAATAGAAGACCGTCAGCGTCATCAGCGGGCGCAGGTAGTCCAGTCCCAGGCCCAGCGTGTCCTCGCTGGCGCCCAGCAGGAGCAGGATCTGGGGCGCGAAGATGTTGCCGATGATGGCGATGAGCACGCTGAGCAGCACAGTGAGCTGCGTGGACTGGATGAGGATATGGTTGACCCTCTCGTCATGTCCGGCGCCGTGGGCGCGCGACACCGACGCCACGGTGCCGACCGTCAGGCCCAACATGGCGACCATCAGCAGGAAGATGACCTGGGTGGCGTAGCTCAGCGCCGCCAGCGCGTCTTCGGATTCGTCGAGGCGACCGCACATGGCCGTGTCGACGGCCAGGGCGAGCACGTTGAGCACGTTCAAGCCGACGATGGGCCAGGCCAGAGCGACGAGCTCGCGCATGATGGCGCGCTTGGTCATGTCGACGGGCCTGGGTGCGGGTGGGCCGGTGGGCGCCGGCAGCGCAGCCTAGCTCAATCGCGCCGTTCCTGCCGGCAACGGCGTTGCAAGTGGGGCGAATTCTACCGGGTTGATTGGGGGCTGCTGCGCCTCAAGGCCGAATGATGCGGTCCTTGGACCACGACCGCCGGATGCGCTCGCAGTCGCAGCCCCACTCGGCGGGCGCCTGCTTGCAGATGAGGCGGGCGATGATGCGCTGGCCGCGCCAGTTGGGGTGGAAGTGGTAGCGGCCGCGGTAGCGTTTGCGCATGAAGTTCCGCGGCACCCGCCGGGCGGCCTGGATCCAGCGCTTCATCGGGCGGCGATTGCGATAGCGGCTGGTGGCGAAGGCTGGCGCGATCTCCTCGGCGCTGCGCAGCGCGGCGCGGCGATCCCGCAGGCCCGAGTTGAAGGCGTCGACCACCTTGTCCGGTCGTCGCGTCGCCGGCCAGCCGGTCCGATCCTTGCCCTGCAGGAAGTCGTTGACCAGGCGGGTCGAGCGCATCTTGTGCAGGCCCTCGAAGTCCCGCCAGCGACGATCCGTTGCGGCGCCCCATGGATGCAGCGTGATGGCCATCACCTGGAAGCCGGCGGCGTGGGCCTTCTCGAAGGTCAAGGCGATGTTCTTGCGCGTCCGCTCGGGCCGATAGATGCCGTTGAGTCCGCCCAGGTAGAGCAGCCACGGCTTGCCGCGACGCACCTGCGTCATGAGCTCGGCATCGGCCAGGACGTGGCTGTCCAGCCGGCGCAGCAGGTGCGAGGCCTTCAAGCGGGCCTGGGCGCGGTTGTGCACCTGTACATTGCGGCAACCGTAGTGCACGAACTTGCCGAAGTTGGCCGGGTGGGCGGCCACGGAGCCGCCCAGCAGGACCATCTGGATGGGACGTGGGGTCGCCGAGGCTGGCGACGTCGGGACCAGGCTCAGCAGCGCGCAGGCGGTGGCCAGCAGCGCGCGCTCCACTGGAGTGGGGATGGCCAGGACTCGCCTCATGGCCGCAGGGTAGCTCGGTTGCGGCGCGCTGGGCAAAGCGCGTTGGGGAGCGCGCCGAATCAGCCGTTTGGCGCCGCAAGCAGGGTTGGCAGTTCGGGCCAGAAGCGGTGGCCAGGCCAGACCGAGACGTCGCCGCGTTGCTCGGAAGCATCGGCCAGGTTGACCAGCACCAGGCGCGCGCCTGGATACTCATCGCCGAACGTGCGCAGGCCGCGCAGATCCCGTTCGCGGATCCTGGCGGCATGCTTGACCTCGATGGCGACGATGCCCCGCTCACCGTAGAGCACGAAGTCCACCTCGGAGCCTCCCCGCGTGCGCCAGAAGAAGATCTCGTAGCCCAGATTGTGCAGGTCATTCACAGCCCGCAGCTCCTGCCAGACCAATCCCTCCATGGCGGCGCCGGCGATCTCCTCTGGCCGATCCAGGGGGCCGCGCGGTCGCAGCGCCCGGAAGATGCCCGCGTCGAAGAGGTAGAACTTCGGGTGGGCGACCACCGCGCGGCGGGCTCGGCGGCGGAACACCGGCACACGCACGCCCAGCAGCAGGTCCTCGAGCACATCGAACCAGGCGCTGACCGTGCGACGATCCACCGAACACTCACGAGCGACGTCGGCCACGCTCAACTGGGCTGCGTGGCTGAAGCTGGCTGCCTGCAGAAAACGCGTGAAGGCGGCCAGGTTGCGGACGAGACCTTCGTGCATCACCTCCTCGCGCAGGTAGGTCTGCACATAACTGGCCAGGAATCGATCCGGATCGGGCTCGTTGCGCAGCGCCGGCAGCTGGCCATAGCGCAGCGCGAACGACAGGTCGAAGTCCGCCCCCAGCTCCGCGCAGGTCAGCGGATGCATCCGACAGGTCAGCGCCCGGCCGGCCAGCAGGTTGACACCGGACCGGCGCAGGGTGCGCGCGCTCGACCCGGTCAGAGCGAAGACCAGCCCGCGGTCCTCGATCAGGCGGTGGACCTCATGCAGCAGCGCTGGCACGCGCTGAACCTCGTCGATGGCGACCACGCCCTCGACGTCGTCGGGGATCAACTGGCGCAGGGCGGCCGGGTCGGCGAGCAGTCGGGTGTACAGGCGCGAGTCCAGCAGGTCGATGGTCAGCGCCGGCCGCAGCTGGTGCCGGATCCAGGTGGACTTGCCGGTGCCGCGTGGGCCGAAGAGGAAGAAGCTCTTGCCGGGGGGCGGTTCGAGATGACGGAGGTACATGCACACTCCAGTGATTCTGTACATCGAGATAGCATAACAGGTCGCAAAATGGAATTGATATGTACATTTTGAAGCCAATCGATGGTCCCCGGTATGGTGTCAGGACGGCCGTTCAGGCAAGATTGCCGCTGGCCCGGAGGCCGCTGGAGGCGCAATGGCTGCCATCGAGTTGACCATCAACGGCAAGGCCAGGTCGGTGGACGCCGACCCGAACACGCCGCTGCTCTGGGTGCTGCGCGACAGCCTGCACCTGACCGGCACCAAGTACGCCTGCGGCATCGGCCTCTGTGGCAGCTGCACGGTGCTGGTGGAGGGCGAGCCCGAACGCTCCTGTGTGACGACCATCGGCGACGTGGCCAGCAAGAGCGTGACCACCATCGAGGGGCTGTCCAAGCATGGCGACCATCCCCTGCAGAAGGCCTGGCTCGAAGAGTCCGTCTCCCAATGCGGCTACTGCCAGCCCGGCCAGCTGATGACCGCCGCCGCCCTGCTGGCGGCCACGCCCAAACCCTCCAAGGCGCAGATCGCCAGCGCCATGTCCGGTGTGCTCTGCCGCTGTGGCACCTACGAGCGCATCGGCCTGGCCATTGAGCGCGCCGCGAAGGAGGGCTGATATGGCGACCGTCATCAAGATCGATCGCCGGCGCTTCCTGCAGATCTCCGCCCTCTCCGGCGGCGGCCTGCTTCTGGGCGTGGTGCTGCCCAACTGCACAAAGGACGAGCCCGGGGCCGCCACCGCCGACCTGGACACCGGCGCTGGCAAGGCCGACACGGGGGTCGACGCCGGCCCCACGCCCGAGCCAGACGTGGCGGTCGTGGCGGATGCCGTTGAAGACATCGCCGCGGAAGACATCGCCAAGACGCCGCCTGAGACCATGGAGCCGAGCGTCTTCCTGCACCTGGACTCCAACGGCCAGGTCACTGTCTTCGTCGCCCGCACCGAGATGGGGCAGGGCGTGCGCACGGCCCTGGCCATGGCGGCGGCTGAAGAGCTGGACGCGGACTGGAAGAATGTGCGCGCCGAGGGCGTCATCGCCGACCCTGCCTATGGCGCAATGTCCACCGGCGGCAGCATGAGCATCCGCTACTCCTACAAACCACTGCGCATGGCCGGCGCCACCGCCCGCGCCATGTTGCTCACCGCCGCCGCCCAGACCTGGCAGGTAGACGTCGCCGGCTGCATCACCGAACCCGGCGAGGTGGTACATCCAGCGAGCGGCAAACGGCTTGGCTACGGCGAGCTGGTGTCGGTGGCGAAGAACCTGCCAGTGCCCAAGTCGGCGCCGCTCAAGAAGACGTCGAAGTATCGGATTATCGGCACCGATCACGATCGGCTGGACAGCCCGTCCAAGGTGGACGGCAGCGCGCTTTATGGCGCCGATGTGCGCGTCGAAGGTATGCGATTCGCCGCGGTGGTGCGCCCCATGGTGCCCGGCGGCAGCGTCAAGTCGTTCGAGTCCAAAGCATCTCTCTCGGTGCCCGGAGTGGAGCAGGTCGTACAGGTGCCATCGGGCGTGGCGGTGGTGGCGAAGTCGACCTGGGCCGCCTTGAAGGGGCGCAAGGCGTTGACCGTGACCTTCAATCCGGGCCCGCACGGCAACATGGACGACGGCACCCTGCAGGCGGTGCTGGATGCCGGCGCCAAGAAGACCCCCAAGACGGCCAAGAACGTGGGCAAGCCGACGGCGGCGCTGGCGGCCGCGGCGCAGCGACTGGACGAGGTCTACCAGGTGCCCTTCCTGGCCCACGTGCCCATGGAGCCCTTTGTCTGTCTGGCCGACGTCAAGGCTGATCACTGCACCATCTGGGCGCCGACCCAGAACCCCATGTCAGCCCGCAAGGCGGCGTCCAATGTGCTCGGTCTGCCACAGGCGGCGGTCGACGTGCACACCACGTACGCGGGCGGCCGCTTCGGCTGCGGCCATCGTACGGACTTCGTTGTCGAAGCGGTGCGCGTTTCCAAGGCGGTGGGCGCGCCGGTGCAGGTGTTGTGGAGTCGCGAAGACGACACCCGATTGTCGTGGCATCGCCCCTTCAGCCGACACGTGATGTCGGGCGGGCTCGACAAAGCCAAGCAGCTGAGCGCTCTGTCGCACGTGGTCATCGCGCCATCTATCGGCAGCCCGAACAAGTCCTCCGGCATGGATTGGAGCGCGGTCTCCGGCGTGGCCAACATGCCCTACAACGTGGCCAACCTGTACGTGGGCTACGTCATGGCCAATACGCCTGTGCCCATCACCTGGTGGCGGTCGGTCTACCTGTCGCAGAATCCATTCGCACAGGAGTGCTTCCTGGACGAACTCGCCCACGCCGGCGGACACGATCCGCTCCAGTTCCGAACCTCCATGATGGGCGGCGCCACCCGCCTGAAGACCGTGCTGCAGCTGGCCGCGGACAAAGCGGGCTGGGGCAAACCGATGGCCAAGAGCCAGGGCCGCGGGCTGGCCTGTGTGAGCGGCTACGGCAGCCACATCGGCATGGTCGCCGAGGTGGCCGTCGATGATGATGACAAGCTGAGCGTGTTGCGAATCGTCGCCGCCGTGGACTGCGGCCGGATCATTCACCCCGATGGTGTGAGTGCACAAATCGAGGGGGGCGTCGCCTACGCACTGTCGGCGGCGCTCTACGGAGAGATGAACTTCGCCGAGGGCGAGGTGGTGCAGGGCAACTTCCACCAGTTCGACATCGTCGGCTTCAAGGACATGCCCACGGTCGAGGTGCACCTGGTCGAAAGCACGGCGCCAGTGGGTGGTGTCGGCGAACTCGGCGTGCCACCGGTGGCGCCAGCCGTGGCCAACGCGCTCTTTGCGGCCACGGGCAAACGATTGCGGAAGTTGCCGTTGGTGTGACCGAGGGCGCGATGGGTCGAGGTGCGGCACACGTCTCTACTTGACGTGTCGAACGCTCTCGAACGCCATGGCGGTGCCGGTCTCGGGCGCCTGCATCCAGTAGCCCACGCCACCCTGAACCGTGCGCGTCACCACGTCGCCGTCGGCGTCGATGATGGCGGCGAAGTCCTTGGGTTTGGCGCCCGTCAACGTGGTGTACGTGGTCCACAGCCGACCGGTGCCCAGCCGACCCTTGCCCGTCCAGCGCTCCACCACCTCGTCCTGCGGTGAACCCAGGTGCAGCTTGCTGACGCCGGCGACCACGTTGCGGCTGCGGCCATCTTTGGGCGCCAGCGCGTCGGCCAGGGCCTGGTTGTTGCTGGTCTTGCGAGCGTGGTGATGGCTGTGCACCACGTCCACGCCATGTAAATGCCAGTGTTTCGGCGCCACATGGGCCACCAGGGGCGTCTCCACATCCGGCGCCGCGGAGGTGCCAGCGCCGGTCAGGTCGCCGCCGAAGTGGTAGCGGAAGTCGCCGTGCTGGATCATACCCACCAGGCTGCGCGCGTTCTCGTGGTTGTTCTCATCCCAGCCCTTGGTGCCGGTGGCCTTGATGACACCGCCGCCGAGCCAGGTGTCGGCAGCCAGCAGGGTCAGGCGCGCCCCGGAACCCAGCTTCAGATACGTCGGCGCCGCGCCGGCATCGTCTGATGTGTCGCCCAACGCACCCAGGGCCAGGTGGTCGCAATGTGTGGCCGGGTAGTGGCCGACCTTGTCGAAGTCGATGTCGTCCAGGTCGCAGCCCGGCAGCTTGGCCGGCACACACAGGCCCTTGTCGAGCTTGGACAGCTTGCCGCGCAGCAGGTTGCACAGCGCGCTCCAATGCTCGGCGTTGGTGGCCTCGCTCACATCCACCCAGCCGCGATGAATAACGCCGCCAACGACGCTCAACTTGTCGTCGCCATCGAGCAGCTCCTCCGCGCCGCCCACGTGGTCCGCATGCCAGTGGGTCAGCAGCAGCCACTCCACCTGGCGCTTGCTGCGTTTGGCGTAGCCGTTGGCGGGCGTCAGGTGGTCCGTGTTGAGGGCCTCGACGAGCTTGCGTACCTGCTTGGCGTGTTTGTCGTTGCCCACGTCGATGAGCACGATGGTGCCGTCAGGACCGACCACAATGGCGGCCTCGCCCATTTTGGGCAGGAAGCTGTCGACGCCGATCTGGAGGATCCAGACCTCGCCGTGCACGGGCCAGAGGCGGGCAGTGGGTTTGGGGCCGGGTTGGAATGGGGTCCAGGCCGTGTCGGGGGCCGTGTCCGGGTCTGTGCCCGCGTCCGTGACCGTGTCTGTGTCCGTGACCGTGCCCGTGCCCGTGACCGTGACCGTGCCCGTGCCCGTGCCCGTGCCCGTGTCTGTGACCGTCTCTGCGCCCGTGTCCGTCGCCGGCTCCTCACCGCAAGCCATCGCCAGGATGGCGGACAGGAAAAGCGGAGTGAGCCGGAGATGATTTCGAGTCATATCACTGAAACCAAAGCACTTGATTCACAATTCCTGCACCTGTCCAAGAATTCCAGATGAATTCCTTGCGATTCAGACAGTTGTGCTCCTCCCAGCCGCTTCTGTCGTCCCGCCGCCCCGGCCCAGCCACATCAGCGGCACACCCGTCACCGCGGTCGCCACGACCAGGCCGGATAGCACAACCGCCACGGCGCTCGCCTGGGCTGCGGTGATGCCGGAACCGGTCAGCAGGAAGACGAAACCGAGCTCGCGCAGGCCCAAACCGCCGAAGCTGATGGGCAGCATGGTCACGACCCAGATGATGGCGATGACCGCGGCCAGGGTCATCCAGCCGATGGAGATGCCCAGCGCCAGGGCGCCGAACCAGCCGATGGAAAACGACAGGACGTGGATCGGCACGCAGAGCAGCAGCGCAGCCAGGGCCATACGTGGGCGTTCGCGGTAGGCGTTCAGGGCGTCGAAAGCGCTCCGCATCCAGGGCAGGGCCAGCTGGCCGAGTCTGCCGCCGGAGGTCGCCCAGGCGAGGACTCGTTGTTGCAATCCCGTGTGCAGACCGACCCAGGCCACGGCCAACACACCAAGCAGCGCCAGGGTGAACAGGCCGGCGTAGAGATGTCGGTCCACCAGCACCGGTGTCAGCAGGCAGCCAGCCAGTCCAAACAGCAGCACTGAGACCAGGCCCACCACCCGGTCCGCGACCATGGAGAGCAGCGCGCCGCCTTTTTCGGCTTTCGCCTCGCGCAATACGAAGACGGAACGGCCCAGATCGCTGCCGACCACGCTGGGCAGGAGCAGCCCCAGGGCCGCGCCGATGAGCATCAGTCGGGTGCAGGCCAGGGCGCCCAGGCCGGCCGCGGGTGGGCAGAGCCAGGACCAGCGCAGGCCGGTCAGGTAAGTACGGAGCAGGGTCAAGGCGTACAGCGACAGCGCCACCCACACCGGCAACTGGGCCAGGAGCTCGCCGATGTCCTCGAAGTCCACGGTCACGCTGAGCAGCCACACGCTGCCCGCCAGGCCGCCGACTCGCAGCACCAGCGAGAGCAGGCGTCGCCATGCGGGCTGGGGCTTCGCGATGGGTTCGTGGCCTGGCTCGAGCTTCAGATCGGCCCCCTGTGTCGGCCCATCGGGCGCCGTTTGTTGGGCGAGGGGCCGTAGCATACACGCGTTGTGCCCGGCGGTGTCTATCTCAGCAAGAGGGGGCCGATGCGGTAGATGCCCACCTCGCCGACGAGCTCGCCGTCGCCGCCCCACAGCCCCATGATCGGGATGTTCGGCGTGTCGACGAAGCTGGTCTTGACGGTCGCCCACGTCTTGTCGTTGGTGTCGCAGGCCGTCTGTGTGCCGTTGAAGAACACGGTCGAGGACTTCACCTTGGCGCCGCCAGGCACCGAGAAGGCGATGTGCTGCTTGCCGTGCTCCTTGTTCATGATGGAGTCTCGGCATGTCTTCTCGAAGAATTGACGCCGCTCCTTGGTGGCGGCGAGCAGGGCGCCCAACTGCTTGGTGTCGACCTCGTATTGCAGCGAAGTCACCAGGTCCGACGGATCAGCGGCTGCGTTGTCGTGGATGTTCTTGTCGACCTTGTCGTGGCCCACGACGATCCAGCCGCCGCCGGCGGTGTTCATGTCGCAGCGGAGTTGGAGCTTCAAGTCGGGTTTGGGCGACAGCCAGTAGCGCGCGGACGGGGCGCCCGGATCCTGGGCCAGGATGTGCTTGCAGCTCTTGGCTGGGTTGTCCTCGGTGCCGATTCGTACGGCTGCCAGCTTCCGCCATGCCGCGCCGTCGCAGACGATCAGCCTGCCCTTCTTTGTGTCGTACATCAGCAGACCGGCCGTCTTGGCGGTGCAGGTCGGCGGCTTGCCGGTGAGGTTCACCTTCAGCCCCTTATCCCCCAGGTCCAGGCCCTTGCTGAGGTTGAGCTGCGCGGGCTGGATACAGGCCGTGCAGGACACCCCCTCGGCCACCGCCGCGCGCAAGGCCCAGGGCACCGCATGCAACGGCACGCGCGGCAGTTCGGCCTCCTTTTCGACGGTCAAGCCGAGCCATCGTGCCTTGCCGGGCGCGACCACTTCGGCGGTCAACGGCTTCGAACTGCCGAGCGCGTGGCTGAACAATCCCCCGACCACCTGCGTGGCGATGGGTCCCTCCTGCCAGATCGGCGCGCCGCCCTTGGCCGCCACGTACAGGGCGAAACGGATGGCGTAGCTGCCATCTGCGACGGGCACGCCACCCAGACCGCGAACGACCGCTTGCACGCCGATGGTATTGGGCGCCGCCACCGCCGGTTGCGCGCCAGCAAAGCCGACGAACGCCAGCATGAGCACAAGCCATCGGGCGCGTGCAACGTGGAAGACATAGCGGCCGGTCGAGCAACGGGTCGTCATCGGTAGTCCTCCTGCGCACCTCATGGTCCTCATTCGCCGGCGCCGGCGCAAGGCACCACCGCGGCGCACCATTGCGCCGGACATGAACTTGTCACGCCCACCGTTGGACTTGCCCCGACCCCACGTGTAGAAGGGCGGCAACGCCGCGCCCGGGAGGCGAACGTGCACCTGCTGTCCATCGCCGCCGGATTATTCGCCAACGGGCTGCTCTTCTGCCTGTCGTGGATCGTGCCCAAGCGGCCGCGCACAGCGCTCATCGGCGCCGGCCTCGGCAAGCGCTACTGCGGCAGCCCGAAATACCTCTTCATGTACCTCTGCCGGGCCGCCGAAAAGGGCGACCGGCCGCTGGATGACTTCGCCTGGATCACCCACGAGCGGCGCATCTACGAGCGCCTGCGCGACGAGGGCAAGCCGGTCTACTGGGGCCGTTCTCTGGGCGCGTTCTGGCGCATCCTGCGTTCGGAGTGGCTGGTCACCGAGAGCGTGCCCGCCGGCGTGGGCGGCCATGACATCGGCTATGAGCGCATCTTCCTGGGCCGCTTCAAGGTCGCCCATACGTGGCATGGCAGCCCGCTCAAGCGCGTCTGCCTGGACGCCTTGCGCGATCGACCGCTCAACCGCTGGTACGAGAAGCTGCACTACCACCTGCTGCGGGCCGAATTCAGCTCACATCATTGCATCCTGGGCCTGGCCGAGATCGACAGCGAGGTGCTCAAGAGCGCCTTCGACAACGAGCGGGTCATCACCATCGGCTACCCACGCAACGACATCCTGCTCGGCGATCGGCAGGACTGGCCGGTGCAGCGTCGCTTCGAGCAATACGACCGGGTGATCCTCTACGCGCCGACCTTCCGCGACCATGGCGACCCGGTGACGCCCTTCAGCGACGACATGCTGCGACAGATGCAGGAGGAGCTGGCCGCCCGAAACTGGTGCCTGCTGGTCAAGCTGCATCGCTTCGACTTCTGCTTCCAGCCGCCGGCAGGGCTGGCGAATATCCGCGATGTGAGCGCCGAGGTGGAGGACACCATGGAGCTGCTGGTGGAGACCGATCTGGTCATCTCGGATTACTCCTCCATCGCCGTGGACTACATGTTGCGCGACCTGCCGGTCATCTATTATCCCTATGATCTCGAAGACTACATCGCGCGCTCCCGCAAGATGTACTTCGACTTCCACGACTGGGTGCCCGGCCCCATCGCGCGCAGTGAAGACGAGGTGCTCGAGCTGATGCTGGACACTGAAAAGTGGTTCCAGGAGCCCGAGTACCAGGAGCGCTTCCAGGCCGCGCGCCACAAGTTCCACAAGTACCTGGATGCCGGCGCGAGCCACCGGATGCGGGTCCTTCTGTGGGGCGAGCCCGACTCAAGCGATAGCGTGCAGGATTCGCCGTAGGGCCGCTTCGGTCACCACGCGCGGGTTGTTCTTGACCCGTTGCGGGTTGAAGCCATTGGCCACGATGAGTTCGATGCCCTCCGCGTCGATGCCCAGCGGCGCCAGACGGCAATGCAGACCGACAGCGGAGATCAACTCGGTGCAGCGACGGGCCGCCTCTTCCGCGTCGCCGGCGCCGAAGAGCGCGATGAGTTCGTCCAGGATCGCGCGCACATGGTCCACGCCCCGGTCGTCCTGCACGTCCCGGTCATCGACCTCCGCGTTGAAGGCCAGGAAGCCGGGCAGGGTGAGCGCCGCGGCGTGACCGTGCGGCACACCGAAGTGGGAGGTCATGGGATAGGAGGCGGCGTGGGCGGCAGTTGTACGTGCGATGTCGATCGCTTGACCGGCCAGATTGGCCGCCTTCAACAGCGCCTCGCGATCGCCGCCATCAGGCCGATGAACAGCACCGTGCAGGGCGGGCAGAAGCAGCTGAATCGCCTGTCGACTGAACCCGCGAGAGGCCTCGGTGGATCGCACCGACCAGAACGACTCCGCCGCCTGGCTGAGCGCGTCCAGGCCGCTGGCGGCCACCACCGACGCCGGCAGGGCCTGGAGCAGGTCCGGATCCAGCATGGCGACCCACGGCTTCATGGAGTAGTGGGCCAGGGAGTACTTGGTCTTGTCGATGTAGACCACCGCGAAGTGCGTCGACTCCGAGCCCGTGCCGCAGGTGGTGGGGATGGCCATCAAGGGCAGGGCGGGCGTCGCCAACACGCGCCGGCCCAGCACGAAGTCCTCGAGCTCGCCGTCGTGTACCGCGAAGATGGCGATCAGCTTGGCCATGTCCAGGGCGCTGCCACCGCCCACCGCCACGACCAGGTCGGCGCCCATGTCCAGGGCCAGTTGCCTGCCCTGTATGGCGTCGACCAGCTTGGGGTTGTTGTCGAACTGCCAGAAGCGACGATGCGGCACGCCGGCCAGTTGTTCATCGATCAGCGCCTCCGCACCCGAACGGGCGTAGGCACCCTTGCCGCTGACCACCAGTACGGAGCGGGCGCCCGACTCGGCGCAATACCCGCCCAGGGAGCGCGCCGAGCCACTGCCCGAGACGATCCGCTGGCTCATGAGGTTTCGCTGGCGAAGGACATGAAGGCCTTCTTGTTGGCTTCTGGAGAGCTGGTCGGCCGGCCCAGGTCCGCGCGGGCGCCGATGTCCACCTTCACCTCGAGCAGACCGGGCCCGGGAGCGTGCAGGAATGCGCCCAACATGCTCTCCAGGTGCGCTCCGTCGCCCGCGCAGGCGCTGTATCGATAACCACAGGCGCTGGCCACGCCGGTCAGATCGATGCTCGTGGCGGCGGTCGGTTGGCCACCTACCGAGTCATGGGCGCCGTTGTTCAGGATCACGTGTCGCAGGTTGGCCGGCGCCGTGCTGCCGATGATGGCCAGGCCGCCCAGATGCATGAGCGCCGCGCCGTCGCCATCCAGACAGATGACCCGCCGCCCGGGTCGCGCCAGCGCCATGGCCAGGGCGATCTGCGAGGCGTGACCCATGGAGCCCACCGTCAGGAAGTCCCGCTGGTGGCCGGCGCCCAGGCGGGCTCGGTATTCGAAGAGCTCGCGCGAGGTCTTGCCGGTGGTGGCCACGACCAGGTCCCGGTCGTCCAGGCGCGAGGCGATGGCGACGATGGCCGCCTCGCGACTGAGCCCCACTTTGGCCGGCGGCCGTCGCTGCAGCGTCCACGGCGCGAAGGTCCCCTTGCGCACGACCAGCGCGGCGGGGGCCCGATAGTTGCGAATCCAGGTCAACGTCTCGTCGAGCACCGCGGTCCACGGCTGGGTCTCATCGGGCAGGACGCGGTAGGGAATCTCCATGGTCTCCAGCAGCGGCAGCGTCACGCGCCCCTGCTTGACGTGCTGCGGCTCATCCTTGACGCCGGGCTCGCCCCGCCAGCCGATCAGCAGCAACATGCCGATGCCGTAGACCGCCCGATCCGCCAGCGAGAGCAGCGGGTTGACCGCGTTGCCCTGGCCGGAGTTCTGCATGTAGACGAGCCCGATGTCGCCGGTGGCCAGGTGATGCCCGGCCGCCAGTGCCACGGCGCCGCCCTCGTTGGCGGCGATCAGGTGCCGCTCGTCGGGCACCACGTCGGCGACGCAGGCGCAGAAGGCCTTGAGCAGGGAATCGGGCACGCCGGCGAAGAAGCGCACGTCCCGTCTGTCCAGGTGATCGACGAACTCGGCGGCATTGATCATCGCGATCCTCCTGCTGCAGGCTACATCGCGCTGCCCGGAATCAGGGTGATGATGTCCTTGATGGAGGCACAGTTGTCGCCAGCCTCCTGGGCCCGACCATGGCGCAGGATGGTCTGCGCGGTGCGCACCATGGCGGGATAGGCGCTGCGCAGCAGGTGGTTGGCGTAGATGATGATGTTGACGCCGGCGTCGCTGAGCTGCTGCTCGGGGATGTGGGCGTAGGACGTCGGCACGACCACCAGCGGCACGACCCGTTCGAAGTCGCGGAAGTGGTCGCAGAAGCGCAGGATCTCCTCGCCGTCGGACTTCTTGCTGTGGATCATGATGCCGTCGGCGCCGGCGTCGATGTACGTCTTTGCGCGCAGGAGCGCGTCGTCCATGCCCTGTTCGAGAATGAGGCTCTCGATGCGGGCGATGATCATGAACTCGTCGGTCACCTGCGCGTTCTTGCCGGCGGTGAGTTTGTTGGCGAACAGGTGCGGCGCGGCCTGGGTCTGGCCGGCGTCGGCGCCAAAGAGCGAGTTCCTCTTGAGGCCGACCTTGTCCTCGACGATGACCCCGGAGACGCCCAGGCGCTCCAGGGTGCGCACGCGGTAGACGAAGTGCTCGGGGATGCCGCCGGTGTCCGCGTCGAAGAGGATGGGTTTGGTGGTGACCTCGAGCACATCGTTGACCGTGGTCACCCTGGAGGCCAGGTCGACGCACTCGATATCCGGTTTGCCCTTGGAGACCGAGTCCGTGAGGCTGCTCAGCCACATGCCGTCGAACTCGACGTTGCGCTGGTCCACTTCCACGCGCGTGTTTTCGATGATCAGCCCGGTCAGCCCGCTGTGGGCCTCCATGATGCGCACGAAGGGTTTGGCATCCAGCAGCCGGCGCAGCTTGCGCAGGCGGATATCCGGCGTGGTGCCCACGTCGTCCACGCGCGCCTTCAGAATCGTCGACGAGATGCCGGCCGTATAGGGCACCTCGACCAGCTCGCCGCCCCACTCGCCCAACGCGTCGATGACCCGTTGACGGGTCGCGCGCTGCACACCGGTCTGCCAGTCGTCGCCGTGAACCACGTAATCCGGCCGCAGGCGGCGCAGATTCGGCACGTAGTCCAGGGTCTCCTGGGCCACCACCTCGTCGACGCCCTTGAGGTTCTCGACGATGGACCGGCGCTGCTCGAAGGGCAGGTGCGGCAGGCGTTTGTAGCTGGCGATGGCCGCGTCGGTCAGCAGCCCGATGGTGACGCTGCCGTAGCCCTTGGCGACCTTGATGATGTTCAGGTGCCCGTGATGGATGAGGTCGGCGCTCATGCCGACGTAGACCTTCTTCATGGTCGATCCCCGGCGGCAGAGGTTCGCCGCATGGCGGGTCGCCGCATGGCGGGTGTTTAGCATAGTGGCGAAGGTGCGCACAGCCAGATCCGGCACTCGCCCTGACAGACCCCCTGCGCTACCATCCGCCGCACCCGGCAGCGACCACCTGAGCACACGGGCACGGCCATGAAGATCGTCACCTGGAACGTCAACTCCCTCAAAGCGCGACGGGAGTACGTCGAGCGCTACCTCGAAGACCGTTCGCCGGACGTGCTCTGCCTGCAGGAGCTGAAGCTGCAGGACCACGCCGTGCCGACCGAGATCTTCACCAGCCGCGGCTACGAGGTGGCCATCCACGGCCAGAAGCAATGGAATGGCGTGCTCATCGCGTCCAAGTTGCCGTTGGAAGACGTGGTCCGAGGGCTGCCCGAGGGCGACGAAGGCCAGTCACGCCTGATTGCGGCGACGGTCGCTGGCGTGCGCATCATCAATCTGTACTGCCCGCAGGGTCAGAAGGTGGATTCGCCGAAGTTCCCCTACAAGCTGGGCTTCTACGACGCCTTGCTGGCCTGGCTGAATGACAACTGCTCTGCGGACGGCGAGTTGGTCGTCACAGGCGACCTGAACATCGCCCGCGATCCGGAAGACATCTACGATCCCGAAGGTTTCGCCGATGTGCCTTCGTTCCATCCCGAAGAGCATCGGCGCTGGGATGCGCTGCTGGCCTGGGGGCTGCAGGACGCGGTCAAACCCCATATCGAGCCGGGCACGTACTCGTTCTGGGACTATCGCGGCGCGGCGTTCCGCTTCAACAACGGGATGCGCATCGACCATCACCTGGTGACGAAGTCGTTGAATAAACGCGTACAGTCGGCCTGGATCGACCGCCCCTTCCGCAAGAAGATCGACGGTTTGAAGGCCTCAGACCACGCCCCTGTGGGCATCGAGCTGGCCTGAATGACGCCTCGGCATCCCCCGCGACCCTCCCGGGCGGTACGGCACGGTGGTGGCTTCCGGCTGCTGGTCATGTCGGGCCTGCTGGTCGGGTGGGGTTCGCTCTCGAGCCTGGGCTGCGCCGCTGCCCCAGTGGTGCCGGATCCGCCAGCGCGCCTGTCGCCCGAGACCCTGGTGCTGGGCCAGACGACGCCGGTGCAGACGGAGCTGGGTGATCCGCAGACGGCCGAAGCGTGGCGCACCTGGCTGGCGATGATCGGCGCGGCGCGCGACCGGCTGGATATCGCGCAGTTTTACGTCGCCAACGAGCCCGACAGCCGGCTGGAGAAGGTGCTGCAGGCCATCGAGGCGGCGGCGAAGCGCGGCGTGCAGGTGCGCTTCCTGGTCGAGGCCAGGCTCTGCGCCACCTATCCCAAGACCGTCGACCGCCTGGCCGCCCACAAGGGCATCGCCGTGCGTCGTTGGAAGACCAAACGCACCCTCGGCGGCATCCTGCACGCCAAGTACTTCCTGGTCGACCACCGCGAGGCCTGGATCGGCAGCCAGAACTTCGACTGGCGATCACTGGAACATATCCACGAACTCGGAGTGCGGGTACGCTCGCGCGCCTTGGTGACCGCGTTGGGCACCATCTTCAGCGCTGATTGGGCCTTGGCGGGCGGCAGTCCACGCTCGGCAGCCATGCCCGTGGCCGCGCCCTACGAGGTCACCGCCACCATGCGATTTGGCCGGCACCCGGTGCGCGCCACCGTGGTGGCCAGTCCACGTCGATGGTTGCCAGCCCGGACGCCCTGGGATCTGCCCGAACTGATCCGCCTCATCGACAACGCCCGAGACCGCGTCCGCGTACAGCTGCTCTCGCTGCACCTGCGCGACAAGGCCGGCCGCGACATCGCCAGGCTGCAGAACGCCCTGCGCCGCGCCGGCGAACGGGGGGTCAAGGTGCAGATCCTGCTCTCGCACTGGATGCAGCGGCGCTCTCGCATCGAGGACGCACGCACCCTCCAGCGCTACAAAGGCGTGACGGTGAAGATGCTGAAGGTCCCCGAGGCAGCCAGCGGCTTCATCCCCTTCGCCCGCGTCATCCACGCCAAGTACCTGGTGGTCGACGGCCACATGTCCTGGCTCGGCACCAGCAACTGGAGTTGGGTTTACTTTCACCAGAGCCGCAACGTGGGTGTCCTGGTCGACGGGCGCGGTTTCGCAGCGACGCTGGATCGCATCTTCGAGCGCTTGTGGGACAACGACGGCGCCGCAGTGGTCAAGCTGAAAGGCGACTACCCGCCGCCGCGAATCTCGCGCTAGTTCGACGGTCCCGAAGTACTTCCCCAGTTTGGCGTCCAAGCCATGTGCCGC
>CAYTLW010000064.1:0-41295 GCA_964438735.1 uncultured Enterobacteriaceae bacterium | reverse complement strand
TGGCCGGCGCCAGGGATGGTGGCCCACCGCCGTCGGATTCTGCTAACCTCCGCCCGCGAGGGAGCACGGAGGGAGACGATGAAGCGGATCGAGACCAACTTGCGTGCGGTGGCCCGAGGTGCATGGCTGCTGCCGATGGCGTTGCTGGCACTGGGCTGCTCCGGCGAGGTCGGCGCCGGTGGCGGCGCGCCCATCCCCGCCAGCGACGCGGCTGCGGACACCACGGTCGAGGACGCCGGCACCGTCGGCGATAGCGGCGCCCAGGCTGGCGACAGCGCAGCCGTTGTGGACGCCGGCGATCCCGGACCCGTAGATGCCGGTCCCGGTCCAGTCGACGGCGGCTCCGATCCGGTCGACAGCGGCTCCGATCCGGTCGACAGCGGCTCCGATCCGGTCGATGCCGGCGGTCCGAATCCGGTCGACGGCGGCCCCGAGCCCGTGGACGGCGGCACCGATCCGGTGGACGCTGGCGGCGCAGTGGACGCTGGCGGCCCGGCCAAGGACACCGCTGGTGGCGTCTGCTACGTCGGCGCGCCCAACATCTGCGGTGAGAAGCACTACTGCGCCGGCATGTGCGGCGCACCGGGCGTCTGCACCCCCAAACCCGACGCCTGCGCCACGATCTACAGCCCGGTCTGCGGCTGCGATGACAAGACCTACTCCAACTCCTGTGTCGCCGCCAGCAAGGGCCAGGCGGTCAAGGCCAAGGGCGAGTGCGCCGCCAGCGGCGGCTGCAAGGCCAACAAGGAATGCGACGACGCCAACGGCTGCACGGTCGATACCTGCAACCTCGGCACCGGCAAGTGCAACAACGTGGCCATCGCCAACGGCGCGCCCTGTAACGACGGCAACGCCTGCACGGTGGGCGACAGCTGCCTGGTCGCAGCCGGCGCGGCGGCGGTGTGCATGCCCGGCAAGCTCAAGGACTGCACCTCGCCCGACAAGTGCAAGCTCGGCACCTGCGAGGCGAAGACGGGCAAGTGCACCTACAGCCAGCTGCCCAACTGCAACAACGCCTGTGGCGGCAAGATGGGCCTGACCTGTCCCAAGGGCAAGATGTGCGACTACCTGATCTGCGGCGCCGACATCCTCGGCGTGTGCGTCGACCCGCCCAAGCAGCCCTGCCCCAAGACCACCCCGGCCGCCCAGGTCTGCGGTTGCGACGGCAAGACCTACGCCAACGACTGCCTGCGCAAGGTGGCCAAGGTCGGCCTCAAGCACAAGGGTGCCTGTGTCGACGTGCCCCTGAAGTGCTCGGTCGGCGGCGTGATGGGCCCCATCGGGGCCAAGTGCAACGCAGACCAGTACTGCAAGCTGCCCCTGGCGGGCGCCTGCGCCGGCTACGGCACCTGCGTCACCAAGCCGCAGAATTGCACCAAGGAGCTCAAACCCGTCTGCGGCTGCGACAAGAAGACCTACAGCAACAGCTGCGTGGCCGCCCACGAAGGTCAGAACGTCAAGTCGTCCGGCAAGTGCGGCGGCGTCGGCAAGTGCCTGACCAACGTCGACTGCAACGACAACGACAAATGCACCATCGACACCTGCGTGGCCGGCGTCTGCAAGAACGCCAAGATCCCCAACTGCGGCGTGCCCAACAAGTGCATCGTCGGCGCGCTGAACACCTGCGGTGCCGGCAGCTACTGCGATGGGGAGTGCGACAAGCCGGGCGCCTGCAAGGCCAAACCCAAGGTCTGCACCAAGGAGTACAATCCCGTCTGCGGCTGCGACAACAAGACCTACTCCAACCCCTGCATGGCCTCCTACGCCGGCGTCGCCATCAAGTCCAAGGGCAAGTGCGCCATCGTGCAGCCCGGCTGCTGCAAGGCGGACGCCGACTGCAAGGGCGGCTTCTGCGCCGGCACGGTCGGCACCAAGGTCTGCAAGACCACCAAGGGTCTCAAGGCCGGCGAGTGCTGGACGGACGCCCAGTGCGGCGGCTTGAAGTGCCTGGCCGCCATCATCTGTCCCTGCGGTGCCCAGTGCATCATCGCCGACAAACCCGGCAAGTGTGAGATCGCGCCTGCCAAGTGCATCGTCGGCGGCCCCGTCAACATCTGCGGGGCGACCAGCTACTGCGATGGCGAATGCGGCAAACCCGGTGCCTGCAAGCTCAAGCCCAAGGGCTGCACCAAGCAGTACGACCCGGTCTGCGGCTGCGACAACAAGACCTACGGCAACGCCTGCATGGCCTCAGCCGCCGGTGTCGCTATGAAGTCCAAGGGCAAGTGCGCCGGCAAATGCGTGATGAACGCCGACTGCAACGACAACGACAAGTGCACCATGGACCTGTGCATGGCAGGCGTGTGCAAGAACACCAAGATCCCCAACTGCGGTGAACAACCCGGTTGCTGCAAGGACGACAGCTCCTGCAAAGGCGGCGTCTGCGCCGGTACAGCCGGCACCAAGGTCTGCAAGTCCACGGGTAACCTGGCCAAGGGCGAGTGCTGGACGGACGCCCAATGTGGCGGCACCAAGTGCATCGGCGCCAGCATCTGCCCCTGTGGCGTGCAATGCTTCGCGGCCGACAAACCCGGCAAGTGCGACGGCGGCGGGCCGGGCAACAAGTGCATGTACGGCAACATCAAGGGGCCGCAGGGCAAGGTCTGCCTCAAGACCGAGTACTGCAAGCTGCCGCTCATCGGCCAGTGCGCCGGCTACGGCGACTGCGTCAAGAAGCCCGATGCCTGCATCGCCCTGGCCAAGCCCGTCTGCGGCTGCGACGGCAAGACCTATGGCAACAGCTGCAACGCCGCCGGCGCCGGACATAACGTCAAGTACAACGGCAAGTGCGGCATCAAGTAGGGACTCCGACGCGCATGTCACAGGCGCCTCGCATACCTGCGCGGTACACCATTGCCAGCGACGGGTCGTCGGACTAGCTTGCCGACGCTGCGGCCAACCTACCTCCAACCCCGGCCGCCCCGGAGCCTGAGATGCCTTCCATCAAGCGCAACAAGGACATCATCGCCGCCCTGAACGACGTGCTCTGCGCCGAGCTGACGGCCATCAACCAGTACTTCCTGCACGCCGAGATGCACGAGAACTGGGGCTACGAGCGCCTGCACCACGCGGTGCGCCATCACAGCATCGACGAGATGAAGCATGCCGAGCAGGTCATGGCCCGCATCCTCTTCCTCGACGGCCTGCCCAACGTGCAGCGCCTGGGCAAGATCAACATCGGCGAGACCGTGCCCGAGCAGATGAAGTCCGACTACGCCCTGGAGAAGGACGCCATCGAGCGCCTCAACAAGGGCATCGCCCTGTGCGTGGAGCACGGCGACAACGGCACCCGTCACCTCTTCGAAGAGATCCTCACCTCCGAGGAGGAGCACCTGGACTGGCTTGAGATCCAGATCGGCCAGATCGAGCAGGTCGGAGTCCAGAACTACCTGGCCACTCAAATCCGCGAGGCGGATTGAGTTATTTCATCTTTGGGGGGCCGGGGCTCGGCCCCCAGCAGGAAGAAGTGTGATTTTTCCTGCTTCCCCACTGCATAGGCCCGGCGATTAGCCGGGCCGCGTCGCGCTGATGAGGTCTTGACGGTTCGATGAGCGGCGTCGACGCTGGCTCCATGGCCGTCGAAGCGCCCAACCCCAGTCTGAACGAGATCGCCGCCTGTTTGCCGGCCATCGCCGCGCCACGGGTGGCCTTCGTCTACCTGCACGCGCAGGCTGGGCCCGACTTCTTTGCCGACGTACCCTTTGCTTGGACCGCTGGCGAGCTGCGTGAACAGGGCATGCATGCCGACGTGCTGCACGTCTGGTTCGAGCGCGATCGTCCGGCCCTCGGCGAACGCCTGGTGGACGAGTTGGTGCAGAAGCTGCGCGCTGGCGCTTATCACCTGGTGGTCTTCGAGCACCTCTGGCTGCCCGAGCTGATCGGCCGCATCCAGCGCGACCTGGGCGCCCTGGTCTGCGAGACCGACGTGTTCGCCGTGCACCCTGGTCAGCGGGTCGACTTCCTGCTCCGCCACTTCCTGACCAATCGTCAGCCCCTGCTCGACCTGGTCGCGACCCTGCAGCGGGGTGATGACCTGCTCGACGTGCGCAACCTGGTGGTGCAGTTGGCCGACTGGCCGCAACCGCGCGCTGCCCGACCGGCCCTGCGCTCCCATCCAGATAGCGCCGACGCCCTGCGCCCCTTCTGCCCCATCACCGACGCCATCGTCATCGGCACGCCCATGGACGAGCAGGGCCAGCCGCCGCCGGTGCGCAAGGCCCTGGACACCAACAGCGGCTGCCCCTTCAGCGCCGACGTACGCCGCAACCCCGCCTTTGAAGGCGTCAACCTGGCCGCCGAGGGCATCACCCTGCGCGGCTGCGCCTTCTGTCCCATGGGCGCGGACTACATCGCCCTGCCGGCAGCGCAGACCGTGGCCGTGCACCTGGACCAGGTCCAGTGGTACCAGCAGCACCTGGAGTCACTGGATGAGATCGTGCTGCGCGACCAGCACGCCATCCGCTACCTGCCCGAGCTCATCGGCGGCGCCATCGAGCGCGGCATGGCGCCCTTCGGCATCCTGGTGCCGGGCCGCGGCGACGCCATCCTGCGCCACGGCGAGCAGATGGAGGAGGCCGCCCGCCTGGCCGCGGATACTGGCTTCTGGTTCACCATCTACCTGGTGGGATTCGAGTCTTTCAGCCAGCCGCAGCTGGACCTGTACAACAAGGGCGTCACGGTGGCTCAGTACGCCGAGGCCCTGGAACGGATGCGGGCTCTGCAGGTGCAGTTTCCGGACGCCTTTGTCATGACCGCCTACGCGGCTTCGTCCTTCATCCTGTTCAACCCCTGGACCACCCTGGAAGATCTGGACGCCAACGTCGCCTTCTGTCGCGACCACGCCGTGCACACCCTGGCCCGCGGCCTGAGCACCACTCGGCTGCGCCTGTATCCGAACCTGCCCCTGTATTGGAAGGCGGACAACGACGGCTTGTTGCGCCACGTCGACCCGCCCGCCGATCGGGGCGCGGCGTGGTCGGGCTACAGCGCCGAGGCCGCCTGGGCGTATGCCGATGGTCGGATCGCCGTGGTCGAGGCCCTGACCCGTCGCCTGCAGGCCCTGGTTCGACCCACTGAGACCGTCGGCGCGCTGGCTGCGGCTTTGCGCTGGACCCGCAAGCACCTGCCCGAGGCGTTGCCTGCAGCGGGGCCAGAATCGGTGTCGGCGGCCGTGGATCTGGACGAGTTGATGGCCGGCGTGCTGGAGCTGCGCGCGCTGTGGCGCGACGCGCCGCCAGCCACCGACGACAACAACGACGACCTGCAAGCGCCCACGGCCGATGACCGACAGGCCGCCGCCGCGCCCATCAAGCGCCGCCAGGCCCGCACCGTGCTGCTGGGCGCCAGCTGCAACAACCATTGCCGCAGTTGCGTTGGCGAACATGGCACCTTCGAGGTCGACACCGAGCGCCTCAAGGCGCGCATCACCGAAGCGGCTGCTGGTGGCGGTCGCCTGGTCCTGGCCGGCCGCGAGCCCACCCTGGTGCCCGGCCTCTTCGGTCTGCTACGCCACGCCCGCCGCAGCGGCGCGAGCGCGGTCGAGTTGCTCAGCAACGGTCGTCTGCTGGCCGCGCCCGGCAACGCCCGCCGCCTTCTCCGCGCCGGCGGCACCGACCTGATGTTCAAGCGACATCGCCTCGAAGACGCGGACGAGGACGCCATCACCGGTGCGGAGGGCAGCGGACGGCAGATGTGGCAAGCGGCCATCCGCCTGGGCAACGAGGCTCCAGGGCTGGGCTGGTCCATGCTCCTGGTGCCGGTGGCCGAGGGTCTGGCCGAGCTGCCGGCGATGGTCGATCGCGCCGCCAGACTGGGCGCCCGCGCCGTGCGCATCCAGGTGCTGGCCGCCGAACTGGACCTGGACCGCGCGCGCACCTGGCGCGTGGCCATCGACGCCGCCCGCGCCCGGGCTACCGCTCATCGACTGCGCTGCGCGGTCGAGGGCTTCTAGGGTTTCAGGCACACAACCAATCCACCGCCTTCACGACGCCTGGCCCTGATCTGGCCGCCATGGGCCTCGACGATTCGCCGACATAGCGCGAGCCCAAGCCCCAGCCCACCCGAAGCGCGGTCGCGGCTGGCGTCGGTGCGGAAGAAGGGCGTGAAGATGCGCTCCAGGTCCTCTTCGGCCACGCCGATGCCGCGATCGCGCACCTCCATGGTCACCGCCTGGTCGTCCCGGCTCGCCACCATCTCGACCGGTCCCGCCTCGGGGTCAGCGTAGCGGGCGGCATTATCCAGCAGGTTGTCGAGCACCCGCCGCATGAGCACCGGGTCGGCGTCGATGGTGCCCATTTCGGCGCCGGCCTCGACCTGCAGCGTGTGTTCGGCGTGGCGGGCTTCGAAGCGACGCGCGGAGGCGGCCAGCAGGTCGGCCACCGCCACCTCCTGCCGTCGCAGGGGGATGGGGCCGCCGTCGCCGGCGCCATCCATGCGGGCGGTGGCCAGCACGTCCTGGACCAGGCGCTCCAGCTCGGCCAGGTCCTCGCCGATGCCGCCCAGGTGTCGGCGCAAACCCTCCGTATCGCCGCTCTCCTCGGCCAGCTCCAGGGCCACCCGGATGCGCGACATGGGCGTGCGCAGCTCGTGGCTGACGTTGGCCAGCAGGGTCTTTTCGGCCCGCACCAGGCGCTGGATGCGGTCGGCCATGTCGTCGAAGGCGCGGGCCAGGTCACCCACCTCGTCGTGTCGCGGCGCCAGGCCCGAGCGGGCGCTGAGGTTGCCCTGCCCCAGGGATTTGGCGGCGATCGTGAGCTTCTCCAGCGGGCGGGCGATGGCGCGGGCGAAGGGGCGCGCGGCCAGGGCCAGGGCCAGCAGGACCGCCAGCACGACCGTGATATGGCGCGCATGCTGCGGTTCAGCACGTGGGATGGCGGCGCGCAGGTAGATGCCGGGTTTGCCAAGCGGCAGGGCGATGCGCATGTGGCCGCGGCCCCAGGACAGGCTGCGCTCGCCAGGGGACCGTTCGAGCGCCTCGGGCGCGTCGGGGGTCTTGGCCAGGGTCTGGCCGCCGGCGTCGTAGACCGCCGCGCGCACGTGCAACTCCTCGTGCGCCAGGTCCAGCCGGCGCTGCAGCTCCGCCGGTCGATCGAGCACCCCGCCCAGGTCCCGGGCCAGGTAGTTCGCCGCACGCTCGGTGCCATGTTTCCACATGGGCTGGCCGCCCAGCAGCCAGACGGTGATGCCCGCCGCCGCGCCGGCGACGAAGAGCAGCGCGGCGCTGTACAGGTAGACCCGCCGAAAGAGCGTGCCGTGGTGCCGACGTCGGAAGTGTTTGCCGATCACCGCTGCGCTCCATCGGCCAGTTGGTAGCCCACGCCGCGCACGGTCTTGATGTAGCGAGGCTGTCGTGGGTTGTCGCCCATCTTCTGGCGCAGGCGCGAGATGTGCACATCGATGGAGCGGTCGAACGCTTCCTCGGCGCTGCCACGGGCCAGCTCCATCAGCTGTTCGCGGCCCAACACCCGCCCGGCCCGACGCGCCAGGGCGTGCAGCAGGTCGAACTCGTAGCCGGTCAGTTCCAGCAACCGGCCGTCCAGGTGCACCTGTCTGCCGCCGGGGTCGATGCGCAGGTCGCCCACCTCCAACGCGCCAGCCCGCGGACCCGCCCGGCCCCGTGCCCGCCGCGTCTGGGCGCGCACCCGGGCCAGCAACTCCCGGGGCGAAAACGGCTTGGCGACGTAGT
Organism: uncultured Enterobacteriaceae bacterium; assembly: GCA_964438735.1. Lineage (GTDB taxonomy): Bacteria > Myxococcota_A > UBA9042 > UBA9042 > UBA9042 > CAYTLW01. The sequence goes on along the minus strand of CAYTLW010000064.1, from coordinate 33,611 downwards.
CATCGGCGCCGATCTCCAGCCCCATCACCCGGTCGGCCTCCTCGTCGCGGGCGGTGAGCATGACCACGGGCACATCGCTCTGTTGGCGCAGGCGGCGGCAGACCTCCAGTCCATCCATGCCCGGCAGCATCAAGTCCAGCAGCACCACGTCGAAGCGGCCGCGCAGGGCGGTCTGCAGGCCGGCGTCGCCGTTATGCACCCAGGTGACGACCAGGCCGTGTTTTTCCAGGTACTCGCGCGTCAGCCCGCCGAGGCGGCGGTCATCTTCCACCAGCAGCACGTTTATCAGGGGGCTGTCGTTCATGGTGTTCACCGGCTCGATGGTAGCCGACGGCGGACGGGTTGTCGGCCCGCCCGCCGTCGTACTCGTCAAGCTCCCGGGCCAGCCAGGGGGCATGGGGGCTACTTCTCCTCCTCGTCGCCGTGGCAGCCGGCCTTCTTGTCGATGCGCTCCAGCAGCTGGGCGCGCTGCGCCGGGGTCAGGATGGCGTGCACCTGCAGCACGGCGTCGGTGGCTTTGTGGGCCAGGGTGCTCATGCGGTCGCGCTGCTGGTCGACCAGCCGGTGCAGGGTCTTGGCGTCGGGGTTGGCCTTGGCCAGCTCAGCCCGCATGGCCTTGCGCACGGCGCGGTGTTGCTTCTTCAGGGCCATGCCCTCCTGCAGCAGGCGGGCCTTGATGGCGTGGATCTTCTTGCTCTGGGCGTCGGTGGCCTCGATGTCATCGAGCACGTCATCCACCACCCAGTTGGCCATCTTCTTCATGCGCTCGGGCGTCATGTGGCGGTGGTGGTGGCCCTTGCAGGCGACGGCGCCGGCGACCAGGGCGCCGGTCAGGGCCAGGAAGATCAACGGGCGGATGAAGCGCTTCTTTCGCTTGGTTTTCATGTCTGCAACTCCTCGCGGGGACGTCTACACGTCCCGTCTTGGTGGCCGCCGTGGCTGGCGACGATTCCAAGATGCGTGCGCTCTCTTGCCGCTGTGTTGCTGGATTGTTGCGAAAGATGAAGCGGGGGCCTACGGCGTTTCAGCCAGCTTGAATCGCTGCACGCTGGCGTTGGCCACCGGCGCCACGTTCAGGTGGTAGAGATGATTATCCCCGGCGACCGCGATCCTGCCCGAAGCCTTGCCCGTGGCGAACACGCCCTGGTCTTTGCCGACGCTGTTGTACGTGCGGATCTCGCCGCCATGCAGGCCTACATAGACGACGCCCGACCAGGGGTCGCGGGCCAGCGCGGTGATGTCCTTGGCCGCCTGGCCCCAGCTGCTGAACTTGCCATCGACGATATGCACCAGCCGGATGGATTTATCGGCCAGGGCGACCAGCAGGCGGCTGCCATCGAAGGGCGCCGAGGCGTACACCCGCGCCGGCAGCAGGGTCAGCTTCTTCTTGGTCTTGGTGGCCAGGTCGATGGTGTGCATGTCGCCGTTGACGTCCACATTGCCGACGTAGAGCTGCTCGGCCAGACCCCAGGTCAAGCCGTTGGGCCCGGTGTCCAGGTAGACGCTTTTGAAGGGTCCCGGTCCCTTGGAGTACTTCAGGGTCGGGATCATCATGGGCAGCTTGCCGGCCTGCTGGTCGTACCAGGCCACGCCCTGGGGTGTATTGCTCTGGCAGCCGCAGCCGGCGCAGCAGTTGTAGGTCAGGGCCACCTGGCTGAGGTTGCCGCCAAAGACGCTGCCGATGCCCTGCAAAGCCGCCACCTCGCCCATGTTCAGGTTGGTCACGCCGGTGATGGACTTGAGCTTGCCATCGGGAGCGACCCGGCGCAGGTAGTCCGGGCCGCTGATCACCGTGACCGCCCAGGCGGCGCATTGCAGGTCCATGTCGAAATCCACCAGGCCGAAGATGAAGCCCGATTGATTCAGCGCCTTCAGGGGGGCCGCCTGGCAGACCGGGGGTGGTCGCTTGCAGCCACAGGCGGTGCCATGGCAGCCGCCCGCGCTGCACTTGACGGCCAGGCAGGGCAGGTCGGCGACGCATTGCTGCAGCTGGGCATGACATAAACTGCCCGGGCCGCAGGTCTGCTTGCCGCAGGCCACCTTGGGGCCGGTGATGACGCACTTGGCTTTTTTCGGATCGACGCAGGCGCCCGGGTTGTCCTGGCCGACGGTGCAGACCGTACCCGCGGGGCAGGGGGGCGCGTCCTTGGCGGTGCAGTCGAGCACGCACTTGCTCTTCTTGCAGACGGCGCCGGGCTGCGGGCAGCTGGCGCCCGTCTCGTCGGTCTTGCCATCGCAGTCATCATCGACGCCGTTGCAGGCCTCGGTGGCCGGTTTGCCGGGCAGGCAGGGGTTTGGTTTGCCGTTGACGCAGGCCACGGAGGTGGCCTGGCAGGCGCCGGTGCCGCATTGCAACAGGCCCATGTCCTCGTCGGTCTTGCCGTCGCAATCATCGTCGACGCCGTTGCAGAGCTCCGCGCCCGGCAATCCGGGCACGCAGGCGTTGGCCTTGCCGCCGAAGCAGGCCGCCACCACCGCCTTGCAGCCACCCGCGCCGCAGGTGAGCACGCCCAGGTCCTCGTCGGTCTCGCCGTCGCAGTCGTCGTCGGCGCCGTTGCAGGTCTCCTTGACGCAGGCAATGCCGCTGTCCTTGACCCCGCCGCCATCGCCCTTGGCGTCCCCACCGGCGCTGTCTCCACCACCATCCCCTACGCCGCCATCGGCGGCCGCTCCATCCGCTGCCGCTCCATCCGCTGTCGACCCGTCGCCGCCAGCTGAATCTGCCTGCTGGCCATCGGCCGCACCCGCGCCATCTGCCGTTTCGCCATCGCCACCGACTCCGAGTTGATCCGCATGCGCGCGCGAGGCGTCGCCAGGGTTCGTGCCATCTGACGGCTCGGCATCGCCCAGCGCGTCCAAAGGCGTCGTCCGCCCCTTGAAGTCGATCACCTTGGGCCCGCCGCCGGGGGCAGCGGTGCTGCAGGCCGCCAGGGCCGCGCTCGCCAGGCACGCGGCGAACACGCCCAGGTGTCGCTTTGGCGGGTGGATGGTCACGGGATCAGGGTAGCGGTCGGGTCGCCAGGGCTGCAAGCACGGTCACGGACTCGGTCCTGGACCCGGACTCGGACCCGGTCGCCTCTGTCTTGACAAGCCCGGCCGACCTCCACGACCATCACACACCGACCGGTCGGTATGGTCCCCGCCTCGACCCTGCCCGACCCCGAATCCCCCCTTCAACCCGCTTCGAGGTGCACCGTGGTATCGACCCGAAAGACCACCACCAAAGGCGAACGCAGGCGCGAGCAGATCCGCGTGGCGGCGTATCGTTGTTTCCGCGACAGCGGCTACCACGACACCTCGGTCGACGCCATCTGCGAGAAGGCGGGCATCTCCAAGGGCAGCCTCTACTGGCACTACACCTCCAAGCAGGAGATCTTCGTCGACATCCTCGAGACCTGGTCGCGCGAGGTCACCGACGAGATGTACGAGCAATTCGAGCGCGCGGTGCTCGACGAAGACTACGTCGGTGCCGTTACGCGCGCGCTGCATCGGGAGATTCAGCGCGGCCGCCTGATCGTGCCCCTGTGGATGGAGTTCAACATCCAGGCCCGACGGGAGCCGGAGATCCGCAACGCGCTGGCCAAGTTCTATCGGCGCGCGCGCCTGGCCATCGCCGAGATGCTGCGTCCGGTCGCAGCAGGCCGACTCACCGAGGAAGAGCTCAACGGCATCGCCGAGACCATCTTTGGCGCCTATGCCGGCTTGATGATGCAGGATCTCTCGGACCCCGAAGAAGCCAGCGGCGAACAGGCCGCGACCACCTTCATGCGCTTCCTCGGCCGGTGGCTCGGCGTCTTCTCCAGCATGATGGACGACTTGCCAGTCGATTCTGAGCAGAAGTCAACACAAGCTTGACAGGGCGATCGACCGCACGCAGCATACCGCCTCCAAACCGACTTGTCGGTCTAGTTTGACGACCTGCCGGTTGGAATCGGGCGCCGCACCTGAAATCACGCGGCGCGAGGCGGTGCGTCATGGTCATGCAAAGCGACAGGGGCGGAAAAGGCAACGGCAAGCAGCAGCAGGGGCAGTCGGCGAGTCTGGACTCGACACAGCCGCTGCCCGGTTCGCTGGCCGCCAGGCTGGCCGACCGCCAGTGCCGCGCAGTGGTGACATTCGGCGGCCAGGGCAACCTCTGCCTGGACGAGATCGCCGCCCTGCTCATCGACACACCGCAGTTCCGCCCGCTGGTGGCGCGCGTGGCCGCGACCATCGGCGACGTGGTGCAACACAAGGCCTTTCGCTGGAGCGGCCACTACAGCCAGGGTTTCGACCTGATGCACTGGCTCGATCGGCCCGCTGAACGACCCTCTTCGGCCTACCTGACGTCCTCTGCCATCTCCCAGCCGCTGATCTTCCTGTGCCAGGTGCTGCGCTTTCAGGCCAGCTGGCGGGAGGGCCTGGCCGCGGCCTTCGACAGCGGCGCCATCGCCGGACTGAGCGGCCATTCGCAGGGCATGATGGCGGCGCTGCTGATCGCCGAGTCCGCGGACGGGCGCGTAGAACCAGACCGGCTGGTCCAGTTTATCGCCTACATGACCTGGCAGGGCCTGCACATGGCCTGCTCGGCCGACGGCTCGTCCGCGCCCGCGGCTGGAGGCCATGACGAGGCGAGCTCGCCCATGGCCGCCATCTCGGGCCTGGACGCGGCTCGGTTGGACGCTGCCCTGGTCGCCTGTAACGCGAACCTGGCGCCCGAACTGCAGCTCACCCACGCCCTGTTCAATACCCGCACCCGACACGTCGTCTCGGGGCCGCCGGCGTCGCTGGCCCGGCTGCGCAAACACCTGGAGGCCGGGACCCGCACTCGCGGCCCCGCCATCGGTCCCGTGACCTCGTTCACCTGGGAGTTCCTGGCGGTGGGCGCGCCCTTCCACTCGCCGGCGATGGTTCGCGGCCTGGAGGCCATGCGCCAGACCGTGGCAGAGATCGGCTTCGAAGTGCGCGGTGACGCCCTGCACCTGCCGGTGCTCTCGCCCGAAGATGGCGGCCGACTGGACGGTCGCGAGGACCTCACCGAAGCCTTGATGGCGGCCCAGTTCATCGCCCCGGTGCGCTGGGCGCAGACCGTCCGCCGGCTGATCAACGGGTCCGACATCGAGCTGGTCCTGGATATGGGCCCAGGCGAAGGCGTCGCCCGCTTGACTGGCTCCGCCCTCAAGGGCCAAGGCGTCGAGGTGCTGGCCCTGTCCACCGCCGCCGAGCGCAAGCGCCTGTTCTCCGTCGCCGTGCCGGTCTCTCGGCCCGTGCTGCGATACGCCGACCACGGGGCCACGCTCGGCCGCATCGCCGAGCAGACCGTCATCGACAATCGCTTCAGTCGCTGGACCGGCTGCGCGCCGATCATCCTGCCGGGCATGACGCCGACCACCGCCGATGTGCCCATCGTCGCCGCGGCGGCCAACGCCGGTTTCGTGGCCGAGCTCGCCGGCGGCGGCCAGCCCACCGAGCGCATCTTCTGGCTGCGCATGGAGGAGCTGGCCGAGGCACTGGATCCCGGTCGCGAGGTCGTCTTCAACGCCCTGCTGCTGGATCCCTGGCTGTGGGAGTTGCACCTGGGCCGCCACGACCTGGTCCGCAAGGCCCGCCGCGCCGGCATGCCCCTGTGCGGAGTGACCATCAGCGCCGGCATCCCAGAGGTCGACCGGGCGGTGAAATTGCTCGACGAGTTGGCCGCCGAGGGCCTGTGGCTCAACAGCTTCAAACCCGGCAACGCCGCCCAGGTGGCGCAGGTCGCGCGCATCGCCCGCGCCGCGCCGCACCATGTGATCGGTGTTCACCTCGAAGGCGGCAAGGCCGGCGGCCACCACTCCTGGCTGGACCTGGACGACCTGCTGCTGGACGCGGTGCCGCAGCTGCGCGCCTGTGACAACCTGGTGCTCTGCGCTGGCGGCGGCATCGGCGACGAGGCGCGCGCCAACGAGCTGCTCTCGGGCGGCTGGTCGGCCGCCCACGACCTGCCCGCCATGCCCGTGGACGCCATCTTCCTGGGCACGCTCGCCATGGCCTGCAGCGAGGCGGCGACCTCGGCACAGGTGAAGTCCGCCCTGGTGCAGGCCCCCGGCGACCCGGGCTGGCTCGTCCCCGGGCAGGTGCGCGGCGCGATCACGTCCGGCCGCAGCCAGCTCAACGCCGACATCCACTACCTGGACAACGCGGCCTCCCGCTGTGGCCGCCTGCTGGACGCCGTCGCTGGCGATGCCGACGCCGTGGCCGAGCAGTTCGACCGAATCGTCGCCGCGCTGGCAGCCACCAGCAAGCCATGGTTTGGCGACCTGTCGACCATGACGCCGGCGGACCTGCTGCGCCGGATGCTCGAGCTGATGGCCATCGGCCGACATGGTCGCTACGAAGACGGTCCGTGGCCGGACACCAGCTGGCGCCAGCGTTTCGCCGACATGCTCCGCCGCCTGGAGGCCCGCCTGTCCGCTGAGGACGAAGGCCTGGTGCAGAGCGTGCTGGCCGACCTGGCCGAGCTCGACCAGCCCCAGGCGGTGCTCGAGCGCTTCCTGGCCGCCCATCCAGATGCGCCCCGACAGACGCTGCATCCCGCTGACGCGGACTTCTTCGTCCGCCAGGTCTGCGCCCGCCCCGGCAAGCCGATCAACTTCGTACCCGTCATCGACGCCGACGTGCGCCGCTGGTTCAAGTCCGACTCCTTGTGGCAGTCCCACGACGAGCGCCTGGACGCCAACGCCGTCCTGGTCGTGCCCGGGCCCGCCGCGGTGGCCGGTATTCGCCGCGCCGACGAGCCTGTGGCCGAGTTGCTGGGCCGCTTCGACGCCTCCTTCATCGACTCGCTGCGAGAGGCCGATGTGCCGGCTGCTCCCATCCGCCGGCGTCGTCGTCCGGAACGATCCCTGCCCATCAGCGGTCTGGCCGCCCATGTCGATGGTCGCATCCTGCGCATCGTCGCCCGCCCCAGCGCGTCGCCCACGGCGTGGTTTCAGCGCGTCCCCGAGCAGCTCGACGGTCCAGTGGCCGCCTTCTTCGGCGCTGAGCGGGTGCTCCAAGGCCGGACCAGTCGGCCCAATCCCATCCGCTCTCTTTGCCCGGTGCGGCCTGGCGCAGCGCTGCGCATCGAGCTGGCACGCGACGGCCAGGTGGCCGCGATTCACTACGCCGAGGCCGACGGCTCTCCTGAGCGGGTGCACCTGCGTCTTGTGGACGGCAAGAAGGCCTCCCTGCAGCTGCAGATCGACCTGCCCACAGTGGCTGACCGGCCGACGCCGCCGCCCTTCCGTCTGGAGGTGGTCCAGACTCGGGCGGTCGACGGCGGTTTTGCCCTGGCTGGTCAGGACGCAGAGGCCCTGCGCGCATTCTACCTGGGCGCGCTCTTCGACGGCCCCCTGCCGCAGCCGGAGGGGACCGAACCATCGGCCGAAGACGCCCTGTTCGCCCCCCGGCGGACCACGGTGCAGGTCGAGTCCGAACGCGTCGCCGCGTATGCTGCTTTGACTGGCGCTGCCCCGACTGGCGCCGCCGGGACCGGCGCCGCCCCAACCGCCGAGATGCCCGCGGCGATGACCTTCTCGCTGCTCTGGCGACCGCTGTTCGCGACCCTGTGCCACGACGACCTGGCCGGCGGGCTGCTCGACCTGGTGCACCTGGACAACCGCATCGACCGCGGCCCTGCAGCGCCGCCGAAGCCCGGCGAGTCACTCACCGCCGAGGCCCGCATCGTGGCCATCGCCGACGAGGCGGCCGGCCGCACCATCACCGTGCTGGGCCAGTTGTCGCGTGAGGGGCAGGTCTGCGCCAGGTTGCTGTCGCGATTCTTCGTGCGCGGCGATTTTGGCCGCACCACCCATGCCTTGCGCCGCCGGGAGCACTGGCGGGCTGCCATCGCCATCGAGGACCCCAGCGCGCTGGCCTTCCTGCTCGATCACGACTGGCTGCAGCTGGACGAAGGCGTGCGGTTGGCCGTCGGTGAGCGCGTCGAGTTGCAGGCCGAGTGGTTCGAAACCCGGCCACGCGCCGGTCGCCCGGTCTTCAGCGCCAGCGGCAGTATTCATCGCGCCGGTGAAGTCGTCGGTCGCATCGCCCTGTCCGAGACGGTCGGCGCTTCGGCCGCCTCCCTGCATCCCCTGGCCGCGCTGGTCGAAGTGCTCGGCGAGGAGGTCGATTCGGTCGTCGATACGCCGCGACGGACCCTGGTCCAGACCACCGAGCGCGCGCCCGTGGATGGCGCCGACTTCGGCGATGTAGGCGGCGACCTGAACCCGATCCATCGGAGCGCCGCCATGGCCCGCCTGGCGGGTCTGCCCGGTCCGATCGTGCACGGCATGTGGACCGCTGCCCGCGTCGGCGCCCTGCTGCGCGACCAGGTCGCAGGCGGCGACGGCGATCGCCTCGACGCCTTCGAGGCCGCCTTCCTGGCGCCGGTGCTGCCCGGCGAGCTGCTGCACATGGACTGCGTGCGCATCGGCATGACCCGCGGCCGGCAGGTGGTCGAGGCCACCGCCCGGGTCGAGCGTGACGGCGATCGCATCGCCGTGCTGCGCGCCACCGCCCTGGTGGCGCCGCCGCTGACGGCCTTTGTCTTCCCCGGCCAGGGCATCCAACAGCCGAAGATGGGCATGGAGGCCTACCAGCGCTCAGCAGAGGCGCGCCGGGTGTGGGATCGCGCCGATCGCTACACCCGCGATAACCTGGGCTTCTCGATCCTGGCCATCGTGCGCGACAACCCGCTGGCCCTGGTGGTCGACGGCAAGGACCTGCTGCACCCCAAGGGCGTGCTCTTCCTGACCCAGTTCACCCAGGTGGCCATGGCGGTGCTCGCCCGCGCCCAGGTGGCCGAGCTGCGCGCCAACGGCGTCCTGGCTGACGACGCCCTGTCCTGCGGTCATAGCGTCGGCGAATACAACGCCCTGTCGGCGATCACCGAGGTGCTGCCGCTGGAGGTGGTGGTCGACATCGTCTACCGCCGCGGCCTGGTGGCGCACCACCTGGTCCGCCGCGACGCAAACGGCGAGAGCGGCTATCGCATGGGCGTGATCCGTCCGCACCACGCGGGCCTCGATCACGCCGGCGCCGAGGAGCTGCTCGCCGAGGTGGCCGAGCGCACCGGCGCGATGATCCAGATCGTCAACTTCAACGTGCGCGATCGCCAGTACTCCGTCACCGGCGAGACCGCTGGACTCGAAGTCCTGGCCGCCGAGCTGGAATCCCGGCAGCGCCCGGGCGGCAAGGCCCCCTGGCTGCTGGTGCCGGGCGTGGACGTGCCCTTCCACTCCCGCGTGCTGGCCGAAGGGGTCGGCAGCTTCCGCCAGACCCTGCGCGAGCACCTGCCCGAACAATTCGATCCAGCCCGCCTGGTCGGCCGCTACATCCCCAACCTGGTCGCGCGCCCCTTCTCCCTGGAGCGGGACTTCGTGCAGGCCATCGTCGACTGCACCGATGACGAACACCTCGGCCCGATCCTGGCCGACTGGCACAGCTGGCAGACCCGCCCCGGCGAGCTGGCCCGGGCGCTCTTGATCGAGTTGCTGGCGTGGCAGTTCGCCAGTCCGGTGCGCTGGATTGAGACCCAGGAGCTGATGCTTCGGCCGGTCGCTGAGGGTGGGCTGGGTGTGAGTCGCGTGGTCGAGGTGGGGGTTGGCTACCAGCCGACGCTGACCAATATGTTGCGCCAGACGCTGGCCAATACGGCGGATGCGCCGGCGGTTCGGGTCGAGAACATCGACAGTGATGCGGGCATTGTGATGGCGCGGGATGCCGATCCGGTGTCGGTCACGGGCACGGACTCGGTCACGGACTCGGTCACGGTCTCGGTCACGGACTCGGTTACGGACAGGGGCACGGCCACGGTCACGGTGCGAGCGGAGCGAGACGAGCAGCGTGATATCTCATCACGCTGTGAGTTGGCCACCGACACCGATCTCCCCGATCGCCCCTTCCCCGTTGTCGATGGCCTTCGCGCCTTGCTGGCTCTGCAGGCCCGCGTGCGTCCGGAACAGATTCGCGACGACGAAACGATCGACGAGCTCTTTGAGGGCGTCTCTTCGCGCCGCAACCAGGCGCTGTTGGACATCGGCGCCGAGTTCAGCCTCGGCACCATCGATGGCGCTCACGAAAAACCCATCGGCGACCTCGCCGCCGAGATCGGCCGCCGCGCGCCGACGTGGAAGGCGCCGGGCGGCTACCTCGCGGCCGCCTGGGAGGCTGCTATCGGTCGCGTCTTCGGCCGCCCCGGTCTGGGTCGGCGCGATCTGGAGTCGGTGCTGGAGTCGGACTTTGGCCTGCCCGCTGGCCTGCGGGCTTCGGCGTTGTCGACCCTGTGCCTGGAGACCCGCTCCGGTCAGTCCGGTCGTGGCGGTGATGTGGGCCGCCTGACTGACCTGGCGCCTGCCACTCGCACCGCTGCCATGGCGGACCTGGACCGCCTGGCTGGCGTCCTGTCGACAGATCTGGGTCTGGCCATCGGCCGTCAGGTCGCCACCGCCGGCGCCGCCAGCGCGGTGGATGCCGCGGTGGTCGCCGAGTTGGAAGATCGGGTCTTGGGTCCCGACGGCGTGCTGATGCAGCAGGCCCGCGATCTGGCTGAACGACTGGGTCATCCCCTGGAGGCCCCAGCGCCCGATTCCGCGGCCGCCCAGGCCTTGTCCGACCGGGTCGACGCCTGGCAGGCCGAACATGGCGAAGGCTACGAGGCCGGCATTGGCGCCGTCTTCGACCCCCGCCGTCACGTGGCCTTCACCTCGAGCTGGGCCCAGGCCCGCCGCGACATGGCCCGGCTGGGTTTTGAGGCCCTGAATGGTCGCATGAACCAGCGGGAGGTCATCACAGAGGCCCGTCGGCTGGCCGCATTCGCCGCCGATCCGGTCGTGGTCGCCCGCGCTCGCTGGCTGGTTGGCCAGGTCGAGGGCAAGGGTCCCGTCGAGGGCAAGGGCCAGCCCTGGCTCGCGGACGCCTTCGCCGCCATCGCCAGTGGCGCTGTCTCGGCCCCGCTGCCCCTGCGCGCCGCCCGTCCCAAGCTGGAGATCGCCGCCGACGGCAGCCTGAAGGTCAGCGAAGAGATCGACGACGCCCCGGGCGTGCACGGTCGGTTCGCCGCCAGCCTGTGGCCGCTGGAGTGGCAGCATGCCGCCCGCATCGGCCCGGCCGGTCGCTGGGATACCGAGTTGCACGACGTGCTGGTCGCCGCCGGCGAGGCGCCGCTGGACTTCAGCGGCCGCACGGCGCTGATCACGGGCGCCAGCCCGGGCTCCATCGCCCTGGAGGTGGCCCGTCACCTGCTGCGTGGCGGTGCGCGCGTGGTGTTGACCACCAGTGCTGCCACGCCGGAACGGTTGCTGGCCTACCGCCGCTTCTACCAGGAGGCGGCAGCGCCAGGCGCCGAGCTGCACGTGGTGCCCTTCAATCAGGCCTCGCAGCGCGACATCGACAGCTTGCTGGACTGGCTCTTCGGCAGCGTCACCGAGCAGGCTGGACCGAGCGTGCGTGTACTCAAGGGGCCGTTTGCGCCCGACCTGCTGGTGCCCTTCGCCGCCCTGGGCGACACGGCCACCCTGGACGGCATGGGCGGTCGCGCCGAGCTGGCGCTGCGGGCCATGCTGCAGGGCGTCGAGCGCCTGGTGGGCGGCATCGCCACCCGAACCATCGCCGGAGGGCTGCCGCGGCGGCCCTGCCACGTCTTGCTGCCCCTGTCGCCCAACCACGGCAGCTTTGGCGGCGACGGCGCCTACGCCGAGACCAAGGCGGCGCTCGAGGTCCTGCAGGCCAGGTGGCAGAGCGAACACGACGCCTGGGGACGGGCCACCACCCTGTGCGCCGCCCGCATCGGCTGGGTCCGGAGTACCAACCTGATGGCTGGCAACGACGCCGTGGCCGGGCCCCTGGAGGCCGAGACGGGCATACGCACCTTCTCCAGCGCCGAGATGGGCCTGCTCCTGGCCTCCCTGTGCACGTCAAAGATGGCCGATCTGGCCGCCGACAGCCCCCTGGACGCCGACCTGACCGGCGGCATGGCCACCATCGCCGACCTGCGCGCCACCGTCGGGCGGATCCGCGCCGACATGGAGCGTCGATCGACCGAGCGCCGACGCCAGCTGGAACTCCGTCGGCAGGAAGCGCAGCTGCTCGGACAGGTCGACGCCGAACCCGTACAGGTGCCGGCGCTGCCCACCTGGCCCCGCCCGGCGCCCTCCCTGCCAGACCCCACCGTCGCGCAGGATTGGGGCGCCGTGCCCGCGCTGGACCGCATGGTGGTCATCGTCGGCACCGGCGAGATGGGCCCCTGCGGCAGCTCTCGCACCCGCTATGAGCTGGAGTTCGAAGACGAGTTGTCGCCCGCTGGCGTGCTGGAGCTGGCCTGGATGACCGGCCTGATCCGGCACGAGCCGGGCGCCGGCTGGCTGGACACTCAGAGCGACGAAGTCGTCGCCGAAGAGGAGATCGCCGGGCGCTATCGGCAGGCCGTGCGAGAGCGGGTCGGCATCCGCCTCGTCGAGCCCGAGACGGTGGGCTTCGACCCCCAGGCCATGCCCGTCTACGCCAGCGCCTGGCTGGAACGGGACTTCACCTTCCCCGTGGCCTCCGAAGACGAGGCCCGCTGCTTCGTCGACGCCGATCCCGAGCACACCCGGGCGCGACCCGAACCGGGCGGCGACCGCTGGCTGGTCACGCGCCTGGCCGGCGCCGAGGTGCGCGTGCCCAAGGCGGTCAAGCTGAGCCGTCGGGTCGCCGGCCAGGTGCCTGCTGGCCTGGATCCGACCCGACATGGGCTGCCGCGCGACATGGTCGACAGCGTCGACCGGGTGACGCAGTTCAACCTCATGGCCACCGCCGACGCTTTCGTATCCGCCGGCCTGGAGCCCGAAGAGCTGTTGCGCTGGCTGCACCCGGCCCGCATCGCCAATACCCAGGGCGGCGGCATCGGCGGCATGCGCAGCCTCGGCCGCCTCTACGTCGACCACGTGCTCGGCCGCGAGCGCCAGGGCGACGTGCTGCAGGAGACCCTGATCAACGTGATGGCCGCCTACGTGGTCCAGAGCTACGTCGGCAGCTACGGCGCCATGGCCCATCCGGTGGGCGCTTGCGCCACGGCCGCCGTCTCCCTGGAGGAGGGCGCCGACAAGATCCTGCTCGGCAAGGCCGACTTCGTGGTCGCCGGCGGATTTGACGATATCGGCCCTGAGGGCGTCATCGGTTTCGCGGACATGCATGCCACCGCGGCCACCGAGGAGATGCTCGCCATGGGCCTGGAGCCCGCCCAGATGTCGCGCGCCAACGACGTCCGGCGGCGGGGCTTCGTCGAGGGCCAGGGCGGCGCCACCGTACTGCTCGCGCGCGGTGACGTCGCCCTGGAGCTCGGCCTGCCCGTGCTGGGCGTGCTGGGCTGGGCCGGCTCCTTCGGCGACGGCATCCACAAGTCCATCCCGGCGCCGGGTATGGGCGCGCTGGCCTGTGCCGCCGGCGGTGTGGACTCGCCCCTGGGCCAGGCCCTGGCCCAGCACGGCCTCAGCGCCGACGACATCGCCCTGGTCTACAAACACGACACCTCCACCGGCGCCAATGACCCCAACGAGAACGCCCTGCACGAGCGCATCCAGCGGGCCCTGGGTCGGACCGAGGGCAACCCGCTGATGGTGGTCTCGCAGAAGACCCTGACCGGCCACGCCAAGGGGGGCGCCGCCGGCTGGCAGCTCATCGGCCTCTGCCAGGCCATGGCCAGCGGTGTGGTGCCCGGCAACCGCAACCTGGACAGCGTCGATGTGGCCATGCGCCGCTTCGACCACCTGGTCTTCAGCGATGCGCCGCTTCGGCCGGGCCCTGCTCGCCGCCTCAAAGCGGGCCTGCTCACCAGCCTGGGCTTCGGCCACGTCGGCGCACTGGCCCTGGTGCTGCATCCGGATGCCTTCCTGGCGGCCGTGCCGGCGGACGAGCGTTCGGTCTGGCAGGCGCGGGCCGACGAGCGGCTGGACCGGGCACGCGCCGCGTGGACCGACGTGTTGATGGGTCGACGTAAGCTCTTCACCAAGCGTACCGACCGGCGCTTCGTCGCCGCCGATGGCAGCGACGCCCAGGCCGACGAAGAGGCGGCCATGCTGCTCGATCCCGGCGCCCGTCTCGACCCGGCCGGCGGCGTCTACGTCGCCCACCCGGCGGGGAGCGGCTCATGATCGCCGGCATCGGCGTCGACCTGGTCGACGTGGGGGCCTTCCGGCAGCAGCTGGCGGATCCGGCGTCGGCCTACGCGGCGGGCACCTTCACGGTGGCCGAGCGGCGCGACGCCCAGGGGCGATCGTCTGCCGATCCGGCCCGCCATCTCGCTGCCCGCCACGCCGCCAAAGAGGCCTTCATCAAGGCCTGGTCGGTGGCCCGCTGGGGCAGTCCGCCCGCCCTGGCGAGTGTGGACATGACCGAGATCGAGGTGCTCACCGATGGCCATGGCCGCCCCGGTCTGCGCCTGTCCGGCCAGGTGGCCGCGGCGGTGGCCGATCTGGGCCCCATCCGCTCGCACCTCTCTATGAGCCACGACGGCGACCAGGCGGTCGCCATGGTGGTGCTCGAACGGCAACAGAACGACTGATTGCAAGCTCGCCGCCGGCACACCGACCGGCATGGAGGCGACCATGAAAGCCAACAAGACCAAGCGATCCAAGCGCACCACCCCCAAGCAGGTGGACATCCACCGTGTCGCCGTGCTCAACCGCGGCGAGCCGGCGGTCCGCTTCTTGCGCGCCCTGCGCGAGTACAACGCCGAGCGCGGCACGGCGATCGAGGCGGTCGCCCTGTGGACCGACGCCGACGTGGGCGCGTCCTGGATTCGCCAGGCCGACGACGCCATCGCCCTGGGACCGGCCCTGGCTACGGCCGCCGATGGCAGCGCCACCAGTGCGTATTGCGACCATGAGCGGGTCATCGACCTGCTGGTGCGCCATCGCTGCGACGCGGTCTGGCCCGGCTGGGGCTTCATCGCCGAAGACCCCCGCTTCGTCGATCGCGCCGCCGCCGCGGGCCTGGAGTTCATCGGGCCGCCGGCCGAGTCCATGCGCCTGCTGGGAGACAAGATCGGCGCCAAGCAGCTGGCCGAACAATGCGACGTGCCCCTGGGCCCGTGGTGCCTGGTGGAAGACGACATGGACGAGGCCGCCCTGCGCGCCGCCGGTGAGACCATCGGCTACCCGCTCATGGCCAAGGCATCGGCCGGCGGCGGCGGGCGTGGCATCCGGAGGGTCGAGTGCGCCGATGACCTGCTCGCGGCGGTGAACGCGGCCCGCGACGAGGTGCGGAAGATCTTTGGCCAGGGCGGTCTGCTGCTGGAGAAATGCATCCTGGGCGCCCGCCACATCGAGGTGCAGCTGGTCGCCGGGGCCGATGGCAAGGCATCTGCCGTG
Source organism: uncultured Enterobacteriaceae bacterium (assembly GCA_964438735.1). Lineage (GTDB taxonomy): Bacteria > Myxococcota_A > UBA9042 > UBA9042 > UBA9042 > CAYTLW01. Next base: position 18,270 of record CAYTLW010000064.1, on the reverse strand, counting down.
GGCGTGCGCGACTGCTCCATCCAGCGCCGCAATCAAAAAGTGATCGAAGAGGCGCCCTCGCCCGTGCTGACCTCCGCCGCCCGGCAGCAGGCCCTCGATGCCACCGTGCGTCTGGCCGAAGCCGCTGGCTATCGCGGCGTCGGCACCGCCGAGTTCCTCTACCGGCCGCAGACCGACGAGCTCTCCTTCCTGGAGGTGAACTCTCGCCTGCAGGTGGAGCACACCATCACCGAGGCCATCAGCGGCTGCGACCTGGTGCACGCCCAGCTGGACATCGCCCGCGGCCTGCCCTGGCAGCCACCAGCCGGCCCGCCGCGCGGACACGCCATCGAGGTCCGCCTCAACGCCGAGAATCCCGAGCACGACTTCCGGCCCAGCCCGGGCATCATCCGCCTGCTGCGCCTGCCGTCGGGCCCTGGCATCCGGGTGGATTGCGGCGTCGCCGAGGGCCAGGCCATCGCGCCTGAGTTCGACTCCATGATCGCCAAGGTCATCGCCTGGGCGCCCACCCGTCGCCAGGCCATCGCCCGCCTGCAGCGGGCCCTGCGCGAGCTGCAGGTGGTGGTCGAAGATGGCGCCACCAACAAGGCCTTCCTGCTCGACCTGCTGACCGTGCCCGCCTACGTCAGCGGCGAGGCGGATACCGGCTGGCTGGATCGCGCCGTGGCCGACGGTGAGTTCGGCACTCCGACGGGCGCCTTCGAGGCCCTGCTGGTGGCCGCCGTGACCGAGTATCGCCTGCGCCGCCGGGCCGATATCGAGCGCTTCCTGGCCCAGGCCCAGGACGGCATCCCGCAGCAGCTGCCGCCGCCGGACGGCCTCACCTTCGAGCTGCGTTTGCGCGGTCGCAACCACACCATCGAGGTCTACGCACTCAGCCACGATCGCTACCTTGTCGGCCCCGCCGGCGCGCTGCATCGGCTGACCATCGAGCCCACCGGTCCGCACGCGGCGATCCTGCAGATCGAAGGTCGCCGTCACGACGTGCTTCACGCTCGTGGCCGCGCCGGCATCCTGGTGGAGATCGACGGCGCCATGCATGCGATCGAGCAGTCGTCCGGTGGCGTGGTCGCCGCCCCGGCGCCGGCCATGGTGGTGCAGGTCTCCGCCTCGGAGGGCGATGTGGTCGCTGTGGGCGATCGCATCTGCACCCTGGAAGCCATGAAGATGGAGATGCCCGTCTTCGCGCCTACAGCCGGCACCGTGCGCTCGCTCCTGTGCCGGGCCAACGAGCAGGTCACCGCCGGCCAGCCCCTGGCCATCATCGACGCTGAGGGAGAGGCCGAAACCGTCGCCGATGGCGACGACGCGCCGCTGCCCACACCCGCGCCCCAGCCCCTGGACCGCGTGCTCGCCGCTGCCGGTGAGCGCCAGCAGCTCCTGCAGACGATGGCCCAGCCCGAGCGTCAGGCGGTCCTGGACGGGCTCATCGACGAGGTGCGGGCGGTCCTGCTGGGCCACGAGCTGCCCAACCATCGCATCGCCGCAATCGAGGCCCTGCTGGACGATCACGAACTCATCTCCACGGCGTCGACGCCCGCCTGCCTGCGGCCGCTGATCGACCTGCTGGGCGCCTTCGCCGACGCCGGCAGCCTCTTCGATCGCAACCTGCTGCCCCTGGTCGGCGAGCCGGCCGCCGCGAGCGCCGAGCTGGCCTTCTACGACTTCTGTCGTCGCCACCACGAGGGCGCCGACGCCGCCAGCGCCGAGCTGCAACCCCTCATGGAGCGGGCCCTGGCCTGGTATGGCGTGCCGGCTCTGGCCTCGAGCGCGGTGCTGCGTGCGGCCCTGTGGCGTCTGGCCTGTGCCAACGCCCACGGCGGCGCCCGCCATCGCCTGTGTTCGCTGTTGCTGCGACTGGCCATCTCGCTGCACGAGGCCGGCCTGGAGTTGCAGAAGGACGACGCCTTGCGCGAAGTGGTCGGCCGGGTCGCCCAGGTCGCCCACGACGCCTTCTCCTTCGTCGCCGACAACGCCAGCCAGGCCGTCTACGTACTCTTCGAACAGCATCGCTACGTGCGCCATCGGCTGGAGCTGGACCGCTGGATTGAGGCCACCATCGCCAACTTCGACGACGCGCCGCCGAGCGATGCGCGGCAATGGGTCGAGGAGCTGATCGAGTCCCGCCAGCCCGTCCTTCACACCCTGTTGCGCCGGGCCGACAGCACCTCGGCGGGGGCGCTCTCGGTCGCCGAGACGGCCCTCCGTCGCCTCTATGCCGGCGCCATGTGCACCGATCTACGCGCCTGGCGCGTCGGGCCCGTGGTCGCCGCCGACGCCGCCATGGGGCTGCACGAAGGCCAGACCCCGGTGACCCTGCTCCTCGCTCAGACCCTGGACGAGGCCCTGGCCGCCCTGCCCACCCTGCTGCAGGAGCGCCCCGCGGCGTCTCGTCGCGTGGTCGAGATCACCCTGACGGGTGATGCAGAGCCGGCTCCAACTGCCATCACCGCCGCCATCGAGGGCCTGGAGGCCGGCTCGTTGCCCGCCGACCGGCTGGCTCGACTGACGGTCTCCTGGACCAGCGGCGAGGCTGCCCTTTGCCACCTGTCCTGGCAGGTGATCGGTACCGGCCTGCAACTGGACGACCTGCACGGTCTGCACCCGGAGACGGCCTGCCGCATCGAGCTGTGGCGCCTGGAGGCCTTCGAGCTGCAGCGCCTGGAGGCGCCCGAACACCTGGTCGCCTTCCGCGGCCGCGCCCGGGCCAACGCCCGCGACGAGCGGGTCTTCGTCTTCGCCGAGCTGCGCGACGTGCCCGATGACCTGGAGGCCGACGACGCCGGCGAGCGCCTGTGGGAGTTCGAGCGGGCCTACTTCGAGGGCATCCGCATCATCCGTCAGGTGCAGGCCGGTACCGCCCTGCGCCGCCGCTTCCACTGGAATCGGCTGACCTTCCACGTCCGACCGGTGCTCAACCTGGGCGCCCGCGACGTGGCCCGCATCGCCCACAAGCTGGAGGCGCCAGCCCGGGGCGCCGGCCTGCAGAAGGTCGTGGTCCGCGCCCAGGTCCGCGACGACCGCAGCCCCGCCGGATTGCGACCGGTCGAGCTGGTCATCTCCACCCCCGGCAGCCACCGCCTCGATGTACAGCTGCGCACGCCGTCGCCGCTGCCCTTGCGGGCCATGACGCCCTACGCCATGGCCGTGGTCCGCTCGCGCCGCATGGGCGCCACCTATCCCTACGAGATCATCCGCATGCTCGAGGGACGTGTAGCCGCCGATCGCCTGCCTCATCCGGACATGATCGAGGGCAGCTTCGTCGAGCTGGACCTGGACGAGCAGGGCGCTCTGGTGCCGGCCGAGCGCCCCCGCGGCGGCAACAGCGCCGGCGTCGTCGTCGGCCTGGTCAGCCATGTCACCGAGCGCCATCCCGAGGGCATGGAGCGGGTCTGGATCGCCTCGGATCCCACCCGCGCCATGGGCGCCCTGGCCGAACCGGAGTGTCGGCGCGTCATCGCCGCCCTGGACCTGGCCACCGAACGCGGCATTCCCCTGGAGTGGTTGCCGGTCTCGGCCGGTGCCCTGATCTCCATGGACAGCGGCACCGAGAACCTGGACTGGACCGCCCGGGTGCTGCGTCGGATCATCGAGTTCACCCAATCCGGCGGCGTCATCCACGTCATCGTCGCGGCGGTCAACGTCGGCGCGCAGTCCTACTGGAACGCCGAGGCCACCATGCTGATGCACTGCCGCGGCATGCTCATCATGACCCCGGCCGGCTCCATGGTGCTCACCGGCAAGAAGGCCCTGGAGTACTCCGGCAGCGTCGCCGCCGAGGACGAGCGCGGCATCGGCGGTTACGCGCGCATCATGGGCCCCAACGGCCAGTGCCAGTGCCAGGCCCGCGACCTGGGCGATGCCTACGCCATCCTCTTCGAGCACTACCGCAACACCTACGTGGTGGCCGGCGAGAGCCACCCGCGGCCGCACCTCAGCGGCGACCCGGTGCAGCGGTCGATCCTGGACCATGCCTACGAGGGCAGCGAGGACTTCGTCACCGTGGGCGAGATCTTCGACGACGCCACCAACCCCGGTCGCAAGCGCCCCTTCTCCATCCGCGCCGTGATGGCCGCGACCATCGACGGCGACGGCGGCCACGTCGAACGTTTCGGCGCCATGGCCGACGCCGACACCGCGGTCGTCTGGGAGGCCCGCATGGGCGGCCAGCCGGCCACGGTCATCGGCATCGAGTCCCGCCCGCTCACCCGCCGCGGTCGCATCCCCATGGACGGCCCGGAGACCTGGACCGGCGGCACCCTCTTCCCCAACAGCTCGCGCAAGGTGGCCCGCGCCCTGAACGCCGCCAGCGGTCAGCGCCCGGTGGTGGTGCTGGCCAACCTGAGCGGCTTTGACGGCAGCCCGGAGTCCCTGCGCCGTCTGCAGCTGGAGTACGGCGCCGAGATCGGCCGAGCGGTGGTCAACTTCGACGGCCCCATCGTCTTCGCGGTCATCGGCCGCTATCACGGCGGCGCCTACGTGGTCTTCTCCAAGGCGCTCAATCCCGGTCTGCACGCCCTGGCCCTGGAGGGCAGCTACGCCTCGGTCATCGGCGGCGCGCCGGCGGCGGCGGTGGTCTTCCCGCGCCTGGTCCGCCAGCTGGCCCAGAAGGATCCGGCCGTGCTGGGCGCCAAGAAGGCGCTCGACAAGGCGCCAGCGAGCCGCCGACCGCGACTGCGCGAGGCCCTGGACGCGGCCCTATCCGATGCGACGTTGCGGGCCCAGGGCGAGGTGGCGCGGCAGTTCGACGACATCCACACGGTGGAGCGAGCGGTCGAGGTGGGCAGCCTGGACGCGGTGATCCCGCCTGCTCGTCTGCGGCCGGCGGTGATCGAAGTGTTGCAGCGGGCTGCGCTGGACGACGACGGCGACTCCACAGGCTCGCGCCGAACGGGCGGACCTGTCCGGTCCCGCGCCAGTCGACCGACCGCCGGCGCCCCGCCTTCGAGTCCATCGGTAGGATCGCTGCCAAGCTGAGTCCGGCGCGTCAGCGGGCCAGCACGCAGCGCTTGCCGGGCCGACGGCCCTTGAAGAACCAGTGCTTGCGCGGTCGCTTGACGCAGGCGATGCAGGCCCTGCGCTTGTTGGGCTTGCGCACCCGGTTGTTGCAACCGACGACGGCAACGATGGCGTTGGGTGGCGCGTTGCGGCGCACCTTCTGGATCTTGCGCGCCGCTCCGGGCGTGACCACCAGCAGGCGACACCGTTTGCCGGCCCGGGCCGCACCATAGAAGACGTGCGGGCGGGGACGGCGCAGGCAGGACACGCACGCGGCCTTCTTGGCCGGCTTGCGCAGTCGGCTCGAGCAGCCGGCCACGGTCTTGATGGCAGCGGCCCCGCCGAGCGGCTTGGCGGCGGTGCCCACGGCCACGGGGCGGCAGCGATTGCCCACCCGGGCCGAGCGATAGTAGGCGTGCGGTCGCTTGCGCTGTACGCACTGCACGCAGGCCTTGCGCTTGCCGGGTTTGACAACCTTGCCCCGACAGCCCGGGACCTTGAGAATCTGGGCGCTGGTGGGCAAGGCGAGGGCGCAGATCAGGGCGGTCATCAGCGCCTGGACGAGTTGGCGTCGAGTCGGATGCATGGCGTCTCCCAGGCCGGACGGGCGGGCGGGAATTCGCTCGGTAGCGCCGGCGATGCCGTAGCAGGCTAGCGCGAACCGACCCGGGTGTCAGGAGCAGCGACGCCGGCGCCCCATCCTGCGCTGCCATACGCCACTTGACGCTGGCCCGCCACACGTCCCAACCTGCGGTTCCAACCATCACTTGGAGCCAGCCCATGCCCACCGCCAAAGAGGTCTTCGCAGGCCAGATCACCGACAAGGTCGCCGCTTCTGACGGCACCGCCGCCACCGTCTACCAGTTCAACCTCAGCGGCGATGACGCCGGTCAGTGGGTCGTCGATCTCGGCGCCAAGACCGTCGAGGAAGGCACCCGCGACACGGTCGACTGCACCATCGACTGCACCGGCAGCGATTTCGTCGCCATGGCAACCGGCCAGACCACGGGCGCCCAGCTCTTCATGACCGGCAAGCTCAAGGTCAGTGGCGGCATGATGTATGCCATGACGTTGAACAAGATCCTCAGTTAGTCCCCCCGGAGGCCGCCATGCGCCGCACCTCGCCCGCCCGTTCGATCGGGACCGCCCTCTTCTGCGCTGCGTTCGCCGCAGCACTTGCCCTGGTGGCGCAGCCCGCCGAGGCGGCCGTGCCCACCTCTCTGACCGTCACCGGTGCCCTGCAGGCCATCGGCGGCGGGCCGGCAGCCGACGGCACCTACTACCTGACGTTTTCGCTCTACGACGCGCCGGCCAAGGGCAAGGCCGTCTGGTCCGAGCCCAACGTCAAGGTGCTGGTCAGCGGCGGCCACTTCTCCCAGGACATCGGCGTCAATACGCCGCTCAAACCCGAAGTCCTGGCGGGCCTGAAGACCGCCTGGCTGGGCGTGGCTGTGAGTCCCGATCCCGAGCTGCCCAGACAACGCCTGCGCTCGGTCGCCTACGCCCTGCGCGCCGCCTCCGTGGATGGCCTGCAGTGCACCGGCTGCGTCAAGGCCGAGCACCTGGCGCCCGGCAGCATCACCGCCGACAAGGTGGGCTTTACCTACGCCGGCGCCAAGACCAAGGGCGGCCCCGCCGAGACCGCCCTGGACCTGCAATGCACCGGCTGCGTCACCGTCGCCGAGATGAAGTTCGACCAGGACCTGGACCTGGGCGGCAACGGCCTCAAGGTCAAGAAGGTGCAGGCCGAGACCGTCGCCGCCAACACCGTCACGGCGACGTCATTCGCCGGCGACGGCTCCAAGCTGACCGGCCTGAAGACCCCCGCCGGCACCTGCAAGGTCAAGGGCGAGGTGGTCAAGGGTATCGCCGCCGATGGCACCCTGATCTGCGTGCCCTCCATGGACCCGGCCAACCTGCCGCCCGACGGCATCGACGAGATCAGCAACGGCCTCATCGCCAACCAGTTCGTCGACGAGATGAAGATCAGCAAGGCCGTACCCATTAAGGATAACGATCCCACCGGCGTCAGCAGCACCCTGGTCATGCCCGATATCGGCCTGGCCCAGAAGCTGGACGTCTGGTTCGACATCAGCAACTCGGACGTCTCCAAGGTGACCGTCTGGCTCTTCGACGCGGCCAATACCAAGTACGTGCTCTACGACAAGGGCGGCAAAGGTACGTCCATCAAGGGCACCTTCCCGAGCAAGGACAAGCCGGTCAAGGGCGACCTGGCGGCCTGGGCGGGCAAGAATCCCAAGGGCACCTGGCGCCTGCAGGTGCTGGATACCGGCTTCAAAAACAACGCCAACGACGGGCAAATCAACGGCTGGGGCATCCAGCTGCAGACGCTCAGCAACAAGAAGATTCAGGTCAAAGGCAAGCTGCTGGTCAACGACGGCTTCCGCCTGCCCGTGGCGGCCAAGGAGCCCGAAGCATGCGATGCGGCCAACCTGGGCTTCATGTGGGTCGACCAGAGCAGCAAGTCGCTCAAGATCTGCAACGGCAAGAAGTGGTTCACCCTCAACCTGGTCTCGCCCGACGGCAGCAAGTCCAACCCGGCGCTCTCCTGCAAGGCCATCGCCGACGCCTACCCCTCGCTCAAGACCGGCGACTACTGGCTCGACAACGACGGCGCCAAGGGCGTCGCCCCGCCCTACCAGGCGCACTGCGACATGGACATCCAGGGCGGCGGCTGGACCCTGGCCATGAACGTCAACCCCGCCGACGGCAACGTGGTCTCGTTCACCAACAAGAAGTTCTGGCAGAGCGACGCCGAGTTCGGCACCTACAGCAACCACTTCACCAAGGACTACAAGGGCCCCGCCGCCTGGCAGCTGGTCGCCGACGACATCATGGTCCAGACCGCCGAGCCCGGCGCCAACGGCAACATCATCGGCTGGAAGGCCTGGAAGATGACCGCCAAGACCTTCGACAGCTTCTTCCACTCCCCCGACAACACCACCCAGACCATCAGCGTGCTCGGCTCCCAGGTGGCCGGCGTCTACGCCTACGAGGCGGTCATCCGCAACGGCACCCACCTGCAATCCAATCGCAAGATCAACCCCAACGGTGACCGCGTGCGGCTGGGCGTCAACGGCTACTCCAAGCAGGGCGACGACAACCAGCCCGGCCTCGGTACACAGATGAACGAGAACAGCTGTGGCGTCGGCAATAACTGCTATCGTTACAAAGACGTGGAGCTGTGGGTGAACTCCAGCAGCAACCTGTGGTGCTCCGGCCCGGGCAATGGCAGCTACGCCTGGATCGGCACCGACGGCGGTTGCGGCGGTAAATGTGGCAACTGCGATTCGAAGGCAGGGCCGCCATATAAGCCGCACTGGACCTATCGGATCTACGTGCGCTGAAGAGGGTCAGGTATTGACACTTGACATCTTTTGGAGCCCATCGGCCGTGGTCACCAGCGGCTCGTAGCCCAGGTCCCGGCGCGCCGCGCTGATGTCGAACCAGTTCGCGGTGGACAACTGGATCGCCAGAAACCGCGTCATGGGCGGGTCGTCTTCGCGGCCCAGCAGGCGCCAGATGGGCTCGAAGATGGCGCCCGCGGTCCGGGCGAACCACACCGGCACCGAGCGAGTCACCGGCGGCTCGCCTGCCGTTGCCAGCATGCCGTCGAGCATCTCGTACAGGCCGATGGGTTGTCCCTGGGTGATGAAATACGCCTTGCCGGCGCAGGCGGCGTCCGGGGCCAGTTTCTGCCAGGCCAGCAGGTGGGCATCGACGGCGTTGTCGACGTAGATGGTGTCGATGAGCGGATCCACCGGTCCGACCTTGCGCAAACGTCCCGCGCGCGAGCGCTGGACCATGCGCGGCAGGATCTGGGTATCGCCGGGGCCCCAGATGAGGCGCGGGCGCAGGGCGACCGTGCTCAATTCGGCGTCGTTGGCGGCGAGCACGGCGGCTTCGGCGATGGCCTTGGTGCGGCCGTAGTCGGTCAGCGGCGGGTCGGCGTAGGGCAGGGACTCGTCGCCGCCTTCGATGGGTCCGCCATGTTGCACCACGCTGGGCGTGCTGGTGTAGATGAGCTTGCCCACACCGTGCGCGCGGCAGGCGGCGATGACGTTGTTCGTGCCGACCACGTTGGCGCTGTGAAATTGCTCGGCCGGGCCCCAGATGCCAGCCTTGGCGGCGACGTGAAAAACGGCCTGGCAGCCGGCCACCGCGTCCATGACCACCTGCGCATCGGCCAGGTCGCCGCGCAGGGCCTGCACGCCCTTTTCGGCCAGTCTGGGGTAGTGACCGCGAGCCAGGCTACGCACGGTCCGGCCTTCGGACAGCAATCGATCGACCAGCGCGCCGCCGAGGAAGCCGCCGCCACCGGTGACCAGCACCCGCTCGCTCATGAATCCTGAACCTCGCGGCGCAGCGCCACCGCGCGCGCCTTCACCGCCGGCTGCATGGCCGCCCAGCGGGCCAGCAGGGGGCGATTGATCTTGGCGTTGTGGCGGATGTCCACCGGAAATCCCGAGTGACTCAGGAAGAGGTCGATGGGCGCAGTATGTTCGAAGCGGGCGCCGAGCACGCGCAGCTCGCCGATCGCCTGCTCCCGCGCGTCGCCGACCACGCCGCTCTCCCACTCGATGCACAGGGCAGGCAGCGGCCAGTCACAGCCGGCTGCGCGCGCGCCCACCAGCGCCGCTCGTTTGACCGCCTCGTGCACCTCGAAGACCCGCTCGCAGGGCACCGTGAACAGGGTGCGATCGGCGATCTCGACGCGATGGGCCTTGCGGCCGCAGAACCACAGCCGACCCCGCTCGTCGAGCCAGCCCAGGTCGCCCATGCGGTGGCGGATGTGCTCGCCGTCGCTGATCTTGGCCAGCGTGGTCGACTCGGGGCGGTTGTAGTAGGTCCGAGTCACCGTCGGTCCGACGACCGTGATCTCGCCGATCTCGCCGGCGGGCAGCTCGTGGGCGGCGCCCTGCTCGGCGATGGGCCCGTCGTCGATGGCGATGATGCGCACGTCGTTGGCGGCCAGGGGTGCGCCGACGCAGACGCCTTCGCCCCGGTCCGTGCGGGCGCGGGTCTCGCCCAGCACCTCGTCGCTATGGGTGATGGCCACGGGCAGCGCCTCGGTGGCGCCGTAGGGCGTCCACACCCGCGCATCCTCCGGCAGCATCTCCAGGAAGCGCTCCATCACCGCCGCCGGCACCGGCGCGCCGGCCGAGATCACCCGCCGCACCGTGGGCATCCGAACGCCGTTGCGCTGACCCCAGCGGCCGACCGTATCCAGCAGCGCCGGCGAGCCGAACATATTGGTGACGCCGAAGCCCTCCACCGCGGCCAGGATCTTGCGCGGGTCCACATGGGCGGGCCGGGTGAAGTCCATCTCCGGGATCACCGTGGTCATGCCCAGGGCGGGGTCGAAGAGGGCAAAAAGCGGGAAGGTCGGCAGGTCGACCTCGCCCGGCTCGATGCCGAAGGCCTCGCGGATCAACTCGACCTGCGACACGAAGGTGCCGTGGCTGTAGATCACGCCCTTGGGCACGCCGGTGGCGCCGCTGGTGAACAGGATGGCGGCCATCTCGTCGGCGGTCGTCTGGGCCATTCGCCAGTCGCCGGCGTCCTTGCCCAGGGTCTCCAGCCCGGCCAGCGTCCAGCCGCCCCAGAGCCAGCGCGGTCCCACGGTCACCAGCTTCTTGATGGTCCGCCGCCCCCAGCCCATGAGCTTGCGCGCCACATGGGCCAGCGGGATGCCGATGAAGGCCTCGGGTTCGGCCTCGTCCAGGCAGATGGCCAGGTTCTTCTTGCCGATGCCCGGATCGATCATCACCGGCACCGCGCCCGCCTTGAACAGGCCAAACGTCAGCGCGAAGAGTTCCAGCCCGGGTTTGACCATCACCGCCACACGAACACCGCGGCCGATGCCCACCGCCTGCAGACCGCGGGCGATAGCGTCGCTGCGCTGATCCAGCTGCAGCCGGGTGTGATGCACATAGCGGGTGTGGCCGAAGGCGTCGGTGCCGGCGGGCGCGAAGATGGCGGGGCCGTGCGGATCGAGGGCGGCGATCTCACCGAGGAAGGCGGCGATATTGCAAGGTCCGGGATCGCTCATCAGCCAAACTCAGTCTTCTGGCGCGCCGAGAAAACCCTGCACGAGAGCGGCGATCTGCTCGCCCGCATCCTCGAGCACGTAGTGGCCCGCCTCGGGGAACTCGTGTACCTCGGCGGCGGGCAGATGGCGACGCCAGGCCTCCAGGAAGACGGGATCGAAGACGAAATCCTTCATGCCCCAGCAGATCAGCGCCGGCTTTTCGACCAGCCCCTTCAGGCCCGCCTCGGTCCGGCTGACCAGGTCCCAGGCCGGATCTCCCTGCTTGAGCGGGATGTCCTGCACGAAGCGCAACGTCGCGATGCGGTGCTCGGGCGTGTCATACGGCGCCAGGTAGGCCGCCTTGAGCTCGGCCGACATGGGCTTCTTGACCGCCATGGACACGGCGCCGCGGGCAAAGGCGTTCAGGTGGCGCACCAGCACGCTGCCCACCCCGGTATTGCGCGCCAGCCAGAGCGGAAAGGGCACCTCGATGCCGCGCGGGTTGTGGAAGGCGGCGGTGTTCAGGATCACCAGCTTTTCGATACGCTCGACGTGCTGCACCGCCCAGGCAAAGCCGATCATGCCGCCCCAGTCGTGCACGACCAGGGTGATCGGCCCCTGTGGCGCGACGTGCTCGATGAGCGCGTCCAGGTCATCGACCCGACTCTGCAGGGTGTAGGTGTAGCGATCGTCGCCTGGTTTATCGGACAGGCCGCAGCCCATGTGGTCGGGCACGATGCAGCGATGGGTCTCGCGCAGGGCCAGGACCAGGTTGCGGTAGTAGATGGACCAGGATGGGTTGCCGTGGACCATGACCACGACCGGGCCGCCGCCTTCGTCGAGGTAGTGGAGACGGCCGGCCTCGCGCTCGAGGGTTTGGCCCTTGAAGGGATAAATGTGCTCGGGGAGTTTTTTCATGACCCCTACCAAAGCACCTCGGCCATGGAGCAGTTCAAGCCCGAGCCGATGCCCATCAGCGCCACGCGCGAGCCCTTCTGAATGCGTCCCGCCTCGACCGACTTGCTCAACGTGATCGGCACCGCAGCCGGGCCGATGTTGCCGAACTCGCCGTAGATGGTCAGCACCTTGTCCAGGTCCAAACCCAGGGTCGCGACCAGGTTCTCGGTGTGCACCTTGCTGACCTGGTGCAGGACGAACTCGTCGAAGTCCTCGGCCTTCCAGTCCAGGGTCGCCTGGCAGCGGGCCCAGGTCTTCGCCGCCAGCTGCAGGCCGGCCATGAGCAGGGTGCGGGTGTCGGTCTTCATGAAGTCGGGCTGGCCCTGGCAGAGGCCGCTGTGCTGGGTGGCCGCCAGCGACGTACCGCCCAGGTAGCGATGGCCCTCGGGGACCAGGTCCGAGCGGCTGAGCACCATGGCCGCGGCGCCGGAGCCCAGGGTCAAGGCGGCGAACTGGTCGCGGAATGACTGTTCGGTGGTGCTTGGATCGAGCAGCCGGGTGATGGTCGACTCGGTGACGAAGCGGCTGCCTTCGCCATCGACCACCAGGGCGTGCTCCACCTGGCAGCGGTCGATCATGTTGCCGACCACGTCCATGCCGTTCATGAAGGCCAGGCAGGCGTTGCCAACGTCGAAGTTCATGCAGTTGGCGCCCAGGCCCAGGTTGCCGTGCACCATGCAGGCCACGGACGGCTCGATGAAGTCCTTGCAGACCGAGGTGCTGACGATGACACCGATGCTCGCCGGGTCGACGCCGCTGCGCTCGATGGCCAGCTTGGCCGCCTCGGTGGCCACCTCGGAGGGCTGCACACCTTCATCCCAATAGCGCCGGGCGACGATACCCGAGAGCTTCTCGAGCAGCTCCGGCCGGATGCCCAGGCGGTCCAAGGTCGGCATCAGCCGGTCGGCGATGGCCGCCGAAGGGATGCGATGGGGGGCGTCAATATGCGCCACAGCGGCGATTGAGACGTTGTCGAAGCGCATGGCTCCGCTCCTTGGCGGGACCCCATTGCGGATCCCGTCTGCCGATCAGGCGGGTAGTATGCGGGGCGGGATCCTGGTCAGGGCGCCTCGGCGGGTGCTTCGGCCGCAGCCGGTGGGGCTGTGGGGGGAGGGGCGTCAGGCGGCGGCGCGGTAGGATCGGCGCCAGCAGCGGCCGCCGCGGGATCGACAGCCGCATCAGGCGCCACGCCCAGGCTGAGCTCGGGCACCTTCACGGTCGGCTGGATCACCGGACCGGAAAACGGCGCTGGTTTGGCTTTGGCGTCCGCGGTCTTGAGGTACTTGAAGAACTCTGCCCCGGTGGACATCAGCAACGTGGTCCGCGTGCCCTTCTTGCGCGCTTTACCCAGGGCGCCGCTGTAGGTCTCCAGGGTCTGCAGGAAGGCGTAGAACTCCGAATCCTGGCTGTAGGCCTCGGCATAGATGCGCGTGGCTTCGGCGTCCGCTTCACCCTCGATCTCACGCGCCTTACGGTAGGCGCCCGAGCGGATGACCTTGAGCTGTTTTTCCATCCGGCCCAGGATCTCGGCGGCTTTGCCTTTACCCACGGAGCGATACTCCTCGGCGACCTTCTTCCGCTCTGCGATCATGCGGTTGAAGATCGAGGCCTGGACCTCCTCGATGTAGTTGATGCGCTTGATGCGCACGTCCTTCAGCTCGATGCCGAACTGCTCCAATGTGGTGATCTGGGCGCGCTCGACGATCCGATCCTGCAGCACCTTGCGGCCCCGTTCGATGTGCAGGTCTGCGGCCACCTTCGTCGCTTCTCCAGGCGCTCGCACGAGCTGCGGATCGGTGCGAACCGCCTCGATGAGGTCGTTTTCCGAGAGCACCGTGCGCACTTCGGAGTCGATGATGTCGTCCAGGCGCGTCTGGGCGCCGCGGTAGTTGCGCACCGACTGCAGGAACTTCAGCGGATCCTTCACGCGCCAGCGGGCGGTGGTATCGACCCAGATGAAGCGCTTGTCCGCGGTCGGGATCTGCGCTCGCTCCCCGTCCCAGCGCAGCAGCCGCTTGCTGTAGCGGTGCGGCTGGTACCAGGGCATGACGAAGTAGAGGCCGGGCTCGGTGCGGGCCTCGCCCACGGGCTGGCCGAACTCGGTCAGCACCACCTGGTCGAACTCGTTGACGACGAGCACGCAGGTGCGGATGACCAGGAAACCGATGATGATCACAGCGATGCCGATGGCGGCGACTCGATTGCTCATTTGCCACCTCCCTTGCCGCCCTTGACGTTGAAGTGGGGCAGCAGGCCAGTGGCGCTCTTGCTGTCGATGACCGTCAGGTCACCCACATGCGGCAGCACCGCCCTCATGGTCTCCAGGTGCAGTCGTCGGCGGGTCACCTCGGGCGCCTTGCGATACTCGGTCAGGATGCCCAGGAAGCGGGCCACGTTGCCCTGGGCGCGGTTGATGCGGTCGATCTTGTAGCCGATGGCCTGGTCGATGGTCCGCTTGGCCTCACCCTTGGCGTTGGGGATCTCCCGGTTGAGCTGGGCCAGGGCCTCGTTCTCCATTTTCTCCATGTCCTGCTCGGAGCGGTTGACGTCGTTGAAGGACGCCTGCACCGGCTCGGGCGGGGTCACATTCTGCAGCTGCAGGGTGGTGATCTGGATGCCGGAGTCGTAGGTATCGAGCACCTCCTGCATCAGCCGCCGGGCCTTGTCCTCCACCTGCGCACGGCCGGTGGTCAGCACGGCGTCCACGGTGCGGTTGCCCACCACCTGGCGCAGCACCGACTCGGCCACGTCGCGAACCGTCTGCACCGGTTCGTCCAGGTGGAAGTACAGCTCCTTGGGTTCACGATATTTGAACTGAACGATCCACTCCACGTCGGCGATGTTCAGGTCGCCGGTCAGCATCAGCGACTCGTCATCGAAGCGCTGGCGGCTGTACTCCGTGCGTGCGCCCGCCTTCAACGTCCGGAAGCCGAACTCCTCCTTGAGCACCCGCAGGGTCGGGAAGAGCTGTACCCGGTCGATGCCGTAGGGCAGCTTGAGGTGGAAGCCCGGGTCGCTCACCTCCTGCAGCTCGCCGAAGCGCAGCACCACCGCCTGCTCGTCGGGCGCCACCGTGTAGAAGGCGTCCTTGAGGCCGTAGATTGCGATCAGGCCCAGCAGGCCGTAGAAGATGTAGGCGACGAGGTTCTTGGGCAGGTTGATCTCCGGCGTCTCGAAACCGCCGGCTCCACCGCCACCGCCGCCGCGTCCTTCGGGCTGGTTTTCGTAGGGATTCCAAGCCATACATGCTCCTGGGCACAGGTTCGGGCCGCGGGGACTCTGGCACAGGGGCACAGGCGGCGCAAGCGAGAACAGGCGGGCGATCAAGCGGGCCATCGGCCGCCCCGCCGGCAGGAGGACGAAGATGAGCTTGAGGCAGACCAGCGGTGTATTGCTGGCCCTGGCGTTGACCTTCGCCTGCGCGGCCTGTGGCAACGACGAACAACCCGCGGACACCGGCGCCAAGGACGTGGTCTTCACCGGCGATGGCGCGGGGCCAGGCGAGGGCTGCACCTTCACCAGCGACTGCAAAGAGGGCCTCATCTGCGCCGGCGACAAGTGTCTGATCCCCGGCACCGACGCGGGCACGCCGGTCGACACCGGCGGCGGCGGCAAGTCCGACGCGGGCATCGACCTGGACAACTACACCAACAACTGGGCCCGCGGGTACAGCATCCAGCTGTCCTTCAAGGGCGGCCCCGCCGACGGCGACAAGTACGTCTTCCACCGCGATCTCTACGACTCGCCGCAGGCCTTCTCATTCGGCTCGACCCACTACACCCAGGGCGAGGTCGGCTTTGCGGTCGCCGATACGTTCAAGGTCAAGGTGCTCAACGACAAGGGCAAAGAGGTCGAGATCCAGCTCGAGAACTGGCTCAATTTCGGCCTGGTGGTCGGCTCGGACATCAACCCGGTGCACATCGACAAGGCCGGCGAGTATCCCTTCAACTGCAAGGCGCCCTTCATCCGCATCGGCTACCGATTCTCCTCGTATATGTCGACCTGTCCCAAGCTGGCCGGCAAGATCAACATCATCGAGTACGGCAACAACACCGGGCAGAAGATGAGCGGCGACTTCATCGGCCGCCTGCAGGCCTACTACAAGCAGAGCTCCTATCCCGATGACTGCAACCCCGACCACACCCTGCACACCTGCAAGAAGGCCGACTGGTACGTGGACATCAAGGGCTACTTCGGCTTCGAGTTGCCCGAAAAAGACAAGGGCGGCGGCTAACGCTCCCGGAACACCCCCATGACCGCATCCGATCCGGCGGCGCTCTTCGCCCGTCTGGGCCACGCCGACATCATCGATGAGGGCCGCTCCTGGCATCCAGCCGGCCGCTGGCTGACCGTCGATGATCCGGCCACGGGGTCGCTGCGTGTGCACGTGGTGAGCGTCGGCAGCGGGCCCCACCTGGTGCTGCTCCATGGATTCGTGCAGTCGTCCTGGGCCTGGCGCTTCAACCTGGCCCATCTCGCCGAGCGCTTTGCCGTGCACGCCGTCTGCGTGCCGGGTTATGGCTGGTCGGATAAACCGCTGAACGCCTCCTGGCGCCTGGCCGACCAGGCCGAACGCATCGTCGCGGTGCTGAACGGGCTCGGACTGCCGCGCTGTCACCTGGTGGGCAACTCGCTGGGTGCCTCGCTGGCCTTGCGGGTCGCGCTGCTGCAGCCGGAACGGATCGACCAGATGGTGCTCATCAACCCGGCCGCGCCGGGCATCTACCTGGCCCGGGTGCTGGCCGCTCTGCAGCACCCGGCCTGGGCGCCCCTGCTGGGCTTGCCGGCGATCCCCTGGGGCCTGCGCCTTGGCTTGCGGATCTTCGCCTACCGCCAGCTGCCCCTGGATGCCGACTATATGCACCACTTCCTGCTGCCGCTGCGCAGCGAGGGCGCCCGCGAGGCGGCCCTGTCGGTGGCCCGCTTCTACGGCCGTGACCTGGCCGCATTGCACGATCGGCTGGGCGATGTGCAGCAGCGCTGCCTGGTGGTGGACGGCCTGCGCGACGGCATCATGCCGCGCGGCGCGGTGGCCGAGGTGGCGGCGTTGTTGCCGCATTCGCAGTCCCTGCACTTCGAGCGCAGCGGCCACTGTCCCATGGAGGACGAGCCGGAGCGCTTCGACGCGGCGGTGGTGGGCTTCCTGGCCGCTTGATTGGCGCTGCGCTCGGGCCGCTCGAGTTGAGTCATGACACCCCGCCGGGCAGGGGGTATCCTCATCGCGGAGCCTGGAGGCCGGAACCATGAGCACGTCCCATCCCACCACCATCCCCAGCGGGCGGTACAAGCTGGGCTGGCAGGACTACGCCGAGCTGCCCGCCGATGGCAGGCGACACCAGATCCTGGACGGAGACCTCCACATGACCCCCGCCCCCTCGCCCCGCCACCAGAAGCTCAGCCACCGCCTCGAGTTCCTGCTCACCCTTGCCCTCGAGCAGACCGGCCGCGGCGTCGTCTACGACGCCCCGGTGGACGTGATCCTGGGCGAGCACGACATCGTCCAGCCGGACATCCTCTTCATCGCCGCCGAACGCGAGCACATCGTCGGTGAACACGCCATCGAGGGGCCGCCCGACCTGGTCATCGAGATCCTGTCGCCCTCGACCCGGCGGATGGACATCCTGGCCAAGTCCAGGCGCTACGCTGCGACCGGGGTGGCGCACTACTGGATCGTCGATCCGGACATCGATCGGCTGGATCGCTACGTCCTCGAGGGCGACAGCTACGAGCAGGTGGGCTCGGAGTCGGCCCCGACGGTGGTCGAGGTGGCCGAGTTCGGTGGCTTGAGTATCGACCTGGCGGCGCTTTTCGCTTGAGCGTTTCGTTCCTCGCGGCGCTCAGCACGGCCCCGGGAAGTCCTCATTGACGCAGGCCTGCAGGGTCAGCGTGCCGGTTGGCTCGGCGCTGCCGTTCGTGGGCGCGAAGGGACCTACGAGGCGCGATCGGATGCTGTCGAGCTCTGCGCGCACGGTGATCTCTTTGTTGGTGTCGGCGTGGCGGAGGCGGAAGGAGAGGGAGATTTCGCCGTCGCCGATTTCGATGTCTGTCGCGTTCTGGTCGTCGAGTTGCCACGGGGCCGGCATTGGGGCGCCCGGGTTCGTGGTGGGGGTGACCGGGTTGGCGTTCGAGACAAGCAGGGACCAAGTCTCGCTCTCGGCGTCCCGCTTCATCTCGGCTCGCCCCTGCAGGGCCAGCTTGCCGGCCAGGCGGACCTCGGCGCGGTAGTGGCCGAGCAGGCCGGCGGGTGTGGTTTGGAGGCAGTA
>CAYTLW010000063.1:0-42197 GCA_964438735.1 uncultured Enterobacteriaceae bacterium | reverse complement strand
CACCGACACCGACACCGACACCGACACCGACTCGGACACCGACACCGACACCGACACCGACACAGACACAGACACAGACACAGACACAGACACAGACACCGACACAGACACCGACACAGACACCGACACAGACACAGACACAGACATCGCCCGCGGTTCCGCCCTCCCGCCCGTCATTCGACATCGAACGCTGGCTGGGCATCCAGGGCGCTGCGGTCGCCGGCGGCATCTTCCTGGCCCTGGGTGGGCTCTTCCTGTTCAAGGTCTCCATCGATCGCGGTTGGATCTCGCCCCTGGTGCGGGTGCTGATGGGCGTCGGCGGAGGACTCGGCTGCATCCTGGCCGCCCAGACTCAAGCCGCTCGACGCTACGCCATCACCGCCAGCGCGCTCACGGGCGCCGGCTGCGTGATGCTCTACGCCGCATTCTGGGGGGCGCGTGTCCTGTACGGACTCATCGATCCGCTGGCGGCGTTCGTGGCCATGGGCTCGGTGACCGCGACTTGCGTGTGGCTCTCCCTGCGCGACTCCAGCCGCCTGGTCGCCCTGCTCGGTTTGCTGGGCGGCTTCGCGACCCCGCTGTTGTTGTCCACGGGCACTGACCGGCCGCTGGCGCTCTTTGGCTGGATCCTGATGCTCGACCTGGCGTTCCTGGGCGTCGCCAGAGCGCGCGGCTGGAGTTGGCTGACCGGCCTGTGCGTCGCCGGCACGTTGCTGTACGAGGTCCTCTGGATCGGCGACCGCATGGGACCCGATCGACTGTGGTTGGGGCTGGGCATCGTGTCGGTCTTCGGCGCCCTCTTCGCCGTGGCCGGACGCGCCGCACCTGCAGAACAAGCGGCGGGCTGGCGATGGAGTCGACTGGCCGGGCTGGTGGTTCCGCTTGGCTTCGGCCTGTATTTCGCCGGTCGCGCCGACCTGGGCGCGCACCTGTGGCCGACCGCGTTGATGATGGCCATGGTCCACATCGGCGCCTGCCTGGCCGAGCGGGACGGCCCGCTGCCCCTGGGCGTCGCCGTGGCCTCGCTGCCTGTGGTCGGCCTGTGGCTGGCGGGGCAGGAAGTGACCGAGGCGAGGCTCTGGGAGGCGGGGGCGATCCTGGTGGTGCTGGCCGGGATCCAACACGGATTCGCCGAGCTGCGTCGCGGCGGGCGGGGTCTGAACACGGCGGCGATCGCCGCCCTTGGCAGCATCGTGGTGTTGCTGCCCGGCCACGTGGTCGGCGAGGCGCCACCCTGGCCAGGCTTGGTGGCCGTCGCCGCGCTCTGCGTACTCCTGCTCCGTCAGAGCATGGCCCGAGGCCAGGCGGCCCTGCAGGGCCTGGCCGCCGCCGCGCTGGCGTTGGTGATGGGGCTGCCGTTCTTGTCGGGCTCCCCTGGGGCCGACTTCCCGCCTGCCGAAACATGGCTTGCGGTCATGGCCGCTGCCGCCTTGACGTTGCAAGCGTGGGCCAGCGCCCGCGCCGGTCTGCGTGGCGGCCGGGTCGCGGGTCACAGCGCCGCGGCGTTCGCCGCAACCTGTTTGGGCCTGCTGGCGGTGGCGCCCGGTGCCGCCCTGTTGCACCCCACCGTGGCCGGGATCGGAGCGCTGTTCTTCTTCGCCTTGCTTGTCCACAGCGCCACGCGGCTGGACGCCGGCCCATGGTACGTGGCCGCCGTGGCCGGTCTCGCGCTCACGTTCACCACGTGGACCTTCGGCGCCGTCGCCGATGGCAGCGCTCAGATCGCCAACGCTCAGATCGCCACCGCAAACCTGAGCCTGGCCATCGCGGGCATGCTGGCCGCCGCGCTCTGGCCCTTCTTCACCACGTCTGCCTTCCGGTCGAGTCGATCCGCGTGGGTGGGCGCCGCGGTCGCCGCGCCACTCTTCTTCGCCACGTTGCTGGAAGGCTTCCAGGTGGTGCTGACCGACCAACTCGATGGCCTGCCAGCCCTGCTCTGCGGCCTGCTCTACGCGGTCATGCTCTCCCACGCCAGCCGCCTCTGGTCGCCCGATTCGCCCATGCGCCGAGCGGTGGTGATCCTCTTCGCCACGGTCACCTGCGGCTTCCTCAGCATGGCGGTACCGCTGCAGCTGGAGAACTCGTGGATCACCATCGGCTGGGCGCTGCAGGGGCTGGCGGTGCTGGGGTTGTGGCGGCGGCTGGATCACGCGGGCTTGAAGTACTTCGCGCTGGCCCTCTTCGCCGCCGTATTCGTGCGCCTGGTGTTCAATCCCTGGGTGCTGGAGTACGAGCTTCGCGGCACCATCCGCATCGTCAACTGGCTGGCCTATACCTACCTGGTGCCCGCCGCGGCGATGATCGCCGGTGCCCGCCTGCTGGCGCCGTCAGAGATCGCCCGTCAACGATCCTGGGAGCGCTGGTCGACCAGCATCGCGGTGACCGCCAGCGTGCTCTCCCTGGCGGCGGTGGCGGTGATCTTCGCCTGGCTGAACCTGGCGGTGGTCGACTGGTACGGTCAGGGCCAGAGCCTGCAGTTGGACTTCGCCCGCCACAGCGCCCGCGACCTGACCTTCTCCATCGTCTGGGCGGTCTACGCGCTGGTCCTGCTGGGGGTTGGCGTCTGGCGCACGAGCCGCTCGTTGCGCTGGGTCAGTCTGCTCCTGCTGGTGGTGACCATTGGCAAGGTCTTTCTTTACGACTTTGGCGAGTTGCAGGACCTGTACCGGGTGGCGTCGTTTGTGGGGCTGGGCGTGTCGTTGACGGCGGTGTCGTTGCTGTATCAGCGGTTTGTGTTTCGGGTGGACGCGGGCTGGCAAGGTGGCGCTCAGCGGCCGGCGCATGTTGGTTGATCTGGTCAACCTGGTCGACTAATCTGTGCTGTGGAGGACGTCATGGCCACCGTCACCGTTCAGGAAGCAAAGACTCACCTGTCCCGTCTGCTTCGACGCGTCGGCGAGGGCGAGGAGATCGTCATTCGCCGGGGGCCGACGCCGGTTGCCCGGCTGGTGCCACTCGAGCCACAGCCCGATGGGCGCATCTTCGGCGCCGCGGCAGGTCGCTATGGAGAGGCACCAGACGACTTCTTCGCGCCGCTTTCCGACGACGAGCTGACCGATTGGGAGGGGAGCTGAACATGCGGGTGCTCCTGGATACACACGCGCTGGTCTGGTGGTTGCTGGGCGATCGCCGTCTGTCCGCTCCAGCACGCGCAGCGATTCAGACGGCCGATGAGGCGCTCGTCAGCGCGGCGTCGGCATGGGAGCTGGCCACCAAGGCCCGGCTCGGCAAGTGGCCCGAGGCCGAGGCGCTCGCGGCCGACCTGCCGCAGTGGGTGAAGCGTCAGGGGATGACCCCGCTGTCCGTCTCTCTCGACCACGGCGCGGCCGGTGGCAACCTGCCCGGGCCGCATCGAGATCCATTCGACCGGATGCTCATCGCCCAATGTCACGCCTTGTCCCTGGCCATCGTCAGCGTCGACGAGGTGTTCGACCGCTATGGCGTGCGTCGGGTGTGGTGATGGGGGTGGGCCATCCTGATTGAGTGCGGATGCAGTTGTGTGTCGGGTGGCGGCTTGCGGGCACTTCCCAGACTCGGGCTACCCGCCAGCCCCACCACCGCAGCCGGTCGGCGTGCAAGCGCTGAGATGCATACCGGAACGGTGTCAACCCCACTTGGCGGCAGGCCCATCACCGTGCACTGGTAGTCGGGCCAGCACTGGGACATGCAGCCGACATGCGCGCACTCCAGGCCGAATGGACCCTCCCAGCAAAGGCCCTGGTCACGGTCATCGTTGGTGGCGCAATTGCAGAAGCGCCCTCCGGGGCAGTCACCCTCATACGCACCCGGGTTACGTTGCTTCTCCGGTACGCTCCTGACGCAGAAACCATCGTGGTACTTGCAGCGGCCCGCCTCGGCGCACGCGGTCGACTCGGCGCAGTCACTGTCGGCGCCGGGCTTGCAGGTGGGCGGCGTGTCCATGCCGAACCTCCTGATGCAGCGTCCGTTCTTTTGGCAGGCCTCGCTGGCAGCGCAATGGGCATCCTCGCCGGGGGCGCAGGTGGGGATGGGGAAGAAGCTGACGTCGTGCAGCGCGCACTTGCCCTCGACCTCGCAAGCCAGGGACGCAGCACAATGCGCGTCGCTAACCGCCACGCAATGGGGGCCCGACGGTCCGGCAGGGTACAAGCCACACAGCCCGTCGGTCTTGCAGCTCTCCGAAGCGAGGCAATCCGCTGCCCTGCCTGCCTTGCAGGTTGCCGAATCGGGGACCAACGTGCATCTGCCGTCGGTCTTGCAACCGGCCGAGGCGCTGCAATCGGAGGCGCTGGTCGCCACGCACTTGTCGCCCTTCGTGGTGCACCGGCCAGATTCGGCGCACGCTGAAGAGGTGGTGCAGGGGTCGACCGAGTCGGCCACATCTGCCACGTCGGTGGCATCGGTGTCAGGCGTGGTCTTGGCGATGGCGCGGGAGTCGGCCGCTTGCTCGATTGACATCAGCCTGCCGATCGCGACCCCGATCCCCTTCTGGGAGTGCGTGGACGACGCGCCCGCGAACCGGATCTTCATCGTTCGCGCCGCGTCGACCCGACCGCAAGCTGGGACCGGTGGCTGCCGGCCCAGCCCCAATTCGTCGTCGACGAAACGCTCACGGCCCATCTTCTCGACGGGTTGAAGGCCGAACCGGCTGTGCCAGACGACTTCCAGGTCATGCGGCTGGCGGAGCAGGCGAAGGCGGTCGGTCCGCAGGGGTTGGCGACGTTCTGCCCTCCCTCACGCGCGAGCCAAACGTCGCCAGCCCAGGGTCGAACAGGCGAGTGATCGCCGGGATTCAGTTCGCGTCGCACTCCGGGGTCGGTTCTCCACCGTCGCCGCTAGAATCGAACCCGCAACGCCAGGCTGGGAACCAGCTTCAAGCCCGCCGAGATGGCGCTCGAGCTTCGGTCACTGGCGACCCCGCCGCCGGGGTCACCGTCCACGCCCATCTCCTGCTGTGACCAGGCCGCCTCGGCCAGGGTTACGGCGACGCGCAGCCCCAGGTTGTCGCTCAGGTTCGCGTCCAGGTTCGCCCCGCCGGACAGCGCTGCGGTGTGCGCACGAGAGTGAACCGTGGTCTGCTCGA
The DNA here is from genome assembly GCA_964438735.1 of uncultured Enterobacteriaceae bacterium. Classification (GTDB taxonomy): domain Bacteria; phylum Myxococcota_A; class UBA9042; order UBA9042; family UBA9042; genus CAYTLW01. The sequence goes on along the minus strand of CAYTLW010000063.1, from coordinate 37,135 downwards.
TCTCTCCGTCGGCGTTGGACAGCGCGGCCCAGGAGTCACTCTGCTGAAGCCGATAGGAGGCCTGGACGAAGCTGCCGAGTTCGACCCGATCGCCGGGGTTGAAGACGTAGCGCCAGGTCAAGCCGGCGGTGGTGCCGAGGCTCTCGCTGGAGGTTTCGGCGGCGGGCAGCCCGGACCCCGCCCCAGCGCCGGTTGGCGAGCTTGCATCGGCGGCGGCGTAGGCGAACTCCAGGGTGACGCCGAGCCAGTGTCGTCTGCTCAGGCGCCGCTCGACGGTGGCGGCCAGGGAAGGCGAACCAGGCGCGCCGCCCGCCAGGCCCCCGACGCCACCGAGGCCACCGAGGCCGCCTGGAGCGCCGAGCACGCCGACGCCAACGCCGCCGAAGGGCACACCGACAACGCCCTGCGGCTGGGCGGTCAGGCCGACGCCAACCGCGTAGCGTTCATCAGCTTGCGAGCGAGCGGAGACATCGGCGGCCGCAGCGGCCTGGGGCAACAAGGCGCAGAGCGCCACAGCGGACATGAAGACGGAAAGAGGGGGGATCGACATGGGGGGGGACTCCTTTGAATCGCCGTTCATTCGGCGACGATGGGGCAACCCGCCGAGCGGGCTATCCCTTCCCGACAATGCGGCTGGAGTGAGAGGGGTCGTTCGTGCATCCATGCACAGTCGGGCAGCAGCCAGCCTTGGATGGATCGAGTCGGTCGTGTATGCATGGCGGCCATGACCACCGACCGCGCCGACACCGACCAATTCCTCGCCGACGCACAGACCGTCACGGACTGGCTGGAAGCCGTGGTCGCCGATCGCGGGCTGCTCACCGAGCTCGACCCCGAAACCCGCCAGCGCATGCTCATCGCCGCCGGTCGGGTGTCGCGGCCGGATAAGCGCGCCAAACGGGCCCAGACCCGCGCCTGGCAGCGCAAGGAGAAGGTCCAGCGGCGCGACCAGGATCGCACCCTGCTGGCCCGCACCGGCATTCGGCAGCTGCGTGACAATCCGCTCTTCCTGACGCCCAAACGACGCCTGGAACATGGGGAGCTCGAGGCCGAGTTGCCGCCCTCGCCTGGCGAGGTCGCCGAACCGCGGACCTGCTACGTCTGTCGCTCGCCCTACCGGCAGATCCACTTCTTCTACGACCAGATGTGCATCGAATGCGGCGACTTCAACTACCGCAAGCGCACCCAGGAAGGTGACCTGGCGGGGCGGGTGGCGGTGGTCACCGGGGCGCGGGTCAAGATCGGCTACCAGGCGGCCATCATGCTGCTTCGCTCGGGCTGCCACGTCATCGTCACCACCCGATTCCCGCGCGACGCCGCCCGCCGCTATGCCGCCGAGGAGGACGCTGAGGACTGGCTCGACCGGGTCGAGATCCACGGCATCGACCTGCGCCACGTGCCCAGCGTCGAGGAGTTCTGCGACCGGTTGGTGCAACGGCACGAGCGGCTGGACTTCATCATCAACAACGCCTGCCAGACCGTGCGCCGACCGCCAGGGTTCTACAACCACCTGATGGACAGCGAGCTGGAGGGCGTGGCCGGGTTGAGCGGCCAAGAGCAGCGCATTGTCGCCCACGACTCCACCGTCATCACCATGGCGCGGGATGGCACCCTGCCGGCGGCGGCGTTGAGCCAGGTACCCCTGCTGCCCGGCGATGATGACGACAGCCAGCTTCTGTTCCCGGCCGGCAGCTTCGACGCCGACCAGCAGCAGGTGGACCTGCGCGAGGTCAACAGCTGGCGGCTGAAGATGGCCGAGGTGCCCACGGTGGAGCTGCTGGAGGTGCATCTGGTCAACGCCGTGGCGCCCTTTGTGCTCAACGCCCGCCTCAAGCCGTTGATGGAGCGCGTGCCGACCGCCGACAAACACATCGTCAACGTGTCGGCCATGGAGGGGCAGTTCTATCGCACCTTCAAGAGCGACCGGCACCCCCACACGAACATGGCCAAGGCGTCGCTGAACATGATGACCCGCACCTCGGCGCTGGACTACATCGACGACGGCATCCACATGAACAGCGTCGACACCGGCTGGGTCACCGACGAGGACCCCGTGGTGCACGCCACGATCAAGCGACAGATGCACAACTTCCACCCGCCGCTGGACATCGTCGACGGCGCCGCCCGCATCGTCGATCCCATCTTCTCGGGTCTGGCCACGGGCCAGCACATCTGGGGGCAGTTTCTCAAGGACTATCGGATCACGGACTGGTAGTGCGATGGCGCGCAGTGTCACGGTTCCTATAATCGGGTACCGTCTATTTTGAGACCACACCGGGATTGATCAGCGTCCTAACTATCGTTCTTCGGCAACAGCCGCGACCACAGCGGCCGGGACGCCAGCAACGCCGCGAACATCACCGCCGGCCCGCGCTTGCCCTTGCTCCACAGGAACTTCACCTGCGCCTTCATGAATGGCGCACTCAAGAATGAATCCGCCACGCCGACCGACTCCCGCGCGTTGACCGCCTTGAGCTCCTCCAACTCGCCGGGACCTCGAAAGCTCCGCTCCTTACCCGACGCGATCCACTCCTCGGCGATGCGCTGCGCCTCGGTCATCAAGTCCTCAGCCGGCACGGCCCACTGCACCAGGCCCACCGCCAGCGCCTCCTTGGCCGTAGGCTTCCAGCCCTCTTCACCGAGCATTCGTTGGGCCGATTCCGCGCCCATCATGCGCTCGAAGAGCACGCTCGAGCAGCCTTCAGGGGTGACCTTGACGGCGGCGAAGGGCGTCGAGAAGTGCGCTCCGTGGGCGGCGATGATGCCATCGCAGAGGGTAGCCGAGGTGGCCGCCGCGCCCAATGCGGGTCCATTGGCGGCGACCAGGATGGGCTTGGGGAAGTCCAGGAAGGTGTCGAAGAGCTCCCGATTGTGCTCGGTGATCAGGCGATGCAGCGTGGCCGGATGCCCCAGCTCCAGGGTGCCGCCCAGGTTGACCCCGGCGCAGTAGTAGCGGCCGCTGCCGGTGAGGATGACGGCCTTGGTGGCGTCGTCCTCAGCGGCGGCGGCGAGGCCTGCCTTGAGCTCGTCCATCATCGGCCGGGTCCAGCCGTTGAGCCGCTTGGGGCGGTTCATGGTCAGGGTCGTCACACCGTTGAGCTTGGAGATGAGGACCTGCGGACCAGGCGAGGAATCTGCGTTGCGCTTGCTTGCGGCCATCGGGGCTCCCGGTGACGTCTTGGGTGAAGGGCGGCAGCGGGCGCCGCCTCGGGCGCGGCACACATATCACAAAGCCACGGGTTCAGCCGGGCGCGTCGCAGATGATAAGCACGCTCTGCTTGCCGTCGTGGGTGGCGCGGGTCTCGACGGTGGCGAAGCCGGCCCGCCGGCAGGCGTCGGCGTGTTGCTCCGGGCCATCGGTGCGAAAGCCCATGGTGTCGAAGCCGACCCTGGTCAGCAGCTCCGCTGGGGTCACCGAGGCGACAAATCGCCCGCCGGGCTTCAGCACCCGCACCATGTCGGCGAGCCCGGCGTCCAGGTCGGGCCAGAAGTAGAGGGTGTTGACGGTCAGGATCCGATCGAAGGTCCCATCAGACCAGGGCAGGGAATCGGCGCCGCCGGCTTGAATCTCCATGCGGCCGGCCTCTATCTGGGCACGCCAGCGCTTGTTGGCGCGGGCGACCATGTCCTCGCTGATCTCCACGCCGCAGACCTTGCCTTCTTTGCAGGCGGCGAGCAGGGCGTGGAAGCTGACGCCGCCACCGAAACCCACGTCCAGGACCGCGTGGTCGGGCTGCAGCTCCAGCGCGGCGATCGTGGACTCATTCTGGGTCGCGTTGCCCTTGTTGAGCAGCAGGGCGACCAGGGAGCCGAGCAACCCCTGGGGTTGGGAGAGTTGACGTAGGAGGAATCGGGGCAGTGCCATGGTGGCTCCCTGAGGGCGGAAGTGAGCGGAGATTGCGTGGCGGCAAGATGCCACGGGGCGCCGCCGGGCGACATGGCGATCGGCTCAAGCGCTCGAAACCCGACCGAGAAACTCCCGGCAGGCGGCCACCAGGCCGTCGGGATGGCGGTGCAGGTTGCCGCCGATGAGCAGCATCACGTCGGGGCCGTAGAACTCGCGGATTTCCCCGACGCGATCCAGCGCCATTCCCCCCGCCGGCACCGGCAGGATGGGCGCCAGCCGGCCCATGGGGGTCGCGGTGCCCTGGACCAGCTCATGGCACTCCGCCGGCGAGAAGCTGAAGCGGCCACCGTGATGGGGGAAGATGGTGGCGTCGGCGCCGGCCATTCGAAAGAGCTGTCCGAAGAGCGCGCCGTGGGCGATGCCCTGACTCGGCGAGGTCACAAAGCTGCCCAGCAGGGCCGGATGCCCGAGGATGGGCAGGCCGACGCCATCGTCTTCGGCCAGGCGGCGCACGGCGTCGAAACCCACCAGCCCTGGGGCCACCAGCAGGCCGCCGGCGCCGTTGTCGCGGGCGAAGCGGGCCCGGCGGGGCATGCGGTCGTCGGGTGCGCTGACGTTGGGCGCGTAGCGGGTATGACCGCCGGTCTCGGCGTTGGCGCGGGCGACGGCCTCGGCGACCCGACCGACGCGCTCCTCGAAACGACAGAAGGGCTGGTCGGCCAGGCCGTGGTCGTCCTTGATGAAGTCGACGCCGCCCAGGGCAAACTTGCGCGCCAGGTCGGCCAGGGCGGCCGGATCGAGGCCCATGGGTTTGAGCGCAGAGCAGATCAGCGGCCGGTTGGGCGCAGCGCAGAGTTCGCGCAGCCCCCGACGACCAAAACGAGGACCCTGAAAGGCCGCCAGCAGCGAATCCGGCAACTCGAAACGCTGCAATCGAATGCCCGGCTTGAGGCTGCTGTTGCCGAAGAGCACATTGAGCAGCTGGCTCAGTTCGGTGCCGACGGTCTCGACGGCGTAGTCCACCACGGCCTCGGTGGCGCCGTCGGGCAGGTCCTTGAGACAGTCAATGTGGCCGACGATGCGCTGCGGGATGTCGCCCGGCGGCAGCAGGTCGGCGGGGAACTCGACGGTCTGTTCAACGCAAAGGTCGCAGGCGATCTGGAAGGCGTCATCGCCGGTCGCGTCGAGGCGATAGTGGGCCACGATGCGCTCACCGCTGGTGGCCACATGCACAGCACGCATCTAGAGGCCCTCGGCGGCGGCGGCCGCGTGGGCCGCCTCGGGGTCGGGCGGATCCAACTCGCCGGGACCTGCCACCAGGGGCTGACCGACCAGCCGGGAGGCGGCGCGGAAGATAGCCACCGCGTCGATGCCATAACGACGCATCAGCCAGGCCTGGCTGGCGCCATTGGCCCAGGTATCCTGCAGCCCCAGGCGCACCAGGCGACGGCCGAGGCCGGCGTCCGCCAGGCATTCGGCAATCGCGCTGCCCAGGCCACCGATGACGCTGTGGTTTTCGACGCTGATGATGCCGTACCGCACCCCCGCGGCGGCCTCCAGCAAGGCTGGATCGTCGAAGGGTTTGAGGGTGTGGGCGTGCAGGTGACACACCGACAGGCCCCTGGCGCGCAGCACGCCGGCAGCGCGCATGGCCTCAACCGTGCAGATGCCCGTGCTGACCAGCAGCAGGTCAGCGCCGGTCGCCAGCACCCGCATGCGGTCGATCTCGAAGGGCGCGGTCTTGGGGAAGATGCGCGGCACGGCCTTGCGCAGCATGCGGATGTAGACTGGCCCGTCGACACTTTGTGCCGCGTCGAGCACGGTCTCCACCTCGGTGGCGTCGCCGCAGGCGAGCACGGTCATGTTGGGCAGGGCCCGCATCAAGGCCAGGTCGTCGATGGCCTGGTGGGTGACGCCACCGGGCGTGGTCAGGCCCGGCAGCAAACCGACCAGGCGCACCGGCAGGTTCGGGCAGGCGATGGACATGGCCACCTGGTCATAGGGCCGGCGGGTGACGAAGACGGCGAAGGTATGCACCCACGGCGAGTAGCCCTCGCGGGCCAGGCCGGCGGCGAACCCCATCATGTTCTGCTCGGCCATGCCCATGGAGAAGAAGCGTTCGGGGTAGGCCTCTCGAAAGCCGTCTGCCTCGCAGGAGGCGGTCAGGTCGGCCGACAGCACCAGCACTTCGGGTTTGTCGGCCGCCCAGCGGACCAGGTGCTGGCGATGGGGGCGCAGGACCGTCTCCATGTCAGTCCCCTCCCATTGCGGCGAGGGCGTCGGCATAGCGCTGTCGCTCGAGCCCGCTCTTGAAGCGCACGTAATGCAGCTTGGGAATGCGTTCACGCAGCGGCGGCAAGCCGTGACATGGATCGCTGCGGCCGAGGATCACAAGGGGACCATCCGGATTATGAATCTGCGCGCCCATGAGCAATGCCGCTGGATCGTGCGCGTCGATGCCCGCCACCAGGGCGCCGAACGCGCGCAGGCGGGCCGCCAGGGGCTCGATGGTCATCACCTCGTCCATGCGGCCATCGCACTGGTAGCCGTTGACGTCCACCACCACGGCCAGGTTGCTCAGGCGATGAAATGACGCCGCGGCGAAGGCCTCCCAGGTCTGCCCTTCCTGGAACTCGCCATCGCTCATGAACACCCACACCCGCCCCGTGTCGCCGCGAAGCTTGCGGGCCAGGGCCACGCCGCCAGCGACCGACAGGGCCTGGGCCAGCGAACCGGCGGTGGCCTCGATGCCCGGGCTGTGCTCGGCGCCGATCATCTCCACGGTGCTGCCGTCGGAGTTGAAGTCGTCCAGCGCCTCCGGGGCCATCCTGCCGACCTCGATCAGGGTGGTGTAGAGCACCAGGGCGTAGTGGACCGGCGAGAAGAAGAAGCGATCGTTTTCCGGCGTCGGCGCACCGTTGTAGCAGCCGCCTCGCCAGCCCGGTCGACCGGCAGCGGGCCCGGCGACGAATGGCGGCGGCACAGGCGGTCCCTCAGACGGGCCCAGGCGCAAGACTGCGGTGTAGAGCGTGGCCAGCAATTCGGCCGAGGAGCACGCCTGGCTGAGATAGCCCTCGCCGTTGCGCAGCACATGGTCCAGCACCCGCCGACGGATGGCGGCAGCGACGGCGCGGCAACGAGCCAGCTGCTCCGCGGTCGTCGGCGTGGGCTCGACCATAGATTCTCCACTGTCGCGGCGAGGGGGAATGCTGCGCGCGGCGACGTGAAGGTAGGGCTCGGTCGAGCAACTGGCAAGGTTGGTGGGAGGCCGCCATACTGGGCTGCAGGGGAGCCCATTTGGAGGGTGTGATGATGGCCCGACGAACAACATCGCGCGCCGGAACGCGCAGCCTGGCAGTGGCGACGCTCTGGCTTTGCATCTGCGTGGCGATCGCTTGCGGCGAGCAGGCTGCGAGCACGACCACGCCGCCAGCCGGCATGAGCGGCGGCCTGCCCGACAGCGCATGCATCCCGCCGGGACAGAACGAGGGCTGCTTGCAGAGTCCCAACGGGCCGTTGCGCATGCGCTGCGACCCGGACAAGAAGATCTGGGTCATCGCCGAGGCCTGCAAGCCCGAGTATCGCTGCGTCGAGGTCCCGGCCGCCAGCGGCCTGGGCTTCACCACCGAGTGCCGACCCATCCACGAGGTCGACGCCGGCAGCGACGTACCCGTGGACGCCGGCCCGATCCCCAAGCTCAACGTCACCGTCGGCGGCGTGGCCACCACCAGCTACCTGTTCAGCCCTGGAGCAGCCGGCGGCGACGCCAAGCAGCAGGTGGTCGTGCTGCTGGAGAGCACCGGCGGCGGGCCGCTCACCATCAGCAAACTGGACTGGAGCACCCACAACTTCTCGCTGCAGATGAAGACCCTCAAGGGCAAACCCTCCATGCCCATGGAGCTGGATGCAGGCACCAGCTTCGAAGTGGTGATCCTGTACAGCTACGACGCCGCCTTCCCCGACACCAAGGGCGGCACCCTGCTCATCGAGAGCGACGACCCGGACCTGAAGAGCCTCGAGCTGAAGTTCGATTTCGCCAAAGCCGGCGGCACGCTGAAGCCGCCTTCGGCCGAACTGGAGTACGTCGACCCGCAACCCAATAAGACCGACACCAAGTGCGTCACCATGAGCAACATCGGCGACGGCGACATCGCCTACGACAAGGTCGTCTTCGACACCCCGGACAAGTTGTGGAAGGTCAGCAAGGGCCCTGTTCCGGGCACCAAACTCGCCGCCCAGAGCAGCAAGACCCACGAATTCTGCTTCCAGGTCATTCCTGCCGGGCCGGACGTCGATCACAACAACGCCGCCAGCATCCACTACACCGACGCCATCAACTCGCCCGTGCGGGTGGAGCTGAAGGTGAAGTGGGAGAACACCGGCGACCTCCTGGTCAAATGCGAGGCCCTGGATGGCAAACTGATCTATGATTTCAAAGGCGAAAAGAGCAAGACCAAGCGGCTGTGCACGCTGACCAACAAGATCGGCGAGCCGCTGGAGCTCAAGTCCATCGAGGTGGCCACGGACGAACCCGGCTGGCAGCCCATCGTCATCAAGCTCTTCGAGGTCGACCCCTACCTCATCGTGCCCGGTGACGGAAAGGTCTCATTTTCGGCGCCCAAGACCCTGGGCACCAAGCAGAGCGCCTTCCTGCCGGTGACGTTCTATCCAGACGCTGGCCCCATCGCCGACGCCGAGCTGCGTATCGGCTGGGTGCAGGGCAGCAACTCGGATACGGTGAAGATCCCGATCCTGGCCAAGCCCTGAGGTCCATCAGTTTCAGACAAACAGGTACGCTAAGCCCGCCACGTCGAAGTTGCTGCGGTTGACAGCGCGCTCCATGTGCACGCCTTGGCGGCTTGCTGCTGTGCATCCGGTATCCTGCGAGGTAGAGTCTCCTCTGCCAGTCGCAGGAGCGTTTCCAGGTGACAACGACGTCCATGAAGGTGAGGACAGAGGCAGGTGCAGTGGCCGCGAGCGCCATGTGGGTCGCCGCGCCGCTGTTGTTGAGCCTGGGCGTGTTGCTGTCGGGCTGTGAAACCGAAAAGAAGCCAGGCGCAGACGGCGGCGCCAAGGATGTGGGGGCGGACGCGGGCACGGACACGGTCACGCTCAACTGCCCTTCTGATCCAGGCTGCCCCTGCAACAAGGACGCTGACTGCGACGACGAGCGCGAGTGCACCAAGGACGCGTGCAGCAAGACCGGCTGCACCCACCTGCCGACCAACGCCGGCAAGATGTGCGGCGTCAAAGGCAAGTGCGACGAAGGAAACTGCCTGTTCACCGACAAGAAGGGCATCACCTGGGGTCTGGTGACCAAGGGTTCCTTCTGGATGGGCTGCAACCCCAAGCTGGACGCCTTCTGCACGCCGCTGACCCACGAGAATCCGCAGCGCAAGGTGACGTTGAGCAAGTCCTGCTGGATGGCCATTCACGAGACTTCGGTGGCGCAATACGGCAAGTGCCTCGGCGACAAGAAGTGCGCCACGCCCAGCACAAGCGAACAGAACCACAACTGGGGCAAGAAGGGCCGCGAGCAGCATCCGGTCAACGGCGTGAGCTGGCATGACGCGACGGCGTTCTGCGACTGGGCGGGCGGCAAGCTGCCCACCGAAGCGCAGTGGGCCATGGCGGCGCGCGGGCGCTGCGATGAAAACGGCGGCGACAAGGGATGCGAATCCAAGATGCGCACCTACACCTGGGGCGAGACGGTGCCGGACTGCGACCACGCCGTAATGTGGAAGATGCCGCTATTCGGTCAGTCCCGCACGCAGCCCGGCTGCGGCACCAATGGCACCTGGCCCGTGGGCAGCAAGGCCAAGGGCCAGAGCCCCTTCGGCATGTTCAACATGGCCGGCAATGTCGGCGAATGGGCGCGCGATGCCTTCGCCCTGCTCTACTTCGCCAACATGAGCGTCAAGGGGGGCACCGACCCCTTTGTGGCCACATCCAACCCCAACCTGAAGACGTTGCGCGGCAGGTCCTACATGGACTCGACTCCACTGAAAGGGGGTGGGATGCGGGCCAGCAACCGATTCTATGGCGATCCGACATCGCGCCGGGTGGAGGTGGGCTTTCGCTGCATGCGGCCCTTCGTCGACTGCGACGACAAGAACCCGTGCACGGAGGATATCGAAGGCAAGCTGGGCGCCTGCAGTCATAACGACCGGCCCGATGGCTACCTGTGCAGCGATGGCAACCCGTGCACCGGCGACGACAAGGGCATGGATCGATGCGTCAAGGGCACCTGCGAGTCGGTGCTGAAGGCCGGTTGCGACGACGGGCGCGAGTGCACGACCGAGACCTGCAACCCCAAGACGGGGCAGTGCGAGCACGGCCTGGTCAAGGACGACACGCCCTGCCGCACCAAGGGCAAGTGCAGCAAAGGCAACTGCTTGTGGCAGGACCCGGTCAGTGGCATGACCCTGTCGTTGGTGCCGGCGGGTACGTACTTCATGGGCTGCAGCGCCAAGAAGACACCTGGCGAACCGTGCAATCTCGCCCAGAAGGAGATCGAGATCAGCAAGCCGTTCTGGATGGGCGTGCACGAAGTCACGTCGGCCCAGTACCTCCGCTGCCCAGCCAAGGAGTGCAGCGAGCCGATCTCCTTGGGGCGCACCAACACCTGGTTCGTCAGTGGACGATGGCAACATCCGGTCAATGGGGTTTCCTGGCAACAAGCGCAGGCGTTCTGCAAGTGGGCCGGTGGGGACTCGCCCTCCAGCGCGCAGTGGGAGTTGGCAGCCCGCGGTCGCTGCCAGGACAACGGCGGACTGACCGACTGCGCCAAGAACATGCGCGCCTACCCGTGGGGCAACGCCGCGCCCACATGTGCGCACGCTGTGTTCGACCCCAAGGGGCCTGTGGCGCCCTTCGCGAGCAAGACCCTCGGCTGCGGGATTGGCGGCACCTGGCAGGTGGGCAGCAAGCCGCTGGGCGTTGGGCCGTTCGGTCAACACGACATGGCGGGCAATGTGCGCGAGTGGATGCGAGACCCGGTCTACCTGGCCAAAGACAAGGTCAAGGCACTCGACCCGCTCGGAACCATCGGGGCGCCGTTGCGGGCCCAACGGGGTGGCAGCTTCCGGGACCTGGCGCAGGAGTTGTATGCGGCGGAAGCGGCCAATGACAGCTACGGCGGTGGGTCGCTGGCCGACAAGGGCATCCGATGTATCCAGCCCTTCTGGACATGTGACGACGGCAATCCCTGCACCTTGGATTCGGGCAAAGCGGGCGCATGCGTATACAAGCCGGGCAATGACGGCGCCCAATGTACAGACGGTAAGCCCTGCACGGGCACCCCGGCAGCGCCGGATCGTTGCAAGGCGGGCAAGTGCCAGGCAGGCGAGGGGCTGCCCTGTGACGATGGGCGGGTCTGCACGGTCGACAGCTGCAGCGCGAAGACGGGCGCCTGCGAACACAAACCGGTCAAGACCAACAAGACCTGTGGCGAGATTGGCAAATGCGACAAGGATGCGTGCACGCGGGTCGACTCAAAAGGTGTGCAGTGGGCGTTGATTCCCGCTGGCGGTCTATGGACGGGGCAGGACATCGTGGGCCTGGACTACGTATACGAGTTCAAGGCGCAACGATATGCGGAGATCACCAAACCTTTCTGGATGGGCGTCAAGGAGGTGACCGCTGGCGACTATGACAAGTGTACCGCGACAGGATGCGGCACAGTGAGCAATCCGAAGGCGAAGCCGGGCTACGTGCCGCTGTACAACGGCGCACAGCCGACCCGGACCAAGCATCCGGCCAACGGCGTGGGGCACGATGCGGCCGTAGCCTATTGCAAGTGGTTGGGCGGCACCTTGCCCACCGACGCACAGTGGGCCCTGGCTGCTCGTGGCCGATGTTGGGAGAACGGCGGGTTGGCGGGTTGTGAGGGCAAGATGCGCCCGTATCCATGGGGCTCTGGGACCGCCGACTGCTCGCTGACGGTCATGACCGCCGAAAAGGACGCCAAAGGATACGCTGCACCAGGGTGCGGCAAAGGCACGACCTGGGAGGTGGGCAGCAAATCAGCCGATCGCAGCCCCTTCGGCGTGCTGGACCTGGGCGGCAACATCTCTGAGTGGACATTGGACGGTCGCATGGCCAAAGCGGTCGGCAAGGTCATCGATCCAAACAACAGCAAGTTTGTCGACAACGGGATCCGCGGGGGCAACGCGTTCGCGGGTGCGGCCCAGGCCTTGTCCAGCGCGGCAGGGTGGAAGAGTTCGAACAATCCGGCGCACATGCTCGGCCTGCGCTGCATCCTGCCGTACAAGTCATGTAGTGACGACAACCCCTGCACGATCGACACGCTGACGAAGTCCGGCTGTGCGCACGAGATCAAGAAGAGCGGCGACTGCGAAGACGGCGACGCCTGCACCGGCACGGCGGCTTCTCCCGACCACTGCAAGCTCGGCAAGTGCGTCGCCGGCGCCGACGTGGCCACGTCATGCAACGACGGCGACCCGTGCAATGTGGACGCCTGCGATCCCAAAACGGGCGCCTGCGTCTTCAAGCCGATCTCGGGCAAACCATGCGGGGCCAAGGGCACCTGCCAGGCTGGCAAGTGCGTCTGGTCGGACAAGCTGGCAATCCAGTGGACCCGCGTTCCGTCCGGCACGTTCTGGATGGGCTGCAACAGCAAGCGAGACACCGGTTGTTATGCCGATGAGAAGCCCCAGCGAGAAGTGCAGATCAGCAAACCCTTCTGGATGGCCAGACACGAGATTACCGTGGCCCAGTTCGACCAATGTCCAACGGCGGGCTGCGGTGCCGCGCCCACCAGCGACAAGCTGCACAACAAGGGCAAGGTCGGCCACACCAAGCACCCGGTCAACGGCGTCACCTGGGTCCAGGCCGATGCGTTCTGCAAATGGGTCGGAGGCCGCCTGCCCACCGAAGCCGAGTGGGAGTACGCCGCGCGCGGCAGCTGCCTGAAGAACGGCGGCGCCAAAGACTGCCACGAGAACATGCGCACCTGGCCCTGGGGCGAGGTCAACCCCTCGTGCACCTACGTGGTGATGGGCAAGGCCAAGGTCACCAACGCGGACACCATCGAGACGCTGCGCGGTTGCGGCACCGGCATCACCGCCGAGCCTGGCAGCAAACCCCCGGGCGACAGTCCGTTCGGCCTCCATGACTTGGCCGGCAACGTCAGCGAGTGGGTCCAGGACTGGTACGGCGTCAGCGCATCCAAGTCCAAGCTGGTCGATCCCACGGGCCCGGCCAAAGGCACAAAGCGCATCCTGCGCGGCGGCAGCCTGGAGGTCTACGCAGGCGATCTGCGGACCGCAGCCAGGCGCAATTCCCTGCCCGGCGTATCCTGGCGCGACGTGGGCTTCCGCTGCGTCAAGCCGTGGGTGAAATGCGATGACGGCAACGAGTGCACCAACGACAGCCACACGCCAGCGGGCTGCAAACACGTGCCCGCCAAGGGCACGCCCTGCGATGACGGCGACCCATGCACCGGCATCAAGGGCCACGTCGACGTCTGCCAGTCCGGCAAGTGTGTCGCGGGCAAGAAGAATACCTGCGATGACGGCAGCGCTTGCACCACGGACAGCTGCGACGCCAAGAAGGGTTGCCTGGCCAAGCCGGTCAAGGATGGCAGCAAGTGCGCCGGGAAGGGCAGCTGCCAGTCGGGCAATTGCACCTGGAAGGGGCCGCGCGGCATGAGCTGGGTGAGGGTGCCGCCCGGCACGTTCTGGATGGGCTGCAATGGCGTGCTCGACAAGAAGTGCGCCGCAGAGTCCGCCGAGGCCCCGCAGCACGAAGTCACCATCACGAGTCCGTTCTGGATCGGCCAATACGAGGTGACCGCCGGCCAGTACGCGACCTGTTCGGCCAATGGCTGCAGCGTGCCCCATGCCGGTGGCAAGCTGTTCGGCGACGGCGGCACCTTCGGCGACCCGCTGCGCAGCGACCATCCCATCAACGGCCTGGTCTGGTCGCAGGCGGACGCATTCTGCACCTGGGCGGGCGGGTCGCTGCCCACAGAGGCGCAGTGGGAGATGGCCGCCCGCGGCCGCTGCGTCGACCACGGGGGATACGGCGACTGCAAGCGGCGAATGCCCGCCTTCCCATGGCCTGCCGGCCAGCCAGACTGCACCCGCGCCGTCATGGATGACAAGGTCACCAGCGCCGGCAAGAAGAACGCCGATGGCAGCACCCTCACCTGGGCCTGCGGCACCGGCGGCACCTGGACCGTCGGCAGCAAACCAGAGGGCGCCAGCCCCTTCGGCGCCCTGGACATGGCCGGCAATGTGGCCGAGTGGGTGGCAGACTGGTACGGCCCCTACCCCAAGGACGCCCAGACCGATCCCACGGGCCCGAAATCCGGCAGCAATCACCTGCTCCGAGGCGGTAGCTGGGTGGATACGGCCAACGGCATCCGCGCCAGCTCGCGAGAGCCCTGGTACCTGCTGCCGGGCAGCACCCAGACCGGCGTGCGCTGCGTGCTGCCAGAGGTTCCCTGCGACGACGGCAACCCCTGCACGACCGACAGCTCGGCCAAGGGCGGCTGCAAACATGCGCCGGCCACCGGGCCTGCCTGCGACGATGGCGACGCCTGCACCGGCACGGACAAGGCCCCCGACACCTGTACCTCGGGTAAATGCGTGCCTGGCAAGAAGGTCGATTGCGACGACGGCCGCGCCTGCACCACCGACTCGTGCAACGCCAAGGTCGGCTGCCTGCACAACAACGCGCCGGACAATACGAACTGCGGGATCAAGGGCCGCTGCGACGGCGGTGCCTGCAGGTGGAGCGCGCTCAAGAACGGCAGCTCCTGGACCCTGATCCCGGCCGGCACCTTCTGGATGGGCTGCAATACCTGGCTGGATCCGCGCTGCGCCAGCAGCGGCGGCGATGAAGCGCCACAACATCCAGTGACACTCAGCGAGCCCTACTGGATCGGCACCGACGAGGTCACGGTGGACCAGTATGGTCGCTGCACGTCGAAAGCGTGCACGCCGCTGGCACCGGCAGCGAACTGGACCGCGTCGGAGCGCCGATTCCACCCCGCCAATGGCGTCACGCGGAGCCAGGCGGCCGCATACTGCACCTGGGCGGGCGGGGCGCTGCCGACCGAAGCGCAGTGGGAGATGGCCGCCCGCGGGCGCTGCGATGAGAACGCGGGCCTGGCCGGCTGCGCTGCGGCCATGCGCACATGGCCCTGGGGCGAGGCCCCGCCCGATTGCAAGGTCGCGATCATGGACGATGGCGTCACCAAGGGTCCCAAACCCACCGGCGGCATCTTCCTGGGTGGCACGACCACGGTGGGCTGTGGCAAACACGGCACCGCAGACGTGCTGAACGGCGCGTTGGATATCAGCCCGTTCGGCGTGAGAGGGCTTGGCGGCAACGTGAGTGAATGGGTCTCCGACTGGTACTTCGCCAAGTATGCCAGCGGCCCCGTGAGCGATCCGACCGGGCCCAAGGGCGGTTCCCTCGGCGTGCGCCGCGGCGGCCACTACATGAGCTCGGATCACGCCGACCTGCGAGCCAGCGCCCGACACACAGCGCCGACCCACACCGCCGGTTGGGAGCTGGGCTTCCGCTGCGTGCGGCCCCATGTCGCCTGCGACGATGGCAATGACTGCACCGTCGACCTGGTGGCGCCGGCGGCCAAATCCGGCTGCGAGTACAAACTCCTGAACGCCGGCCCCTGCAGCGATGACTCGGCTTGTACCGGCACCGCCCAGGCGCCCGATACCTGCAAAGCCGGCAAATGCGTCGCTGGCAAAGCCATCGATTGCGACGACGGGCGACCGTGCACCCTCGATGGCTGCAATCCCGCGCTGGGTTGTGCCCATAAACCGGTCACTGATGGCGATTCCTGCAGCGACTCCGGCAGCGGCGGCGTCGGGTCCTGCAAGGCCGGCCACTGCCTGTGGATCGACAGCAACAACATCCAGTGGGGTCGTGTGCCCGCCGGCACCTTCTGGATGGGCTGCAACAGTGCCCGCGACCAACTTTGCAACAAGGACGAGTTGCCGCAGCACGAGGTGGCCATCTCCAAGGATTTCTGGATGTCGCGCAGCGAGATCACCGTCGACCAGTACGCCGCCTGCAAAGCCAAGGGCTGCACATCCGCCAAGACCGAGCCGCCGGGAGGAAATGCCAAGGAACCTAAGTATAACCAGGGCATCCAGGGCCGCGGCAAACATCCCATCAACGGCGTGACCTGGTCCCAGGCCCAGGCCTTTTGCATCTGGGCAGGCGGCAAAGGCGGCGGCGCCCTGCCCACCGAGGCGCAGTGGGAGCTGGCCGCGCGCGGGCGCTGCGAAGACAACAGCGGACATTGGACCTGCCCGGCGAGCATGCGCACCTTCCCATGGGGCGACGTCTTCCCGACCTGCGAGCGGGCCATCATGACTCAGCTCGCCGCCAAGGGGCCCAAGTATGGCGACTCCTGCAGCGGCAAATACACCGCCGAGGTGGGCGGCCGACCCGCCGGATCCGGACCGTTCGGCATGCTCGACATGGTCGGCAACGTCGACGAATGGGTGGCCGACTGGCACGCGCCCTACACGGCGGCCAAGGCCATCGATCCTGTCGGCCCGAAGCAGGGCAAGACCCGCGGCCTGCGCGGCTATTCGTTCACCTTCGGCCTCTTCGCCGGCAAGGGTCTGCGGCCCGGCGCACGACGCAACGCCGCCCCCGACGGCGCCAGCTTCGGCGTCGGCTTCCGCTGTGTGCGGGCCCTCAACCCCTGCCAGGGCGCCAACCCCTGCCTGCTCGGCGTGGTGAACAAGGATGGCAGCTGCTCGAGCAAGCCGATCCCCGACGGCGGACTGTGCGACGACGGCGACATGTGTACCGGCAGCAAGGCGGCACCGGACGTGTGCAAGGCCGGCAAGTGCACGAGCAAGACCATCGTCTGCAGTGACGGCAACAGCTGCACCACCGACGCCTGCCAGCCGAAGAAGGGCTGTGTCTTCACCCATCACGACAAGGGCTGCGAAGACGGCACCGACTGCACCCATGGCGACTTCTGCAAGGCCGGCGTCTGCAAGGCCGGCACCGTCAAGGGCTGCGATGATGGCCTGGCCTGCACCCTGGACGGCTGCGACGCGAAGCAGGGCTGCACCCACACGCCCGCCAAGGAGGGCAGCAAGTGCGGCAGCATCGGCGCCTGCACGGCTGGCGCCTGCATCATGACCGATAGCAAGGGCACCTGGGGCCTGGTGCCCGCGGGGACCTTCTTCATGGGCTGCAACGCAAACCTGGACAAGAACTGCGGCCTCGCCGAACAGCCCCAGCACGAGGTGTCGATCAGCAAGGCGTTCTGGCTCGGCGTACACGAGGTGACCGTCGAGCAATACGCCAAGTGCAACGCCAAGGGATGCACCGACGCCTCCGCCTCATTCCCGTTCAACACCGGCGTGCCCGGTCGCGACAAGCACCCGGTCAACGGCATCGTCTGGGAGCAGGCCGACGCGTACTGCACGTGGGTCGGCGGCTGGCTGCCGACCGAGGCCCAGTGGGAGCTGGCCGCGCGCGGACGTTGCGACCAGAACGTCGGGCCGGGCGGCTGCAGCAAGAACATGCGCACATACCCCTGGGGCGAGGCCAAGGCGACCTGCACCTACGCGGTGATCGATGATGGCGTGACCCAGGGCAGCGGCGCCCCGTTGACGGGCGGCTGTGGCGACATGCACACCCGCGCCGTGGGCAGCCGGCCCAAGGGCAGGAGCCCCTACGGCATGCACGACATGGCCGGCAACGTCTGGGAGTGGGTGGCTGACTGGGGCGGCTCCTATACCAAGGCCAAAGCCACCGATCCCACCGGCCCCGCCAACGGCTTCGATCGCCTGCTGCGGGGCGGCGGCTTCCTCCTCGGCGCAGACGAGGTACGCAGCGCATACCGACTGGGCGCCCAGCCGGGCAAGGGGGACTTCACCTACGGCTTCCGCTGCGCCCTGCCCTACGACCCCTGCGATGACGGCAACCCCTGCACGGAAGACAAACCCGGCAAGAACGGCGGCTGCGTGAACACGCCAACCAAGGATGGCGCCTCCTGCAGCGACGGCAACGCCTGCCTGGGCACGCCGGCCACGCCGGATACCTGCAAGTCGGGCAAATGCGTCGGCGGCGCCGCGGTGAGCTGCGACGATGGCCGGACCTGCACTGTAGACAGCTGCGACGCCAAGACAGGCTGCGTGCACAAACCCGCCGTCGACAAGACGCCCTGCGCCAAGAAGGGCCAATGCGCTGCCGGCGCCTGCGTCTGGACCGACCCCAAGGGCATCGCCTGGGGCCTGGTGCCGGACGGCCACTTCCACATGGGCTGCAACCTCGCCAAGTACAAGCTCTGCGAGGCCGGCGACGAGGTCCCGCAGCATCCCGTGACCCTCAGCAAGTCCTACTGGATGATGCTCGACGAGGTGAGCGTCAACCTCTACGGCAAGTGCCCCGACAAGGGCTGCGGCACGCCGCAATCGGGACAAATGGTCGACAACTGGGGCCAGAATGGACGCGAGAAACATCCCATCAACGGCGTGACCTGGTCACAGGCGGCGGCGTTCTGCACCTGGGCCGGCGGCAAGCTGCCCAGCGAGGCCCAGTGGGAGATGGCCGCGCGCGGCAGATGCGACGAAAACGGCGGCCCCGACGGCTGCGCGACCGCCATGCGCACCTGGCCGTGGGGTGACCTCGAGGCGACCTGCAGCCACGCCGTCATGAACGACGGCGTCACCGGCGGCGGCGGCAATCCCGACGGCTGCGGCACCGGCATCACCTGGGCCGCGGGTAGCAAGGCCAAGGGCATCGCGCCCTTCGGCATGCGCGATATGGCCGGCAACGTGCGCGAGTGGACGGCCGACTGGGCCGGGCCGCCCTACCCGGCCAGCAAGCAGGTCGATCCCACCGGGCCGTCGGGCGGGCAATATCGAATCGTGCGCGGCGGCTCGTTCAAGGACAACGCCACCGACCTGCGCACGACCGCCCGCAGCTCCGTGCAGGAGCCGGGCACGCCCGATCACAAGGTGGGCTTCCGATGCGTCAAGACACCCTGACCTACTGGCCGCAATAACGCAGGTGGCAGACCGGCGGCTTGGTCAGCCGATACAGGTAGTGCGTGTTGCAGTTGACCACCAGGATGTTGTTGGACCAGTTACAGGTGCTGTTGGACCAGTGGTAGCAGATCTTGCGGGTCACCACGCCGTCCTTGACCGCCGGATGTTTGCCGTTCATCCAGCCCGGCGCGTGGGTGCCGCAGCGGTTCTTCGGCGGCGCGAACTCCGGGATCTTGGTGCCGGTGGCGCCGACCCAGCGATACCACTTGGTCGCCAGCCCGCTGTCGCAGGTGGCGCCGTTGCTGTTGGTCCACTTGCGGCTGCCGTCGTTGACCGATGTGTAGCCCTGCTTGCACTGGGCGTGCACGGCGACGCCTGTGCACTTGCCCGACTGGCAGACCTTTCCGCCGCCGCAGGGCGTGTTGTTGGGCAGGCTGCTGGCCTGGCAGCCCTTTGAGGTGCTGCACGTATCCTTGGTGCACGGGTTGCCGTCGTTGCAGGTGATGGACTTGCCGGCGCACTTCTTGTTGCTGCACTTGTCGCTGCCTGTGCAGGCGTTGCCGTCGTTGCAGCCGACGGAGTTGGCCGTCCACTTGCAGCCGCTGGAGACGCTGCAGCTGTCGTTGGTGCAGACGTTGCCGTCGTTGCAGCTCACCGCGCTGCCACCGCACTTGCCGCTGCTGCACTTGTCGTTCTTGGTGCAGGCGTTGCCGTCGTTGCAGCCCACGGAGTTCGGCAGCGCCTTGCAGCCGCTGGACTTGACGCAGAAGTCGTCCGTGCAGACGTTGCCATCATTGCAGGTGACCTTGGCGCCGCTGCACTTGCCATTGCTGCACTTATCGTTCTTGGTGCAGGCGTTGCCATCGTTGCACCAGGCGACGTTGGGCACGGCCTTGCAGCCGCTGTTCTTGTCGCAGATGTCGTCGGTGCAGGGGTTGTTGTCGTTGCAGACGACGGGCGTGGACGCGCACTTGCCGCCGGTGCAGTGGTCGCCCTTGGTGCAGGCGTTGTTGTCGCTGCAGGGGATGGAGTTGTTGACCGAATAGCAGCCCTTGTTCTTGTCGCAATTGTCGTTGGTGCAGATGTTGCCATCCTGGCAGTTCAGCTTGCCGCCCGGCTTGCACGCGCCGCCATTGCAGGTGTCGTTCTGGGTGCACACGCTGCCATCGGCGTCGCATTTGCCGCCCTGGTTGGCGGCCTTCTTGACGCACTTGCCGCTCTGCGCCACGCAGCTGGTCTTGTTGCACGGGCCGTCGCCCTTGGTGCTGCAGACGACCACTGTGAGCGGGTTGACCTGGCATTGATAAGGCGCCTTGCTTTTGTCGCAGAACAGCGTGCCATTGCAGAGGTTGCCATCCTCCTTGGCGGCGCAGTCGATGTTGGCCTTGCAGCCGCATAGGTCGGTGCCCGAGACGCACTTACCACCCGAGCAGGTGTCGCCGCTGGTGCAGATCTCACCGTCGTCGCACTTGGCCTGGTTGTTGCTGTGCACGCAGCCCTTCTCAGGCTGGCATGCGTCGTCGGTGCAGCCGTTCTTGTCGTCGCATTCGCTGGCCACGTTGATGGGTTTGCCGGCGCACTTGGCCTGGTCGCAGACGTCGTTCTTGGTGCACGCGTTGCCGTCGTCGCAGCCCTTGGAGTTGGCCACCTTGTAGCAGCCCTTGGTCTTGTCGCAGAGGTCGTTGGTGCACGGATTCTTGTCGTCGCAATCCAGGGCCTTGCCCGGCTTGCACTTGCCGCCGCTGCAGGAGTCCGTCTGGGTGCAGACGCTGCCGTCGGCGTTGCAGCCGCCGCCCTCGTTGATGGCGCCGCTGTTGCACTTGCCGGTCTTGGTGTCGCAGCTGGTCTTGAGGCAGGGGCCGTCGCCGCTGCTGTCGCACTTGACCACCGAAAGGGGCTTGATGTTGCACTTATAGGGCAGCTTCGCCTTGTCGCAGAACAGGGTGCCGTTGCAGAGGTTGCCATCCTCTTTGCCGGCGCAGTGGGCATCGGCGGTGCACTCGCAGAGGTTGGCGCCGGGGCTGCACTTGCCGGCCAGGCAGGAGTCGCCGTTGGTGCACGGGCTGCCGTCGTCGCACTTGGCCTGGTTGTTGCTGTGGGTGCAGCCGGTCTTGGCGTTGCAGCCCTCGTCCGTGCAGCCGTTGCCGTCGTCGCAATGTTTGGCCACGTCGACCGCCGTGCCGCCGCACTTGCCCTTGGCGCAGATGTCGCTCTTGGTGCACGCGTCGCCGTCATCGCAGGCCTGCACCACGTCGCTATGCTTGCAGCCGGTGGCCTTGTCGCAGGTGTCGCTGGTGCAGGGGTTGGAGTCGTCGCAGTTGAGCAGCTTGCCCAGGCAGACGCCGGACTTGCAGGCGTCGTTGGCGGTGCAGGCGCTGGCATCGCTGCAGGGGTCGCCGTCGTTGAGCTCGACGTAGCTGCACTTGCCGCTGCTCAGCTTGCACTTGGCCAGCACGCAGGGGCCGCCTGAAGCGCAGACCTTGGGCGCGCCGGGGGTGCAGCTCTTGCCGGTGCACTTGTCGCCGATGGAGCAGGGGTTGTCGTCATCGCAGGCGGCGCCGTCGAGGATCGAGGTCTTGCAGCCAGTCTTGGGGTCGCAGGTATTGGCCGTGCAGTCGTTGCCGTCATCGCAGGGCAGCTTCTTGCCGACGCATGTGCCGGCCGCGCAGGCGTCCGCCGTGGTGCAGGCGGTGTTGTCGTCGCAGGACACCCCATCGACCAGCGCGGTGGCCGTGCACTTGCCGCTGACCTTGTCGCAGGCGTCGCTGGTGCAGGGGTTGTCGTCATCGCAGTCGGGCGACTTGCCGGCGATGCAGGTGCCGCCGGTGCAGATATCGCCGACGGTGCAGGCGTCGCCATCGGCGTCGCAGGGTTTGCCGTTATCGGCCGTCTGGGTGCAGCCGTTGGCCAGGTGGCAGACGGCGATGGTGCACACATTGCCGTCGTCGCAGTTCTTGGGTTTGCCGTGTATGCACACGCCCTTGCTGCAGGAGTCGTTCTCGGTGCAGACGTCGCCGTCGGCGTCGCAGGGCACGCCGTCCAGCTTGGTCACCAGGCAGCCCTGGGCGGGATCGCAGGCGGACTGGGTGCAGTCGTTGCTGTCGGTGCAGGTATCCTCGTCGATCTTGCCGTCGCAGTCGTTATCCTTGCCGTCGCAGACCTCCACCTCCAGGGGCGGCGCGGTGCATCCCGTCAGCCCGTCTTCGGCGCAGGTGCGCACGCCCGGACACTTGCCGACGAGCTGCTTGTCATCGCTGTAATGCTCCACGAAGCAGGCCGTGCTCAGCTTGGCGGCGGTGGCCGCCTTGGAGCATTCGCAGGTGCCCCAATTCGTCTTGTCGTCGGCCGGTTTGGGTACACACATGCTGGCGCTGGCGCCTTCGATGGTGGTCACGGACTTGCAGACAAAACCCGTCTTGCACTGCTCGTCGGTCTTGCAGCCGGTGGCGCAGAAGGCCCCCTCGCTGCCCTGGTCGACGCACGCGGCATCCTCCACGCCCAGGCTCTTGCAGGCCTTGCTGTCCTTGCAGGGGTCGCACAGGCGCAGATCGTTCGGCACGCAGATGTTGACCACGTCGCCGCCGCCGGCGCCCACGGGCGCGCAGGTGAAGCCGTCCTCGCAGGTGTCCACGCAGGGCACGGCGCAGTGTTTGCCGTCGGCCACGTCGATGCAGAGCACGTTGTCGCACTCGGCGTTGTCGACGCAGACGCAGCCGGGTCCACCGGGGCAGGCGCTCGCACCGCCGGCATCGGTCGTATCGTCGCTGTCTGGCATCACGTCGTCCGGGTCGGGCACGTCTTCTGCAGCGACCTGGTCGGGCTCGTCGCCGCCCATGTCCTTGACGCCGAAATCGATATCCGTAATCGCCGCGCCGGCGTCGATACCAGCATCCCCGCCCTCGGCGCCGGTCACGTCCCCGCAGCCGGCCCAGACCAGCGGCAGGACGCAGAGCGCGACCACCAAGCAGGTTGAAGACATGCGACCGATGTTGTTGCCCATGGCCCCTCCAGCCCCCGCGACACGCGTGGCCGGCGCAGGGTAGCGTATCTCGTCGCCTTGCGCGCCAAATTGACCTAATTGCAGCAGGTGAATCGGTCCGAACAGCAGTCGCCCTTGATGACACAAATGGAGTCACACCAGCAGTTGGACAGCAACGACTGGCCGCCGCAGGCCAGCAGGCAGGTCGACAAAGTGGTGCCGCAGGGCGCGTTGTAGCAGGCGTCGCCGCCCTTGCAGTCGTCGTCGATCTTGTTGCAGGCCTTCTCCACCGCGCCGGGGTTCACCAGCTTGTTGCCATCGTTGCAGTCGCCGCCCTTTGTGGCGGTATAGGGCGCCTTGGCCTTGCACGACTTGATGCTGTCGCCGATCTTGCCCCAGCCGTCGCCATCGGAGTCGCGCCAGAAGGTCTTGCTGCCGCCGGTCTCGTCGATCTGCTTGTTGCAGTTGTTGTCCTTGCCGTCGCAGACCTCGGCGGCGCCGGGGTAGACGGTCTTGTCAGTATCCTTGCAATCGCCGGGTTTGGTGGCCGTGTAGGGGTAGGCGGCCTTGCAGAGCTTTTTGGGCACGCCGATGCCCCAGCCGTCCTTGTCCTTGTCGGCGTAGAAGTTGCTGCCGCCGGCGACCTCGTCGGTCTGGCCGTTGCAGTCATTATCCTTGCCGTCGCAGATCTCCTTGGCGCCGGGGTTGATGGCCTTGCTGCCCTCGTCACAGTCGCCCTTCTTCTTGGTCGTATAGGGCGCGGTCGCCTTGCACAAGCAGAGCGCCGTGCTGAAGCCCCAGCCGTCGCCATCGGGGTCGCGATACCAGGACACGCAGCCCTTGGCGCCGGGCTCGTCCTTGACCACGTCGCAGTCGTTGTCCTTGCCGTCGCAGATCTCGGGCGCCTTGGGATAGACCGTCTTGTCGGTGTCGAGACAGTCCCCCACCTGCACGCCGGTGTACTTGCCTTGCGGTTTGCACAGGCACTTGCCGGACACGTAGGGCGTGCCCCAGAAGTCCCCGTCGGCGTCGAAGAAGTGCATCTTGCAGCCCTTGGCGCCGGCTTCATCGGTCTGGCCATCACAGTCGTCGTCCTTGCCGCCGCAGACCTCGGTCGCCTTGGTATGAATCGCGCTGTCGCCGTCGGCGCAATCGCCGCCGATGGGGGTGGTGAAGGGCTTGGCCTTCTTGCAAAGGCACTTATGAGACCCCGTCTGGCCGTAGCCGTCGCCGTCATCATCCTGGTAGAGCTTGTTGCAGTCGGCGGCGCCCTCCTCGTCGGTCTGGCCGTCGCAGTCGTTGTCCTTGCTGTCGCAGATCTCCTTGCCGCCGGGTTTGCTCTGTGAAGCGTTGTCGTCGCAATCCTTGCCCTTGGCCACCGGGTGGCTGGACGACTTGCCGCACAGGCATTGGCCGGTCTTGGGGTCGCCCCAGCCGTCGCCATCCTTGTCGGTGAACCAGGTGGTGCAGCCCTTGGCGCCCGGGTCGTCGATGCCGCCCTTGCAGTCGTTGTTCTTCTTGTCGCAGATCTCGGCCGCCCCCGGATTCACCGCCTTGTCACCATCGGCGCAGTCCCCGGCCACCACCGACGTCCACGGTTTTGTCGGCTTGCACAGGCAGGCTGAGTTGCCGGCCACGCCGTAGCCATCGCCATCGCCATCGGCGTAGTGCTTGCTACAACCGGCGGCGTCGGCTTCGTCGGTCTTGCTGTTGCAGTCATCGTCGACGCCGTTGCAGACCTCGCCCGCCGACGGATTGACCTTCGGGTTCTTGTCGTCGCAATCGCCGGCCTTGGCGACCGACCAGGCCCCCATGGGCGCGCAGACACAGGCCGCCTTGCCCGATCCGAAGCCGTCGCCATCGCCATCGGCGTAGAGCGACTTGCAGCCGGTAGCGTCGACCGCGTTGGTGGCCCCGTCGCAGTCCTCGTCGACGTTGTTGCCGCAGACCTCCTTGGCGCCTGGATGAATGGCCTTGTCCGTGTCAGCGCAGTCCGTATTGGTGGCCGCGGTGTACAGCCCCAGCGGAGCGCACAGGCACTTGCCGTCAATGGCGCCGTAGCCGTCCGTGTCGGCGTCCTTGTAGAGCGTGGTGCACCCTTTGGCGTCCTCGCCGCTGTCGACTTTGCCGTCGCAGTCATCGTCGAGCTTGTTGCCGCAGACCTCCTTGTTGCCAGGTGAGACCGCCGCCTTGGTGTCGTCGCAGTCCTTGCCGCCCTTGGTGCAGACCGCCGGCAGGTCGACCACCTGCATGGCCACATCGCAGTAGTGGTCGCCATCGTCATCGCAGCCGGCGTCGGTGCTGCCATCGCAGTCGTCATCGATGTCGTTGCAGACCTCGAGCGCCTTGCTATGCACGGCCGCCTTGGCGTCGTCGCAATCCTTGGCCGCGGTGGCGTTGTAGGGCGGCTTGGGCGCGCACAGGCACTGGCTCACGCCGCCATCGGCCGCGTCCTTGCCATCGCCGTCGCCGTCGTTGTCCAGCCACCAGGTCTTGCAGCCGGTGGCGTCGGCCTCGTCCGTATTGCCATCGCAGTTGTCGTCGATGCCGTTGCAGGCCTCGGTGGCGGTGGGGCTGATGGCCGGGTCCAGCGGTTCGCAGTCCTCGTCGTCGTCCACGCCGTCGCCGTCCTTGTCGTTGTCGACGCAGTCAGCGATGTTGTCCTTGTCCAGGTCGGGGAAGTTCTCGTCGGTCTCGCCATCGCAGTCGTCATCGGCGCCGTTGCAGATCTCGGCGACGGGCTTGGCGGCGTCGCATTGGGGCGCACCGGCGACGCATTGCAAAAGGCCGGTGCAGGTGCCGGCGTCGTTCTTGTTGCTGCAGGCCGCGGGCGTCATCTCGTCGGTCTGGCCGTTGCAGTCATCGTCGGCGCCGTTGCAGACCTCTTCCTGAGGACTCGGCGCGTCGCAGTCGGACAAGCCGTCCAGGGTGCACTTGCGCTGGCCGGCGCAGCTGCCGTATTCGTTGGCCTTGGCGCAGGCGGTGGCGGCGCCGGCGGACGTGGCGGCGGGTGAACAACCGCAGGCGCCCTTGGTGCGCACGCACTGCTTGCCGCTGCCCTTGGTGCCCACAGCGGGCTGGCAGGCGTAGTTGGGCGGGCAATCCTCAGCCTTGGCGCAGGCACCGCCACAGAAGCGGCTGGCGGGTGTGACCGAGTCGGCCATGGCCACACACAAGGCACCAGCGTTGACGTCCTCGCACTCGCTATCAGCCAGGCAGGGCCGGCAGAGGGCCTTCAGCTTGGGGATGCACAAGAAGACGGTATCGCGGCCCTTGGCCGACTCGCAGTTGAAGCCGGTGGGGCAGCAGTCGACGCAGATGAGGGTGCAGATCCGACCCTCGGGCGCGTCGACGCAGAAGCCGTTGTCGCAGTCTGCGCCAGTGTCGCAGGCCGCGCCGGGTTCGCCCTTTTCGGGGTTGTCGGGGAAGTCGCAGCCGGGTTCGGAGCGGTCGGCATCTTCGGTGGTGCTGACGTCCAGATCGGTGGGGTCGCCGGTGTCGAACTGGAACTGGATATCCACCGCGCCGGTGTCGGTGGTCTGCTTGTCGGTCGACGGCTCGGTATCGGCCTCACCGCAGGCGATGGGGCAGAGGAGGAGGAGGGGCAGCAGGAGCTGCAGGGCTGGGGCGATGCGAGCCAGGGCGGTCCTCCAATGGCAGGCCGGGGGGCGATCCGGCGGTGGGCTGGGGGAGCATAGCAGATCGGTTGGGACAGGGCCTGTTTGTGGGGGGATACGGGTACGGGCGCGGATTCGGATTCGGATTCGGTTGCGGTCACGGCCACGGACTCAGACGCGGGCACAGACACGGACACGGTCACAGACACGGACACGGTCACAGACACGGACACGGTCACCGACACGGTCACGGTCACGGTCACAGGCACAGACACGGACACGGACACGGCCACGGACAAAGACACGGAGACGGACACTTGCACGGCCTGATTGTCGCGTGAGCCGCCAAGCGGCGGCAGATAGTAGCCTGGGGCGCAAGCCCTGTCGATTGATCGCAAGTCTCATAATGAGCTGTTTTTATAGAATTCCCTGGCCATCCGCCACGCCTCCGCGCGCTCGTACAGCCGTTCCATGCCACGGGCGAGTACTAGCCAACCCGGATCTCCGTCGATGGGATCCCATTAGGCAACTGCAGAAACGTGCGAAACCACTTCTCCTTGGCTTTGCCGAAGCGCTCCACGTCCACCCAGCCGTCGGCGCTGCAGATGATGGCTCGTAGCGAAGACCATCGACTTGTTGAACCTCACCGTGGTCGGCCCGTCGGACTGGGATGCGGGCATCGTCACCCTCACCGACGACACCGGGCCGGCAAACTCGGTCACAAAGGCGTGGCCGGCGGCCTCATCGATGGCTTCGGCCATCACCTGCGGGTAATTGCTCACGCCACCGTCCCAGTCCAGGCGCATGGGGTTGACCACCACGTTGAGGTGATTCTTCGGCACCGCGCGGCCGTTGCCGGCCATGTAGACGACGACCGGCAGGTCCTCCACCGCGGCGATGGCGGTCAGCCGCAGGGGCACGCAGGGGTCGGCGTCGTGCATCTCGAAGACCACGGGTCGGATCTCGTTGACGCCCGCCTCGTCGTGCAGCCGGAAGGCGACGAAGAGGTCGCCCTTGGCCACGTGCGCGGCGATGACGGGTTTGCCGCTGGCCGGCATGACGTAGCCGTTGAGGTCGAGCCACTTCGCCAGGCTGTCGGCGCTGCCGGACTTCAGGATCGCGTAGTTGTAGGGGCCCACGCGGGCGCGCTCGAGCAGGTCCACGCCGGCGACCGGTTTGCGGTCGAAGGTGGAGGTGCCCGTGGCGCCCGACCAATCCCAGCCGCCTGCTGCCGCATCCGGCGGCGCGCCTATGCCGAATCCGAAGCCGCAGCCGCCGCCGCCGCCCGGCCCGCCCATGTCTTCGTGGCAGGACTCGGTAAAGGGTGTCAGGTAGGTGTGGAATCGAGGTGCTGTGGCCTGGTCGAGGCGATCGAAGAGGTAGTTGGTGCCGACGCTGATCTTGGGTTTGACCGGAAGCGGCACGATCCAGCCGAAGTCCTGTGCCAGACCCGTGTAGCGCACCTCCACCCAGGCGGTCGTTCGGCCGCTAAGTGGATCCTGATGAAAGAAGACGCGTTCGGCGGACTGCAGAACCGAACCCGTGGCCGGATCGAATCCCGGTGGGGTCGGCGGCACGACGCACCCGCCACAGGCCGAGACCGGCGCTGGCGCGACCAGGACGCAGAGGAGGGACAGGCAGGCGAGCGACGACGCAACCACTGCGTACCGCCCAACGCCGTGACGGCTGGGAGTGGGGGACATAGGGGCCTCCGGAACTAATTGTAAAGAAGAATGTACGTTTTCCCCTGGGGGAGATGCAAATCTGCCGGCGATCTTTTTGGGCCGAGATGAATGCGAACGGCTACGCGATTACGACTTCCACAGCCGATCCAACGACAGGCCGGCACCCAGGATCAGGCTCATGGCGCCATCTCGCTGCACCGGCTGGCCGAGGATGTCCACCGCGCTCCGCACCTTGGCGTGGTAGTAGAACAGGTCGGCGAAGAGGGTCACCGACAGCCCGTCCGCGAAGGGCACCACCAGCTTCGTGGTGCTCTCGACGATCAGGCCCAGGTCCTCGATGGTGTCGTCGTCGGTGGCGGCGTACCAGCGCAGCTTGCCGTCCAGCGACAGGTTGGCGCGGCCGATGGGCAGTCGTAACCCGAGGCCCGCCAGCGCGCCCGCCTCAGCCTGTCCCTGCGTGACGCTGAAGTCGTTCTTGAACAGCGCGGCCAGGCGCAGCTCGTGCAGCAGGCCGCCGGGACGGGTGACCAGTCCGGCTGAGAGACGAAGCTCCTTCTGGTGTGGGAAGGGCGTCTTGGTCAGGGCATCGCGGGTGGCCGTGAACTCGCTGTCCCAGGTGGCGTTGGCGTAAGGCACCACGGCCACGCGCTTCTTGTCGCCCAGCGCCAGTTCGACCACCTTCAGGCGCAGCTCGGTGCTGGCGACCAGGTCGTCCTGCCCCTCCTGCTCCACCTTGTCCTGACCTGGGATGCCGGCCAGGTCGATGACGGTCCGGCTGAGCCTCGCCCTGCCCCGCGTCTCCCAGTCCAGGGTCGGCCCGTCGTAACGCACCGCCAGCGCGCCACGCACGCCGAGCCCGTAATGCCCCGGCGTGACGGCGCGGGTCTCGCGCACGCCCGGATTGCCCAGCCAGGCGCGACCCGGCAGGCTGCTGCCGCTGGTGAATGACAGCGTCAAACCCTCCGCCGCCAGGCTCCAACGCGGCCGGATCTGGTCGGCGCTGGGGCCGAGCCACGAACGCGCCACAGCCAGGTAGGCCGGACCAAAGCCCTTGTGGGAATCGCGCAGGTGACGCAAGGCGCCCAGTACGGCGTCTCGCATGGGCGTCCTGGCACCGTCATCGTCCACCTCGAGCCGATGTCCCACGGCCTTGAAGCGACATTGTGCGCTCGCGCCCGCCAGCAGGCCCTTGAAGGGCGGCGTGGCCGCCAAGGCGCCGGTTGTCAGCAGGCGGTAGGGCTCCTTGGCCACCAGCGGACGCCCCCCTACCCGTTTGCCGTTGGCATCCACCCCCGCCAGAGCGGTGAATCGGCTGGCGCCCTTGCGGGCCTGCAGCAGCTTGCGCAACACGGCGCCTGTGACGCGATATCCGCACAGTCGCTCGCCGGCTGGCAGCCAGTGGGTGGCGTAGTGCTCCAGGATCGGCCCAGGCACGGTGGTGTTGAGCCGCTCGGGTCGGGGTGCGATGACCACCTCGAAGTCGGTGCTGTCGAGCAGGGCGCCGGCGATCATCCGGCCCCAGAGGCGGGCCGTCATCCACAGCTGCCAGCGCAGGGTCTGGTGTTTGGGCAGCCAGCGGGCGATCTCCGGATCCTCGCGCACCAGCCGCGCCAGCTTGGGGTCGCCGCCGAGCATGACCTCCAGGGCCGGCATGAGCTGCTTGTCCAGTTGGCGTGTGCTGGCCAGAAAGCCCGCGGTCAGCTTGCGATGTAAAGCCTCGTCGCGGGCGTGGTGATGTTCCACCAGGCGATTGCGCATGACGATGCGTTCGGTCTGCCAATGCCCCCCCTTGCGCTGGCCGAACATGGCCAGGTCGCCGATCATGGCGAAGGTCGAGCGGGTCACCAGGGCGACGCCGCGGGCGGTGCGTGAGCGGGCCCAGCGACCGCGCAGATCCAACGTGGTCTCGGCCACGTGTCGGGCGCCGGCGCGCATGTCACCGACGACCACGTCGACCCCCACCGCCTCGCGCACGAACTCGCTGCGGCCGCCGCCGTCCAGGTTGCTCAGGGCGACCACCAGGTCGGGCCGCGTCTCGGGCCGGGCGTGCAGCTCGGCGACCGTACGCACCGCCTCCTCCACCGGGTCGCGGACCTGCAGCTCGGTCACCGCATCGGGCGCGCTGACCGCGCCGCTCAGGTCGTCGCCCACCAGGCCCAACAAGGCCACCCGAGCGCCGGCCACATCGACCAGGCGATAACGCGGGAAGACGCTCTTGCCCTTGTTCGGTCCGGCGGCGTGAAACAGATTGGTCGTCACCATGGGCAGCGGATGGCGAGCAAGATGGGCCTTCAGGTCGGCCAGCCCGAAGTAGAGCTCCGAAGGGCCGGGCACCAGGCCGTGGTAACCGAGTCTGCGCAGGGTCTCGAATTCCAGGGAACGATGGGCGCTCTTGCCGCCGCGCAGCCTGCTGTAGGCGGAGACCTCGTTGCCGGTGCTGACCAGCAACACGCGACCCTTGAGCGCGTCCTTGCGCACCTCCAGCTGCTTGATCCTGCGAGCACCGCCGCCATAGCGCTTGACCAGCAGGTAGAACTGGCCGGTCTCGGCGCCGTGCCTGGCCTGCCCCTCGATGACCCAGGCCGGGCCATCCCACGCCAGTGGGTCGCGATTCAGGGCGCCCGTCGCCCCATGACGCTCGACCATCAACGCCGAGCGACCGCCTGCGTGCAGCCGGACCAGGCGCAGGTCCGCCCGCCGCAAGGAGGGATCCCGCGGCACCCGCTTGTTGCGCCGCTCCATCAAGGTGGCCACGTCCAGGCGCGGGTTGGGCGGGTATTGAAAGACCAGGGTCCGGTCGCTCTCCACCGCCGACAGACGCTCGACGACCACCTCTCGGCGGATCTTGCCCTTGTGGCGCAGCACCGCCAGCGCGCCACGCGGCCCGCCGGCCTTGTCGGCCAGGAAGTAGCGGCCCTGCCTGGCCAGGGAGTGCGCTGAACGCGCGATGCGGGTGGTCCCACCCTGGGCGTCCATATGTTCGTAGAGCAGCAGGATCGTATCGCCGGTGGACGAGGAGCTGCCCAGGCCCCAGCTGCGGCCGGTGAAGAGCAGATGCCAGGCCGCCGTTACAGGGGTCGGCTGCGCGACCTCGTCCGGCGGCCCTGGATGAGCGAGGGCGGGGGCCAGGAGGAACAGCAATGCGGTCAGGATCGCAGCGGGTCGGCGGCACATGGGCAGCACCGTGCCAGAGGCAGGGGATGGTGAACAGTCCCCCCGACCAGGTCTTCGCCCGTCGATCGGCTGCAGGATGCCATTTAAGAGGCGATCTTCTTGCCACCTCCCATCGCCACCCGTAGCGTCGAAGAGCCGGTGCCCATCGGCCAGGAGATCCCGCCCATGCCCACGATCGCCGGTCCCCGCTCCACCCTGGCCTGCCTGCCTCTGGCCATGGCGTTGATGGTGGCCGGACTCGCGCTGGCTCCAGGCGAGGCCAACGCCGCCGGCAAGCGCCTGCGCCTGGTGGCCATGGGCGACATCTGCCCCTGGCAGCCTCAAGGCAACCTCATCGAGCGCGACATCGCCCACGTGCTGGGGCCGGCGGCCAGATGGATAAAGCGCGCCGACATCGCCTTCGCCAACTTCGAGGCGCCCATCGTGCGCAAGGGCATGCGCCCGGTCGCCACCACCGGACTGCCCATCCTCAAGGCCCGCGAGTCGCTACCAGGCAACCTGGCCAAAGCCGGCTTCGACGTCATGTCCCTGGCCAACAACCACCCCTTCGACTACGGCTACGCCGGCGTCGTATCGACCCTGAAGACATTCGCCGCCACCCCCATCAAAGTGACCGGCCTGGGCATGGATAAAGCCAGCGCCGAGCGCGCCGCCATCGTGACCCGCAACGGCATCCGCGTGGCCTTCATCGCGGCCACCGACCGGGTCAATCGGCGGGCGCCAAAGAAGCCGCGTAAACCCGTCGTCGCCTGGCTGCGCACCGGCCGACTGGAGGCCCAGGTCCGGGCCCTGCGCAAGCGCAACCACATCGTCGCTGTATCCCTGCACTGGGGCCGTTCCTACCGCGAGACGCCCATCGCCTCGCAGGAGAAGATCGCTGCGCGACTGGTCAAAGCCGGCGCCGACGTGATCCTGGGCGGCCACCCGCACGTGCTGCAGCCGGTGGTCTTCGCGCCGGGACGACGCAAGGCGGTGGTGGCCTACTCGCTGGGCAACTTCCTCTTCGGTGGCCAGGAAGGTGCCAGAGGGCGAACCCTGGTATTGGGCATCGACTTCGTCCTGGACAAGGGCGCGAAACGAGCGCGCGTTGTGCGCGTGGACCACCTGCCCCTGGTGGTCAACCGCAAACGGCTGCTTCGACCGCCGGCGGATGCCGAAGCAAGAACGGCTTTTGCGACCCTGAAGCAGCGATCCCCGGCGCTGGGCTGGCGCGGACGATAGACAGGACGAGAGCAGGAGGTCCCGGTGAGTGAGCGGACGAACGATGAAGCGGCATCGGAGCGGGCGGTTGACCGCCTGATCAGCCG
Organism: uncultured Enterobacteriaceae bacterium; assembly: GCA_964438735.1. Taxonomy (GTDB): domain Bacteria; phylum Myxococcota_A; class UBA9042; order UBA9042; family UBA9042; genus CAYTLW01. The sequence goes on along the minus strand of CAYTLW010000063.1, from coordinate 4,512 downwards.
ACGGGATTTCGCCCTCGGCGGCGCCCTGGGCCTGCTGGGATTGGCCACGGGCCTGCCGCGCATGGCCGAAGGCGCCAAACCCGTCACCCGCCCGTACCCTCTGCGGCGCGTCTTCGGCGGCATCACGCCCAAGGAGAGTCATGGTGGGCCGCTGAAGCTGCCGCCCTGGCAGGGCGATGACAGCTTCGCCAAGGGTTCGGTGCTCATGTTTCGCGGCAGCCCATCGCACACCCACTACGGCACCGGTCCGCTGCCGGATCGGCTCAAGGTGCGCTGGACCCACCGCATGATCGACTTCAAGACCAAGCTGCGCGGGCGGCCGATCACCTGGAAGGGCACCGGCTGGACCGGTCAGCCCGTGGTCCATGGTGGCTACGTCTTCGTCGGCTCGGTGGGCTGCAACCTCTACGCCTTCGAGACGGCCACAGGCAAGCTGCGCTGGCGCCTGGAGGGCGGGCGGATGTTCAAATCCTCGCCCTGCCTGTACCAGAACCGCCTCTACCTGGGCAGCGTCGACAACCTGCTGCGCTGCATCGACGCCGCCACGGGCAAGGTCCTCTGGGCCGCCTGGATGGGCGGTGACAACGACTCGTCGCCCTGCGTGGTCGACGACAAGCTCTACATCTGCGGCGAGACCGGCCACGCCCGCTGCCTCGATCCGCGCACCGGCAAGCTGCAATGGGAGACCTACCTGGGTGGCACCGGACGCGGCACCAAGCCCGGTTCCAACGGCGTCGAGACCTCGCCCGCGGTGGTCGATGGCGAGCTCTTCGCCGGCTCCTACGACGGCCGCCTCTTCTGCGTCGACATCAAGTCCGGCCGCATCAAGTGGACCGCAAAGACCCACGACGATACGGACGTCTCGCCCGTGGTGGTGGGCGACCACGTCTACATCGCCGCCGAGGATCGCGCCTCGCGCCTGTACTGCTTCGATCGGCGCCGCAAGGGCAAGCTGGTGTGGCAGTACGAGGGCAACCCATCGGGCTACTGGTCCACGCCGGCCTACGCCGATGGCAAGCTCTACATCGGCGGCCAGGACGGCCTGCTGCATTGCGTCGACGCGGCCACGGGTCGCGGCCTGTGGACCTATCGCACCGAGGCGCCCATCTGGAGCTCACCGGCGCATGTGGGCGGGCGGCTGGTCTTCGGCAGCTACGACCAGCATCTGCACCTGGTGGACGCGGCCAGCGGGCGCGGCATCCACAAGCTGCGGCTGGACGGGCGCTGCATATCGACGCCTGCAGTGGTCGACGGGCGGGTGTATGTGGGCACGGCGACGGGCACGTTCTACTGCGTGGGCTGAGCCGGATCAGACGCCGCGGGGTTGCTATCGGGCCGCGGATCGGTGAGATCGGATCCTCGGCGTCATGCAGGCGCCCGACCACCCCTGAGGACTCCATGGTCTCGCTATTCGGCCCAAGCAACATCTTTATCAGCCTCGTCTGGATGGCCGTTGGGGTGCTCACCCTCGCCGTCGGATTCCTCGCCTTCCGGGCCAGTCAGCGGCCCGGCCTGGCGCCGCTGAAGATCGCCGCCGGCGGCTTCGCCCTGCTCGGTCTCGCCGCCATCGCCGGCCCCATCGTCAGCTGGCTGCTCAAGATGGTCGCCGCCCAGGTTGGCGCCGAGTACTGGGTCTGGATCTCCCTGTTCAAGGGTCTGGTCGGAGCGGGCATCGACGGCATCGGCATGGCTGCGATCGGCTACGCGCTGTTCCAGCTGGGGAAGACCTGATCCGCCCACGACGCGTCCACCCGAACCCGCGAGACCCCATGAGTCAGACCTGGTCCGACACCGAAATCGTCGACATCGCCCGCCAGATCGAGGCCTGCGGGGAAGCCTTCTACGACGCCGCCCTGTCCCACCTCAAGGACCCCAAGGCCAAAGAGGTCTTCGCCTGGCTGCGCGACGAGGAGCGCAAACACGCGGCGACCTTCGAGCAGCTGCTCCAGGGCGTGAAGCTGGCCGACGGCCAGTGGCGGCAGGCCGAGGAGTACCTGGGTTACCTGCACGCCCTGGTGGACAACCGCGTCTTCCCCGACGCCAAAGCCGCAGCAGAGGCGGTCTCCCGGTTGGGAGATGACGCCGCCGCCATCCGCTACGCCATCGGCTTCGAGAAGGACTCGATCCTCTTCTTCCACGAGCTGGCCAACATGGTCAGCGCCGAGGATCGGCCGTTGCTCGAGCGGCTCATCGCCGAGGAGCGCAAACATGTGCGCACCCTGGACGCGCTGCTGCAGCAGAAAGAACTCGGCTGAGCGACTCTGGGCGGAGATTCTGAAGTCGGTCCCCAGGGCCTGCGTCCGCTACCACATCTCTCGACGTTTGGCGTGCGCGTCGGTCTGAGGCGGCCTTCGGTAGCTGCCGCTGACTTTGGTCAGCAAGGTGTGGGCGACGCATTCGGGCGGCTTGCCGTGCATGTAATAGACCGGGCATCGACCGATCTCCACCACCTCCAGGCCCAGCTCGCGCGCCCTGGCCACACCGTCCCGATGGCCGGCGCCAAAGCTGAACCAGACGCGCTTGCAGCCCGCTTCATGGGCCACATCCACCGCCCTGGCCGCTGAATGGGGATGGCTCCAGATGATGGCCAGGTCGCCGCGATCATCGGGCAACTCGGCCACGGAGCTGTATACCGGCCCCCCCTTCGTCTTGCCGCGGGACTGCTTCAAGCCGTCCAGATCGAGGCAATAGAAGCGCTTCTTCTGGGTTGTGTACACGTGATACGAGTACGCCGGAAAGCGCCCTTTGGCCGACTCGCCGATGAGCAAGAAGCCATCGGCCTGTCGGATCACATCTTCGAGGGGGTGGACCATGGGCAACTCCTGGTGACGCCGCGATGGTAACGCCAATGAAAGATCTTCGCCCGCCCTGGCGCGTCCATGCCAGGGTGGAGGCCATGATGCCCGGACGATCCCCTGTTCTACGCGCCCTGCTCGTCCCGCCCGCGGTGCTCATGGGCGCAGTCCTGCTGGTCGCCCTGCCCGCCCAGGCCAGGCGCACCCGCCGCCCCCCGGCACCGGAGCGGGTGGTCCAGGTCCTGGAACGCATCGAGCGCAAGGTCCGCCACACCGCCTACAAGCCGGTGCTGCGGGTCAACGAGCGCATCGGACGCTACGAGTTCGACTGCTCGGCCATGGCCGGCTGGGTGCTCGCCCGCTCGGCGCCGAGGGCCCGCAAGGCCATCGGCCGCAAGCGACCTGTGGCACGCGACTTCTACCGCATCATCAGGCGCTCGCCGACGACCCGTGCCCGCCGGGGCTGGCGCAAGCTGGCCCATATCGGCCAGGCCCAACCGGGCGACGTGCTGGCCTGGAAGCGACCGCCCTGGTTCCGCTCGCGCAATACAGGCCACGTGGCCTTCGTCATCGAACCGCCGCGCCCTGCGGGCAACGGCTTTCTGATCCGCATCGTCGACGCCACCAGCCTGCCGCACGGGCAGGATACGCGCTCGGGCAACGCCACCGGTTTCGGCCGCGGCACGCTCTACGTGCCGGTGGATCCCGCCACGGGCCAGGGCACGGCCTATGGGTGGTTCGGCCAGCGGTCGCTCGACAAGAACTGGCTGATTGAGACGCCTGTGGTGATCGGTCGCGTGAGTCGGTAGACCGCCTTGACGCCGCGACGGGGTTCGCCAAACTGCCCCCATGTCAGCGAACGACCCCAGCACGCCCGAGCTCAGCCCCGCCGACCAGCAGGCCGCGCGCGACATCGCCGTCTGGCTCACCGACTGCCAGCGCCTGCTCTTCATCACCGGCGCTGGCCTCTCCGCCGACTCCGGCCTGCCCACCTATCGCGGCATCGGCGGGCTGTACGAATCCGAGACCACCGAGGAGGGCATGGCCATCGAGGAGGCCCTCTCCGGCGCCGTCTTCGCCGCCCGACCCGAGCTGGGCTGGAAGTACATCGCCCGCATCGAGGCGGCCTGTCGGGGGGCCGAGCCCAACGCCGGCCACCGCGTCATGGCGGCGCTGGAAGCGTCCCACGAGGTCTGGATCCTGACCCAGAATGTGGACGGCCTGCATCGCGCCGCCGGCTCCAGCCGGGTCATCGACATCCACGGCGACATCCACGACCTGTGCTGTACCCGCTGCGAACACCGCGCGACGGTCACCGACTACGCCGATCTGCCGCTGCCCCCGCACTGCCCCGATTGCGACGCCATCGTGCGGCCCGAGGTCGTGCTCTTCGGCGAGATGTTGCCCATGGACAAGGTGCGCACGCTGAGTGACCAGCTCGTCGACGGCTTCGACGCGGTCTTCTCCGTCGGCACCTCGAGCCTGTTCCCCTACATCGTCGAACCCGTGGTGCGCGCCCATCGCGCCGGCGTGCCGACGGTGGAGATCAACCCCGGCCGCACGGTGGTCAGCGACCTGGTCGACTTCAAGCTGAACTGTGGCGCCGCGACGGCGATGACCGCCATTGTGGGGCCATAGCATTCGGCCAAATGCTGAAATCTTGTTCGACGGACCGTAGGTACTTCCCCAGTTTCCTAGACTCGGGAAGAGGTGTGCC
>CAYTLW010000062.1:33821-42244 GCA_964438735.1 uncultured Enterobacteriaceae bacterium | reverse complement strand
CGACGCCGACCACCATGAAGCCGAGCTGGTTGTTCAGGCTGTAGGCCAGCACGCGTCGCAGGTCGTTTTCGATGACCGCGAAGAAGATGGGGAAGGCGGTCATGATGGCGCCGATCCAGATCAGCTCTTCGGTGCCGGCATAGCCGCGGGCCAGCGAATAGACGGCCAGCTTGGTGGTGAACGCGCTGAGCACCACGGTGCCGGTAACGGTGGCTTCGGGGTAGGCGTCTTCGAGCCAGTTATGCAGCAGCGGGAAGGCGCACTTGATGCCGAAGGCGGCGAAGATGAGGTTGCCGCCGGTGCTGCCCAGGCCGATGTGGCCGAATTCGATGGAGCCCGTCTCCTTGAGGTGGATGACCGTGCCCGCCAGCAGCAGCACACCCGAGCCCACCTGAATGACCAGATAGCGCATGCCGGCCTGGTAGGCGCGCTCGTTGCGGCTGGCCCAGATCAGGAAGACCGACGAGATGGCCGTCAGCTCCCAGTAGATGAAGAGCGTGACCAGATCGCCGGCGAAGACCGCGCCCAGGGCGCCGCCGATGTAGACCAGGGCCGAGACGTGCTGGATGCCATCCTTGAGGTGCAGGGCGTAGATGGCCATGAGGAAGGCGGCGATGTGGAAGATGTAGCCCCAGAGCAGGCTCAAGCCGTCGACGCGGATCAGCGTCAACTCCTGTCCCGCTACCGTGGCGTGTACCAGCGTGCCCGAGGGCATGGAGAGCAGGTGCGCCGCGCTCAGCAAAGGCAGGGCCAGCAGCCAGACCTGCTGCATCCGGCCGCGCAGCAGGGGCACGATGAGCGCGCCGAGGATCAGCAAGGAGCCGGGCGGCAAGGTGGCGACGATCTCAGGCATGTCGGTCCTCGTCGCGCAGCCAAGGCAGCGGGACGCTGCCCACATGCAGTGGGAAAGCAGGAAAAATCACACTTTTTCCTGCTTGGGGCCGAGCCCCGGCCCCCCAGAGTGGTAGTAGTCCTCGTCGCGTTTGACCAGCTTTCGGAGTACACGGGCGGCCAGCACCAGGAAGACACAGCCCACGAAGCCGTAGATGCCGTAGAAGTCGACCCAGCCCTCCCACTCGTAGTGGGTATGCTTGTGGTAGAGCAGGTCCGACAGCCCCAGACCGACGCAGATCACCACCAGGATCCAGAACAGCTTGCGGCCGAACTTCGGATCGAGCAGCGGCAGCTCGCTGTGGTCCTTCATGGCGGCTCCGGTGTCGTGGCAGCCCGGCGGCGTACGTGCCCGGCGGGGCGCCACTTTGTGCCCGTCCGTTGCGTGCGTCAAGCGGGGCTTGTTAATGGCTGGTGTGGGTCAAGTCGGCAAGCCTGGTCGGTTCATCGGGCGGTCATGGCGGCCAGCCACGCCAGGCGCTTGCGCTGCTGCTTGTCACTGTCCAGCGAAAACGCGCGCGCGGTTCCCAACTGCTCGGTGATGAAGGCGCCCATGGCGTCGGCGCGTTCGGTCAGCTTGCGGGCACGCGCTGCGGGCAGGTCGGCGAAGGTGCCAGTGACCACCCGCTCGTCGTCGGGATCCCACTCCCAGTAGCCTGAGATGCAGCCGCCGTCGATGACCACCCGCTGCCACATGGCCGTGGCGTCGCCCAGGCGGCGTTCCGTTCCCGAACCGCCGATCTTCACTGGCCGATCCAGGTCGCCCGGGCGCGCCAGGCAGGACAGGGCGCCGCGGTAGGAGACGTAGCCATCCTCGAAAGGCAGCAGCACCGGCGGCAACTCATCGGCCGGCGTCGCGGCGCGCAGCGCGTCCAGGTCCTCTTCGAAGAGCCAGCATGCGCCGTGCCCTTCCACCGCCACTTCGACCAGCCCCAAAGCGGCGATGGCGGCCTTGCCGGCGCGCTTGCCGATGCCCGTCCAGGCGCAGAACTCGTTCAGGGTCGCCGGCCCGGCCTGGCGGAAGAAGAGGCTGGCCATGTTTTCGTTCAAGGCTGCCTCGTCCGCCGGCGCGACGGCCCCGCCAAAAGCGCCGCCCGCAGGTCGTCGCCAGGCGTAGCGCTGGCTGTCCAGGCGGGCGGTCTCGGGCTGGCGGCGGATGCGGCCGTCGGCCTCGAGCAGGCGAAGCGCGGTGGGCAGGGTGGAGGACATGCCCACCTTCTTGCCCGGCGCGCCAAGGCTCCGGATGGCGCCGTCCGGCAACGCCTTGCGCACCTGGTCGACGCTCAGCGTGCCGTCTCCCAGGGCGGCCAACACCGCCTCGCCGAGGCCTCGCACCTCGTCTTCCGGCACGCCCACCTTGGCCAGGTCTCGCCGCGTGCGCTTCCACCACGCCGTGGCGCCCAGTTGCACCGCCATGGCCACCTGGTCGGTGGGCACGATGTAGATGCAGCCGCGCGCGGCGGGCACGATCCACAGCCCCGCGTCGTCGGCCAGCGCGCTGTCGACCGTGGCCCGCTCGACGCTCGGGCAGCGTGTCCACAAGGACAGGTAGGCATCGACGCCGCCCAGGGTGCGCGGCCAGCCACAACGTCTGATGGTCGACGCGGCGTCGGGCCCGGCGTCGCCCAGCAGGCCCTGGCGCTGCATCCAGAAGCCACGAACGCGGTTCAGGTCGACGGTCAAGGCGGTCTGTGGCGCGCCTGCTGCCGGGCTCACGGTCCCGCCTTGGCTGCTGGTTTCGCCGCGGCTGCCGGTGCGGCAGGCGGTGCAGCTGGCGGCGCAGCGGGTTTGGGCGGCTCGTAGGGCAGGTGCCAGTTCTCCATGCCCGGATACGATCCGATGTCCGGCTTGCGGGCGCGCTTGGCCAGGCTCAGCAGGGTCTTCCGCGGCCAGTCCTTCTGGATCATGTTGATGAGCCAGTTGGGCAGCATCCCCTTGGGATCGGTGTGCACCTCGACCACCATCTCGGTGCGATCGTCCGGCAGCGCCTTGAAGCGATACTTCGTGCCCATCGCGATGCCGCGCACGCAGCAGCCGCCCTTGGCCGGCTTGCGGGCGTGGTTGACGCTCTTGAGGTAGGCCTTGACCGTGCGGGTCTTTGGATTGGGCACCGCCTTGGTCTTGATGACGTAGTCGCGATCGTCGATAGGCCAGGGCAGCCCGAAACGGATCCAGAAGATGCGCTCGGTGGGGGTGATCTTGAGCAGATCCTTGGACGCCGCCCAGCGATCGACCCAGTCCTTCTGGTAGCGGTTGTAAGCGAAGACCTGGATGATCTTGCCGATGGGCACCTTGACCGTGGTCTTGCCCTTGAAGGACATCAGCGGGCTACCGGGCACCTCTTTGCGCCAGACCTTCACGCCCTTGTCGCCGTTGACGTACTCCCACTTGCCCGATGCCGCCTGCGCCGGCGCGCTGGCGACCGTGTCGAACACCAGGCATGCGACCAGGGTCGCCACGCCAAGCGCGATCGCCGAACGTCGAATATGCATCATCTCCCCCATCATGCGGCGACGTTGCGGTCGCCCGGTCCGAACGTCATGAAGCGCCGACGCTAGATGGCCGGCGCCAGTTCGTAAAGGGATGGCTCCGAAGTCCGCCTGCCGAGGTGGTCTTGCGAGCGCCGTCGGCAAATGGGAAAAAGGCGTGCCTGACACCTGGAGCGACGCCATGGCTTCACATCGCTGGCTGGGACTGAGCGAAGACGGCCAGCAGGTCGTTTTGAAGCGCTTCACGGGCGAGTTCCTGGCCCCGCCGCCCAGCGCCCAGATGCGCATCGAGGACGCCATCGATCGCCGGCGTGGTGCCGTAATCGACGTCGAGTGCACCGGTCTGAACTACGACACCGAACAGGTCATCGAGATCGGCCTGCGCACCTTCGAATACGACGGTCGCACAGGCGCCCTGCAGCACCTGGGCGAGAGCTACTCCGGCCTGCAGGATCCCGGCCGGCCACTCGAGCCCGAGATCGTGCGCCTGACCGGCATCACCGACGCCGACCTGGCCGGCCAGCGCATCGACTGGCAGCGCGTGGCCGAACTCCTGGACAGCGTCGATCTCATCTTTGCGCACAACGCGTCTTTCGACAGGCCCTTCGTCGATCGTTATCTGCCGCCCAACGACCGCACCTGGGGCTGCTCCGTGCGCCAGGTGGACTGGCGAGCGCACGGCTTCCGCATCGCGAGCCTGGAGGTGCTGGCCATCTTCCACGGCTTCTTCGTCGACGCCCACCGCGCCTTGGAAGATGCCGACGCCACGCTGCACCTGCTGACCCATCCGGTACCCGATGGCGAGCATACCTACCTGGTCGAGTTGAGCCGCAATGCGCTGGCGCCCGGTGTGCGTTTCGATGCCGTGAAGTCGCCCTTCGAGCTCAAGGGTCTGCTCAAGGCGCGCAAGTATCGCTGGAAGCCGGCGCCGCTCAAGGTGTGGAGTCGCGAGGTGCCGCAACACGAAGCGGAGGCCGAGCGGCAGTGGCTGCTGGACGAGATCTACGGCGGGCGTGCGCGCTGGCAGGAGACCCCCATCGCGGCGCACGATCGCTTTCGGACCACCGACTGAGCGCGAACTCGATGGCGCCCTGCAGCCAGCCGCCGATCTCCTTCCAGACCGCCATGGCCAGCAGCCACCACAAGGCGATCCACAGCGGCACGCCGCCCAGCCAGCCCAGGTGATAGTTGTGCAGGCCGGCCACCTGGATGTAGAGCACCTCCACCAGCGGCCCCACCAGCGCCAGGATGCCCAGCAGGCGTAGATCGTGACGGTCGGGCCGAAGCAGAGCCCACCAGGCCCCCAATCCGGCGGCGAAGGGCAGCCAGGACAGCCACGGATGCAAGTACCAGGCGTAGATGCCCTGGCGGGTCAACAACACCAGCGCCAGCAGGACCAGCGGACGGGCCAGCACATGGCGCCATCGCAGCGGCCCGAGATGCACATCGTCGCGCCATTGCCCGGGTGGCCCCAGCCGCCGCCAGCGGGCCAGGGTCGCCAGCGAGCGCAGGATCATGCCCCAATAGAGCAGCATCCACAGTGGGATGGTGCTCAGGTCGGGTCGATAGACCGGCACCCCGTAGTCGTAGATGCGGTGATGCACGACCGAATTCCAGTCGTTGAAGGCGCCGAGCGCCGTGCAGCCGGCCAGGAAGAGCAGCTCACCCCGCCACGAACCGCCCCGTTCCTCGGTCGGCAATCGCAGCCACAGGATGCAGCGCAGCCCGATGACCGCCGGGACCACCACGGTCATGACTGCCAGCCGGTCGCTGGCGGTGCAGATCATCGCGCTGATGACCCCCACAGTGGCCAGCTCCAGGGCCATGGCCCGGTCGCCGATGGTGGCTGGCGGCATCATTGAACGCAGCGTCATGGGTTGCGCAGGAAGTCCACCACCTCGCCCAGCAGACTGGTCGGGTGGCGCAGACCGTGGGCGTAGGCGTCGGTGGTGTAGTTCTGGGCCCAGTTGCAGTCGCCCCCGCATTGTTCGGGGCCGGGCCCGTGGAATCGGGTCGGATCGATAAGCGAACATCCGCGCCGCCAGATGGCGTCGATGTGTTCGAAGTCGAGCACGTTGATGCGCTCCGGTCCGGTGTTCACCGCCGCCTTGCAGGGCCAGAAGAGGTGGCCGTCGTGGTCGATATGCGGCTTGAGGGTGTTGCGGCAGTCCAGCGGCGCCGAGTTCAGCATGCGCTCGTTCATTCGCTGCGAACCGCTGATTCGATGGCCTGCCCGCTTGCGCGCCAGGATGGTCTGCCGCAGCGCTGGCCACTTCGGATCGGCCGCCAGGCCGGCGCTGACCTCGGCGCCTTCGTTCAGCGGCACCGGGCAGAACCAGATGCCCAGGTCGTTGGCCAGGTCCAACACCGCGCGGGCATGTTCGGTGGCGCCCGGCTGGATGACCGTGTTGACCATGAGCTTAAAGTCCATGGGTCCGGCCAGCTCCCGCAGCACCAGCAGGTTGCGCAGCACGTCTTGAGGCTTCTTGTAGACCCAGGTGCGGCCGAGCATATCCAGGTCGAGGCCGTCCAGGCTGACGATGACGATGTCGGTATCGGCCAGCCAGGTGCGCCAGGCCGGTTTGCGCAGCAGGCGGTCGATGGCGCTGCCGTTGGTATTGATGAGGATGGGGTGATAGGCCAGATCGCGCGCCGCCCGGGTCAGCTCCGGCAGGTCCTTGCGCAGGGTCGGCTCGCCGCCGGCGAAGTAGAGCGAGGGCGTGCCGGTGCGCATGACGCGCAGCAGGCGCAGGGCGTCTTCGGTGTTCAGCGTGCCTTCGGTGGAGAGCTCCGGATACTTGCGGCCGCGGTGGTCGTCGCAGTAGGTGCACAGGAAGTTGCACGTTCGCAGCACCGTCCAGATGAAGTAGAGCGGCCGCAGATCCTCCCGCCCCGCCTTCGCCAGCCGGCGGTTGTGCAGGTAGTTGGCCGCGGCAGTACGCCAGGCCCGCAGGCGCCGCTTGTGCAGGGCCAGACCGGTCTGGGGGCGCTCCAAACGCGGCAGCACGTCCGCTGCGATGGCCGCCGCCTCGCGGGCCAGGGTCGGCCAGTCCGGCTGCCCCGTCTGCGGCGTGTGCAGCTGCCAGTTCGGTGGGGCCGACGGGCTGTCAATCGGGATCGTCCAGGTCATCTTCATCCTCCGCGACGCCCGGTTGCAGCAGGGCACCCAACGCGCCGACCGTGGCGCGGGTCAATACATCGATCGCGGCGTCGCGGGCGCCCTCGTCACCCAGCACGTGGCGCAGGCCCACCCGCAGCCACATACCCAGCACGGCATGGGCGGCCAGGGACCAGTCCTGTTTCGCACCGGCAGCCGCGCCAGCCATCTGCAATCCCTGCAGCAGCAACGCCTCCATGGGCGGGTTCAGACCCTGGTGCAGCAGCTGCGGATCGGCCCCGGCGGCGATGCGCGCCGCGTAGGAGGACACGAAGCTGCGGTGGGCCTGCCAATGGTCGATGAACGCCGTCGCGCAGGCTCGCACCGTGGCAGGCAGACCCACGTCCATGGCCTCGTCCAGCACCGGCGCCAGGCGCTCGGCGAGGGCGTCGTTGAAGTCGGACAGCAACGCGTCGAGCACCTCTTCCTTGTTCTTGAAGTGCACGTAGAAGGTGCCATGAGCGACGCCGGCGGCGCGGGCGATGTGGCTGATATGGGTGTCGGCCCAGCCGCGCTCGTCCATGCACCGCCGCGTGGCCGCCAGCAACGCCATGCGGGTGGCGATCTTCTTCGCCTTGCGGCTGCCGGGACGGGGCGCGTCGGTCGCGTCCGAAGCGGTCTTCGCGGTGGAGGTCGAGACGGATGGATCCAGTTTCACTGACTTCATGTCAGTGACTCTAAGTCAGCCAATTCTCCCTGTCAAGCCTCAGTACGTCTTGCTGCAGTACTTCACCCAAGTCAGCACCTCGAACTGATAGCGTTCCTTGGCGCCCTTGCTGCCCTCGGTGATGATCATGATGCCGCGGTAGTCGGTGCCGCACTCCTGGGCCAGGAAGGCGCTCTTGGAGGGCCACACCGGGATGGTCAGCTTGAGGGGGTAGTTCTTCTTCCAGATGCCCGACTTGATGGTCGGGTAGAGATTCAACTGGTGGCAGAAGGCGGTCTTCTTGGGGCTGATGTTGGTGCGTACGATCCAGTACTTGGTGTCCTTGGTCGGGTAGTAGGGCGCATAGGAGCGGCGGAACTCCATCTGGGCGGTGTACTGCGTCTTGGACAGCCAGCGGCCCATGTAGTCGGCGCCACAGAGATAGTTCTTGGCGTTGGCCTCGCAGACGCAGCCCTTCATGTTCATCTTCGACGGCGCGGTCTTGCTCCACACCCCCTTGGAAGGCTGCGCGCTGATGCGCGCGCACTGCCCGGTCTCTTCGCAGAAGCCGTCGACCATGCACACCTTGCCGACCTGGGCCAGGTCACCCTCGCACTTCTTGTTGTAGGGGTTGCACTTGGTGCAGATGGGGCACTTCACCTTGCCGCAGGGGCTGGGCTTGCACTTGTTGGACTGGCAGCCGTACTCGCACTTCTCCTTGAACGGTCCCTTGACGTTGCAGCTGTTGTACCACCAGATGTCGCCCCCGACGCACTTGGTCTTGAACTTGGGATAGCAGCCGCAGACGCTGCCGTAGCAGATGAAGCCGCCAGGGCAGGGCTTCTTGTTCATGGTCGTGTCCGTCACGCAGACGCTGCCCGCGCACTTCTGGCACGGCCCACAGGTCTTGCCGCCGCAGGTCTTGTCACCGCCGCCGCAGAGCGCCTTGTAGTCGGCGCAGCAATCGCCCTCGCCGGTGCACAGATCGTCGCACTGGCAGGCCGCCTTGGCATCGTATTTGCCGCATTTGCCGGCACAGCTGTCGGACGTGCCGCCCCCCGTGTCGGTCTTGGGGCCGCCGGCGTCGACCGCGCCACCGCCCGAATCCACCGCGCCACCGCTACTGTCACCGCCACCGCCACCGCCACAGTCACCACCACCGCCACCGCCAAAGTCACCCCCGAAGACCCCGCCACCGACACCGCCACACACCCCGCCCCCCGCACCGACCACCACGCCC
>CAYTLW010000062.1:0-33811 GCA_964438735.1 uncultured Enterobacteriaceae bacterium | reverse complement strand
GCGGCCTGTGCCCGCTGAGGTGTCTGCGCCGCCGCCCCCGCCTGCGGCAGGGCCGCGGTCTGCGCCTCCGGCACCTCCTCCAGCAGCGCCACCGGCACCGCCACCGTCACCAGGGGCCCCAAAACCGTCGCCGCCAGCATCTGTGGCCGCGGTATCACCGCCTTGCCCGCAATTGCACACCGAGAACCCCGTGCCGGCCGCGTTGCAGGCCTGGACGCCGGGTACACCTGGCGAGCAGAAGCACTGCTGGGTGGCGTTGGGCACGCAGCCGGTGGCGCCGCCGCCACCGCCGCCGCCACCGGTGCTACCGCAGGCCGCGCCAAGGAGCGCAAGGGTGGACAAGAGGGCCGTCGACAGGGCGTGGCGGCCAGCAGTGTGGTGGCCCATGCAAACCTCCCGGACGTCGACCCGCCGATTGCTGTCTTCAGGTATCGGGTCGGTCACGCCCAAGTTGCCGACGTGACGGACGGGTTGTCAAACAATCATCTGCTCATCGCAGCCGATACACGGCCAGCGAGCTGCGCACCCGATGCACCCATGGGTTGCGGCGGAAGCGCGCCTCCGGCGCCTTGCGCAGGCGCTCCAGGCGCGTCAGGTCGGAGGTGGCGTAGGCGACCGTGTTGGCCGGTTGGCGGGCCAGGTGTCGGCGGACCGGCGACAGGCGACGCAGCGGGATCGGCTGAACGCAGGGCGCGTAGGCCCGCAGGTGCGGCGCCAGGGCGGCGCTGTAGACCAGCACGGGCAGCCCGCGATGATCTTCGGTGCAACGACGTTGCAGATCGCGGGCCAGGGCCACCGGCGGCGGCGAGACGGCCACATGTTCGGCCGACAGCGCCCAGCCGGTGAACGCCTGGCCGAGTACGAGCGCGGCCAGGGCGACCGCGGCCAGGATCTGTCCTGGTGAGCGGACCGGTCGTGCATCCGCATTCGCTACCTCTTCCACCTCATCCCAGTCGCGGGCATCCGCGGCCGCATGCGCGCGGACCGGCGCCAGCGCGCGGGCCGCCGCCGCTGCCACCGCCACGATCAGCAGGGCCACCAGGGGCAGGGCGTGGCGTGGCCGATGGACCACGTTCTGGCCCAGGGCCAGCCAGCCCAGGTAGGGCCCGGCCAGCAGCGTCCAGCTGATGAGCAGGTGGCGGCGTGGCGCCCCATACCGTTGCCAGGCGATGAGGAGCAGCCAGCCCAGGCCGAGCAGCGCCATCAAGGTCCAGCCAGGCCGGCCCGGCCACCAGCCGCCGAATCCATCGGCCAGCACGCCGCGCACCAGGCCGGTCGCCCGGTCGACGGGCTCGGATTCGGTCAGCACGCTGCCACCGAAGCGATTGAAGTGCCCTTCAACGCGGCCCATACCCACCGTGGCCAGCCGCGCAGGATCCAGGGCCACCAGCATGGGCACGGCCCAGGCCGCCACGCCGGCCGCGCCGCCCACGAGCGCCGGCCAGATGCGCGCTCTTCGCCAGAGCACCAGGGCCGCGGCCGACAGCAGAAAGGGCCAGTAGGAGGCGCGCACGCCCATGGCCAGGCCGAGCACGGCGAAACCGGCACCTGAGATCCAGCGGGCACGGCGCGCATCGGCGAGCGGCCGCCATCGGTCTGGCCGCAGGCCCAGGCCACCGACCACCAGCCAGAGCCCGGTCATGGCCAGCAACAATCCGGGCACGTCCGAGAGCACCTTGTCGGACACCAGCCAGAGCAGCGGGTTGATGGCCGTCAGGACCGCCGCGAGCACGCCGGCCAGGTCGCCGCCAAATCGGCGGGTCAGCGAGGCCATCGGCACGACCAGAAGGGCGCCGCAGAGGGCGCAGAGCAGGGTCAGGGCGGACAGCGCGCCGCCGGTCAGCGGCACCAGGGCGCGGGCGGCGAAGATGAACACCGGGTAGCCCGGAAAATGGGGTCTGTCCGCCGCCGGATCGAAGTCCTGCACCCCCGCGACGAAGCGCAGGGCGTCGATCTCCTCGGCCAGATCGATGCGAAATGCCAGCCGCATAGCCAGGGCCGCGGCGACCGTCAGCACGAGCGCCAGGGCGAACCACCGCTGGCGGGTCACGGCGAGGCCGCCTCCGCCGGCACGGGACGCCAGCGCAGCCGCTCGCCCGGCCAGCTGCCTGGCTGGCGCAGGGCCATGACGTGGTTGGCCAGGTCGGCCAGCTCCACGTCGCTGGCGCTGGCCCGATACGACGGCATGGGCGTGCCGTCCAGACCGGTGACCAGGGTGCGCAGGAAGGCCGGATGGCCGGCGCCGCCGCGCATCAGCCCGGTGGTGAAGTCGCGCGGTCGCATCACGGTGCCGTCGGCGGCGAGCTGCTCGGAGTCGGCGGCGGTGCCATCCCCGCGTCCCTGCTCGCCGTGGCATTTGCCGCAGGCCAGTCGCTTCCAGACCCTGGCGCCACGCTGCAGCGAGCCCGCCGTCGCCGGCAGGGGCAGGGGCGCGGCCATCGAAGCGCCGCGGGATTCCTCTGCGAACCGGTGGGAGAAGCGCTCGATGCGCGCGATGACGTCGGCCATCTCGCGCGCCGTCAGCAGCTCGCCCCAGGCCGGCATGGCTGTGCCCGGCAGGCCATGTCGAACGGTGCGCTGCAGGTCGCCGGTCGCGGGCAGTTGACCCGACGCGCTGCTGCGGTAGGCGAAGGTGCCCGTGGTGAAGTCGCGCGGCTGGGGCTCCAGGCCCTCGGCGGCGGGGCCACGACCGTCGCCGCGCAGGCCATGACAGCTGGCGCAGGCCTTGCGATAGACCACCGCCCCGGCCCGGGGATCGGGGGGCAGCTCGGCGGGCCCGATGACCTCGCCGGTGAGGGGATCGACGGCCCGCTGGCTGGCCAGTTGTGGCTGTCCGGCGCAGGCCACGCAGGCGGTCACCGCGACGGCCAGCGCCACACTGAGCGACAGCGGACTCCAGGGACCGCCCGGCATGGCGCTAGAAGAACGCATGCAGCTCCACCAGCAACGCATCGGCGTTGCCCACCTCGTCCTGGGGCACGCTCTGGCCCATGTCGTAGACCAGCCGTCCGGCCACCAGCGGGATGACGAAGACCTCCAGCGCCGCGCGCAGCCGGATGCGCTGATCCTCGGCCACGTCCAGGGCAGGGTCGTGGTAGCCGTAGGCCAGCTGCAGGTTGACGCCTCGCGCCAGCGCCAGGTCGGCCTCGACGCGCGCCACCAGGCCATCCACCGATACGTCGTCGCGCAGGTAGGTGGTATGCAGCCAGTCCACCTCACCCAGCAGGACCAGGCGGCCCAGGCTGGTGCCCAGGTACAGCCCGCCGAGCAGTCGCCGCTGCCCACCGGCCTCGTTGAACGCCGCCGACAGACCGACCCGCAGCGGCCGCGTGGCCCACTCGAACAGACCCGACAGGCGCTTGTGGTTGTCGCCGTCGATGCCCCCGCCGGCGCCGTTGGAGATCGCCACCTGGGCCAGCCAGTCGCCTCGTTGCCAGCCGAACTCAGCGGCCAGGTCCGGGTCGGCGAAGGTGAAGCCGGTCTCGCTCCGGGTGAAGGCCTCATCATCCCAGAAGCGCAGGCCGAAAGGCGGCAGCAGATAGCCCGCGCGCAGCCAAGTGCCGGCGGGGCCTTCGACGAGGGCAAAGACCTCGCGCGGCTCCACGCTGCCCTCGGCCAGGGAGATGTCGGTGTACAGGGTCAGCGCCCGCCACGGCTGCAGGTCCAGGTAGATGTTGGCCTCGCGGCTCACCAGCGAGTTGTGCACCTCCTTGGCGAACAAGGTGCGATGGCCCAGCCTGAGATTGGCGCCGATGGATGCGTGCTCATTCAAATTGGGATCCGGCATGGGCCCCTGCGCGCCTGCCGGGCCCTGGGCAGCCGGTCGCACCGCCAGGTGGGTGAGGCCATATTGCTGGCCGAACGCGGTGCGTTTACCGCCGCCGCTGCGATTGACGTGGCAGCGTGCGCAATGCAGTCCTTCGCGCTGCGCGATCCAGGGTTCGGCGTTGCCGGCGTCGACCAGGGCGAAGACGGTCGCCCCGACAAGCGCCAGGCCGATGCCCAGGCGTCCCAGCGAGCCCCCGAGGCCCGACGGCTCCATGTGGCTCATTGCGGTGCCGACTGCCCGGGCGCGCCGTCGGCGATCCAGGCGCGGATCGTGTCGATCTCGATCGGCTTGCGCGCCGGTCGGCCGCGCGGCATGCGCTGACCGCTCATGCCCGAGCCTCCCTCGAGCTTGACGATCAGGTAGCTGTTGTCGGGATCACCGGGGCTGACCAGGTTCATGGATGGCCGGCTGACCGCCGGCCGATCGACCAGTCGCGTCCAGGCGTGCGGGCCGCTCAGGTCCAGGCCGCGCGGCGCTGAAGGGCCCGCGTGGCAGCCTGTGCAGAGCCCCTCGAAGAAGACGTCCTGGATGTCGCCAAAAGTGGGCTCGAAGTCGAGCACGCCGACCTTGGAGCCGATGCCCTTGGCGTAGGGATGGGCCACCGCCCGGCCGCGCTCGTCCAGCGAGCTGCCATCGCCCGACTCACAACCCGCCGCCAGCATGGGCGCACATGCCAGGACAAGCAGCAGACGGGTGACAGCGCGACCGGACACGGCTCAGCTCCCCTCTTCGACGGCGGTGCAGGCCGCCAGGCCGCCGGGCAGCAGGCGGGCGACATAGTCGATGACCGCCTGCCGATCTCCCGGGACCGCATTCTCATACGGCATATCCACCAGCTGACTCAGCTGATGGGCCCAGCGCGGCGGCATCCCCTCGGGATCGTTGACCGCGCCCAGCTCCAACTTCTCGGCCACCTCGCAGCCTTCCCAGGCGCCGGCTTCACCCAGCTTCGAAAAGGCGTCGAACCTGGCCTGGTCGGTGAAGTCGGGCGGCACGTCCTCGGCCAGCAGGCCCTGCAGCTCGTGCAGCTCGTGCAGCAACCAGGCTTTGCGCAGGGGCGTATCAGGGGCCATCTTCGCGTCGGCCGCAGGCTCGCCTTCGGTGCGCAGTGTCGCGACATCCTTGACGATCAGGCCGGCGGGGAAGTGCGCATCCGGGAAGCGTTCGGCGGTGATTTTGTCGGCCGGGATCTTGTCCACGGCTTTGAGCAGCGCGTCGAAGGCCTGGGAGTCGTGACACATGACGCAGGAGGTAGTGAGGACTGCGTCTGCATTATCGAAGCCCAGGCCTTCGCCCGCACAGCGCGCCAGCAGCAACCCGCCGCAGATGGCAAGGGCGGCCATCATCAGCGGCGAATGATTGGAGGTGAGGTTGCGCATGGCGTGGTTCCTTGGTGGGGTGCCGGGTGCCTGGCCCTGGCAAAACGCAGTTTCACCTGAGGACCACTGAAATTGAAAGTCACTTTCACTGGCTTTCAACACAAGGTTCTTGATCCATGTCAGAACCCCGCGCAGTGCGCCGTCTCTGGTCAACCACATGCGGCGCTGCCATGCTCGCGCGCGACACACGCGCCCTCGCTGGCGCGACCGGCGCGGGCGTGTCGACTGCTGGAGCGCGGCTGTGAGCGATGGCCCCCTGATCATCATCGGCGCCGGTCCTGCAGGCCTGGCCGCCGGGCAGCGCGCCGCTGAATTGGGGGTACCCTTCCGGCTCCTGGAGGCCAGCGATCGCATCGGCGGCGGCTGCACGACCTTCGAACACGGCGCCTTCCGTTTCGACGCCGGCGCCCACCGCCTGCACGACCGCGCGCCCCCTGTCACCGCCGCTCTGCAGGACCTGCTGGGCGACGATCTGCAGCCGGTGACGGCCCCAAGTGGCATTCGCCATCGCGGACGCTTGATCGCCTTTCCGCCTCGGCCGCTGGATCTGCTGGCCGGTCTGGGCACGCGCGGCGCCCTGCAGGCGGGCGCCGACGCCTTGAGCGCCCGGCTGAGGCCGCCTCTGGACCGCTCCTTCGCTGGCCTGGCCGTGCGCCGCTACGGCCGATCCGTGGCAGATCGTTTTCTGCTGGGCTACAGCGAAAAACTCTGGGGTCTGCCCGCCGACCAGCTCTCGCCCATCATCGCCGGGGGGCGGCTCAAGGGCCTCAGCCTGCGCGGCGCGATCGTCGAAGCCGTCGCCGGTCCACGGGCACGACCGCAGCACCTGGAGGGGCGCTTCCTCTACCCCCGCAAGGGCATCGGCGCCATCTGCGAGGTCCTGGCGGCCGACATCGGCGATCACATCCGCACGAGCGCGCGCGTGGTCGGCGTGCGCCACGACGGTGGCCGCGCCAGGCAGGTGGTCCTGGCGGAGGGCGAGGTCCTGGACGCCAGCGCCATCATCGCCACCTGCCCCCTGCCCGCCCTGGTCGCCGGTCTCGACCCGCCGCTGCCGGATCCCGCGCTGGCCAGCGTCGATCGCCTGCGCTTTCGCAGCCTGGTCCTGGTCGCCCTCTTCCTGGACGTGGCCGACGTGACCGACAACGCCACCATCTACTTCCCCGACCCGACGGTGCCCTTCACCCGCATCCACGAACCGAAGCGTCGCAGCGCGGCCATGTCACCGCCCGGCCAGACCTCGCTGGTGGCCGAGCTCCCCTGCTTCATCGACGACGCCACCTGGCAGCAGGAAGACGATCGCCTGGTCGCCCGCGTGCTCACCGACCTGGTGGCGGTCGGGCTGATGAAGCGATCGGACGTGCTCGAAGCCAGGGTGATGCGCGTGCCGGATGCCTACCCGGTGCTCTCCCTGGATCACGAAGCGGCCGTGGCGGCGGTCACCACGGCGGTGGGCAAGCTGCAGAACCTGGCCCTGGTGGGCCGGCCGGCCACCTTCCGCTACAGTCACCTGCACGAGTCGATCGCCGAGGGCTGGGCAGCGGTAGAGAGGGTGAAGTCGCGGCCATGGGGCGCGGCGACAGGATGATGTGGGCCGCCAGACCGGTCGTGTTGCAAGGTCCGCTCAGCCAGGGCCACCCTGCACCAGCACCTCTTCCAGCCCCTTGCGCGCCACATCCGGGACCTCACAATCCGCCGCCGGAAAGCCGACAGGAATGAGCAGAAACGCCCGCTCGTTATCCGGCCGGCCCAGGATCTCCTTCAGAAAACGCATGGGACTCGGCGTGTGCGTCAGCGTCGCCAGCCCGCATCGATGCAGCGCCATCAGCAGGAAGCCCACGGCGATGCCCACCGACTCCTGCACGTAGTAGTGCTGCTCGCCGCCGGCCGCACGCTGCTGGGCGAAGACGGCGATGAGCGCGGGCGCCGTCTCCAGGAAGGGTTTGCACCAATCCGTGCCGAAGGGCCTCAGGTCGCGCAGCCAGCGATCCGGCGCCCGGCCGCCGTAGAAGGCCTTCTCCTCCTCCTCGGCGGCGGCCCGGATGCGGCTCTTGACCGCCGGATCGGTGACCAGCACGAAGGTCCACGGCTGGCGATTCGCTCCAGATGGGGCCTGGGCGGCGGCCTCGATGCAGCGCTCCACCACGTCCATGGGGATCGCCTCGTCGCTGAAGTGGCGCACCGAACGGCGCGACCGGATCTCGGTCAACAGGGCCTCGGAGCGGGCCCGCATCTCGTCCTCTGGGAGGCGTTCGAAGTCCAGCGGCACGAATCGCGCCGGCGGTGCGGTTGGAGGAGTCTGTGCCGTCATGGTTCACCTCGCCGTGCGGGCGTTGTTGCCGACGCGGTTGGCAGGGTAGCAGGCGAGCGTCGAGAGGGGGCCAGTGAACCCGGATCCCACGCCGTGCACGTCGCGCATTTGCGGATTCGAACTCCCCAGGTGTCCAACGTGGGAAGAGAGAGGGAACAGCCGGGGGGAAGATGTCGCAGCCAATTCAAACGCCGTCGGCGGGATGCCGACGGGTGGACCTGCATTCGATCGCGTCCGCACCCATGGAGCCGCCGGACGAGCGCTTGCAGTCCCTGGGCGAGCTGGCCGGCGGCCTGGCCCACGACATCAACAACCTGCTGACCGTGATCCTCAACGCCACCAGCCTGGCCTCGGAGTCCCTGTCCGAGGGGCACCCCGCGCGCGCCGACCTGGACCAGGCCACGCTGGCGGTGCGCTCGGCCAGCCGGCTGACCCGGCAGCTGCTGGGCTTTTCGCGCGGTCGACCTGCGCAGCCGGCGGTGCTCTCCGCCGCCGAGATGATCAGCCGCCTGCAGCGCATGTTGGGGCATCGATTCGGTCGCCAGATCCGCCTGCTGGCGGGTTGTCAGTCGGACCTGTGGCTCGTTCGCGTCGATCCCGGACAGTTGGAGCAGGTGCTGATGAACCTGCTGCTCAACGCCCGCCACGCCATCGAGGGGTCGGGCACCATCACCTTGCTGGCCAGCAATGATCGGATCAGCGAGAGCGTGGCTTCGCCCATGCACAGCACCGCGCCCGGTGAATATGTGCGCATCACCGTCAGCGACACGGGCAGCGGCATGGCGCCGGAGGTGCGCGAGCGCATCTTCGAGCCCTGGTTCACCACCCGAGGCGGCGCTGGCGGTTCCGGCCTCGGACTGACGACCTGCGCCGCCATCATCAAGCGCGCCGGCGGCACCATTCGGGTCGAATCCACGCCCGGCGAGGGCTCCCGCTTTCACGTCCTGTTGCCGCGCTGCAAGGCGACGCCACGTCGGCGTCGTCGGACCACCACGGGGACCTGGAAGGGGCCGGAGCTGGCGACGGCCGCCGAGTAGAGGACTGGCCACCAGCCAGCCACCTGAAGTACGCTCCCCGGACTGCGTGCCACGCTCTCCGGGAGCTGACAGTGAGCCCAACCCGCCTGTTCGTCTCGACCCTGCTGCTCGCGGCCACCGTCGCCAGCGCCCGCCCAGCGGACGCCGCTCCCGGTAGCCTGGACATGTCCCAGTGGCTCAACCGCTCGGGCGTGCGCATGGTCGCCGTGGAGTTCTACGCCACCTGGTGCAAACCCTGCATGGCCGCCGTGCCCCGCTGGAAGGCCCTGCACGAGAAGTACGCCGACCGCGGGCTGCGGCTCATCGTCGTGGCGACCCAGGATCCCAGCGGCCAGTGCGTCAACCCGGGCTGGAATCCCGACGACATCGTCTGCGATCCCGACGGCCGCCTGGCCCGCGCCATGAACGTCGGCAACCACCTGCCAGCGGCCTTCCTCTGGTCCTGGACCGGCCGACTGCTGGTCCGCCGCGGCCACGTGGACGAGGTCGAGCGTGTGGTGCGCAAGGAACTCGGCCGCCTCCCGCGGGCAGCCATCGACACCTCCGAGCTCAAAGGCAAAGCCGCCCGCACGGTCGGCACCCTGCTAAGGGCCGAGCTGGCCCGAACCGGCAAGATCGACGCCCTGGCCGGCAAGGGCGAGCGCAAGGCCCTGGCCAGAGCCCGCAAAGCCAGCCACGCCATGCGCTTCAAGATGGGCGGTCGCTGCACGGTGGGCCAGGAGTTGGCGCCCAACTCGCTCATCAAGCCGGTCCTGGTCCAGATGGGCGGCGGCAGCAAGCTGGTCGTGCAGCTCTTCTCCCTGGAAAAGGGCTGCCTGGAGGCCTCCGGCAGCGCTCGCTGGTCCGCCAGACGCCCCGGCACCGCCGTCGCCGCCGCAGTCGGCGACCTGCTGCAATCCCTGCAGGTCTCCACCCAGATGCCCGGCGGCAAGGCGCCACCGCCCGCCGCCCGCAGCGCCGATCCACCGCCCGTCCCCGAACGCTCGGCCGCAGCCACCTCCAAGCCAGCAAAGCGCTCCCCCGTAGTGGTGGATCCCGACGGCAAAGCCGCCCTCGCAGGCAGCGACAAGCCGGTCGGCCCCAGCCCCAAGGCGCCATCCACACCGGTCTACAAGAAGTGGTGGTTCTGGACCGCCATCGGCGTCGTCGTCGTGGGCACAATCGCCACGGTGGTCTTGACCTCGGGCGCGGGCACGGGCAGCACGTCGGGCGGCGGCGGCGACGCCTCGGTCGGCGGCGCCACATTCAACGGCGGCCAGGATTCCACCGGCGGCGGCGCAGCCAACGGCTTCGGCGCCAGCCCAGCCGCCCCCTGATCCATCTGCCCAGCCAGGGCAAGCCGCCCAAACTCGGCGGCCATCACCTCAAGACCCTTTGCGTCTTTGCGGCTTTGCGCGAGCTTTCACGTACCAAAGGTGCGACACCAATCCCACCAACGGCAACCTACGGCTTCGTCACAAACGTCCAGCACTGCCCCTTGACGCAATCGACCGCGAAACTGCCCCCACCCAGGGTCGTATTGCCATCATCCGCCTTGGTCGGCATCGTCGCGCACTTGCACTTGGGATACTGCTTCTGACAAAGCGCCTCGGCTGACGTGAACCCCGCCAACTCCGTCTTGGTGATGCCCCAAGCGGCCTTTGTGCCACAGCAGTTGACCTGGTGTTCCACGACCGCGCAGTCGTCGGCGACCTTGCAGGACTTGTCGAACTTGGGGAACAGGACCTTGCCGGCCCCGCAGCTGACCCCGCCAAGGATGTCGGCAGTCGCCGTGTCCGCGGTGCCCGCGCCCGTGTCGGCCGGCCCGGAATCGATCGGGCCTGCGTCGACCGGTCCGCTGTCGGCCGCCCCAGCGTCGGGGGCGCCGGCATCGCTCGATCCCGCGTCGACCGCCATGCACGACTGGGAACCCGGAATCCACATCGGGCAGCCATGCTCATCGGTCGTCTTCTTCCAGCCGACGGGCGCCGCGTCGCAGACGCTGGGGCAGTTGCCGTTCTCCAGCGGCGAGCCGCCGAGCTTGGTGCAGTCGCAGGAAGGCGCTGGAGCTATGGGGCAGCATTTCGCCTGCGGCACATCCGGCGGCACGTCGGGTAGATCGGCCGTGTCCGGCGTGCCGCTGGTCTCCCCTGCCACGGCGCCATCGGGGTCGCCATCGGAGGGTTTGCCGGTGTCAACCACAGCGTTGACGTCTTTGGCGACGCCCACATCTTCGACGGCCACATCTTCAAAGGGCACATCGTCGGCGCCGCTGTCGGTGCTCACGGTCTCGGCCGGATCGCCCGCGTCCGCCACGTCTGCCGCGCCCGTATCCTTCTTGGTCGGGGTCGTTCCGCCGCCGCCATCGGTGGTGCCGCAAGCGGTCGCCAGGAGCGCAAGCGTGCAGCCCAACACCAGGCCGCGCATGATTCGCGTCGCCATCACGTCCTCCACATCGGTGCCCGTTTCCCGGCCAGCAGCCTACCAACGCCCCAGCGCTTCGAACAACTTGTACAGCCCATAAGCCAGCGCCGCCGACACCGCTGGCGTACCGATCCAGCCGAAGAGAATGCGCGCCAGCGTGCCCTTGTTGATGGTCTTGGCGCCCTTGACCAGCCCGATACCCAGCACCGCCCCGACGATGGCCTGGCTGGTGGAGACCGGCACCCCGACCGTGGCGTAGAAGTGCACGGTGATCGCTTCGGAGAGGATCGCCACAAAAGCTGTGAAGGCGTCCAGGCGGACCAGGTTCTTGCCGACGGTCATCATCACGTTGCGGCTGTAGGTCATCACGCCCAGGGCGATGGCGCCGGAGCCGATGGCGGTCGCTTCGAAGGGCGTCAACATGCCCTCGCCGGCGAAGGGTCCGGTGACGTTGGCCACGTTGTTGGCCCCGAGGGCATAAGCGCCGTAGGAGCCGGCCACGATGAGCGCCGTGCGCAGGCCGCGATCCCACTGGAAGATGCTCAATTGCAGCCGATTCATGAGCGCGCCCAGGCCAAAGTAGAGCACCACCGTGACCAGCGCCGCGCCAATCGGCGTGCCGACCCAACAGAGCACCACCTTGCCCAGGGAGCCCATGTCCAGCGAGTCGTTGAGCAACCCGACCAGGACCAGGGCGCCGACGACCGCCTGGCTGGTGGAGACCGGCAGCCGAAGCACGCTCATCAACGTCACGGTGATCGCCGCCGCGAAGCTGACGATGAACGCCGTATCCGGCGCCATGGGGCTCAGCTGCTGGTAGGTGGCGATGCCTTCTTGACCCTCGAGCAGGGCGCCCAGGATGACGAAGACGGAGCACAGGATGGCGGCCGTCCAGAAGCGCACCATGCGCGAGGCGACGGCGGTGCCAAAGACGTTGGAGGCGTCGTTCGACCCGAGCGACCAACCCAAAAAGACCCCTGCCAGGACCTGCCACATGTGCGGTCCTCCGGCTAGATTTGGCGCTTGATGGCGATGATGCCGATGCGGTCGGCGACCTTCTCGGCCCGGTCGGAGATCTCGCCGGCCAGCAGCACGACCTCCTTGAGCATGAGCTTGGTGCCGTCACCGACGTCCATGTCGAAGATGGCCCGCACCAGCTCGCGCTCGATGCGATCGGACTCGGACTCGATCATGTCCACTTCCTTGGTGCTGTGCAGGGTCACCTTGGGGTTGGACAGGAGCGCGTCGACGGCCCGGCGGGCGGCGTGGTAGGCGCGGATATTCGTGGCGATGAGCTCGTGGTAGCGCTCCTGGAGCGGCTCGGGCATCACAGTGCGCTGATGCAGCAGCACAAAACCGATGGTCTCGGCGATATTGGGCAGACCGTCGAAGGCCTCCAGCAGGCCGAGCAGGTCGCCGCGGGACTCGGGTAGCAGGGCCTTGCCATAGAGGGTCAACTCGATGTTGCGGCGGATGTCATCGGCCTCGGACTCAATGCTGTGGGTGTGGTCCACAGCGGTCTCGAAGGCGTCGTCGACCCCGTTGCTGCGGTAGATGGCCATGCTCTTTTCGAAGCTGGCAAAGCTCTGGTCGCAGAGCTCGAAGTAGCGGTCGAGCATCTGTTCGACGGATTCTCTCTTCTTCCACAACCCCATCTTCCCCCCTATCGTCCGTCAGGGCGTGACGAACTCGTTCACGTCGACCGTGAAGGTCTCGCTCAAGCCCTGGCCGTCATTGCCCTTGGGCAGGGTGATGGTGAACGTGCACTTGCCCACCGCGACGCCGGTGATGGCGACCCAGCTGGTCACGCCGCCGCTGGTCGTCGGCTTGACCGTGCAGACGTCCGGCGTCGTCGACGTGGCGGTCATGTTCGTCTGCGACTGGCAGACGGGCACGTTATCCACCTGCGGGCGTACGTGCATCAGGCGGGTCTTGCCGACCAGGTTGCCGCCCAGCGGCGCGGTCGCCGAGGACAGCTTGGCGCCGTTGAAGTCGCCTTCGGTCACCAGGCCCATGGTCGCCGTGGTGCCGTCGACGGTGCTCTTGAGGGTCACGGTCTGCTTTGTCTTGGCGGTTGTGAAGTGCAGGCTCGCCTGGTCCTTGGTGTTCTTGTCCAGGGTCAGCCCGCTGGCGGGCTCGATGGTGATGGGGTGCAGCCCCCAGCCGATGACCGACTGGCCGTTGCTGCGCAGCATGTCAAAGCCGACCAGCACCTTCTGGCCGACCTCATAGTTGGCCGTGTCGGACAGGGTGCAGTAGTGACGGAGCTTGAGCACATCCGGCGTGCGTACGAGCATGTTGACGTTATCGCTCAGATTGGTGCCGTCGGGTGTGGTGGCTTCGACCGAGAGTTTGAACTCGCCGTCCCCCTTGCCGGTGACCACGACGTTGTTGCCGCCGGCGCTGATGACCTCGGCCACCTCGGCCTTGTCGGTGGTCGCCGACTTGACCGTCACCGCCTTGCTGGTGCCGGCCTGGGCGATGATGAGGTCGAGACTGGCGCCGACGCCGATGGGTTTGTTGAAGTCCTTCAGGTCGTCGTCGGCCACGTAGGCGAACTCCAGGTTGCCCTCGTTGCCGGTGGTCTTGGATACGCAAGCCATGCCGAACAGGGCGGTAGCTGCCAGGCCGATACTGAGGATTCGCAGCTTGGTGGGTTCGTGCATCTGGGTTCTCCCTGCCGCGTCTCCGCAGCGCCCGTGGCCGTCTGCCGCGGCCCGATGGCGGCATCCTAGCCGACGTCCGGGGCGCGCGCCAAAATGGCCTGTTGGCATGGAGTACGCATCATCCGCAACGATGATTCGGAACGGTCGCAGAGCACCCGTAGTCAACGCGTCTTGGCGGCGCAGGCAGCGTTATCCGGCTCTGTCCAAGTGATGAACTGCGCCTGCGCGGCGATGATCTCGGCGCAGCTCACGTCGCCGTCGCCGTCGGTGTCCAGGTTCAGCCCGCCGGCGTCGACGCGGACCAGGACAAACTGGTTGTGCGGGTCGTTGGGGCGGGTGCTGAAGTTCGAGGCGCAGATGGACGAGGTCGCCGACAGCACCACCTGCTGGGTGGCGTGCATACCCGTGCCGACGATGCGGCCGGGGGCGGCGATGACGCCGTCGAGCACGGAGATGGCCCGCTGAACCACGTGCACCTCGCAGGCTGAGCCCACCTTCAACGTTGCGCCGGGTTTGCCGTCCTTGTCGCTGTCGACGATGCGCGGATCGTCCAGGTCGCCCTTACCGGGCAGGGCGTCGGCGATGGGATCGTCGAGCTGTACACCGAAGAGCTGCACGTCTACGCCGCCGAGATAGCTCTGGCCGACGCCGTTCCAGAACAGCAGGCTCTCCACCTCGAGCGTGCCGATGCCGGCGATGACCGCGGGCGGGATCACCGTGGTCAAACCCAGCAGCGGCGTGGTCAACATGCTGCAGACCGTGCGCTTTTCGAAGACGCGATGGCCCTGCTGGCTCAGCTGCACGCGCAGCAGCTTGCGGGTGCGGTTGTCGAACTCCTTGCCGATGGTCACGCAGGTGGACCAGTCGGTGGCCAGGGCCCAGGTGCCGGTCAGCTCGGCGGATAGCGCGACGGGTTTGTTGCCGACGTCGCCCCCCTTGGCGTCGACCTGCTGATCGGACCAGGTGGGCGGCCCGGCGACCGGCTGGCAGGCCCCCGCCAGCCCCAATCCGATGGCCAGCGCGAGCCCGGCGATCGATCGGCGGCGCGACATCACAGCGCCCACCCCAGCTCGATGCCGAAGGCCAGCAGGTTGCCGTAGGACAGCCAGCCGGGGAATCCGGGATTGCCCGTCTGCAGCCCCTGGTAGGCGGCGACGGGTCGGCCAGTGGCCCGGTCGACCGTGTCGTCGGCGATCTCGTCGCAGAGCGCGGCGACTCCGGGCGCGCAGTTGGGCGCTGGCTGGAGCTGTTCCTTGTCGACCTCCTGGGCCAGCAGGTGATGGACCTGCAGGTACCACGACAGGGTCACCTTGCGACCGAGCAGCTCGATGTCATGACCGGCGCCGATGGAGGCCACCAGGCGGTCGTTGTCGACGTAGTTGGTGCGGCCCGTCTGCGGCGGCACCGGCGAGGGCTCCCAGCCGGCGCCGAAGCGGAAGAGCACGTCGCCCGAGGTGCGATATTCGCCACCAAGGCGCACCCCCAGGGTGTTGTTGAACTCGTGCGGCGTATCGCCCTGGTGATTGACGTAGTTGAACCAGATCGACCAGAGCAGGTCGGCGGCCACCAACAGCCGGCCCCGTCGCCAGCTGGCCGCCAAGGTGTACTGGTCGGGCGAATAGGCGACGATGACCGTCGAGCGTTGGTCGATGGGGAAGCTCTCCTGGTCGCCCTCGAAGCCTTTGATCTGGACGCGGTTGTTGATCTCCATGCGGAGGAAGTTGGCGCCGCGATAGGTGGCCGCGAAGGTGAGGTCGGCGAACGGTCCAACCAGCACCCCAGCGGTGGGCGCGGCGCGGCCGATCTGGTCGGTCTCCAGGGCCAGTTCGATGCGCTCCTGCTTGGCCGGATCGTCGATGTAGACCTGGCTGGTGGTGGTGATGGAGGGCATCACGCTCATGCCGGCGCCCAGGGAGAGCCACGGATAGAGGCGATAGGCGATGGCCACCATGATGACCTGGTGCTGGCTGCGCTCGCCGATCATCTCGAAGTCGAGGCGGTTGGAGAAGTACTGCTCTCGCTCGTCGGGGAAGCGCGAGACCTGCCGTCCCAGGCGATCGACTGGCAGCAGCACGTGCACACCGATGCGCAGGTTCTCCATGTCGAAGGAACCCACCGCGCCCAGAGCAAAGCCGTACAGGTTGGGGATGTCATCGACGTCCGTGCGCGGATGCAGGCGGGCGCCGGTGGGGATCTTGGCCGAGGCGCTGCCCAGGTCCGGCAGGTCGTAGCCCGCGGGCCGTTCCTTCATCTCGATGCGTACGCCGTCCAGGGTGGTGGTGAAGCCGGCCGACATGTGGGGCTCGCGCAGGGTCATGGCGGCGGGGTTGTAGTAGACCGCGGCGTGGTCGCTGGCGACGCTGGCGCCGACGTTGGCCATGGCGCTGCCCCGGGCGCCGGCGCCGTAGAGATCCAGCGGGTGGCCGACCGCCGACATGGGCAGCAGGCTTGCCACCATCAGGACGAGCGGTCGGATCGTGCAGGACAGAGTCACTGTGGACCTCGCGCGGTGGGCGCCATTGCTGCCGCTACCATGCCGCCGTCGCCGGGCACGAGCAAGGGTCGCGCAACCTACCAGCGGAATCGAAAGTCGCAGCGCTGTCCCCCTTCAGCCAGGGTCTCCGGGCGCTCGAAGTGCACACCCACCAGGTTGCGCTCGAAGTGCAGCGCGTCGGCGGCGCAGAAGACGGTGGCCAGATCGGCGCGGTCGATGGCCTGGCAGAGCGTCACGAAGGCGCAGCCGGTGACCGGGTAGGCAAACGACGACTCCGACAGCTCCAGCTTTCCCACCGTCGCGTTGGGGAAGCGCTGCACCATGGCCTGCAGCCGCGGTTCGCGTTCGTCCCCCGGCAGCTCGCGCAGGCTCTGCACCTCGGTGGCGGGCACCAGGGTCGCCAATTGCACCAACGCGGAGTCGCGCACGATAGCCGCCACGACCGCCCGCCCCGCCTCCTTGCCCAGACGTTGGCGCAGGGCGTCGTCCAGCAGCACCACGGGGCCAACCATGTCGCGGCAGGCGGCCATGCGCTCGTTCTCCGGCGGCGGCAGGTCCCGCCACGGCGCCCCGCGCAGGCCTCTCCAGATGATCTCCAGCAGGATGCCCGGCGCATGCCAACGTGCCCCCGACCACAGTGCCGCGACGCTGGCGCGCGCCATGCGCAATCGCAGCGACAGGCCCATGGACCGGCGCCAATCTGGCGCTGGCAGGCGGTCGTGGTGGGCGGTCTGGGGGGCCATCGGCCCAACGTAGCACAACGTGTGTCGCGCATAGATCGCCGGCGGTCCTCGTGCGTCCGTGCCTTTCGACGCAAGGAAGGGTGCGGCCGCTGCGTTCGATCAGACTTCAAATAAGTCGGGGGGAACCATATGACTGGCGGCAGCATCATTGCGCTATTGGGCGCTGCACTGGCCCTGCTCGGGCCACTCTTTCTACCTTTCATCACCGTGGATGAGGCCGAGGTGGCCTTCCACAGCTACGACGTCTTCACCGGCCAGCTCTCGCTCGCGCTGGCCCTGGTCACCCTGGGGCTGGTGGTCTGGCTGCTCAAGCAGCGCACGCGCGCTCTGGGGTGGCTCATCGCGGTCATGGCCGTGGTGCAGCTGGGCTTGATGGCCTGGACCTTCTCCGATGTGTGGAACCTGACTCCATGCGCGGCGGCTGGCGGGGCCATCTGCGACGCGGCCACAGGCGGGCTGCTGGACCAGACCCTGGTGACTTTGGACTGGGGCCTGGCCGTGGTGGTCGTGGCCTCCATCGCGGCGGTCTTCGGCGGCCTCATCGTGGTCACCGCCCACCCCGAGTACGACCGCGGCGCGCGTTTTCTACGCGTATTGATGTCCTGGCAGGGCACCATCCTGTACGAGAAGGTCTTCTTCCAACCGGGCCCGGTGACCGTAGGCGAGAGCGACAAGGCCCTGTTCCAGCTGGCCGCCGGCGGGATGCCCAGCCACACCCTGCTCACGCCGGGGGGCGATGAGACCTGGACCCTGGACCTGCCAAGGGGGGTCGATGGCGAGCTGCAGGTCGACGGACAGGAGCGGGACGCCACCCATGTGAGCAGCGTGACGCTGCGAGATGGCGATGGCGGTCGGCTCTTCTTCGACAACGACGTGCAGCTGGCCTTTCACTTCGTCGGCGCCGAGACGGCCATCCTGGGCGGCGCCTCCCAGCGCGAGAACGTGGCCCTGGCCGTGTCCTTCGCCATCGTCGCCGCGGCGCTGCTGGTGATCCTGACCACGGCCTTGCTGGGCGAGAAGGATCGTCGCCGCCGATCGGTGGACGAGTCGCCGTATCAACGCCGGCTCGAGCACATCGAGCTGACCATGGAGATGCCGCAGGAGATGACCGACGAGGAGGTCCTGCAGGGTGAAGAAGACGACACCACCGGCAAGACGGCAGGTGGCGAGGAGGGCGTCTTCGGCGACCCCGATATCGATACCAAGAAGAAGTCCAAGGTGCCAAAAATGGACGGCAAGATGGTCGACAAGATCGACGTGCGAAAGCTGGGCATCGCCAAGGTGCTGGGTGGCGCGCAGGCGCTGCAGGGCGCCCTCGGGGACGTGCTGGCGGGCGACACGGGCGCGTTGAGCTCCAAGATGGCCGTGGCCATGAGCGGCGACGGTTCCGAGCTGGTCATCGGCCATGGTTCCGGCGGCATGGGCTTCCGTCACACCGGAACCGGAGGCGGCGGCACAGGCGGCTACGGACGCATCCGAGGGCTGGGCCCCATCGACACCGGTGGCGGCGTCGGCAGAAAGCCCAATGTGCGCATCGGTCGCAAACCCACCAGAAGGCCGCCGATCATCACGACCGGGCACGGCATCGCCCGGGGCGGCTGCGACCGGGGCCACATCGCCAAGAACGTCAAGCGACGCGCTTCGGCCCTCCGTGCCTGCTACGAGACCCAACTCCTGTCTCGGCCCAACCTGCGCGGCAAGGTGACCGTGCGCTGGACCATCGACACGCAGGGCAAGGTGCGCGGCGAGCGGCTGCTATCCAATACACTGAAGAGTCCCCGGGTGACAGACTGCGTGCTGAGAGCGGTGCGACGAATCCGCTTCCAGAAGCCGGACGCCGGGATCTGCGTCGTGCAGTGGCCCTTCATTTTTGTACCGGGCAGGTAGCGGAAGAGATCGGCGATTGTTGGGATGAAGGGGGCGCCTCTACTTCTGACGCTGCCTCTACTTCTGCGGCGTGCCACCCTTGGCGCGCGCCGCCCGGGCGGCAGCGATCTGGGCCCGCGCTGCGTCCTGATCGACCGCTTCCGTGTCCGCCTGGTGCAACGCAGCCTTCTCCGGCGTCGGCGGCGCCGGTTTGGGTGGCTTCTTGACCGACAGGCGGGTGATTCGCCGTTGGGCCAGCGCCTTGTGAGCGTCCACGCGTCGCGAGCGGGTCGGCGTGGCGGCGCGCAAGGCCTGGATGCCCGTGGCCGTGCCCGCCGTCTTGCCCGTGCCCTTCAGGACCACCGTGCGCAGGGCGGAGCGCATCTCGGCGGCGCTCTGCCAGCGATCTTCGGGCTTCTTGGCCAGGGATTTCTCGATGACCTCGGCCAGGGCCGGTTCGCGATCGGGCGCACTGTCGAGGATCGGCGGCACCGGTTCGGTGACGTGCTGCAGCATGGTCACCCAGGCGCTGGAAGCCTCGTGGAAGGGCAGTTTGCCGGTGGCGCACTCGTACAGGACCACGCCCAGGGAGTAGATATCGCTTCGGATATCGATGGACTTCCCCTGGGCCTGCTCCGGGCTCATGTGGGTCGGCGTGCCGATGGGCTGGCCGGCCTGGGTCATCTTGCTGCCCTCGGGCCGCACGATGCCGAAGTCCAGCACCTTGACGATGGGTCGGCTCTTGCCCAGGCGATGCAGAAAGATGTTGTCGGGTTTCAGGTCCCGATGCACCAGGCCGCGCGCATGGGCTTCGATCAGGCTCTGCAACACGCCGCTGCCGATGGCGATGATGGCCGCGGTCTGCATCTTGATGCCGCGCTCCTGCAGGTCGTGCAGGCGGTCACCCAGGGGCTCGCCGGACAGTCGCTCCATGACCAGGAAGAGCTGCCCCTCCTGGGTCTGGCCGTAGTCGAACAGGCGGATGGTGTTGCCGTGGGTCAGGCTGGAAGTCGTCGCCGCTTCGCGCACGAAACGTTTGGCTGCCTCGGCGTTTTCGGCGTTGAAGGCCTTGGACAACACCTTGACGGCGATCTTCTGGCCGGTGCGCTTGTCGGTGCCGCCGAAGACCTTGGCGAAGCCGCCGCGGCCGATGAAGTCCTCCAGCTCGTAGCGCCCGGCGATGTTGGTGCCGATCTCGATCCGCTTGCCCGTGCCTCGAACCACGCGCAGCGTTGGCCAGCCATCATCGGGGCATTGTCGCTCTCTGAGGTAGCGGCCGCAATTGAGGCAATGACGCACGACGAGGTCTCCCAGCCCGGCGTTGGGACCACGACAGCATTGTCGCCCCGGCTGCCCGGGTCAATCGCCAGGGAGGTCGAGCATCGACGCCCCGATGATAGCGGGCTCCCCCGTCGCTGGTCGCGCCGATTGCGCCATGTCATGGTTGTGGCAGTTCTCACGCCAGCACCCGCATGGCGAAGCGCCCTACCCGCCGCCCTGGCCCACCATGTCTCCGCCGACCCGAGCCGCTCGCGTTGTTGATTTGCTGACCTCGCCCAAGCTGCCCCTGTGGCTGGCCGGGCTGACGATCCTGGTCACCCTGCCAGCCTTGACCATCGGCTGGATCGTCGACGACTGGGTCCACCAGGCTTTGATTCGAGAGCGCCTGCCCGAGCTGATGGGCGCCTGGCCGCTGATGGACATGTTCCGCTTCATGGACGGCGACCCGATCCACAACGCCGAGCTGCGCGACCTGGGCATCCTGTCCTGGTGGGCGCCCGACACCCTGCGGGCCAGCTTCTGGCGCCCGCTGACCGTGGCCACCCATCTGCTCGATGACCAGCTGATGCGGGGTGCGGCCTGGTTTGCCCACGCCCACTCCATCGCCTGGGGCGGCGTGCTGGTTCTGGCGGCGACGGTGGTCTATCGCCGCCTGCACGGCACCATCGTGGTGGCCGGGCTGGCCGCGCTGCTCTACGCCGTCGACGATGCGCGCAGCCTGCCGGTGGGCTGGGTGGCCAATCGCAGCGCCCTGCTGGCCACCCTGGCCGGGCTGGGCGCCCTGGGTGTGCACGACCGCTGGCGGCGCGATGGCTGGCGTCCGGGCGCCGTGCTGGGGCCCATATTGCTGGCCGTTGGTCTGTTCTCAGCCGAGTCGGCCCTGGCGGTGACCGCCTACCTCTTCGCCCACGCGCTCTTCCTGGATCGCGGTCCGCTGCTTCGCCGCCTGGCTGCCCTGGCTCCCTACGCGCTGGTGGTGGTGCTGTGGCGTCTGCTCTACAACTCCCTGGGCTACGGCGCCGCCGGTTCGGGCCTGTACCTGGACCCGGTGCGCGAGCCGCTGCTCTTTGCCGCCGCCGCGGTCGAGCGCCTGCCGGTGCTGCTGGCCTCCCAGTGGACCAACATCCCGTCCATCGTCTACACCTTCCTCGCCGGACCCCTGGCCGCGTTGTGGCTCCTGGGCGCTTTCGTCGTCGTCGCGCTCGTCGCCTGGCTGGTGCGCGACCTGCTGCGCACCTCCGCCACCGCGCGCTTTCACGCGCTGGGTATGGTCCTGGCCACCGTGCCGGTCTGCGCGACCTTCCCCAGCAATCGCCTGCTGATCTTCGTCGGATTCGGCGGCGCCGGACTGCTGGCCGAGCTGCTGCATCGGCTTTGGCAGCGCAGCGTCGGGGACGACTCCACCCGCGCTCGCGCCCGCCGAGGCCTTGCGGTGGCCCTCTTCGGCCTGCACGGGGTGCTGGCGCCCATCTCCCTGGCCGGCGGCATCCTGAGCCTGCCCGCGATGATCGACCCGCTCTTTCACGCCTGCGCCGACGCCATGCCAGACGACGAAGGGCTCGGTAGCAGGACGGTCATCCTGGTCAACTCCAACGATCTATGTGCCTCGGACCTGCACTTCATCCGCGCTGTGCAGGGACGCAGCCGACCGGCTCGTGTGCGCCTGCTGGCCTCGGCCATGTACGACATCGAGGTCCGCGGCATCGATGAGCACACCATCGAGGTGCGCCCCCATGCGGGCTGGCATGGCAACCCGGCCGACTGCCTGCTTCGTGGCGCCGACAACCCCCTGCCCATCGGCCACCGGATGCACCTGACCGGGGTGGCCATCGAGGTCATGTCCCACAACGCCGCCGGACTGGTCGACGCGGTGCGCTTCCGATTCGAGGTCCCGCTGCGTGCCCCCTCCTTGTTGTGGCTGGCCAATCGCGATTTCGAGCTGACGCCTTTCGAGCCGCCCGCGCCCGGCCAATCCGCCCACCTGGCGCGCGCCTTCTGAGGCTGACGCCCGCTACAGGCCATCGATCAAGGCGAGGTGGGGCATGCAGATCGCCATGGATGTGCCGGGTTTGTTGTGCCGGTGCTCGGCTGCGGATACCCTGTCTCGAACAGCCGATCTGCTCCTGCACCGGAGACCCCTGATGCCCCCGAAAAGCCTGCAAGTCGCCCTTCCGACCGCGATGATCGCCATCGCCATGCTGGTCCTCTCCGCCTGCGGCGAGGTCAAGGTCGCCAATCTGCCGGCCGACAAGGACGCCAAGACGGGCACCGACGTGGTCGACGGCGGCGGCAAGGACGGCGGCAAGCCGGAGTGCCTGACCGACTACGACTGCGCCGAGATGAAGGGCAAGACCCCCTGCAAGGTGCCCAAATGCCAGGCCCAGGCCTGCGTACTGGACACGC
This sequence comes from uncultured Enterobacteriaceae bacterium, assembly GCA_964438735.1. Lineage (GTDB taxonomy): Bacteria > Myxococcota_A > UBA9042 > UBA9042 > UBA9042 > CAYTLW01. The sequence goes on along the minus strand of CAYTLW010000062.1, from coordinate 11,399 downwards.
GGCCAGAGGGCACCACCTGCAAGGATCCGCTCAACGAGACGGGCGAATGCCAGGCCACGACCTGCGACAAGGATGGCGCCTGCAAGGCCGGGCCCACCGAGGATGGCACGGCCTGCGGTTTCGGTGTCTGCGGCAAGAAGTGCGCCAGCGGCAAGTGCGTGCCGGCCACCGCCGAGGACTACGACGACGACGACCCCTGCACCAACGACTTCTGCGACCAGGGCCGCAAGATCGTGCACGACCCGATCACCGACCTGAAGCAGAAATGCGACGATGACGACGCCTGCACCGAGGACACGGTCTGCTTGCAGGGCAAGTGCAAGGGCACGCAGCTCAGCTGCGACGACGGCCACGACTGCACCTTCGATACCTGCGACGCCAAGGACGGCTGCCAGCACACTCCCCAGGGTGACAAATGCGATGATGGGGACCCGTGCACCAAGGACGCCTGCGACGCCAAGGAGGGCTGCAAGGTCGATGGCGCGGCCGAAGGCGAGTGCGACGATGGCAACGGCTGTACCACCGGCGATGTGTGTACCGAAGGCAAGTGCGTCGGCAAGCCCGATCCGGAGTGCGGATGCGTGGCCGACGGCGACTGCGCCAAGTACAACGATCCCTGCCTGGGCAAGTACAAGTGCGACAACAAGGTCTGCGTACTGGACGCCGCCACCGCCGTGACGTGCGCTGAGGACAAGAACACCGAGTGCCAGGTCAACACCTGCGTGGCCGAGACCGGCGATTGCGAACTCAAACCCAAAGAGAACGACAAGGCCTGCGACGACGAAGACGCCTGCACCGAGAAATCGGTCTGCACCGAGGGCGTCTGCATCGGCACGGCGCAGGTCCCCTGCGACGACGGCAACCCCTGCACGAATGATGATTGCGACTCCAAGACCGGCTGCAGCTTCACACCCGGCGATGGCGCCTGTGATGACGGTCAGGCCTGCACCACCGCCGACTCCTGCACCGACGGCGCCTGCCTGGGCGCCAAGACCAGCTGCGACGATGGCGTGTCGTGCACCTTCGACACGTGCGACCCCAAGACGGGCAAGTGCAAGTCCACTGCAGACGCCAAGCTCTGCGATGACGGCAACCCCTGCACGATCGACGACTGTGACAGCAAGGCGGGTTGTGAGCACGCGCCCGATGGCAAGGGCAAGTGCGATGACGGCGACCCCTGCACGGTCGACGCATGTAAGAACGGCAACTGCGTCTCGGAGAATCAGTGCGAGTGCAAAGCCGACGGCGACTGCAACGACAACAACCCCTGCACCGCCGACAGCTGCGACAAGGGCTCCGGCAAGTGCAAACACGAAGCCGCCGCCAAGAACGGGGCCGCCTGCGACACCGGCAACAAGTGCCACCAGGCCAACTCGGGTTCCTGCAATGCCGGCCAGTGCAAAGGCGGCAAGTCCATCGTCTGCAAGGCCGACAGCTGCCACACCGCCAACTGCAACCCGGCCACCGGCAAGTGCGAGAGCCTGGCCAAAGCCGATGGCACCGTGTGCGCGGCCGACAAGGACGGCTGCACCTTCGATACCTGCAAGGCGGGAAAGTGTACCTACGTGGCCAAGATCACGTGCGCGTCCGGCACGACCGCCTGCCAGGTGGGCGTCTGCAAGTCCACCGGCGCCACCACCCACTCCTGCACCAAGCAGCCGAAACCGGTGTCAGCACCCTGCAATGACGGCAAGTACTGCACCACAAGCGACCACTGCAACGGCAAGGGAGCCTGCGTCGGCGGCAAGCCGAGGATCTGCCCCGGCGGCGTCAGTCTGGGCGGCTGTTCATCGCCCTACTGCGACGAGACGGCCAACAAGTGCACCATCAAGCACAAGGCCAAGGGCACCAAGTGCAGCGACGGCAAGTTCTGCACGGTCGGTGAGGTCTGTGATGGCGTGGGCAAGTGCAGCGGCGCCAAGCCCATGGTCTGCAAAAGCCTGACCTGCAACAAGGGCTACTGCGACGACGCGGCCAAGAAGTGCCTGCAGGATCCCATCCCGGGTTGCTGCGCCACGAACGTACACTGCAATGACGGCAAGGCCTGCACGACGGATACCTGCTCGTCGGCCAAGTGCATCAACTTCGCCAAGAAGGGTTGCTGCAATCCGCTGGCCTGGTCCGCGCCCTTCGATGAGGGGGTGCTCTACGGCGTGACCATCAAGAACTCCGCCGGGCCGGGCAAGGGCTGGCAGCTGGCCCCCAAGGCGCTGAAGGCCACCTCCGCGCCCGGGGCGCTCTACTACGGCAATCTCGCCGCGGGGAACTATGAATTCGGCGTCAATCACGGCACAGCCACGACCCCGCCGGTGGTCCTGCCGCCGGGACCCGCGAAGTTGACCTTCGACCTGTACATGGACACCGAGCCGGGGGGCACATACGACGTGCTGACCGCGTCGGTCCTGATCCCCGATCAGAAGCCAGCGGTGGTCTGGAGCAAGGCCAATACGCCGGTCAAGAAGTGGGTGCCGATCACCGCCGATCTGGGCGCCTACGCGGGCAAGACCATCCAGGTTCAGCTTCGCTTCGAGACCAAAGACGCGATCAACAACAAGACCCTGGGGGTCTTCGTCGACAGCTGGCGCGTATACGGTCACTGCGGCAAATAGCGCCTCGCCTCGCCACGACGAATACAAGCGGGCGGACCCCCGCCTCTGCCTGCACTGGCATCTCTGTCGCAGGCTGTGCTACATGCTGCCGCCGGCAGCGCAGACCTCTTTCGTTGACGTTCGACCCACCCACATAGGGAAGTGCAAATGGCGAGCTACAAAGGCACGATCGGTATCCTCACAGGCGGCGGCGACGTCCCTGGTCTGAACCCGGCAATCCGCGCCGTCACGGTGCGTGCGCGCCGCGAAGGCTACCGTGTGCTGGGCATCCGCCGCGGCTGGGCCGGGCTCGTCGACTTGATCCCGGAAAAAGACGCCGACAATTCCGCTTTCGTATCCGAATTGCACACCGAAGCCGTCAACCGCGCAGGGCGCACGGGCGGCACCTTCCTGCACAGCTCGCGCACGCGGCCCAGCCGCATCCCGCGCGACGTGCTGCCTCCCCATCTACGCGACCAGTACACCGACGAGATTAACGACGTCACGCCGCACGTGCTGCGCAACCTCGAGTTTCTGGGCATCGACCACCTGATCCCCATCGGCGGCGACGACACGCTCAGCTATGGCCACCGGCTTCACAAGGAGGGCGTCAAGGTCATCGCCATCCCCAAGACGATGGATAACGACGTGCCGGGCACCGACTACTGCATCGGCTTCTCGACGTGCGTCACGCGCATCATCGAGCAGACCCACGCCTTGCGCACCTCGGCCGGCTCCCATGAACGCTTCCTGGTGATCGAGGTCTTCGGCCGCTACGCCGGCTTCACCGCCCTGCTGCCGACCATGGCCGGCGCCGCCGATCGCTGCGTCATCCCCGAGCATCCCGTCGACATGGATCAGCTCACCAAACTCCTGGTCGAGGACCGCAAACGCAACCCCAGCAACTACTCGGTCCTGCTCATCAGCGAGGGTGCCACCATCAGCGGCGGCGAGATGGCCTACGAAGGCAGCGAGGTCGACCAGTACGGCCATCGCAAGCTGGGCGGCATCGGCGATCGCGTCGCGGCTTCGCTCAAAGAGCTGTCGCCCAAGTACAACGATGGCCGCCGCGTCAACGTGGTCAATCAGCGCCTGGGCTACCTGGTGCGCTGCGGCGATCCCGACGCCCTGGACTCCATCGTGCCCATGGCCTACGGCAACCTGGCCTTCGATCTGGTCCTGCAGCGGCGCTCCGGACGGCTGGTGAACATCCGCAACGGTTGCTACGACAACGTGCCCTTCGATGTGGTCGTCGGCCGCAAGAAGGTCGTGGACGTGCACAAGTACTACGACACCGAGCGCTTGCGGCCGGTCTACCACAGCTTCCACCGCAATCCGGTCTTCATCATGACCAGCGACGTTTAATGGTTGGGGGCCGGGGCTCGGCCCCAAGCCGGAAAAAGTGTCATTTTTCCGGCTTTCCCACTGCGTGGCGACGGAGTAACTCCGTCACCTGGTCGCTGTGACCGGGGACTCCACGAGGCGGCAGCGTTGTGACGAACAAGTCCCCACGCGCCGATAAACGCGGCCATGCTCGCGTCGCCTTGCTGGCGCTGGTTGCGGGGGCGTTGGCGATTGCGTGTGCGCCGATCCTGGTTCGGCTGAGCGAGACCGGGCCGACGGTCACAGCGTTCTATCGACTGCTCTTTGCCGTGCCCGTGCTGGCGTTGTTGGGCGGCGGATCGGCGCTGGCGGGCCGGCCGGTGATGCGCCGGCCAAAGCTGGCCGATGTGGCCGCCATGTCGGTGCCCGGCCTGCTCTTCGCCGGCGACCTGGCCGTCTGGCATCGATCCATCGAGTACACCACCGTGGCCAACGCCACCCTGCTGGCCAACTTCGCACCCATCGGGGTCACGGCCGTGGCCTGGCTCTTCCTCGGCGAGAGGATCACCCGCGGCTTCCTGCTCGGCCTGGTCCTGGCCATCGGCGGCACGGTGGTGCTCATGAGCGCCAGCATCCAGCTCAGCAGCGATCACCTGCTCGGCGACGGCCTCGGCCTGCTCACCGCGGTCTTCTATGCCAGCTACCAGCTCTCCATCAAGCGCCTGCGCGCCCGCTTCGGCACCGTAGAATTGATGACCTGGAGCAGCATCGCCTGCACCCTGGCCCTGCTGCCTCTATCCCTGCTGGCGGACGAATCCCTGGTCATCCCCACCTGGCAGGCCCTGCTGATCCTGCTCGCCCTGGCAGCCCTGGTGCACGTCTTCGGCCAGGGCATGGTCGCCTACGCCTTCCGCCACCTGCCCGCATCCTTCGGCTCGGTCTCGCTGCTGGTACAGCCGGTGGGCGCGGCCATCCTGGCCTTCCTGATCCTGGACGAAGCCCTCGGCCCCCTGCAGATCGCCGGCGGCGTGACCGTGCTTTTCGGATTGTATGTCGCCAGGCGCAGCTCGTTGCGTTAGAGCCCCAAAGCCGCCAGCAAGGCATCCACATCCACATATTCGCGGATCATATCCGCCGCCATCTGGACCTTGTCGCCATCTTTGGGACCGATCTTCACCACCAGCCCCTCAACGGCGGCCGAGATGTGATAGGTGTCCTCGGGCGTCAGCAGAATCGGCACATGAGCGTCGCGCAGCAGGCCCATCATGGTCGCGTCGGGCCGGATGCCGCCGGACAGCAGGATGCCCGAGACCTGCCCGGTCTGCTTGGCCTTGCCGACCAGGTTGGCGGCCACCGCCACGAGCACGTTGTCGATGCGATCGCCCGGCGTGATCATGAACGTGCCGTCCTTGATCCAGGTGATGGTATTGGGCGGCGTCATGGCGGCGACGATGGTGTTGTGCACCTTGTTGTTCAGGTACTCGGCGCCGGCGATCACCTCGAGCTTCAACTCGTCGACCAGCTGCTCCACCGTGGGCACCGTCAAGCCGACGTTATGGGGCATCACGCCCAGGCAGCGGATGCCCTTGTTGTCCAGCCCCTTGCGCACGATGGGCTCGAGCTTGTCGCGGCGATCGGGCGTGACCTTGTTGACGATGGCGCCGACGACTTCGACCCCGGCCAGGTCGAAGAGCGCCTTGTTGAGGCAGATCTCGTCGATGGGACGGCCCACGCCCGGCCCGGCGATGATGATCGCCTTGGCGTCCAGGTGGGCAGCCACGTCCGGGTTCGAAGCGTCGATGACCGAACCGACTCCTGCGTGGCCCGTGCCCTCGATCAGGGTGATGTCCACGTTGTGATCGATGGTCGCCATGGCGTCGTCGATCTTGCCGTAGATCTCGTCCACGTTGCGGTCGAAGACGTACTGGCTGGTAAACCCGGCCGGGATGGTCACAGGGCTCATGTTGGCCAGCTTCATGTCCTGGTCGAAGAAGACCTGCATGAGCACGGCGTCCTCGTCGGCCACCTCGCCGGCGTCGCTCTCGACGAATCTCTGTCCCACCGGCTTGATGAAGTGCACGCGTTTGCCCAGGGAGCGGAAGAGCGCATAGAGCCCCAGGCTGGTGGTGGTCTTGCCCACGTTCTGGTGGGTGGCGCTGATGAACAGGCGGGCCATGTCGACTCCTGTCGAAGATCGGGCTGCGAGCCAGGGAAAGGTAGGGCGGGGCGCCTGCGGTCGCAATCGGGGCTTGACCGGGATCGCGCGGGCGTGGGGTTCACGTGCCCGCCGGGCGTTGCCGCTGCTGCGCCGGGCGGTCGACCACGTTGTACAGGCAGGCCTTCTGCACCCGATCGCCGACCAGGTAGTAGCGGGTGCAGCGGGCCGCATCGCCCAGGTCGATGGAGCCCGGTTCACGGAAGGTCTCGATCGAGGTCAGCAGGGTTCGTTCGGTCCAGGGGGCCGCCTCCAGGCGACCACCGCGCGACAACATGCGCGCCACGGCGTGCAGGTTCTGGCGGCTGGACAAGGTGCCCGACAGGCGGGTGATCGGTCGGAATCGGCCGGCATCGCCGACCAGCGGCAGCGGTAGAAAGCAGCGTCGAGGTGCCAGGTCGACCGAGCCGCTGAGCCGGTGCAGCAGGGCGGCGCTGGCAAAGAACGTCAGCCAGTCGCGTGGCCGGATGGCGCCGTCCGTCTGCTCCGCGATGGCGCGCATCATGTCCATCTCGTCGAGCAGGTTGTCGTCGTCGGTCAACTCGCCACGGCCCAGTCGGCGAGCGGGCATGAAGGACACATGTCGAACGCCCGGCGTGGCAAATCCCAGGCGAAGCAGGTCGCCCATCTCGTCGAAGTTCAACCGGCGGTCGATCATGCACGCCAGGTCGATGCTCATGCCGCTGTCCGAGAGGTTGGCCAGGACCCGCTGCCGGATCGCTGCCAGCCCAGCCTGGCCGCGCAGGCCACGCAGCGCTTGTTCGCTGGTGCTGTCGAATTGCAGCAGGACCCACCGCACGCCGGCGCGGGACAGGTCTTCACAGAAGGCCCGATTGCGCAGGCGCAGACCGTTGGTCAGCAGCTTGACGTCATAGCCGTCGCCGTGGAGCGTCTCGATCCAGCCCAGCAGATCCCCATGCAACGTGGGCTCTCCGCCTGTGAGGTAGAGCACCGGTCGCTGGGGCAGCAACCTGGCCAGGGCACGTCGAACCGCGTCCAGGTCAGGTGTCGGCGCGACGGCGTCGGTGGCGGCGTTGGTCAAGCAGTTCGGGCAGGCGAGATTGCAGCGCTCCGTCAGGTCGATGAATACGCCGCGGATGCGTTCCCGCTCGTCGGCCAGGTCAAGCTCGGCCAGTGGCCGCGTCGTCGCCGGCAGCATCAGCTCCAGGGTGCGGTACCAGGCCGGATGACGAGACTGCAGGCTCCGACTTGGCCCGTGCTCGGGGCATCGACCGACAAGCCAGACCTCGTCGTCTCGCACCAGGGCTTGAGCTTCCAATACCCGGCCGCAGTCCTGGCAGGTGATCCACGTGTCGTTGACCGATGAACTGAACAGGGCTCGCAGTCGCCGACGCGCGGCCCGACCCACACCGAGGAGCCCTCCATTTGCCGAACTAGCCATGGTGGTTCACCGCCGCGGGACCGTTGAAGCCGCCGCTGTCCACACCTTGGCGCAGGTAGCCCATATCCACCCTGCCGCGCGCCACAACGACCCCTTCTTCGTCCATCACGCCGATCATCGCCTCCTGGACACGGATGGCCACCTCCACCAGCAGCGCCCGGGGAGCTTCGATCCGCGGCAACGCCACGGTCAGCAGTCCGGCGCCGCCCACCGCGGCGATCCAACGGCCGTCCAACCGCTGCTCGCCGCCCAGAGGGCACGGCACCAGGACCAGTGCCCGGGCTCGCGTGGGCCCCAGGCGGGCGCGCAGGGTGACGCCGCGATGGTCCCAGCCACCCGCCAACGTCGCCCCTTCTTCTGCAGGGTCGAGCGCCAGGTCGTCCAGCGAAGTCACGGCTGCGGCGTCGTGGGTACGCAGCTCATTGGACGTGCTTCGCGATGTGCGGCCTTGCGGCGGGCCGGCTTGCGAGGTGCCACCCGAATCCCAAGAGGAGCCCTGTGAGGTGCCAGCCGATTTCCAAGAGCACGGAATGACGCGGACTCTCAAGCCGGGCAGGGCGGCGAGCCTATGCTTCCGCCACCAGCTGAGCGCCAGGTCATGAAACGCGCCCAGCGGCCCCGCCGGACGTGGCGAGGACTCTGGCTCCTCGTCCAGCTCGTCCAGCAAGGCCCACGGTCGCAGGAGTCGATGCAGCGCCGGCGACAGCAGGTGGCCAGCGTAGAACGTCCAGATGGGCGCCACGGCGCGGTGCACAAGGTCCAGGTCCTGCGGTGAGCGACCGTCCATGGGTCGCGTCACGTTCCAGGTCCCGCCATAGCTGACCTTGACCCGCTCGCCGGGCGCCTGCGGGAGTCGTCGCCGGGCCGCCGCCAGGTGTTCCGGCTGGGTGACCCAGAGGTCCAGGACCAGGCGACTGGACACCGCCACCCTCTCCGCCACGCGACGCCAGCCGCGAGCGTGTGCCTGTCGACTGCTCGGCGTGCCGGGCACGATCTCGAAGGGATCGATGGCCGACAGGAAGACCATGTCCGCGAACGCCGACTCCAGCGCGATGAGGTCGGGGTCCGAGGGCGGCGTGCAGAGGTAGAAGCCGGCGCCGGCGGGAAAGTGAAAGGGACCGGCGGCGGCCAGCGCTTCGCACAGGTTGGCCAGGTGTCGCGGCGGCAGTTTGAGGGCGATCAGGCGCAGGGCGGGCTGGCCGCTCTCGCTGGCGGCGCGGACCATGCGCACCGTGTCGTCGGGCGACCGGATGGGCACGCCTTCGCCGAACGTCGCGGCGAAGGAGCCGTAACAGAAGTCGCAACGATGGCTGCAACCCCGCGCCACCGGGATGGTCGCCGAGGGCGTGAACGCGTGCGCCTCAAAAGCAGCAAATCGAGTCGCGGTTGGAAACCAGTCGGTGCTGACGCAATCGGTGGCGCTCAGTTCTTCGCTGGTCATGCGTTGCAGCGCCGGTGCCGACGCCTGACGACGGTGCAGGTTGGCCAGCGGGCCCGGCGTGCGACCGGCGAGCAGGTCGGCGACCAGCGCCGGGAAGACCGTGTCCGCATCGCCCTGGACCACGTAGTCGATGTCATGGCGGCGAAGCAACTCGCCCGCGTAGTGGCTCGCGCTGATCCCGCCGACCACGATGGGTGTGGTCGGGGCCACCGTTCGGATGTGTGCCACCAGCGGCCCGAATCCATTGAGCGCCAGCGCCCAGTGCAGGTCGATGGCGATCACTTCGGCGGCCGCGATCTCATCGTCGCTGACCTCGAAAGCATAGCGGCCCAGGCGCGGCCCTGGCGCGCTGTTCATGGCGCTGATGGCGCCGCTGGGAATCACCAGCTCATTGAGATGGCCCGCGGGATGTATGAAGAGCAATGGGGCCATGGTCGCGGTCGCGCAGGGATGGTTTCGCGGTCGCGGGGACCACAGCAGAGGCCGGGGAGGGAATCATGGTGGCGCCGGGCCCGCGGGGCAAGTCGCGCCATGGGGCGGGGCGGGCGCTACCGGGACAGCTCGAGCTGCGAAAGCACGATGGCGCCGCGATGATGACCGGGCACGGCGGTCTCCAGACTGATGGTGGTCAGCCGAGTCAGGTCGAGGCGGTCATTCCGACTCTTGAACGCCGCCAGCGGCATGCGCACGGTATGCAGCTGCTCGCGCATATAGGGGAGCTTGGGTTTGGGCCTGGCCAGGGTCGACGGGAAGCGCAGCCGACCGGCCTCGGACAGGCGCATGGTGGCCTCGTTGCCGGCCGCATCGACCAGGCGGATGAGCAGATCCCGATCGTGATCGGCGCGGTTGTGCTCACCGTGCAGGCATTGGGAGGCCCGGAAGGACAACACGCTGAATGAACTCGCGTCGAAGTTGCCCAGTGGGAAGATGGCCCGTGCGTCCGCCTGCTGCCACTCCAGGCGCAGCGCCCAGACCGGGTGGTCGAACTCGCCATCGCAATCCCGCGCGAAGCAGCGCGCAGCCAGCTTGAAACCGACAAATCGATTCTGGCCGCCCAGGGCGTTGCGCATCTTCGGATCGCGGCCATCGAAGGGGTCGATGACCTGGCGGATCGGGTCGGCGTAGGACCACCGCATCTCCACCTTCTGCTCCAGGTAAGCCTCGAACGCGCTCGGGGTCGGCGCCTCAGCCCGCATGAAGGCCTCGGGCTGCACGTCCTGCCGCACGACGGCGTCGATGAAGCTGGAAGCCAGCAGGCCAAGCAGGCGACGCTGCACCTCGCCGGGGAGCTTCATGGCGTTGGGGCAGGCGGTCTCCATGGAACCCGAGGGGGAGTCCATGGCTTCGTCCATCAGCCAGCGGGAGTTGAAGCCGTTGTGATTGGCGCCGATGATCAGCGCCTCGGCCAGCGGCGCACGCCGGGCCGGCAGGGAGCGGTCGTGGATGCGCTTGCCGTCCATGAAGGTGACCTGCTGGTCGCATGAGCCGAGCACCGTCAGCAACGCCGGGCCATCCACCACGGACAGGAGCGAATCGCTCGCCGCCACGCTGACGATGGCGCCCACATCGACGCCTTTCAGCGTCGCATCCCAGCGGCTGCGGCCCAACATCTCGGGCACCAGCGCCGCCGCTTCAGCGCCGTTGCTGTGGCCGACGATGGCCACCTTGCTGAGGTCCACCCGCCCGGCCCATCGAGGACCGAATGGCCGGCCGCCGCCAGTGCCCCAGATCCGCCACTGTCGCAGGTGCTCCAGCATCAACGTCACCCGGCCCTGAACCGTGCCCGGCAAAGGGATGCAGTTGGTGGTGTTGGCGTCGATGACCACCGCCACCATGCCCGCTGCGGCCAGTGTATCGGCCAGCCACGCCATGCCCTGGGCGTTGGGCGTCCAGCGCATCCCGTCCGGACAGGTCCGATCGCGCACCATGGTCATCTCGCAGTAGTCCACGTCGCCCTCGGCGCGGCAGACGCCGTTGTTGCCATGGACCAGCAGGACCAGCGGGGCGACTTCGGGCGCTCTCAGGGCGGCAGGGGCGTGCACGACCGCGCTGACCACCGCTTTGTGATAGGGCGCAAATGGCACCACACGGTCGCCCAACTGGTAGGGCGAGCGGCCGACCAGCTGGGCCCGAATCGGTTGGCCATAGGTGATATGGGAACCGCGCTCCAGACCGACCCGGAACCAGTCCGTGGTGTGGGCGATGTCCAACTCCACAGAGCGTCGGGTCATCGGTGGGCTGGCTGCGACCCGCCAGGGCCCGGTTGGCCGTGGTGCGCGCTCGATGCGCTGCCCGGTCAGCCCGGCCGCCTCCGGCGCGTCCCAGACCAGGTGCACGCGCGTTCGCTCCCGATTGGCCACCGCGCCGGCCAACCTGAGTCCGGCGATGGGGTCGCCGATCGCGTAGGCGGCGTGCTTGGGCTTATGTGCT